>PFCD01000014.1:0-52463 GCA_002778455.1 Candidatus Micrarchaeota archaeon CG10_big_fil_rev_8_21_14_0_10_45_29 | reverse complement strand
GCCTTCCCTGTGCGGTATTTTTGCATTTGCTCGTTTATGGAGGAAATGTTGTGGTGCCCGTATGCAAAATGGATATTGCCTTCCCTTTTTGAGAGAGTGTTTTGAAATTCTTCAAATGTTGTTGCTTTATTTAGCTGTGCCGCAAAATTTTCATCAAGCTTCTGGTTTGAGGCGGTTCGCCCATATGTTATTAGGTCATCGCGCAAATTTTGCCATGAATCGCTTGTTTTTCTTTTTGAGCCGAATTTGTCATATTTTTCATTGAGGTTTTTTGCAAATTCTGCATAGCTTATGTAAAACGCCTTTGCTTCTATGTAAACGTTTTTTGTTATGCCAAATTTTAGCATAAGCTGGTCCCTTACTTCCTGCTCATATGCCTCTTTTATTTGCGTGTTAAGCCCTTTTGTGGTTGGCTGCTCTATGGGCACCCGTACCGCAAAGCTCATTCCCTCTTTGATTCCTCCGAATTGCGCTTTTATGCTCTCTAGGAATTCTGAAACTGAGGAGCTGATGACTTTTTTGTCTGAAGCTTTGCTGATGTATTTGCGCGGACCGATAACAGATGAGGGGAGGGTTACCGCTTTCGGGTAAAAGGTTATGTATTGGTCTGTGATTAGGTGGGCGTTCTCTCCGCTCTCTTGCTTATATTCGCGCGAATATGAGAATTGGGATACAAACCTCTCGTTTTCAGAATAGGTGTTTTGGCTGCTTACTCCGGCAAGGGCGCTTAAGGATTGAAATTGATTTTGCGTGGAATATTTGTTTAGGAAAAGAAGGTCGTCCAAGCTTAGCAAAATCACGTTCTCGTTTTGCAGATGCATGCTTCCAAACGCGCTCTGCTTCTGCTCTTCTTGGGCAAACTTTTGCATATAGGCGAATGGGCAGATGAGGAATATAAATATATGCAGAGGCGCTCTTCTGAAAAAGTTGCGTTTTTTTCTGCAGGGGGAGGGAAAAGCTTGCGCCTAAAAAAGATTATGGCAATCATTATTTGTTTTTTCCTGCGGAAAGCGGGAAAAAATATTGCCTTGGCTAAATTATGGGATGTGCTTTGCCTGGCGGAAAATGGAATCAGGGTTGGCTTATTTCTTTTTGTTGCCTGTTATTGAGACAATTGTAAATTCAAGGCAATATGCGCTTTCGCTGCCGTTTAAGGGCGTTATATAAGCATTAATAGATATTCCGATGCCTGCGTCAGAGATATTTCCGTTAAGAATTTGCCTGTGGGCACGCACCATTTCCCCCATATTATTTCGGGTAAGGGCGTTGAAAAGCGCCCTTGCGCTTATTCTTGCCTCCTCAAGCATGGCGGCGGTGTCGCTTATGCTTGCAAAGGAAACGTGGGAATGGATGCACTCGCGAATGCTAAAGGGGTCTGTGCCTTCCTGCATTTGCAAATGCCGGAGGCGTTTTTGTATGTTTGTTGCATAATGCCCTCTTTCATGCATGGGAAGGGTTGAGAGAAGCTGGGCATAATCCTGGGCGGTTTGAGAGTAATCGCCGTTTAATTTGGGAGAGGAAGTTTTTCCGCCCTCTTTTCTTAGTTTGTTTACCTCGCCGAGGAAGGCAAGGCGAAGCTTTTGCACAAAGGCGCTATCAAGCAATATTTGTTTTTTTGCGGGTTGGATGTTTTCAGCTTTTGGAGAAAAATTATCCGGGGTAAAGGAAGTTTTTGCATTTGAGGCAACAGGCATTGAGAGAAGATGGGGGCTTTGCAATATAGGGACTGTGTTTGAGGCGCCTGCTTTTTCGTATGAGATTGGCGCCTTTTTTTGCAAGGAATCCGGAATCTGGCAGCGGGCGCCCTGGAAGAGAATGGGAAGCAGGGCTAGGGGGAGCGCTTTTGCCATGAAATGGATCTTTTTCATGAATATAATAGGGTGTTGTAAGTATTTAAATATTGTGGTTTTAGTGGTTTAAAAAGGTGGTTTATAAGCTTATTGATAAGAGAGAAATAAATAAAAAATGATAAAGAAAAATGCATAAAAGAAAGGTTAGCCCTACAGCTCGCCTACCCTTCTCTTCATCTTGCGCTTGAGGCGCTTTCTTCGCTTCTTTAGCCATTTCCAGCGCATACGCCCTTTTTTCTTCCATTTTCGCGGTCTTGATCCCAAAGTTTCACCTAAAGTACTGTTATTTTAATTTAAGGATGGTTTATCTTATTGCAAATATAAGTTTATAAGCATGATTACAAGAAGAGGAAAGAGGATATGGACAAAAAATGGGAAGATGGGCAAAAGAGAAGAATTCTCTCGGATATTGAGCAATTTTATGCCAATGCAAAGGAAGTGAAAAAAACTTCTTCAAATGCGCATATTCTGGATTTGGCTGCGCGCTATTGCGAGGATACGAAATTCTTTTTGGAAAAAAAGGATTATGTAACTGCGTTTGGGGCAATAAATTATGCGCACGGGCTTATTGACGCGTTCAGGAAAAAAGAATAATGCGAATTTTCCGGCTAAGAGTTGCACCGGTTAGCTCTCATCGCTCAGCACCCCGAAACGGCCGTGCCATAAGAGCCGGTCGACGGGGCCAAAAGATACACGGAAATTGTCTGAGGGGTCGCCGGAGTATTCGCGGACGGCAGGACCGGGCTTGAAATAATAGAAATAACGCGTGGTTTCTGCATCAAAGGCTTGCGCGATTTCCTTTACAGGGATTGAAAACTCGCCATCAACATGCCTTAGCGCCCCGTTGTAGAAAGAGCCATAGTATATTCGCAGGTTTGGAAGAGCTATTTCAGGAACATCGATTGCATATCCGTACTTGTGCACATCCACAATGTTATAGCCGTCTTCTATTGCCACAAAGGCGGGCTTGTTTAGGTCTATGCCCATTTTCTTTGCCTGCGCTTCGCTGAAAAGAAGCATTCGGGTGGTTTCGCCCTCATAACTCCCTTCTATAAATATTTTTCCATTTTCCCTCCCCATATCACCAAGAGGAAGAGAAGCTATCTCTCCATTTTCAACTGAATTGGCGCCCATAAGCTTTGACATTGTAGGAGAGATTTCAAGCATGACTCTGCCATAGTGGAGGTCTTTACTTATCTGCTTGTTCGTGGAAAGAAAATCCAAATCTTTGTGTTTGATTATGGAGGGGCCGTATTCTTTGAATGCCTCGGGGACGGTTATGCCCCCCGTACCATGAGGTGAAGAAGCTGTTCTGCCGTAGGAATGCCTGACTGTAAAGGTTTTGTTATTTGCGTGAATATGGTTTCCTATAACACCTCTATAATTTCTTAGAACATCCATATATTACACCACAGATTATACAGGATATAGTGTTAGATGATGTTTATAAATGTATCTTGTGTTTTAAGCAGAAACAAAGGGTTTCTTGTTATTTATTTGCAAAACTTATTTTTGCGCCTACTGATTTCAAATCCGACCAGAAATTTCTGCATATGCGCGAGGCGGCTTCGGCGCCGCTTATGGAGGTTTTCCCTTTTGCAACCAATCCTGCCAAAGCAAGTGCCATTGCTACTCTTCCGTCATACCCGCAATCCACGGAAGCGCCCTTTAGGGAAGAGGCGTGCACATAAAGATAAGAGTCCTGAATATGGGAATTTGCGCCAAGCGCGTTTAGGGCAGTGGAAATTAATTTTGCGCGCGCGAGGGTTTTTGGAGAGACGGGAAAGAGAGGCCCTATTTTGGTTATTTTATGAGATGACTGAGTGGCAAGCACTGCTGCCAAAGGCAAAAGAGAAGGGTAATGGCGAATGTCTATCTCTTTCTCAAGCGGCAGGGGGTAGGAGGAGTTTATTTGCGCCTCACTGCCTTCTGGAGAAAAGGTGAGAATTTTTGCCTCTTCAAATATTTTCCAGAAATTTCTTTGCGGCTGAAGCGAGTCCTTGGGAAGAATCACCTGCCCGTCTCCCGCCATTGCAAGCGCGCCGAGAAAATATGAGCCTGTTTTGTAATCGTTTTCTATATCAGAGTAAATTGGGGGGTATTGCTGCTCCGCGGCAATCGTAAGCGCGCCGGCATCCTCGTCAAATTGATACCCTATTCCAAAAAGCTCTAATGTGTTAATAGTAAGCTTTGTGGAGGGGTGGGAGGCTACAAAGTCATCCATAAATATTTTCATCTCAAACTTTGCCAAAGGAAATGCCATCATAAAGCCCGAAGCCCAGTAAAGCCCTTCGCGGTTTTTTAGCTCGAGCCAGTCATTTGTCGGAGGGCCCTGTACAGAGAGCTCGTTGCTTGTTTTTGTTATCCTTAAATCAAGCTGCATTGCATAAGAGTCTATTTGCGCTAAAGCAGAATCAGGAATTTTTGCGCCTGTTATGGAGGTGCTGGTGCCAAAAAGCATAGCAAGCGGAACCGCAAGCCTGGAAGCACGCGAATTTGAATAGCATGTGAGCGGAGATGTGGGGAAAGGAAGCCCCGGGGAGAGGATGTCTGCAACATGGTGCGAGAATTTTATGTCTGCGCCGAATTGGGTTGCAAGCTTTAGTATTGCGCGCACGTCATCGGTTGCAGGGCAGTTTCCAATTGCCCCCCCTGCGCCAAGGCATGCTGCCCACAAATGCCTTATAGCCATTTCATTGCTTGGCGGAGGGGTCAGCCTGCCTGATAGCACACTTGGATAAACTATTGCTATGCCCATGTTTTTCAGATAGGAGGGCAGGCTTTTTAAGCGGTTTTTATCCATATTAGTTCATGAATTCCAAACCCGCTAAAGAAAAAAATAAGAAAAAACATATTATTGGCAATGTGAAAAATGCGCAAAAGAAGAAAGATGCAAAAAAAGAAAGCATGAAAATAAGCGGGATTGAAAAGGCGAGAAAAGAGAAATTTTCCAAGGAAGGGCTTGCAAAAATTTATGCGTCTGAAAGCACGTTTTTTAATGAGAGGATGCGCCAATGCAGGGATTTGACTTCTTTGTGGGTAGGCACTTTGCCACAGATAGATTTAGGAGTAGATGCTTTTTGCGCCAGCGGGGCGCGGGGAATAAGGTATTTGCTTGAGAATAAGAATATTGAAAAAGTGCATTTTATAGACAGAAGCAAGAATGCCCTGAAAAGCCTGCGGGAAAATTTGAAAGCAAATAAAATTTCAAAGAAAAAATATGAAATATTTGAATGGGATGTAAACAGGTATTTTTATGACAACCCCTCATTTGCATGCAAAGAGGGAGGAATGAAAACTTTCTCTTTTGCTGAAATTGACCCTTTCGGCACCCCGATGCCTTATTTGGATTCGCTTTTCTCATGCGTTGGGGGAGAGAGGGAGAAATATATTTCAATAACCGCCACAGACATGGCTGTGCTGTGCGGGGCGCAAAAAAAAGCATGCATAAAAAATTATTCAACACAGCCAATAAACAATGAGTTTTGCCATGAGGCGGCATTGCGCATTTTGCTTGGAAAAATCGCCTCTGTGGCGGCATCGTATAATTGGGCTTTGGAGCCTCAATTTTGCTTTTCGCATTTTCATTATCTGAAAATTTTGGCAAAAGTCAAGCAAGGGGCGGACGCGGCGGCGGAAAGTGCCAAATTGGCTAAAGGATATATTGAATATTGCCCTTTTTGCATGCATCATAATTTATCTACTAATTTTCCTCGCGAGAAATGCCCGCAATGCGGCAAAAGCATGCAATGGGCAGGGCCGCTATGGGCTGGAAAATGGTGCGAGAGGGAAAAACTGGAGGAAATGAATAAGCTTCTTGCAAAAAGAAATTATTTGGACAAGCATTCTCTGGCCCAATTTTTGCAGATTATTTCCGGGGAAATTGGCGGGCCTTCGCTATATTATGATGTGCACAAAATTGCGAAAAAATATTTTGTGAATCTGCCAAAAAGCGAAGATTTGATAAATTCCCTAAAGAGAGAGGGCTATTTTGCCTCGCGCACCCATTTTAAGAATACAGGAATAAGGACGGATGCGCCTGTGAAAAAAATAGCTGAGAAGATGGGAAAGAAAAAATAGTTTTGGAGAGGAGAGTTAAAAATAGCCAAATGACGAAAAATTAGCATGTTAATAGTGAGGTTTATTATAGCTTGTTTTGGCTATTATTGCAGGTGTAAATATGGTTGAAAGCCCATGGTCTGGATTTTACAAATTAACTATTGAGGAAAGGCAGGAGAGGGCGGCAAAGCTGCTAAAGCTTGGCAAGGAGGAGCTGGCGCTTCTAAAAAAAGAGGGGGCTCTTCCATTAAGTGTTGCGGATAAGATGAGCGAAAATGTGATTGGCACTATAGGCTTGCCTCTCTCGCTTGCCCCGAATTTCATAATAAACGGCAAGGAAACGGTTGTGCCTATGGCGATTGAGGAGCCCTCGGTGGTAGCGGCGGCGAGCAATGGGGCAAAGCTTTGCAAAAATACGGGCGGGTTTAGGACAAATTACACCGGCTCTATAATGATTGGGCAAATACAGCTTGTTGGAATAAAAGATGTTGATGATGCGATAATTAAAATTGAGAAGAGAAGGGAGGAAATAGTGAAAAAGGCGGATGAGAATGCCTCGCATTTGCACCCGTATGGAGGGGGAGTGGGAGGCATGAGCCCGCGAAGCATAAATACAGTAAGGGGAAAAATGCTTGTTGTTGAATTTTTCATAAATACTGCCGATGCCATGGGCGCGAATGCTGTAAATACGGTGCTGGAGGGCATAGCCCCTCTTTTGGAGGAAATAACGGGAGGGAAAACACGCCTGAAAATATTGAGCAATTTGGCAACTGCAAGAATGGCAAGCGCGGTTGCAATATGGAAAAAGGAGGATATTGGCGGCGAGCAAGTGGTTGAATCGATATTGGATTGCTGGGCAATGGCTATGGCAGATGAATACAGAAGAGCCACGCATAATAAGGGAGTAATGAACGGAATTGACGCGGTTTGCATTGCCTGCGGAAACGACTGGCGCGCAGTTGAGGCAGGGGCACACACATATTCTGCGCTAAAGAGCGGGGCGCTTACAACTTTTAGGAAAAATGCTGATGGGAATTTGGAGGGAAAAATTGTTTTGCCAATGGCTGTTGGCACTGTGGGCGGCTCTTTGGGCGTGAATCCTACTGCCAAAATGTGCTTGAAAATATTGGGAGTAAAAAGCGCAGGGGAATTGGCGCAGGTGATGGCGGCAGTGGGGTTGGCGCAAAATTTTGCAGCCTTGCGCGCCTTGGCGGATGAAGGAATACAAAAAGGGCATATGAAATTGCATGCAAGGCATTTGGCATCCGCGGCAGGGGCAAAAGAGGGGGAGATGGAAAAAGTTGTTGCGCTTATGCAAAAAGGGGGAAAAATAAGTGCGGCAGGGGCAAAGGAAGCGCTTGCCAAGCTTAGAAAAAAATAATTGGCCGTGGAATTGGCTTAAAAGATTAATGAGGGAGTATTTTTCATGGAAATTTTGTTTCTTGCAATAATTTTTCTTTTTGCCGCTATTTTTTCATTTTTTCTCACAAAGCACATTATTGCCAAAATGAAAAATGAGAAAATAGTCGGGCAGGATATGCATAAGGAGGGAAAGCCCGAAGTTGCGGAAATGGGGGGAATGGCGGTTGTTGGCGCGTTTTTGGCGACTGCGCTGATTGGAAGCCTGCTGTATATGAATTTTGGGATAGCTTTCTCGCTTGAGGGGATGGTTGCGGCTCTTCTTGTGATAGCCATAACAGCCCTTATCGGCACTTATGATGATATTCATGATATTAGGCAATCGGTAAAAGCCGCCTTGCCTCTTTTGGCATCCGCCCCCCTTGTGGCGATTGCTCTTATGTGGGGAAATAATTCTATTTCAATTCCATTTTTGGGGATGGTGGATTTTGGGCTGCTTTATCCTCTTCTGCTAATTCCTTTGGCGGTTGCGGTATGCTCGAATTTGACAAATATGCTTGCAGGCTTTAACGGGCTTGAGGCGGGAATGGGAATAATTATTTTTGCGGCCCTTTGCGCTCTTGCTATAATGCAGGGGCAAAATGAGATGGCGCTAATATGCGCTGCGATGATGGGGGCGCTGTTGGGCTTTATTTATTTCAACTGGTATCCTGCCAAAATATTTATCGGAGATGTTGGCACATTTACGATAGGGGCGGCTATTGCTGCCGCCGTAATTGTTTCAAGCTTCAAAAGCGCGGGAGTAATTTTGATGGCGCCGTTTATTGTTGACTGGTTTATCAAGGCATATAATAAATTCCCGAAAAGCTTTGCAATTTTAAAAGATGGAAAGCTTTATGCGCCTGAGGGGAAAATTCGCGGGCTTGTGGATTTGGTTTTGAAAATATTTGGCGGAATGCGCGAGAGAAATCTTGTTTTGTGTTTGCTTGGAATTGAGGCAGTAATTGCTGTAATTGTGGTAGTTGTGTTTGGAAGCTCGTGAAAAATTAGAATAAGAAAAAAAAGAAACTATTTGGCAAGCTTTAGCAGTTGTTGAGTTGTTTCCTGCCCCTTTTTTACTATTTTTAGGGAAAATGGGCTTTTCTCTTTTGTGAAAAGGATTTTCTTTCCCCATACTTTTGCCTCAAAGCGGCCGGAGTCGGCAAACTCTATTGTGCAGCGCCCTTTTTGCTCTTTTCCAAAAACTTTCACAGGTGCAACTACATCAAACCCGCTAGTGCTATTGGCTGCAAGGTTTAGCATGCCGCTCTCCAAAACAGCTGTGTGCACCTCATTGACTGTTGCGCCGATGGCATTTGCAATTTTTACAAGGGTTTCCTTATTAAAATATTTCGACATAATATTCACCCGTGAAAAGGGGCTGCTAGCCCCTTAATTACGGTTGTTTTTTGCTTATTTTTTGCCAAATGCCAAGAATTGGGGCACCGCGCCCTTTCCTGCAAGGTTTAGCGGCTTTTTAAGCGCCGGCTTTTTCAGAGTGAATGGGCTGTATGTTTTTTGTATTTCAATTCCGCTGCCGTTTTTGTGGATTTTGAATTTTATTCCGCTTGGAATTTCAAGGGTGCACTCTCCCTTATTGCCGTGCTTGCCGTTGTCAAATACTTTTGCGTGGCAGTAAACGCCGCACCCTTCCTGAAGCGCCAGCTGCATGGAGTCGCTTTTCCCAAGAGCTGCCGAAACCTCGCTTTTTGTTGCGCCTATGGCGCTTGCCACCTGTTTCAATACGTTTTGATTAAATGTTACCATTATCTCCACCTCGTTTTAAGAAAATGTGAGTTGGGGAGTATTTAAATAAAATTGCAAAAATTACCAATATTTATAAAGAATTTGTAAGAAATATTACATATGAGAAAAGATAAAGCAAAGCCGGTTTCAAAAATAGTGGAGGAATATATAGAGCAGCGCCCGATGCTTCTTGCGCACGCAAGCGAAGGAATAATTAACATAAGCTCGCTTGCAAGAAAAATCCGCGAGGAGGCAGGAGTTGCAAGAAGCGAAGAAGCAGTGATGATTTCACTTTACCGCTATATTGAAAAATGCAAAAAATGGTCGGGGGGAAAGGGTTCTGGGAAGAAAATAATGCAAAACACCAGCACTAATGTAAAATCAAATTATGCCGCGCTTGTGGTTGAGGGGGAATTTTCAAAAAAGGCGGACGCGGTTCTCTCATTCGGCAAAATATCAGTAGTTATAGGGAATGCTGATAATATTTCAAAATACAAAAAAGGCGCGGTGTATTACCGCGACGGGCTTGTATTGCTTGAATTAAAGCACAGCAAAAACATTGAGGATGACGCAGGTGTGCTTTTTCATATTTTAGGCAAATTTTACGAGAAGGATATTAGCATAATGGAATTTTTCAGCGCCTGGGATACCACATACATACTTATTGAGAAAAAGGATTTGAAAAAGGCAATGGAGATGTTTTTTGCCTGAAACTAAAAAAGGGCGAAAAATAATTTTAGGGAAAAATGGAAAAAACTCGCTTGGCTGAAAAGGCTTTTGGCTAGGGCGGTTTTGAAAAAATTTAAAGGAGTGAATTTACGGTTTCCACCAAAGTGACCGACTTGTCCATCTCCTCGTAATCCTTTGCATGCCCTATGTCCATCCAGAATTCGTCAAACACATAGCCGTTTATTTTCTTGTCCGCCTTCATAAGAGCTGGAAACACGTCTTTTGCAAAATCCTGCTTTGGCTTTATGTAGTCAAATATTTCCGGCTCAAAAAGATAAATTCCGGAATTTATGAAATTTTGCAAAATCGGCTTTTCCTCAAACGCGAAAATTCTTTTATGGGAATCTATTTGCGCAAGCCCGTAGTTTATGGGCACGCCCTGCCGCTTTAGCGCTATTGTGGCTATGCCCCCCTGCTTTTTGTGAAATTCAAGCATTTTTTTCAAATTGATGTTTGAGAAATGGTCCCCCATCTGCACAAGAAAAGTTGAGTTTAGCTCTTTTTTCAAATCAAGAATTGAGCCGGCGGTGTTGAGGCTTTCCTCTTCCTCTTTTATTTTCAAATTTACCCCGAATTTTGAGCCGTCTCCGAAATAATCGCGAAATTGCGCTTTTAGGTAGCCCACGGTTATGTAAATGTCCCTTATTCCGTAATTTCTTGTGTTTGCTATCACATATTCAAGAATAGGCTTGTTGCCGAGGCGAAGCATCGGCTTTGGAATCGCGTATGTGTATGGGCGCAGGCGGGTGCCCAGCCCTCCGCACAATAAAACTGCCTTCATAAATAACACCTTTTCTTTACGCTATAAATTGCTTTGCCATGCTTTTATACTTATTCATAAGCCCTTGCGCCTCTTTTTGAGACGGGCTTTCCGCGAATATGCGGATATACTCCTCTGTGCCTGAGGCGCGCACAAGCACCCATGAATTTTCAAATGAGATGCGCAAGCCCCCTATTAAAGAGATTAACTTCATTTTTTCATTTGCGCCGCCTTTTCCCGCCTTTTCACGCCTTTCGGCTTTTCCTGCCTGGCTTTTTGCGCCCGCCTTTATTTCCGCTAAAATCTTTTTTTGCAAAGAAGAGATAACTTTTGCCTTCTCTTTTGCGCCCGCGCTAATCTTTGTTTTTGCGTTATAATATTTTGGAAGCTCTTCCACCCATTTGCTTATCGGCTTTATGGATGCCATTTGCATCAGTTTGCATACTGCAAAGATGCCGTCTTTTGCAAGGGAGAATTCGGGCCATATTATTCCCCCTACCTCCTCTCCGCCGCATACTGCCGCGTCCCCGAGTTTTTGCATCTCTTCCGCCAAATATGGGGCACCGACATCGGTGTATTTTATTTTCGCCCCGAAGGAAACTGCCGCCGCCTCCACTGCCATGCTGGTGGCGGCTGTTGTTACAACAAATTTTCCTTTTGCGCTTTGCGCCTCCTTGAGGGCATGCAATGCGGAGATGGCGACGCATTTGTCTCCGTTGAGCCATTGCCCGTTTTCATCAACAAATATTACCCTGTCAGCATCCCCGTCCCACGCCACCCCGAAGTCCGCCTTTTCCTCTTTTACTTTTTTTATCAGAGCGGAGACGTTTTTCTCAGCCGGCTCGGAAGGGCGGGAGGGGAAGGTGCCGTCAAGCTTTTCATTTATTGTTATTACTTTTGCCCCGAATTTCTCCATAAGCGCGGGGGCGATGATGGTGGCGGTGCCGTTTCCGGGGTCTGCCACTATTTTCAATTTGCGGGTGATGGAACTTTTTGGCACGGCGTCAAGCACTGCCCTTTCATATTCCTGCAAAACGTTTTCTTGTTTTATCAGCTTTCCCACGCTTTGCCATGGAAGGGAAGGGGAATGCGTTTTTCCCAAGAATTTTGAGTATGAGGCGCCCCTCTCGCGGGAAATGGCAACTCCCCTGCCATCCACAAATTTTAATGCGTTATATTCTGGGGGGTTGTGGCTTGCCGTAATTATTATCAGCCCCGCGCATTTGAAATGCATGCTTGCCCACTCTGCCACCGGGGAGGGAAGAAGCCCGATGTCAAGTGCGTTTGCACCCCCTTCCATAATTGCGGAGGCGGCCGCCTGCATAAGGCAGGGGGAGGTTTTGCGCATGTCGCGCGCTATTGCTATTGTGGGCATAGAGCTTCTTTTTTTTGAAATTGAGCGTGAAAATGCGAACGCAAAGTCCGCCGCCGCCTGCGGGTTTAGTTTGTTAAAAGTTGCCCTTACCCCGTTGGTGCCAAGCGAGAGTGCCATAGGCTTTAAATTGCAGGGAATTGTTATAAACCATAGCAAACAAATTTAACCTCTGATGCCTTGGAAAAAAAAGGGCGGGCGGGAATTTAATTTGCAAAAATCTGAAAAGAAAGCAAGCCGAAGTATCTGCCAGAAAAAAATAGGGTAAAGCTTATGGGAAATGAAAAAGAAGAGAGGGAAAACCAAACAGAGGTTACAAACACTTTTGCCGGAGGGGCGCTTGTAAAGCTTGGCTCCATGGGATTTGTGAAAGTGCTGGGGCTTGTTTTCACATTTATAATAATAAATTTCTTTGCGACGGCAGAATCTGACTTATTTTTTCAGGCAAACGCATATGTTTTGGGGCTTGTTTCCATAGCAAGCCTGGGGCTTGGAATTTCGGTGGTTAAATTTACACCAGAATGCATGCTTAGGAAAAAATATGAAGAGGCAAAAACCCGCATATGGACATCTATTGTGGCCTCTTCCCTGATGAGCGTAATTATTATAATAGCCATTATCGGCGCCTATTATTTGCTTGATTATGTTGCCCTTGAAATTCCCGCGGGCGCGGGAGGGGGAATAATTGATTCCGCGCTTGCAGAGGCGGCAAAGGCAAGCAATTATTTGCACCGGCTGGGGCTTCCCCTCCTTGCCATTACGGGGGTAGTCGCCCTGTTTTCCGTTGTAGGGGCATACCTTGGGGCGACCCTTAACGCGTTTAAAAGGTTTGAAATAGGGGCAATAGGAAATGTCGCGTTTCAAATCCTTCGGCTTTTGTTTATAGGGGCGCTGATATATTTCGGGGCGGCAACTGCGAACAGCATGATGGGCGCGTATGCTGCCACTTACTTTATAATATTGGTATTTTTTGCATGGGCAATATGGAAAAAATGGAATGAAATCCCCGGCGAGACGAAAATATCAGTAAAAATCCTTAAAAAAGACATAAAATTCGGGATGCCTATTTATGCCAGCGCCATGCTTGAGTCGCTTATTACATATATGGACGTAATACTTGTAGGGGCTTTTTTGGGGGAGCATCCGGGAATTGTGACCGGGTATGCCGCCGTTATCGCGTTTGTGAGAAATATAGGTCCGGTTATAATAGGGCCGATAACAGACGTACAGCTTCCCATGCTTGTGGAGGAGTTTGAGAAAAAGACGCCCATGTTTGCGAAAATGACAAAAGAGATATCTCGCTGGAGCGTGTATTTGGGAATTCCGGTGCTTTGCGTATTTTTGGTTTATGCTGACGCGCTTTTGGGAATTCTTGCAAAGGATTATGTTGAAAACGCTTATTTGATGTGGCTGTTTGTGCCCTTTGTATTGGCTACGCTTATTTCGGCGTCCTTTAGAAACGCGCTTATCGCCCGCGGGCATGTATATACCCTTCTTATAGCAAGTATTATCGCGCTAACACTCAATTTCGGAATGGATGTTGCACTTATACCCGTCATAGGAGTTGCCGGCGCGGCAATAGCCAGCTCTGTTGCGGCGGTGTTTGGAGAGGGGTATGCGGTGTGGGCGGCGCGCGCGAAATTTGGCGCAAAGCTTCATTATGATATTTTGAAAGGAATTGCGGCGGGAGCGGTTGCCGTGGGGGCAGGATATATTTCTTTGCCGTATGCGGGAATGCTTTCCGCGTGGGCAACTTTTGGAATATTGCAGCTTGTAGTGGGGATGGGCATTACCTGCATTGTTTATTCTATTGCCCTTTTGCTTCTCAAAGGGCTCAAAAGAAGGGATTTTGCGCTGGGGCTGGTGTTTCTTGAGAAAAGGGGCTTTTCAAGAGCTGTGCCTTTTGTAAATCCTTTTGTTGAGCTGGTTTGCAAATACACGGGATAGGAAGGCGGGCGGCTTTTAACTTGTTTGTTGGGCTTGCTTGCATATATAGTGGTTAATACACATATTACTATAAAAGATAACTTTATAAACTTTGGAAGAGTAATGTTTGCATGGCAATCATTAGAAAAGGCAACCAAAATGGCTTTGCACCGGCCGTTGAGAGGCAAGCGTACTATGTTTCAATGGCAAAGAAATTGAAGCAAATTCGCTATCCGCAGGAAAACTTTTTCAAGGCGATTATTCACAGGCACAAAAACAAGAAGCTTATGAAGCAGGCAATTGATGAGATGGTGAGGGAGAGCCTGAAATACGAGAATTTTGAGCAAAACGGAATGAAAATAGAAGATAATATAGGCATTAAGCAGAAATATTCAAAGATTTCAAGGATTGACAGGTGGGACGTAGGAAGTTCTGTAGATAACAGGCGCAGCGATTATCTTATTTTGCCGCTAAATACGGCGGTTAAATCCGTAGTTGCAGGCAGCATTTTGTTGGTAGCAGATGTTGCTGCATTGATAACAATTGGGCTTAACGCAACCAGCTTGCTTGAGTTTGGATTGTATTTTGTGCCATATGCGATTGTTGCGGATATGCTCAAGGCAGTGCGCAATGAGATGAACAAAAGGCGGGAGATAAGATATGCGAATAAAGCACATTATGAAAAGATCGCGCAGAAGATAATGGATAAGATTGAGCATATCCACAAAAAGAACATATTTGGAAAAGATTATGCAAAAAAGGAGAGGGAAGAGTTTGCACAAAAATGGAAAGAGCGCAGAGAGAAGATAATAGAGGCGAATAAAGATAATTTGGCAGACATATAAACGCCCGAAAATATCATCCCAGAAAATTTTAGCATAGCTTATTAGTTTAGCCGCCCTATTTTTGGCATGGAAATAATTTGCGATTTGCATGTGCATTCAAAATATGCGCGCGGGTGCTCGCCGAGGATGGGAATAAGGGAAATGGCACGCGAGGCAAAAATAAAAGGGATACATTTAATGGGCACAGGGGATTTTACGCATCCGCAGTATTTGGAAGAGATAAAAAAAGAGTGCGAAGAGAGCGATAACGGGCTTCTTTTGTGCGATAATACTTGTTTTGTGCCTACGGTGGAAATAAACAACACTTTTGAGCAGCCTGCAGGAAAAAAAAGAAGAATACACACCCTTATTGTGATGCCCTCTTTGCAGGAGGCGGAGCAGTTTAATGAGTTTATTTCAAAAAAATCAAAATTAGGGGTTGACGGGCGCCCGTGGGTGAGAATGAGCCTGGCAGAGACGGCGGAGGAGTGTTATTCTATTTCAAAAAAATCCCTTCTGATTCCTGCGCATGCATGGACTCCGTGGTATGGGATATTTGGGGCAAAGGGGGGGTTTGATTCTCTTGCAGATGCTTTTGAGGGGGCTGAAAAATATGTGCATGCCATAGAGACAGGGCTTTCCTCGGATCCGCAGATGAATTGGAGATGCTCATGGCTTGACAAGGTGAGCCTGGTTTCTTTCTCTGACGCGCATTCGCCGCAAAAGTTGGGAAGAGAGGCGACTGTTGTGGAAGGGGAGGAAATTTCATATAATGCGCTTTTTGATGCGATTGCAAAAAAGGGAAATGGAAACTTGAAAAAAACTATTGAGTTTTTTCCGCAGGAGGGAAAATATTATTCTGACGGATGCAGAAACTGCCTTCTGAGAAGCACTCCGGCGCAGACAAAAAAATATGGCGGAAGATGCCCCAAATGCAATAAAAAAATTACCAAAGGAGTATTGGGAAGAATAGATGAGCTGGCTGACAGGGAAGAGGGGGAAAAGCCGAAAGGGGCGCCTGCATATGAGAGCATTGTGCCCTTAAAAGAGATAATTTCAATGGCGATAGGAAAGGGAGTTGCAACAGCATCTGTTGAGCAGGTTTATTTGAAATTGATTAAAGAGTTTGGAAATGAATTTTTTGTTTTGCTAAATGCTGATATTGAAAAAATAAAAAAAATAAAATATGAAAAAAAAGATTATTTGGAAGCGGTTGCAAACGCTATTTTTAGGATGAGAAAAGGGGAATTAATCATAGAGCCGGGCTATGACGGAAAATTTGGCGTGGTGGGGCTTTGATACAATTATTTATATATGAGAATTGGCAGTAATTAAATGCCCAAAGCAATTGAATAGGTTTATAAAGTTATAAAAGATAAATAATAGTGTAGTAAATTTTAATTAGCTTAAAGATGATTAGAATGCACCTTAATGAAAATTATAACCCGCATAGCAAAATGAACGGCAACAGGCGAAGAAACGGCTACTTTGAGGAGCAGATGCCGATTGCCTCAAATGTGTTTGCCAGGCTTTTTAGCGCTAAGGAGATTCTTGCGCGCGCAAACGGCACTACCGAGAAAGTCATGCAAATTATGGGCAATAAGGGGATAGAGGGGAGAAAATTCCTTATGGTGCTGGATTCTGCAGGCGAGCATGGGAAGAATGAGCTAGTTATGTTTGCAGAATGCGAAATTAACCAGGAAAAGAAGGCGTTATACCTAAGCAGGCAGACTCATTTTGTAGGCAAGGATGAGGGCAAAAGGCAGGAGTATAAGCAAGCGATGCATTTGCAGATAACCGAGCTTATGAATGAGAACGGGCTTATGTTCCTTGAATATGTGAATTAAACTCTTATTTTCATTTTTTGACACCGTTTTCTTTCTAATTTATATTATTTGCCCCTCTTTTAAGCAATATGTCGGATAGGCCACGGCAGCTTGAGGTTATGCTAGAGGAGGAACGCCCTAATTTTCAAACTGCAACAGACACTAATTTGGAAAATATTGTGATGCTTCCCACCTGGCGTGAAGTGCTTATGGACATGGTTGCACAGGATAAAATGGACCCGTGGAATATTGATGTCGTGGAAGTTACGGGCAAATACCTCTTAAAAATAAAAGAAATGCAAATGGATGACTTGAGAATTCCTGCAAACCTTATTTTGGCTGCGGCTATTTTGCTGCGCTTTAAATCAGATATGATTAATTTGGATGAGCCGGTGCAGGCGGAGCTGGATGAGTTTTTCGAGCCTGTGGCGCACTCGGATTTGCCTATGATGGAGTTGCGCGGCAGGATTCCTCCGAAAAGAAGGGTTACTTTGGACGAGCTTTTGGAGGCGGTTGAGCAGGTTTTTGAGGAGGAGGGAAAAAGGGAAATAAAAATGCAGGAGAGGGCATCTCACCCCGTGGAAATAGCTCCGCTGGAAATTAAAATGTCTGAATTTAATATTGACGATGAGATAGGCATAATTCATGAGAGAATTTGCGAGCGGCTGGATTCTGCCGGGCTTGTGACGTTTTCAAATTTGCTTAACAAAAAAGACAGGCAGGAGATAGTATATACTTTATTGCCTGTGCTTTTTTTGGCAAACGAGGGAAAAATATCCTTAAAGCAGGACCCGTTTTTCGGGGAAATATTCATAAGGCTCAATAACGATAATACTAATGCCAAGAAAAAAGTGAAAGGAGTAAAAGCAAGAGGCGGATAAATGTCCAAAAAAACTGGAAAAAAAACAGGGGGCTCCAAGGGAAAGGTGCATATATATGTTAAGCCGAAGGAGGCAAAGCACCTGCTGCCAGGGGTTATAAAAACAACCGCCACAGGAGAAATTGTAAAGCAAAAAGAGAAAAAAGAGGAAAAGGAAGTAAGCGCCCAGGAGCTAAAAGAGATTGTGAGCAGGGCGTTTGAAGGCACGCAAAGCCCGCCGCAGAGAGGGAGAGAAACAAAAGAGCAGATAGAAGCGGAAGCGCGCGAGGAGTTGTATGAGGGCGCAAAAGGCGGGAATGAGAATGCGGGAGAAGAGATTTCTGATTCTAAAATGCACAACGTGGGAATAAGTGCACAGCATGAAAAAGACATCATAGGTGCGCATTTGCTTGGAGGCGGGGGGGCGCATTTTGTGGGGCAGGAGTTGCAGACAAGTTATAATTTGGAAGTAAATGCGCCTGTTGAGGAGGAGAGGCAGATAGGGCTTGCGCCCTATATTGAGGGAAAGGACCCTTTGCATGTAATTGAGGCGGCTTTATTTATGAGCGGGCAGAGCGTATCTGCATCTAATTTGGGAAAGCTTATAGGCGTGGCGTCGGCATCCCATGTGCAGAAAATGATTGGAGAGCTTTCCCAAAAGTTTGAGGAGAGGGGCTCTGCGCTTGAGATAAGCGAGGATAAGAGCGGGCATTATATGATGCGCGTGCGGGCTACGCATGCGCCCTGCGTAAGGCAGTTTGCCGGGGAGGCGGAAATAAGCAGGCATGCATTACGAACGCTTGCATATATTCACAAAAACGAAGGGATAACAAAAAGGGAGCTTTTCAAGCGCCTTGGGGGAGGGATATATACAGATGTTTCCGAACTTGAGGAAAAGGGGTTTTTGGCAAGCTTTGCATACGGCAGAACGAAGAAGGTAAAGACGACGGCGAAATTCAAGCAGTATTTTGGAATTTAATCTTTTGGAAGGCGTTTTTTTAATTTGGGAAAGATTTTGGCAAAGCTTTAAGTATGGAAAAGTGCAAGTTTTAGCTATTAACCTCTCTTTAGGGTGATATATATGGCAACAGAATTGAACAAAGAAAATTTTAAGGCGCACATTTCCTCAGGGCTTGCGTTTGTGGATTTTTGGGCGCCGTGGTGCGGCCCGTGCCAGATGCTTATGCCTGTAATTGAAGAGCTTTCCAAAGAGATGAAGGGCGTCAAAATAGGCAAAGTAAATGTGGATGAAAATCCCGAATTGTCGGCAGAGTATCAGGTGAGCGGAATACCCACAATGATACTTTTTAAGGACGGCAAAATGATAGACAAGCGCGTGGGCGCCGGCACAAAAGCGGGCATAAAGGGCTGGCTTGAGGAGCATATGAAAAAATAATTTATTTTTTACTTTTTTGAGTTTTTTATTTTCTGCTTTTTAGTTTTGATTTATTTTTCTTTGCAAACATGGCTTTGGTGCTGGGATGTTTTTTGCAAACCTCGCTTTTTTCTTGCGGCTGGAAAGCTGGCATCTATAAAAAAGCCGGTTGCGAATGGGTTTTAAAGTGGAATAGCCAAATTAATATATGGCAAACTTTGAGACTCCAAAAGGCATGAAGGATTTCGGGGGGGAAGATGCAATTTACCGCGAGCGGATGCTGGAGAGCATAAAACAGGTTTACAAAAAATGGGGCTATGAGCCGCTCTCAACCCCTGCGATTGAGAATGTAAAAACATTGTGCGCAAAGTCGGGAGATGAAATTGCGGGGCAGCTTTTTAGAATTGAGAAAAGCGAGCTTGCCTTGCGCTTTGACCAGACGGTGGGATTGGCGCGCTATGTTGCGGGCGCAAATATGGCAAAGCCGTATAAGCGCTATATTATTGCAAACGCGTGGAGGCGGGAGGAGCCGCAAAAAGGGAGAATGCGCGAATTTTTGCAGGCGGACGCGGATATTGTGGGAAGCGCGGACATGAGGTGCGAGGCGGAATTGCTTGCAATGTCATGCGAAGCACTGCAAACACTCGGCTTCGGGGAATTTGAAATATTGCTAAACAACAGGAAAATACTTAACGGAATAATAAAATCATTGAAAATTGAAAATGCGGAGAATGCGATATTGCGCGCGCTTGATAAGCTTGGAAAAATCGGAATTGAAGGCGTGAAAAAGGAAATTGAGGCATGCAAAGTAAAGAGGGCGGATATTGAGCAATTGCTGCAAGTGCTTATGCCAGGCAAAAAAGAAAATGAGAAAGCCCTTGAATTGGCAAAAAAATATTCGCAGGAAGGGGCGGGCGAGCTTGAGAATATTTTGTGCATTTTAAAATATGCTTATGGGATTGAGAATGTGAAGGTGGATTTGTCGCTTGTTCGCGGGCTTGGGTATTACACAGGCCCGATATTTGAGATAAGCGCGGGCGGCGGAATCGGCTCTGTTGCCGGCGGGGGAAGGTATGACGAATTGGCAGGCGTGTACGGGAAAAAAGAGCCGGCAGTGGGAATTTCTTTGGGAGTTGAGAGGCTTTTTGCGCTCAAAAAAGGAAAAGGAGAGAAAATTTCCCCTTGTGATGTGATGATAATCACATTTGATGATAAGAGTTATGGAGGTGCGGTGCGGGCTGCAAAGAGGATAAGGGAGGCGGGCTTTTCCTGCAGAACGGATTTGATGGGAAGAAAGGTGAAAAATCAGCTTGAATACGCAAACGCGTGCAAAATTCCTTTTGCGCTCATAATAGGGGAAAAGGAGATGAAGAGCGGCAAATTTGCATTAAAGGATTTGAAAAGCGGGAAGCAAAAGGAGATTGGAATTGAAGAAGTGCTTGAAAACCTTGAGGAGGCGCGCGAGATAAGAGAGGGATTGTGAGCCGGCGGAAAGATTGCAGAAAAACGCCTTCTTTGGCTATGAATTTATTTTGAGAGTTGGAAGTGGGAAATGTGGAAATTGAAAAAGTTTTGAAAGCTGTTAGGGAGGGCACTCCCGTTATTTTGCTTGATGACCCCAAAAGAGAGGGGGAGGCAGACATTGTTGTGCATGCCTCAAAGTTTAATCCAAATATGGCAAGGCTTTTCAGGAAGGATGCCGGCGGGATGATTTGCCTTTGCACCACGCAGGAGATAACAGATAAGCTGGGGCTTTGCTTTTACTCGCAGCTGCTAAGGGAGAGCAAGCGTGAGGGATTGCGAAAAATCGCGATGAAAATAATGCCATATGGGGATGAGCCCTCTTTTTGCACCTATATAAATTCAAAAAAATGCTATACAGGAATTTCTGATGATGATAGGAGCATGACTGTGCGCGAATTTGAGAAAATGGTTTCAGGCAAAAAGCTTGATGAATTTTCAGAAAAGTTTTATGCTCCGGGGCATGTGCCTTTGCTTGCCTCCCGCGGAATTGAAAAAAGAAGGGGGCACACCGAGATGGCTGTTGAATTGTGCTTAAAAGCAGGGCTTTCGCCTGCAGTTGTTATTTGCGAGATGCTTGGCGATGACGGGAAGGCGCTCTCGTGGAAGGGGGCGCTTGAATATGCGAAGAAAAACGGCTTTTTAGCGATAGAGGGGAAGGAGATAAAATAGGATTACCAATGCTGCTTTCCATTGTATTTTTCAATTATTTCAAGAATTTCTTTTCTTTTGTATATATAATTATAAACATGCGTATATACTAATATATACAGGTGTCTGGATGGCGGAAGAATCAGTATTTCTTGAATTTTTCGGCAATTCGCCGCAATTTAGAATAATTGACTTTTTGCTTGAGAATAGATTGAAGGATTTCACGAAGACAGAAATCGCAAAAGGGGCGGGCATTTCTTGGGCAAGCCTCTTCAACCACTGGGAAGAGCTTGAGAAAAATAATATAGTGAAGCCGACTAGGGGCATTGGAAAAATTATATTATACCAGCTGGACGAGGGCGCGCCCATGGTGAAGCAATTGAGGAAAATGGAGCTTTTGCTCATAAAAAATGCGGCTGAAGAGGAAGAAGTTAAAATGGTTTCCTCAGCCCGTGCAGGCAAGAGAAAATAATTCAGGCATAGGCTTTAATTATTCATTTTCCATTATTTATTCATGAAATTGGGCATAGTGGATACAACATTTTCTCGCATTAATATGGGCAAAATAGCTTTGGACGAGCTTGAGAAAAACAAAAATATTTTCGGCAAGGTAGAGGTTATAAGAAAAACAGCCCCAGGCATAAAGGATTTGCCTGTTGAGTGCCAGCTTCTTTTTGAGCTTGAGGATTGTGATATTGTGATGGCTTTGGGGATGGTAGGGGCAGAGGATGTTGACGGAGTGTGCGCCCACGAGGCATCAACCGCGATACAGGGAGTGATGCTTGCAAATTCAAGGCATATAATAGAGGTATTTGTGCATATGAAAGAGAGCGTGCGGGACGGAAAGTTGGATGAAAAGGATTTGGTTGCGCTAACTGAAGGCAGGGTAAGGAAGCATGTGCATAATGCGGTGTGGCTTGTGAAAAACCCGGAAAAATTAATTGAGAGGGCAGGCACCGGAAGAAGGCAGGGAAGGGAAGACGAGGGCGGAATTGAGGCGCAATGAGGGCAGATGCACAGATGAGGGGGGAGATAAATATTAATGGAAGGAATTTTTATGGCAAAAAAATTGGCAATAATTGTCTCTGACTTCAATGACGAGATAACCGGCAAAATGGAGCGGGTTGCGGTTGAGGAGGCGAAGAAGGCGGGCGCGCAAGTAGTAAAAGCGATGCATGTGCCTGGCGCTTATGATATTCCTTTAATTGCAAAAAAAATGGCAGAAAGAAAAGATGTTGATGCAATTGTGGCGCTTGGGGCAATTATTAAGGGAGAAACAGGGCATGATAAAGTAATTGCGGTTGCGTGCGCAAAATCTCTTTCTGAAATTTCACTGGAAACAGGGAAACCTGTGATGTTTGGAGTGATTGGGCCGGGGGCAACGCATGAGCAGGCGCAAAAAAGGGCTGAGGGGCAGGCAAAGCGCGCGGTGCAGGGGGCAATTAAAATGCTTGGGGCGCTAAAAGAATTGCAAAAATAGGCGGGAAAGGGCAGCATAAAAGAAGGCGTGCCGGAAAAGGTTTGCAGATGTTAATGGTTTGGAATAGGAAAGTTTGTTATGTTGGTGAAATAAATGGATGCGCAGGAAGTAGATGAGAAAACCGGGGAGAGGGAAAGGGCGGAGTTTGTTGCAAAGGCAAAACTGCCCACGCAATTCGGGGATTTTGAAATTTACGCGTTTGAGGACAGAAAGATGAAAACGCATTTGGCGCTTGTGAGAGGGGATGTTAAGGATGCGCAGGAAGTGCCGGTTAGATTGCATTCAAGATGCCTTACAGGGGACGCGCTCGGCTCCATGAGATGCGACTGCAGGGAACAATATGAGAAGGCGATAAAATATTTGGGAAAGCAGGAAAAAGGAGTTTTGCTTTACATGAATCAGGAGGGAAGGGGGATAGGGCTTGCAAACAAAATAAGGGCATATGAATTGCAGGATAAGGGGCTTGATACAGTGCAGGCAAATCATCAATTAGGGTTTGCAGATGATTTGAGAAGCTATGAGAGCGCGGCAGACATGCTAAAATATTTGCAAGTGGGTTCTGTTGTGCTTCTCTCAAACAACCCGAAAAAAGTGCAGGGATTGCAAAAGGAGGGAATAGAGGTTGCAAAAAGAATGCCTTTGCAAATTGATGGAAATGAGCATGATGCAAATTATTTGAAAACAAAAAAAGAGAAAATGGGGCATATATTAGATGAGCAGGACTGATGATGAAAAATATATGAAGGAGGCGCTTTTGCTTGCTGCCAAAGGGAGGCCCTCGCCAAACCCTTATGTGGGCGCGCTTATTGTAAAGGGAGGGAAAATTATCGGAAAGGGCTTTCACAAAAAGGCGGGAAAGCCGCATGCGGAAATTGAGGCAATAAATTCTGTTTTTGAAAAATTTGGCAAAGAGGAAGGGAAGAGGATGCTTGAGGGGGCGGAGCTTTATGTTAACCTTGAGCCCTGCAACCATGCTGGAAAAACCCCCCCTTGCACTGATAAGATAATAAAAACAAAATTTGCGCGGGTTGTTGTTGGCATAAGGGATGAGAATAAGAAAGTAAAAGGAGGGGGAATTGAGAAATTAAAAAAAGCAGAAATAAAGGTTGATGTTGGGGTGCTGGAGAGAGAGGCGCGAGAAATTAACAAGGCGTTTTTCAAAATGTGTGAAAAGGGAATGCCATATTTGACGCTAAAGCTTGCACTCTCTTTGGACGGGCGCACGGCGACAAAAACAGGGGATTCAAAATGGATTAGCGGGGAGGAGTCTCGAAAAGTTGTGCATAAAATGCGCGATAAAGTTGGCGCCGTAATGGTTGGAATTGGCACAGTGCTGGCAGACAACCCGCACCTTACATGCAGAATAGAGGGGGGAAGGAGCCCTTTGCGCGTAATAGTTGATGGAAATTTGAAAACCCCGTTGGATGCTAATGCGCTTTTTGACAAAAATGTTGTGATTGCCTGCAATAAGGGAGCGCCTTTGCAAAGGAAAAATGCACTTATAGACAGGGGCGCAAAAGTGCTTGAGTATGAGGGAGAGGGGGGAAAATTTAATTTACAAGAGCTTTTGGCTGATTTGGCAAAAATGGGAATAAACCATGTGATGTGCGAGGGCGGGGCAGAGCTTGCAACAGAGCTTGTAAAAGAGGAATTGGCTGATGAAGTTATGCTTTTTATTGCGCCCAAAATAATAGGAGGGGAGAGGCAGGGAATGTTTGGGGGGATGGGAATTCTGAGCATAGGGGATGCCAAATGCTTTGAATTTGTGAAAGTGGAGAGAGTGGGCGGAGATGTGATGGTTGTTGCAAAAAAGAGAGAATGTGAAATAAGCCCCTCTCAGGAAGGTTTTGGGGGGAGTAATATAAAGAAGTGAGGAGAAAATTACCCATATATAAAGAGGAATTTTATGGCAAATACCGATAAATTTGACCGCTTAAAGCATGATGTCATATCTCATGGCGGGTTTTTTGTGCATTTTCACTTTGATATGCACTCAACACAAAAAGAGGCGCTGCAGGAGATAATGGTGGGCTTCATATCAAAGCTTACAAAAGAGAACGGCGTGAAAATGTGCGTAGGGGAAGTTGAAGAGGCGCAGGAGTATGACGGGGATTATTCCACCACTGCGCGAGTTAGCATGCTTATAGAGGATTTTGCGACCCTTGTGCGCCTTACGCTTGCATATACGCCGATAGTTGTCGAGGTTGAGGAGCCGCTTGACGCAAAAATTGACGCAGGCGAGCTGCAAAACGCGCTTATGGGAATTTCTGCCACAAATCAGGAGCTCACCCAGCACATATTAAAAAACGGCATGAGCGAGGAGAACAGGAAAAAATTCGAGGAGCAGATGGCAAGAAAAGCGGCTCTTGGCAAAAAAATAAAAAAAATGAGTGAAGAAGAAAAGTAGGTTCTTTTGCATTGCAAAAATAAAGCATGCAGGCAAAAAAGAAGTGGCGCGGGTGCAAAAAAAGGCGCCGGCATTTTAGTGCGAATGCAGGTGTGTTTTTATGCATTGCGTGAGGGGTTTTTAGGTAAATGCTTAAGTGGTTTTTATGATGTTTCCGAAAGTAAAGAGCGGCATACCCGGGCTTGATGAGATAATAGGGGGCGGATTTACAAAAAACAACCTTGTGACCTTATCAGGCAGCACCGGAAGCGGCAAGACGACTTTCGGAGTGCAATTTTTGGTAAACGGGGCATTGCACTCAAAAGAGCCGGGAATGTATCTTACGTTTGACGAGCCGAAATTCTCTATTTTTTCAAACATGAGCGGATTTAAATGGGATTTGCCCAAAATGGAGAGGGAGAAGCAGGTTGTTTTTATTGAGTATCCGCACATGGAGCTTGAGAGCTTTATTGAGCAGGAGGGCTCTTTGCTTGAGCTTATTGACACGCTGGGAGTTGAGAGGGTAGTGTTTGATTCCATTACCCCTTTGGCGGTTTTGCCCCAGGACGGGGAGAGAAGGAGGCATTTGCAAAAAATAATAAATACCATAAGAAAATGGGGCGCCACTACGATAATTACAGCAGATGACATGGTGCCCCCGGACCCGCATGTGCCGCGCACAAGCTGCGGAGTTGAGGCGATGACTGACGGCTTTGTCCATTTGGGATGGCGGCTTGAGGGATTGCAGAGAATACGCACCCTTGAGGTTATGAAATTGAGGGGGGCGGCGCACAAGCACGGGGCGCACCCTTGCGTAATTGACTCGGACGGCTTTAGGATTAGCGGGCCCAGAAAAACGGGCAGAAGGGTGTAAGAGAATGACTAAAGAACCCGGCAACAGCAGAGGGGGAGAAACGGGGAAAGGGATAGAGATAGACCCGTGGAGCTCGGACATGCCCGCAGACGTTGAGAAGCTTTTTGAGAAATTCGGGCTTGAGAAAATTCCCGCATCAGTGAGAAAAAGGTTTTCATCTTCGCATCTTTTCTCAAGAAACATAATAATTGCGCACAGGGATTTTGCAAAATGGATGAAGGCGGCGGATGCGAAAAAAGAGGTTGCGGTTCTATCGGGAATAAAGCCGTCCGGCGACTTTCATTTGGGAAGCAAGCAAACTGCGGAAGAGATAATATTTTTTCAAAAGCAATTTGGCGCAAAAGTGTATTATGCTATTGCTGATTTGGAGGCAAACGCGGATAATGGGCTATCTTTGGAGGAGTGCCGAAAAAACGCTGTTTCAAATGTTGCTGATTTGCTTGCATTGGGGCTTGATGAGAAAAATGCGTATATTTACAGGCAGTCAAAAGAGAACCGTGTGATGAATAAGGCGTTTTTGCTCTCAAAAAGGGTGACGCGAGCAACTTTTGAGGCGATTTACGGGGACAAGCCGGTTTCTTTGCAAATGAGCGTGCTTGTGCAGATGGCAGATATATTTTTGCCACAGCATGAGGATTTTGGAGGGCCTAAAGAAGTGCTTGTGCCTGTCGGGCTTGACCAGGACCCGCACATAAGGCTTTCGCGCGACTTGGCTTTCAAGGAAAGGCTTGTTTTGCCTTCTGCCACCTACCATAAATTTGTGAAAAATCTGAAGGGAGAGGCAAAAATGTCAAAAAGAGACCCTGATTCCATGCTTTGGCTCTCGGAAAGTGCGCAAAGCGTTGAGGGGAAATTGAAAAGGGCTATTACCGGCGGGCGCGATACTGCGGATGAGCAGAGAAAGCTTGGCGGGCGGGTTGATGAGTGCGCGATTTTTGACTTGTGCAAAATGCATTTTGAGGCAGATGATAAATCCCTTGCCTTCCGCAGGGAGAGATGCGTGAAAGGAAAGATGCTTTGCGGGGAATGCAAAAAAGAAGTTATTGAGCTTGCGCTAAAATGGCTTGGGAAGCATCAGGAAACAAGAGAGAAGATGCTAAAGCGGGCGGAAAAAATAATTGCGGCGCAGGATTGAGAGCGCCGATATGTTTTGGCAAAAAAATGCGGGAAGAGAAAATAATTGCAAAACAGAACTGAGAAATGCAAAAAGCAGTGCGGAAAAAGAATAGGCGGGCAAAATCCCCCTTGCTTTGATGTTTTTGCCGTGGATTGAAAAGGCAAAGTTAGGCAGGTTTGAAAAAATAATTTTGGTTGGTTTGGTGGCGCGCAAAATAAAGCTTAAAGAAACCGTCTCTATTGCAATGCAGGGAATGAGCGAGGCGATGGAAAATATTGCTGATAAGGAAACCCTGAAATGGGCGGGAATTTCTGTTGTGCTTCCGTTTTTGATAATAATCGCTTATTTGGCGATAGTTGTTCCTGCTTATTTGTATTTTGGAGCAGAAGTTTTTGCGCCTTTTGCAATTTTGTTTCTTTTTTTTGCTTGCATAGCTTTGCTAATTGGAGAATTTTATGCGTATATACGCTTTTTGGCATCAAGCATGAGGGCAAGCAAAATAAAAGTGGCGAGAGTGCCGGGAGTGGGAGAATACCTTTTATTTACCATAAAGAAATTTTTCATTGACTTGCTTTGCTGGTATGACAAAAAATTGCTTGCGCCCGCTGCCGTTTTTGCATTTGTTTTTATTGGGTTCTATTTTGCGCAGGCGGCGGGAGGGGCGGGCTTGGCTTCTGCTGCCTTTGCCGGAGGCGGGCTTGGCGCAAATGCAGGATTGGATTCTTTTGTGCGGGGCATTGCGGGTGCGGCTTTGCTTATTCTTGTTATAGGGTGCTGGTTTATTGCGATGTATATTCATTCTGTAAGAACCCGCTTTGCAAGGTTTGAATTTATGCAGGGAAAAACAGATATGCAAAGCATAAAGGGCTCATACCATGTTGTGCGGGGGCAGACATTGGAGGTGTTTTTGCCTTTTTTAATATTTTCGATTGCAGTGCTTTTTGCGCAGATGGCAATAGGGCAGATGGCGCAGCTTGCAGTAATGGCAATAGCTTTTCTTACAGGCGGGATTGGAATGGTGCTTGCGCTGCCTGTTGCGGTTGTTTTGGCAATGTTTGTTGCCGCCGCCAACATTTTGTTTGATTCGGATATGTTCCGCGTGTTTTGCCTTGGGAAAAAAGAGTAGATGGGCGATGTTGCTTTGCAGATTTTTTGGCGGCGGGAGAAAATTTGTTATGCCGTGTGGAAAGCTTTATAATTTGCCTGTTTGTAGCTAATTCATAGAGGTATGTGGTATTATGGCAAAAAAATATTATGATGTTGCAAAGGGTGTGAAGTTTGCCTTCAAGAATTTTAGGGATGGCGAGCTTCTCAAATGGAGTGCTTTTACTTTTTTTGGAATGGTTGGAGCTGTTATTGCAGATATGGTAATAATGGGCATAATTTTAGTATCCCTGATGTATATTGCGGGGCAGAGCGGCGGCGGCTTGGATGATATTTCATTTAGAAACAGCAGCTCGGTAGTGGTGATTATTGCTGCCATGTACCTTATCCCCCGCCTTATGTCAAAAGGGATGGAAGTGAATGCGATAAAAGTGAGGCAAAAGCTCCCCTCAATAGTGGAGTGGTTTGTGTTTAGCGCAAGAAAGGCGATAATTGATATGCTTTGCTGGTATGACAGGCGGCTTCTTGCGCCTGCGGCTCTCTTTCTTGCGTTGGGAACATTTTGCATTATGCTTGTATTTACCTCTTTGCTTGTGCCGCAGGGAAACAACATAAACGGAAATGAATTGGCGGTTGTTGGAGGGACGGTATTCCTTCTTCTCGGGCTTGTTGCCTGGCTTATAGGGGCAATTGTGCATTCCACAAGAACTTACTTCGGCTATTACATGCTTTTGCGCGGAGAGGCGCAGGAGCAGCATGCGCTCAAAAAATCATTTGATGTTGTTAAGGGGCAGACGTTTGAGGTGTTTTTGGCAGGCATTTTGTTTGTTATACTTTTGCTTCTGCTCTGGGCAATTGCGGGGGCTGTAATGTTTGCGCTTGCGTTTATCCCCTGCATAGGCGCCATAATTGATTTGGTGCTTGTTGTTGTGCTGCTTGTGATAACAATTGCGATAAATCAGGCATATTTTGCCAATGTGTTTAAATTTTACTGCCCGCAGGGGGGCAAAAAGAGGTGATTATGATGGCTGACTACAATGTTTTGGGCGGGCTTGGCATATCATACAAAAAATTTGCTGACAAATATTTGATAGGAATGTCTGCATTGTATATGGTTGTTTCCCTTTTGTTTTTGGGCGCAATTGCGGCTTTTGTGGGAATACCCCTGCTGGAAGCCGGATTTGCATATAATTTTAATTTAGGGCTTGATGCGATGGCAGGAATTGCCGTTGGCGCGATTTTGCTTGGGCTTGCAACCATGTTTTTGAGCATGAGAGTGATGAGAAAGGGAATGCAGCTTGCGGGCGTCTCTGTTGCAAAAATGCCAAAGCTTATTGACTGGGTTATGCTCTCAATAAGAATGTACGTTGTAAACATAAGCTGCTGGTATGACAAGCGGCTTCTTGCGCCGACTGTTGCGGCTGTTTTGCTTGGAATAGCGGCAGTATTGGCAGGCGCTGCCGGGCTTGGATTTGCGCTTATAGGCGTAGGCATATTCGCATGGCTGCTGGCAGTGTATGCGCACAAATTGAGGACATGCTTCTCATATTACATGATGCTTGCCGGAATGGGCAAAGAAAATGTTTTGCCCTCAAAGTCGCACTCTGCAATACAGGGAAACACCTTTGAGGTGTTTTTGGCAAGTTATCTTCTGGGGCAGGTAGTTTCCTTTGCCATGAACATTGTGCAGGCAATCGCCATGCTTTTGCTCTTTGCACTTGGAGCCATCATTGTAGCAGGCGGCTTTGGCGAAGGCGTGATTCTTGGCATAGTTGCCATTCTTATGCTTGTGGTTGTTGTGTTTCTTGTGCTTATAGAGGCATTCACCATGGTATATATGGCAGGCGTATTTGCATTCTTTGTAAAGGGCGCAGGCGTGAGAGCAATCGCGCCTGCTAAAAAGGCGGTGCCTGCAAAGAAAAAGAGAAGGAGAAAATGAAGCTTGCCCAAACAACGGTTGAGCTTCTTGTCATCTTTGGTGCGGCAGTGATTGTGCTCTCGGTTTTGGCTGCCGTGCTTCCGTCTAATGCGGTTGCGGGCCAGTCGGCAAGGGATAAAAATATCGCGCAAGCAACCGTGAGGGATTTGTCACAGGCAGTAAATGAAGTATATTTGGGAGGGGACGGCGCCTCAAAAGATGTGTGGATTGAAGTGCCTATGAGCGCAAATATTTCCGCCTCTTTTATTGGAAACAACACAGAACAGCCGGATTGGGGCAAAAGAAAGACAATTGCGATTAATTTGCTCACCGAAGGGGACGTATTTTCAGTTTCGCGCGCCCCTGTCTGCGGGCAATGGCCTTCCATGCCCGGAAAATACAGGATTAAAATTGAATATAATGCAACAGAGCCTGTGCATATAATGATAAACTCAAGCTGCTAATTTTTGCATTAGCCAATCTTATAAAGCCCCAAATGCAATAGATAATAGGTCTGTGATGATTTATGAACAACCTCTGATTTTATGATGAGGCTAACAGCGTCTGAGACCTTTTTGCTAATTTATGAAGTGAGCGCATGGGTTTGAAAGGAAAAGTTATAGCCGGGCTGGGCGAGGGCAGGCATTTTCTCTCTTTGCAGCAATATAAGAGAGGGTTTTTGGATGTTTTGGGCGTTGAGCCTTACGAGGGAACCCTGAATATCGTGCTTAGAGAGGAAGATGCGCCAAAGCTTTTGGAGATTAAAAAAGATGCCAAAATAAAAATTTCGGGATTTGCGCACGAGGGAAAAGAGTATTGCGGCATAAAAGCATGCAAAGCAAAGATAAGGGGCAGTGAAGGGGCTCTTGTTTTTCCGGGGATAAACATGCATCCTGCAGAAGTGGCGGAATTTGTGTGCGCCGAAAATATGCGAGAGAAATACAAATTATCGGATGGGGATGAAGTGGAAGTTGAGGTTTTGGGATAAAGCCGCACGTGTGCTTGTTATGTGGCTAATTATGGTTAATAGTAGGGTTTTATAAAGGATAGTTGAGTAAGGATAACATGAAAACACAAATAATACGCTTAGAGCCATCCCCAACAGATAGCTCTGCGCTTAAGGCAAAAATTGCAAACTTCAACAAGATTTCGGTTTTGCTTGAGGAGAACGCAAAAAGCATGAAAGAATTTGATTTTGATAAAAAGCTTTATAGGGCACTCGGGCTTTTGGATGACTTGAAGAAGGACAATCAAGAGAGGCACGACAACACCATAAAAGACAGGTTCAAAAGCGGGCTTATGCAAGAATTTCTCTCAAAACAGCCTGCAAATTTCGGGGTGCCGGAAGCAAAACTTATCAAAAAGAATAGCACTGATGGAAAAGAGCTTGAGGCTAAAATTTACAAGGCAAATAAATTTTCACGAGCGCTTGAAACAGAGATGAAATACTCCAAAATATTTGAGGATGCGCTTAACTATTTGCAAGGATACGATGATGCTACAAAAGATTATATACGCGCGCATGATAACGAAATTAAAAAATTAAATACAGGAATTTCCGGCTTTGTAAGCAGGCTTTTTGGAATTTGAAGTTACCAGTCCCCCAAAGTAGTCTGCCCGCCGCTCTCTTCCCTCTTTTTTTCAAATGCATTTAATGTGCGCTCAACTCTTTCCTTGGAAAAGTCGAATTCGTCGCAGAGAAGGGAGGTTATTTTCCCGGCATTTGGAGTTGAGAAATCTATTTTTTGGGTGCCTGTGACAGGGGGCTTTAGGAAAAATTCTTCTATTTCTTCCCAATTCTCAAGCCCGCTTATTTCGTCCATTTCACTTTTCTCTTTTATTGAGGGCGGAAGGCGCGATATTACTTCTTTGAAAGATTTTGCCCCTGCAACAAGCTTTAGCCCTTTTTTTGGCCCTATCCCGTGTATTCCTTTGTTAAAGTCGGTGCCTGATAAGATGCCAAGCCAGATAAGCTGGTATTGGGTTAATTCGTTTTTTTTAAGCGTATCCTCAAGAGAAATTAGCTGTGGCTCTATTTGAATATAAGTATTTTTTCTTGGCACTTTTCGCCTCCCGGTAGTTGAGAGGTTTCTCAAAAGCAGGGGGCTTCCGAAAAGAAGGGAGTCAAAATCCTGTGACGCGGCGCACCATGCGATTTTTCTTTTTGCCAAATCCGCAGCCTCTGCCTCCCCTTCCGAGGGCGCCTGTATGTGAGGAATTCCCATCGCATCAAGAAGGGATTTTGCATGCTTTGCCATCTCAGGGGTTAGTTTGCTTGTTTGCTGGGCATATTTTCTTGCATCCTCAATATCGCCCTCATCCAGCGCTTTTTGCATTTTCTTTTTTGCCTCCTCTTTTCTCTCCCGCCTCTCTTGCAATGTTTTTGCCTTTAATTCCGGGGGCTTGCCGTCAAATATAAAGACAGGCTTTATCCCAGCCTCAAGCCATTTTACTGTGCGGTAAAATAATCCTGTAAGATGCCCCGTAAGCCTTCCTTTGCTATCCATTAAAGGGGTGCCGTCCGCCCCCCTGATTGATGAGAGGAATTGGTAGAGGGTGTTGTATGCATCAACCGCCAAAACTCTGTTTGAGAGGTAAGTGAAAGAAATCTCTTTTGAATCCGCCAAATCGCCCAAATCGCATCCCATAAAAAAACCTATTAACAAAAACACGCCAATATTTTTAACTGCAAACGCTTTTTCTTTTTTATAAAAATGCCCTGCAAATGAAACTTAACTCGACGGGGGATGAAGGGGAAATCGAGGCAAACAAGGCGCTTTGGGCGCCTTGGTGCGCCAAGTCGCAAGCGACTTGAGCGAAAAACCGCGAGGGGGGCGGCAGCCCCCCTATGAGGTTTGTCTATTTTTTCTTCTTTTTCTCAATTTCCAAAATGTCCCCTAAAGTAAGCCCTTTTGTTTTGGAGGATTTTTTCAGCAGTTCCTCCACATCCCCGCCGGATGTTGGGGTTGCATCCTCAACAAGCTTTATGCCAAGCTCTTTTTCTATTCTTTTCGCAAGCGCTATGGAGGGGTGGGTGCGCTCTTTTTCCACCCTGTCAAGAAAGGATTCTTTTTCTGCCAATTTTTCTGCCAATACTTTTAACGGCAAGCCCATGGAATTTCTGGCGGCTTGCATTTTTTTTCCAAAGCCTTCCACAAGCTCGAATTCCTCTTTCGGGGCGGAAGGAGCCCTTGCCTGGCGGGTGAGGGGGTTTTGGGGGGAAGGGCGGTTTATGGAGTGCAGCAATTTGCCTGAGCCGCGGCAATCATGGCATACTTTCATTTTTGCCCCTTCTACCATTATTAGAAAATATTCGTCATCTTCCAGTTTTGTTCCGCATATTTCGCAATCCATAAAAACACCGCAAAAATTTTATCAAAAACCCATAGCCGCTATGAAAGGATTTGCAAACAAATGCTTATTATTGATTATGATGCACATTAAAGCCTATGAACAAGCAAAACAAGAGCCCTCACTTGAAAAACTCTGATGAAAAAGAGAATAAACCCCCTGCAAAATGGGAGCTCTCGGATGCAACACGTCCGTTTCGTGAATTTTTCGCATCTGTTTCCCCCAAGGATAAAAATGCAAAATTAGCAGGGCTTGCGATAATTATTTTGGCAAGCGCATACTTATTCTCGCTTATATTGGGCGCAGGGCTTTCGGCAATGGGCGCATTTATTGTTTCAATACTGCTTTTTCTTTTTTGCGGGGAGGCGATGCGGGGCTGGATGGGCTGGGAAGGCTTTTGGGGGATTATACTTTTCAAAAACAGGAGCACTCTTGCTTACATAGACAGGATAGCGCACAAATACGCGGATATTTGGATTGCGCTCTCAGATATCGGGCTTGTGCTCGGCTACGGGCTCTTTAGCATCCTTTTGCTTGGAAAAGAGCAGAAAAAGCCCGCGCGCCTTGCAATAATGTATGCTGGCGGGATGGTTTTGCTTATTGCATTTTCATTATTTGTCGCCCCTTTTGCAATGTCTGTTATAACAGGGATGCTCTCCGGCGGGGATTTTAGCGGGGCTTCGGTGCATTTGCGCGAGAATTTTAGCTCATTCGGGCAGGTGCCTCTTGAAGTCGGGGAAGAGGAAATTGTTGTGCCTTTATTTTCCATAGCAATGCTTTTTGTGATGATATTTGGAGGGCTTGCCGGCTCAATAACAATTTCCCTTATTTTTTATGCTGCCATAACTTTGCCTGCAGTGCTTGGGAAAATTTTTGCCGCAATTGTGGCATTTGCAACGGGCGGGGAATTTAATATTGACGGGCTGCCGCCTCCCGGAGGCGCGCCCATAATTCCGGGAGTTAATTTGCCTTTTGTAGAGGGAATAATTGCGCTCTCCATTCTTTTGGTGGTGCATGAGATGGCGCACGCGCTTCTTGCAAGAATTGCGAATGTGAGGCTGGATTCTGCGGGCGTGGTGTTTTTCGGAATACTTCCTTTTGGCGCGTTTGTTGATCCTGATGAGAAAGAGCTTGAGAAAATAGAGAAATACAAGGAAAACCGGGTGCTGGTGGCAGGAAGCGCGGCAAACCTTGTGACTTGCATGCTGTTTTTCTTTTTGCTAACAGTTGCCATTGCAGGCACAGAGGATTTGCGGCTTAGCGGCTGGAAAGTGATGGATGGGAATTTGCCTAAAGGGGCAGTGGTGTATTCAATTGGCGGAATTGATTACTCCGGGCAGAATTTGAGCTTTGCGCCCGGGGAGAGCGTAGCCGTGCAAACAAGCTTTGGAGAGTTTGAGAGAGTTGTGAATGAAGAGGGAAAAGTGGGAGTCGAGATGAGATTGGTGGAGAAAACAGGGCTTGGCTTTAGGTATGCCTTTAAGCAGGGCTGGGGCTGGGTTGAATTTTTCCTAAACATTCTTGCGCTCACGTTTGCGCTTAACATGGTTGTTGGCGTGGTGAATTTGTTGCCGATTCCGCTTTTTGACGGGCAGAGGCTGATGGACGCCGGCGTTGGAAACAAGAGGATTTCTTTTGCAGTTTCCATTATCGTCTCTGCAGCATTTTTGGCAAATTTGCTTCCGTGGATATTCAGGTAAGCGGTTTTTTCGAAAAAAATCTTGCGCCCGCATTTTTGGCAAATTTGCCCCCAGGCATTTAGGCACGGGTTTTTTCCCTTTTGAAAATTTTATTTTTTCTTTGTGTAGTTTCGGATAATTTGCTGGGAAAAGGAGGCAAAGTTAAATTTATAAACTATCTATTTGTTTTGATTGCATGGCAAAAAAACGATCCAAGAAAGTGGCTATTGAAAGATATAATTCCGGTGTTATTTTTTACAACAAGAGGGATTACAACAAGGCAGTTACCGAATTTAGGGCGGCGCTTGATGCTGACCCGAATAATGCCCAATTCAAAGCGGCGCTGGCAAACACCTACTCAAACAGGGGAGTTGCAAAATTTGATGCCAGGGGATATGAGAAGGCGCTAAATGATTTTGAGAAGGCGCATGAGCTGGATAAAGCAAACGAGCAATATAAGGAAAACCTCAAAATTACCCAGGATTCGTACAGAAAGCAGAAAATTGACATGCTTTGCGAAAATGCGTATAACGGATATAATAAGGGAAAATACACGGAATCAATACGCGATTTGCGCGAGGCTCTCAAGATGGAGCCTGATGACAAGGATATTTTGCAGGCTTTGGCTGTTGCATGCAACGGAAGGGGCGTAAAAAGCTATGAAGAAGGCAAATTCGGCTATGCTATTGAGGATTTTGAGCAGGCAAAGAAATTCTGGCCTGCAGAGAGGCAGTATGCCGAGAATTTGCGCTCTGCAAAAGAGGCGGCTCGCAGAAAGAAGAAAAACGGATAAAATTATTTTTATTTTCCAGCTTTTTTAATTTGCAAAAAAAACGGCTTTTTCTGCATCCAATTTTCTATTTTTGTTTTTGGGCTTTGGCTGGAAAAGTTTTTTGCATCTATTGCTTATCTTTTTAATATGTTGCTGGGGTAATTAATCCATGCCAAAGGAAAACATAATACTTACATTGCCGGACGGCAAAAAGCTTGAAATGCCTAAGGGAAGCACGGTGCTTGAGGCTGCGGCAAAAATAGGCCCCGGGCTTGCAAAGGCAGTTGTTGCAGGGTCGCTGGACGGCAAGGTGGTGGATTTGGGGCGCAAAATAGAGAAGAGCGCCAAATTTGTGCTATATAAGCCGGATTCTTCTGAGGGGCTTGAGGTGATGCGCCACTCATGCGCGCATGTGATGGCGCAGGCTGTGCTAAGGGTTTTTCCAAATGTAAAGCTTACTATAGGACCTGTTATTGAGGACGGGTTTTATTATGATTTTGCAAAAAAAGAGCCATTTACACCCGAGAATTTGCTAAAAATTGAGAAAGAGATGCAAAATATAATAGATGAGAACCAGCCTTTTGAGAGGATTGAGGTAAGCCGTGAGAAGGCGCTAAAATTATACCCTGATAACAAGTATAAGAGGGAGCTTATAGAGGAATTGCCTGCAAGCGAGAAAATAAGCGTCTACTATAATAAGAAAACAGGAAAAAGCCCGCCGCATGTTGGGGAGTTTTTCTTTGATTTGTGCTCAGGGCCCCATTTGCCTTCCACCGGAAGAGTGGGCGCGTTTAAATTGATGAAAGTTGCCGGCGCTTACTGGCGGGGAAGCAGCGAAAACGACATGCTGCAAAGAATTTATGGCACATGCTTTGCAACAAAAAAAGAGCTTGATGAATATTTGCACCGCCTTGAGCAGGCGCAGGCGCGAGACCACCGCAAAATAGGAAAAGAGCTTGGGCTTATCATGTTTAGCGAGCTTGCGCCCGGAATGCCTTTTCTTCTTCCGAAAGGGGCGATAGTGCGCGATGAGCTTGTGCAATATATGAGGGCAGAGCAAAAAAAACTTGGCTATCTTGAGATAAACAGCCCTATTGTTTACAACAATTCCCTCTGGCACACCTCCGGGCATTGGGAGCATTACAAAGATAATATGTATTTTACCCAAATTGACGAGCAGGAATATGCGCTAAAGCCCATGAATTGCCCGGGGCATATGCTTGTTTTTAATAATTCCACAAGAAGCTATAGGGATTTGCCCCTGAAATTGGCGGAATTCGGGCTTGTGCACAGGCATGAACTCTCAGGCGTGCTATCAGGAATGGTTCGCGTAAGGGCTTTTGTGCAGGATGACGCCCACATCTTCTGCACCCCCGAGCAGGTGGAGGCGCAGGTGGAGGAAGTGATGGAGCTTGTGAAAAAGCTTTTCCTTGTGTTTGGGTTTGAATATTTTGCAGAGCTTTCCACCCGACCGCCAAAATACATGGGCGAGAGGGAAACATGGGATGCGGCTGAAAAGTCGCTTAAAAGCGTGCTTGAAAAATCTGGCATAAAATACGAAATTAACGAGGGGGACGGCGCCTTTTACGGCCCGAAAATTGATTTTAAGGTAAAAGACGCCATAGGGCGGGTTTGGCAGCTATCCACAATACAGCTTGACTTTCAGATGCCTGGGCGCTTTTCATGCGAATATGAGGGAAGCGACGGAAAAAAGCACACGCCGATAGTTATACACAGGGCGGTGCTTGGCTCTATAGAGAGGTTTATGGGCATATTGATAGAGCATTATGCAGGGAAATTCCCGGTGTGGCTCGCGCCTGTGCAGGTTGCGCTTTTGCCCATAAATGATGAGATGATAGAATTTGCAAAAGAGCTTGCCTCCAAATTCAAAGAGGCAGGCATAAGGGCGGAAGTTAATGAGAAGACAGAGACAATTAACGCCAAAATAAGGGATGCGCAAATGCAAAAAATCCCTTACATGCTTGTTGTGGGCAAAAAGGAGAAGGAGAGCGGGGAATTGCAGGTAAGGCAGAGGGACGGAAAGCAGTTTAACATGCGGGTGGAGGAATTTATCCTTGCTGTTAAGAAAATTATTGAGGCAAAGAAAAATATTGAGTAATCTAATGTGATTTTTATGAAAATAAAGGCGGCAGTATTTGATTTGGACGGGACGCTCCTTCGCACAGAAAAGTTTCACTGGATGGCGTGGAATGTGGCGCTGGGCCCGCATAAAAAGGAGATAAGCAGGGAGGAATATTACAAATACGCAGGAAAGCACGGAGATGAGATAGAAAGGATATTGTGCGAGAAATTCTCTATTAAAATAAAAAAAGGAGAAATGCTTAAAGTAAAAGAGAGGCAGGTGAAGGATTGGTTTGCTCAAGGCTCTCTTAAAAGAATGCCGGGCGCAAAGGAGGCGGTGGATTATTTTTCATTGCGCAAAATTCCGGTGGCGGTTGCAACCTCATGCCCGCGCGATGAGATGGAAGAGAAGCTAAAGCAGATAGGGGCGCAAAATGTGTTTAATGTGAAAATAAGCGTTGAGGATGTGAAAAACGCAAAGCCGGCGCCAGATATTTATGCGCTTGCCTGCGAGAAGATGAATTCAAATCCCTCTGAGACGGTTGCTTTTGAGGATACGGACGTGGGCGTGAGGGCGGCTGTTGATGCCGGGCTCTATGTTGTCGCAATACCCAATGAATTTACGCAGGGGCAGGATTTCTCTGCCGCAAAAATTATTGCAAAAGACTTTGATGATGCCATGCAAAAGCTTGTTGAGGCAAAAATGATTGAAAAAATAGTGAAAAAGGCGGTGCCGTTTTCCGAGGCAAGCGATGAGGAATTTGAGAAGGATTTGAAGAAATTCGCAAAAGAGAGGGGAAAAGATAATTCTGGCGGGGGAATCGCAGGGTAGAAAAACTCTGGCAGGGAAATAGGGGCGGGCGAGAAGAGTTGAAAATCGGCTTGGATAAATGTTTTCGGGGCAAAAAATGATAAAAAATATTTTTTCAGGGATGCAAAAAAACGTGGGGGAATTTCTAAAGCCTTTGCCACTTCATCCGAATCATATTACAATTTTATCCGCACTTTTGGCCGCCTCCGGCGCTTATTTTGTTTTTGAGAAAAATATTTTCGGGATATTGCTAATATTTCTCTCTTTTGCGTGCGACGGGCTTGACGGGGCAGTTGCAAGGGCTAAAAATTTATCCTCCTCTTTTGGTGCGTATTTAGATGGAATGAGCGATCGGCTTGTGGAGTTTTTTGCGCTTTTGCCTCTTTTATTTGATGCAACGCTTATGCTCCCCTCTTTGCTTTTGCTTTTTTTCGGCACCTGCATGACAAGCTTCTCAAAAGCATATGCATCGCATAGGGGAGTGATGGATGCAGATGCGGCTGCGAAAATGAAAACTATTTTGCCGCGCACCGAGAGGGTTATCTCAATATTTATAGCGCTTATTTTCTTTGTTTTGGGCTATTTGCAATATGCGCATTATTTGCTCTGGCTGCTTGCGGCATTGTCAATAATTTCGTTTATTTATTTGCAGATAGAAGCCTGCAAAAAAAAGGATAACAAATAGCGGCGGGTTTGCAGGCATAAAAAAAAATAGAGAGCTTTTGGCAAGCCCGTGTTTTTGCGGGCAGGCATAAAAAAATAGAGGGTTTTTGGCAAGCCCGTGTTTTTGCGGGCAGGTTCAGAAAAGTTTGGCGGTTTTTGCGGGCAGGTTCAGAAAAGTTTAGTTTATCCGCTCGGCTATTTTTTGCGCCGCCTCAAATATTTTCTCCTCGTTAAGGAAAAGAATTTGCCTCTCTTTCATTACAAATTCCCCGTTTATTATTACATCAGAGATATTTTGCGAGCCTGCCGAATATATGAGCCATCCGGCGTTGTTTGAAAATGGCATAAGGTTGGAAGAATTTGCATCAAGCAAAATAATATCTGCCAAAGCGCCTTCTTTTATTTTTCCTGCGTTTATTTTCAGCGCCTTTGCCCCTCCCTCACAGAGCATATGCAAATAATCATCTGCCTTTATTGCGGATGCGTCAAAATGAAAGTTTTTTTGCTCTATTGCGCCCACTTTCGCACTCTCAAATAACGAGAGGGAGTTGTTGCTTGCCGCGCCGTCAGTGCCTATGCACAAATTTACCTTGTTATGCAAATATTGCGGTATGGGAGGGGCGCCCCCTGAGGCAAGCTTTAAGTTGGATACAGGGCAGGTGCACACAGATGCGCCCTTCTTTGCTATTTGGGAAATTTCCCCTTTTGTCACATATACCCCGTGCGCAAGCACTGTGTTTTTTGTGAGGCAGCCGCATTTCTCAAGAAGCTGAATTGGGCGCAATTTATGGGTTTTGAGTGAATGGGAAAGCTCTGCGCGCGTCTCTGCGGCGTGTATATGCAGAACACAATCATATTTTTTTGCAAGTGTGGCGGAATTCTCAAGCAATTCTTTTGAGCAGGTATTTATTGCGTGCGGGTTTATTGAGGGAGTGAGAAGCGAATGGCGCATTTCTTTTATTTTTTTTGCAAACGCATCCGCTATTTTCAATTCGCTTTTTCCCCTCTCTTCAAAATTTCCCATATCTATCATTGAGTAGCCCAAAACCGCCCTTATGCCCGCCTCTTTGGCAGCATCTGCAACAGAATCCATGTGAAAATAATGGTCGCTAAAACAGGTGGTGCCGTTTCTGAGCATCTCGCATATTGCAAGGGATGCGCCTGTTTTAATATCGGATGGAGAGAGCTTTTTCTCCCTTGGCCACATCGCCTCTTTTAGCCATTTTGCAAGAGGCAAATCATCGCCTATGCCCCGCAATATGCTCATGGGCGAGTGGGTGTGGGCGTTTATAAGCCCGGGCAAAACAATTTTTTTTGAGCAGTCTATTATTTGAGCCTCTTTTGGAAGCTTTTTCGGGTTTAGAGAGGATATTTTATTATTTTCTATAAGAAGAGAAGCTCGCCTGAATTTGCAGGGCTTTGAGCCAAGCAGAATTAACGCGTTTTTTAGCAATATTGGCATGGCATAATATGGGTGGGAGGCAATATAAATTTTTCAAATGCTTTTTTTTGCATGCAATTGCAAAAAATTGAAGCATTTGCCCTTTTTCTCTCAATTATCGGAATTCTCATATTGTATTATTGGCCTGTGCAAAGCCAGTATGCGCAAACAACTGTTGCGCAAATAAAAATAGCGCAAGAGGAGAAATGGGTGAATTTTTCGGGGAAAGTTGAGAAAATTACAGCAAGGGATGAGGGAAATTCCCTCAGTGTTTGCGACTCTTTTGCAAGGTGCGTGAGCGTTTATGCTGCAGATGGAACCGCCGGCAGCTGGGTGGCTGAGGACCCGCTTTATGCAAAAGGGGATGTGCGGGTGCTTGGAGAGGTGGGAATAGTTAGTGGCAACAGGTTTGTAAGGGCGCATAAAATAGATATTGGAGGATAGGATGCAAATTTCTGTTTTTATTTTAGTCCTCTTTCTTTTGCTTGGGATATTTGCAGGTATTTTGCCAGGGCTTCATCCAAACAGCATAGGCGCGGTATTGGCAGGATGGCTGGGAGGGGAGGAATGGCTGCCTGTCGGGCTATTGATTATTTTGGGGGCTTATAGCGCGCTTGCGTTTTTGCCTTCCATATTTTTAGGGGTGCCTGAAGGGCAGACGCAAATAGCTTTGCTTCCCGGGCAGAGGATGCTTATGGAAGGGCGGGGAGTTGAGGCTGCAGGCGTAGTTGCTTTTTCCGCAATTGTTGCCTCGCTATTGAGCGCGCTTAGCATTCCTTTTATTTTGCCTTTTATTCCTGTTGCCTTTGAATTTGTGCACCCCTTTATCGGCTATATTTTGATTTTTGCCTCAGTTATGCTTTTGCTAAATGAGGGGCGTGAAAAAAATAAAACAAATGAGAATGCGCAGCTGCCTGAAAAAGAAAAAAAATATTGCGCGGAGGAAGGTGACTGGGCTGCATTTGGCGCATTGGCGGAAAAAGGGGGGCAGATGCCTGAAAAGAGTAGGAAAGACAAAGATATTTTGGGGGAAAAGGAAAAGTTTTTGCTGCACTTTAAGCTTATAAAAATTTCAAAGGCGTTAATTGTGTTTTTGCTTGCAGGGGCTTTGGGGCTTGTGGTGCTGAATATGCCCCTAAAAGACCCGCTGTTTGCATTATTTGTAGGGTTTTTTACAATGCCTGCATTGATGCTTGCCAAAGGAGGGCAGAAATTGCCTGAGCAGCAAAAGGGGGGGAAAATAGGAAAAAACTGTTTTGCGTATATAATACTGGGAATTTTATTCGGGGCGCTTGCGGATTTGGTGCCGGGAATTTCCACCCCCGCGCAAATAGCGGTTTTCTCCTCCGTATTTTTGAGGATGGATGATGCGAAGAATTTTCTTGCGCACATAGCCTCTATTGAGGCAAGCCATAATGTATTTGCTTTGGCGTCTGGGGCAAGCGTGGGAATTGCGCGGGTTGGAATGGTTGCGATTGCAAATGAATTGTCGCCTATTACAAATTCGAATTTGCCGCCCCTTGTGGGGGCATTTTTATTTGCAATAGGGATAGGGGCGTTTTTGCTTATTGTTTTTGCAAAGAGAATGGATTTGCTTGTAAGAAAAATAGATTTTTCATTTTTAATGAAATTGATTGCAATATATTTGGCATTAATGATATTTTTCAACGACGGAATGCCGGGGCTTTTTGTGCTTGCAACAGCTTCCATGATTGGCTATTTGCCCCGTGTTTGGGGGGTGGGTAGGACCAATGTGATGGGCAGCTTGATAATTCCCTCCATAGGGCATGCTTTCGGGTTTTAGAATAGAAACCTCTGACACATGCGTTTGGGATTTAAGAGGGCGGGCATGGCGGATGCTTTTGTGGCATTGCGCATTCTCGTTATTTAGATTTAGAAATTGTATATCAGACTTAATATTTCATCATAGCCTTTTATGGGCTCAAGAATCCACAAATCATCATTTATAAGATATAAATGCATTTTGAGGTAAATAAAGGCATCGGGCGCTAGCTTGCCTGTGGTTCCTCGAAATTCGGGGGATGGTGCGGGCGGGAAGCTAAGGGGGAAGTTAAAGCAATAAAAAGGATTAAAAAGCGTTATTTGCATAAGGTTAGTAGGAAAACTCTTAGTTTAGAGCCTAAAGTTAGAAAAGGTGAAAATGTTTATGACCAATTATCACAAGCCGTTCAAGACAAAAACAAGCGGAACAGGCGGAAAAAGGAAGAAAAACAAGGATAAGAAACTGCGCTATTTCGGCAGCGCACCTACAAACACAAAAATCGGCGCCAAGGACGTGAGAAAAAGCGTGAGCATCCGCGGCAACAGGCGAAAGGCTGTGATAAAGGCTGCGCAATACATAAATTTGCGTGGCAAGGACGGCAAGGTGAAAAAGGTTGCCCTAAGAACTGTTATTGAGACGCCTGACAACCGCCACCACGCAAGGCAGAACATACTTACAAAGGGAGCCATTGTAGACACCGAGAGCGGCAAGGCGAAAATAACAAACCGCGTAGGGCAGGATGGCATTGTAAACGGGATGCTTATCTAAATTTTTTCTTCTTATTTTAATTTTCTATTTTTATATAATTTTTCTAAGTTTATTTTTCTTAAAAAAAATTTAAGCCCGCCAAGCGCTATATTGTTTTATGTTTTGTATTGGCTATTTTGCTTTGCTTATGCGGGCGCGGGAATTTTTTGCCTGCTTGTGTTTTTTTGGGATTTTGGTTTTTCAGGCAGTTATTTAAGCTCTGTTTTTCCCTATTTTTTCATGTTTTGCGCTTTTGAAGTAAAATTTGTTGAAAATATTGATAAAATGCTCTTGAAAATAAGTGAGAGGGGCGTAAGCGCCACCCTGCTAAATGCGGATGCGCTTTATTCTATGCAACATTTGAGGGCGGCATATGAGCTTGCCTCTTTTGCAATAAAGGAAAAAAAAGCTATTGGAAAAAGGGAGGAGAGCGAATTTTTGCTCTGGCTTGGGTGCAGTGCACACATGAAAAATGCTATTGCGAGGGCAGGCGCCAAAAGCGGGAAAAATTGCGTATTGGCGGTTTTTGGCAAAAAAGAGGGAGAATGCGCGCGCATTGCAAAAAAGCTTGGAATAGAAATTGTCGGGAAAGTGAGGAAGAATAAAGAAGCCCTAAACTATTGGGGCATTGGGAAAAGCGGCGCGGAAGCAGATGCGAAAAAGACGGGCTTTGAGGGTGGCGGCAAGCTTGAAAAGGCGGGCTTGAAAAAAAAGAGTGATGAGCAGCTGAAAAAATTAATTGAAAAAATGGCAACTGCGAGAATTTAGTTTTTTTGCGCCAAATATTTTTTCACGGTTTCCCTGTCTATTGACGCTTCAAGCCCAAGCATCTGGTTTACGAACACTATAATGTCTGCAGCCCTATCCACATTAAGGTGGCTTTGCTCTACTATTTTTTTCAATGATTCTGCTTTTCCTATAAGCTGGTAAATAAGAATTCCGTCTCTCCCGTATTTTTTATACACCGCAAGCCCGTCGTCCCCGTATCGCTTTCTTACCTCTTCCCTATCAAGCTGGCGGAATTGAAGCAATCCGTCTTTTCCAAGCTTTGCAAAAAACATATCAAGCGTTTTGAGAGGGATTCCGGAGCGGATGCTAATTTGCACAAAGTCGGAATTATTATCAAGCAAATCAAGGAAAGGGGCGTGCATGGTGCGCGAGGCAATTGAGAGGGAGGTTTTAAGTTGCGCCTTTTTTAGAAATGAGAGTTTTTTTGGAATTAGCGGAATATCTATCGGAACCATTTCATCTGAAAATGCGCTTTGCGGCAATGAGGATGAGCCTGATTCCTCCACCATGGGCTTGAAGCCTATTGAATCATCTTCACTTTTTGCATTATAATTTGGAATTGTAGTTGGCATCCTTTTGCCAGGCATTGCCCGGCGCCGCATTGGAGGCGGGGAGATGCCTGCGGGCGGGGTGCGCATTGAGGGATACCCGTGGCGAGGGCTGCTTGCAGAAGAAAACCCTTGCGCTGAGGGAGGGGCTTGTGGTGAGAAAGCAGGCTGGCGGGCTGAAGAGTTTACAAAACCGCCGGAAATGGCTTCTGCAGGGCGATGAGAGGGGGCAGTTGCCGGGCGCTCAAGCTTTATTATTCCTTTTTTATTCATAAATTCAAGGATTTCCACAAGCCGCGTCTCGGATATTCCTGTCTCATGCAATATTTGCTCTGCGGTGCGCTCGCCGTCAATTAATGAATACACGTTAAGCCCGCTCTGCCCGTATTGCTCAAGTATTGCCTTCTCCATGGGGGAGTAGTGGTGCTCTTCTTCTTTGCCGTGAATTTGCTGCCTGTAAGCGTATGCGGGCTGCTCTCCGGGCAATGGAGTTGGCGCATTTCCCTCCTGAGAGAGCATCTCATTCTCAAGCATAAAGCCTAGCATTTGTGAAAATTCCTGGGGGCTCATCTCAAGCTCTGACTGAATTTGCATTGCGCTTTTTTGCCCGTCAAATGAATTGTATACCCGCACCGCGTTGGGCCCGAATGCTTTTAGAAGCCTGCTTTTATTTTTGAAGCGGTCCACCGGCTGGCTCTCGTGCCGTCTATATACTGCGCTCCAGTCCTCAAAACCCATGGGATAACCTTGTAAAATAAAAGATTAAGGCAACATTTAAAAGCCTTAGAAGAAGAGAGAGGATATATGGGGTTGGAGGACTTTCTTATCAGCACAGGCGTGGATAATTTAATTCAGCTTGTGCACACAAAAGGGAGAATTGAGCTTCGCGAAGCGGCATCAGAGCTTCGCATGCCTGTTACCACGATAGAGGACTGGGCAAAGACTTTGGAAGAAGAGGGGCTAATTAAAATAGAATATAAAATTACAAATATTTTCCTTGTGTGGGCTCAGCTTAGCAATGAGAAGTATTCTGAGAAGAAAAAAGAAATAGGCATTGGAAAAAAAGAGGCGCTCTCAAAGCTTGAGGCAATGAAGAGAAATGTTGATGAGAATTTGGGGCAAATTGAAGGGATAGGGGCTGAATTTGAGCAGATGCAGGGGGCGGTTAGCGCCCAGGCGCAGCTGCTTGCAGGGGATTTGGAAGAGGCGCGCGCACTGGGAGTGCAGGCGCAAAAAATAGTTGAGGAAAAGAAATTGAGTTTGCAGCAATTGCGCTCAGAGCTTGGCAAAGCAAGAGGGGAACTTTTGGCTTTTGAGGCAAATGCAAAAAACATTAAAACAGATTCTAAAAAAGGGGAAAGCCCGCAAGAGCTTATGAAAGCTCTTGAGAAGGCGTCTGCGGAAATTGAGGCAAAAGTAAACAAGACTGCATCCGGCTTTGAGCAAATAAGCAAAAAAATAAATGAGATGAGAATTCAGGTCGATGAGCAGAAAGGCGCGCAAGAAATGGCGCAAATGCGCCAGGAAATGGATGACTTGAAGTTTGCCCGCTCAGAGCTTCTAAAATCCGCCAAATCATTTTTAATTGAAGTAAAGGAAATGGGAGAGAGAATGAATTCACTTGATGCAAAATATGAGCAGATGCTAAAGGGAAAAGAGGGAATTTCCGACCCTGCAAAATTAAGGCAGGAGGTGGAAGGGCTCTATAAAACGGCTGTTGCCGACAGCCAGGAAATAATGGGGAAATTGCAAAATGATTTGGCAACCGTGCGCTCGCAAATACAGGAATATTCCAAAGTATCATACACAAGCCAAAATTTGCAGGCTCATCTTTCAGGAATACAAGCACAATATGAAAAAGAATCCGGCGAACTTGACACCATGCTAAATTCGCTTGAGAGGGCGCAGAAAAAATATGACGAGGATTTGAAAAAAACGACAGGGGCTTTGGGAGAGCGAAAAGAGGAATATGAGAAGCTTATTGAGAAGGGCAAGAGAATTGAGATGATGCTCTCAAACGTGAATGAGCTTAATGCAGAGGGGCAAAAGCTTTCCACCAAATTAAAGGGGCTTATGATGGAGGCGCAGGTTGTTGATATGGCTGCGCCAAATGGCGCAAAGGCAAAATATGCACCTGCAAAGAAAGGGCTGTGGGGCAAATACGGCGGAAAGCTTGCAGGAAGCGGCGGGAGAAAAGATTCCGGAGGAGTGCAAAAAAGCCCTGTGATGGGAAGCGCGGATAATAGTGCTGCAAATTCAAGGTTTGAGGCTGATGAGGCATCTGCGGGAAGAAGCGCCCTGCCTGCCTCTATTGTTGAGAAAATAAGCAAAAGCGAGAAAGAGGAGAAGGAATTTGAGAAGAAGAGGGAGGAGTTGCGCTGGCTTATACACAAGATGTGGGATGAGGAGAAGGGCAACAGTGCCAGTGCATAGAGAACTTTTTTGAAAAAGACAGTTAAGTTAATTAGTTTTTAGATTGCAAATATTTGGACAGCAGAACTCTTGAATAAGGTTTAGCATATGCCATTAAACTATGAACTAAAAAGCGGCTTTAAGCCGGCAGGAGACCAGCCGGAGGCAATTGAGAAGCTAACGCAGGGGCTAAAGAAAGAGGGGAAGCAGACGCTTCTTGGGGTAACAGGCTCAGGCAAGACTTTTACTATTGCAAACATGCTTGCAAAAAGCGGCAAAAGCGCGCTTATAATTTCACATAATAAAACTTTGGCGGCGCAATTATATTCGGAATTTAAGGAATTTTTCCCAAATAACAAAGTTGGCTATTTTGTCTCATATTTTGATTATTACCAGCCGGAAAGCTATTTGCCTGCAACAGACACGTATATAGAGAAGGATTCAAAGGTAAATGAGCAGATTGAGAAAATGCGCCTGCAGGCAACCTCTCATTTGCTCTCTGACGGGCCGAGCATAATTGTTGCCACGGTTTCCTGCATTTACGGAATAGGAGACCCGCAGGAATACAGGAAATTTTCCGCAGAATTAAATGAGGGAGGGAGGATAACCAGAAAAGAGCTTATCATAAAATTGCTTGATATGCAGTATGAGAGAAACGAGAGGGCAGAAGTAACGCACGGGAAATTCTCTGTTAAAGGAGGAGTGTTTACTATTGCTCCGGCATATGATGATTATTTATTAAGAGTGTCTTTGGAGGATGACGTGATTTCCTCGATACAAATGCTTGATGCGATTAATTTAAAACCCACTCGAAAATTAAGGCATTTTACGCTTTTTCCTGCAAAGCATTATTTGGTAGGCGAGGACGCAAGAAAAAGGGCCGCAAAATCCATAAGGGCGGAATTGGAGGAGCAATTGCCAAGATTGGGGGATATGGAGGCGCACCGGCTCTCGCAAAGGACAAAATATGATTTGGAATTGCTTGATGAAGTGGGCTATTGCAACGGAATTGAGAATTATTCAAGGCATTTTGACAACAGGATGCCGGGGGAGCCGGCATTTTGCCTTATTGACTTTTTGCCCGAAGACGCGCTTATCATAATTGATGAGAGCCATGTTACGTTGCCTCAATTGCATGCAATGTATCACGGGGATAGAACTAGAAAAAAGAATTTGGTGGACTTTGGGTTTCGCCTTCCTTCAGCTTATGATAACAGGCCCCTAAAATGGGAAGAATTTGAGAAAAAGCTAAAAACAGGAGTGTTTGTCTCGGCTACGCCTTCGCAGTATGAGAGGGAAAATTCTTTTCAAATTGTGGAGCAGCTGGTGCGCCCCACAGGAATTTTAGACCCGAAAATAAGCGTGAGAAAAAGCGAGGGGCAGATGGATGATTTGCTGCAAATGATAAAAATAAAAACAAAGGAGGGCTCGCGCACTCTGGTGACAACGCTTACAAAAAGGATGGCAGAGGATTTGGCAGAATATATGGCGGCGCGGGATGTGAAAGTAAGGTATTTGCACTCTGAAATTGACACTATTACGCGAAGCGAGCTTATCAGGCAGTTGAGAATGGGAGAGTATGATGTGCTTGTTGGAATTAATTTATTGAGGGAAGGGCTTGATATTCCCGAGGTGGGGCTTGTTGCGATACTGGATGCCGACAAGGAGGGCTTTTTGCGAAATCCCACTTCGCTTATACAGACGATAGGGAGGGCGGCGCGAAACGCGAATTCGCAGGTAATAATGTATGCAAGCAAAATTTCTAATGCAATGCGCGAGGCTATTGAAGAGACGGATAGAAGGCGGGCGGTGCAGGAGGCATTTAACACAAAGCACAATATAGTGCCTGTTAGCGTGAAAAAGAAAGTAGGGGAAAGGCTTGGGCCTGAAGGAATGCAGGTAAGCACCAGGCATCTTGCAAGCGCTGACATGAAAAAGCAAATTATAATATTGGAGGAGGAGATGAAGCTTGCGGCTGAAAATTTGGATTTTGAGCAGGCGATTTCAATAAGGGACCAGATAACTGATATTAAGAAAAAGATTAAACAAAAAAAGAAGAGTGCAAAGTAATTGGTAGAGGCGAATAAGGATAAGCAAAAAGTTATAGGGGGCTGCAAGTATTTTAGAAAAATGCCCTATCCCCTTTTAAAATTTAGATGAGAAATCAGGCAACCAAAATAAAGGTTTAGTTTATGGCTCAAAATTATATTAATATAAAAGGCGCAAAAGAGCACAATCTCAAAGATGTCTCTTTGCAAATTCCAAAAGACAAGCTTATTGTTTTTACAGGAATATCCGGCAGCGGCAAGTCTACGCTGGCATTTGACACCATTTATGCGGAGGGGCAGAGAAGATATGTGGAGTCGCTCTCAACTTATGCGAGGCAGTTTTTGGGCTTGATGCAAAAGCCGGATGTGGAATTGATTGAGGGGCTCTCGCCGGCAATTTCAATAGAGCAAAAAGGAGGAAGCTCCAACCCGCGCTCAACTGTTGGCACTACCACCGAAATTTATGATTATTTAAGGCTTTTATTTGCAAGGGTGGGAGTGCCGCATTGCCCTGATTGCGGGATAAAAATAGAAAGCCAGAGCCTGGATTCTATAGTTGATAAGATAATGGGGGACGGGGCGCAAAATATTGCGATTTACGCGCCTGTTGTGAGGGGGCAGAAAGGCACTTTTGAGAAATTGATGGAAGAGCTTGGGCGCTCGGGCTTTACGCGCGCAAGAATTGACGGGGAAGCGGTAATAATTGACAGGTATGCTGCAAATATTGACAAAAATAAAAAGCATGATGTTGATTTGGTTGTTGATAGGGTGAGTGAGAAAAGGGGAGAGCGGGACAGAATAGCCGAGGCGGTGCAGACGGCTGCGCAAAGGGCTGACGGGCTTGTGAAAGTCGGCTTTGGCAAAAAAGAGGAAATATTTTCCACAAAAAACGCATGCCCTGCATGCGGGTTTAATTTTGCGGAAATTCAGCCAAGGCTTTTTTCATTTAATTCCCCTTTCGGGGCTTGCGCACAGTGCCATGGGCTTGGAGTAAGGATGGAAATAGACCCAAAGCTTGTGGTGCCAAATGCGCACAAAACAATACTTGACGGGGCAATAAAGCCGTGGAATAACCAGCTTTTCTCATACAGAATGCAGATGCTCGGCTCTGTTGGAAAAAAATTTGGCTTTAGCCTCTCTGTGCCTTTTAAAGATTTGAAAAAAGAGCACCGGGACATCATATTTTACGGAAGCGAGGATGAAATAGAATTTAATTACAAAAGCAAAAGTACTGATAATGAGTGGAGCGGCAAAAATAAATTTGAGGGAGTAATTCCTAATTTGGAGAGGCTTTTCAGGGAAACCAATTCCTCTTATAGGCGTGAGGAAATAGGGCGGTTTATGCAAGAGCTTGACTGCCCTTCATGCAACGGAAAGCGGCTTAAAAAAGAGGCATTGTCGGTGCTTGTGGAAGGGAAAAATATTTCAGAGCTTTGCGCCCTCCCGGTAAGCGAGTGCTACGGATTTTTTGCAAAGCTTTCCTTAAACGGGATGGAAAAGGAAATTGCAAAAAACGTGCTAAAGGAAATAAAAAGCAGGCTGGAATTTTTGCTAAATGTGGGGCTCGGGTATCTTGCGCTTGAGAGGGTTTCGCGCACGCTTTCTGGAGGGGAGGCGCAAAGAATTAGGCTTGCTACGCAGATAGGGGCAAATTTGAGCGGAGTGTTATATGTTTTGGATGAGCCGTCCATTGGATTGCACCAGAGGGATAATGCAAAACTTTTGAACACTTTGTTTAATTTAAGGGATTTGCAAAATACGCTAATTGTTGTTGAGCATGATGAGGACACCATAAGGGCCGCGCAATATATTGTTGATATCGGCCCTGGCGCCGGAAGGCATGGCGGGGAAATTGTTTGCGCAGGCTCTCTTGATGACATAATAAAATGCAAAAATTCAATTACCGGCGCTTATTTGAGGGGGGAGAGAAGCATCCCTGTGCCAAATGAGAGAAGAAAGCCCTCCGGCTGGCTGGAAGTTAAGGGATGCGCGCATAATAATTTGAAAAATATAAATGTGAAATTTCCTCTTGGGGTTTTTTGCGCAATTTGCGGAGTTTCCGGCTCAGGAAAATCATCCCTTATCGGGGAAACTTTGCACCCTGCGCTTATGCTTATGTTTAGCAAAGCCAAAAACATAAAAGTAGGGGAGCATGATGCGATTAACGGAATTGGAAGCGTGGATTCTGTGGTGAATATTGACCAGGCGCCAATCGGCAGGACTCCGCGCAGCAACCCTGTAACATATATCGGCGCATTTACGGCTATTAGGGATTTATTCTCGCGCCTTCCAGTGTCTCGCGCGCGGGGGTGGCAGCCGGGGAGGTTTTCGTTTAACGTGCCGGGGGGAAGGTGCATGAATTGCGAGGGCGACGGGCTTATTCGCATAGAAATGAATTTTTTGCCTGATGTTTATGTGCAGTGCGATGAATGCAATGGAAAAAGGTATGACAAGGAAACTTTGTCTGTGAGATATAAGGGAAAAAATATTTCTGACGTGCTTTGCATGACTGTGGAGGAGGCGCTTAAATTCTTTGAGAATATGCCTGCAATAAGAAATAAATTGCAGGTGCTAAATGAGGTGGGGCTTGGCTACGTGCAGTTGGGGCAGAGCGCCACAACTCTTTCCGGCGGTGAGGCGCAGAGAGTGAAATTGGCATCAGAATTGTCAAAAAGAGGCACAGGAAAAACAGTTTATATTTTGGATGAGCCGACTACCGGCTTGCATTTTGCGGATGTGCAAAAATTGCTTGAGGTGCTAAACAAGCTTGTGGAGAGGGGAAATACCGTAATTGTAATAGAGCATAATTTGGATGTTGTGAAATCAGCTGATTATATTATTGATTTGGGGCCTGAAGGCGGGGATGAGGGAGGGGAAATAGTTGCCTGCGGCACCCCTGAGGAAATTTGCAAAAACAGGGAGAGTTACACGGGGCAGTATTTGAAAGAGCATTTGAAGGGAGGATAGGGCTGGCTAACTATTTTTTAATGGCATTGTATTTCATGCCGCAAACAATCAATGGCAATATTATGCCCTGCGGCATGGCAAACGGGAGTGTGGCTCCAAATTTCTTTGGGGCAAAATCAGAAGCAGGATATTGCTTTTATTTCTTTCTCTTTTTCAAAAAATTTTTCCCCGTGCGTGGGTGCGGGTTTTGCCCGCCCCTACTCACTATACACTAGCACCCCAAGACGGAGGCCCAGGTCGCCGGAGGCGAAGACGCCGCGGCTGAAGTAGCCGATGCCGTCGACGCCGTAGCCGCGCCAGAAGAGACCGATGTAGGAGGCGCCTGTTTGCCAGAAATAACGGAATGTGTCATCTGCACTGCTGCCTTTGGGCAATGCCGCCCCGTTTGGGATTAGGTTTGCGTCAAACTTGTAGTAGCCGTTATTTCGGTGGATTCTAACATCTTTGAGCAAGCCGGAAGCGATGAGAATGTCTTCATGGTTTATCTGGACTACCCAGAGATTTGAAGCTGAATCGTAATTGTATTCATAAAACGGCTTTCCGTCGCTGTGCTTTCCTTGGATTAGCTTTAGCATGTGCCCGCCATCCAGCTTTT
>PFCD01000020.1:44634-96902 GCA_002778455.1 Candidatus Micrarchaeota archaeon CG10_big_fil_rev_8_21_14_0_10_45_29 | reverse complement strand
AGCGCTCAACTTCGCCATTTTTTCATTGCATGGAAATGTTTGGTGTTGAATGGTGATGAAGTGTTTTTGGTGAAAATGTGGATTTGGGAAAAGGATTAAGAGACGCTTTTAGAAAGCTTACAGGGCAGGCGATAGTTGACGGTGCGGCTGTGAAGGACTTTTTGCGCCAGATACAGAGAGTGCTAATAGCAAATGATGTGCCTGTGAAGCTTGTTTTTGCGCTTACTAAAAATATTGAGAAAAAAGTACTGAATGAGAATGCTGCCAAAGGGCTTTCTTTGCGGGAGCAGGTTGTAAGAGTGGTGTATGAGGAGCTTGTTGCACTTTTGGGAGAGGAGTATGTGCCCCCTCTTAAGGCAAGAAAAATCCTTTTATTAGGGCTTTATGGAAGCGGAAAAACCACTACTGCGGGAAAAATTGCCCATTTTTACAAGTCGCGCGGGCTCTCTGTGGGGCTGATTGCCTGCGATACCGACAGGCCGGCTGCATTTGAGCAACTGCAGCAATTGGCGCAAAAATCAGGAAGCGACTTTTATGGAATTAAGGGGGAGAAAGACGTTGGCAAAATTATTGAGAGCCAGCTGCCAAACGCAAAAGAGGATTTGATAATTGTTGATTCTGCCGGGCGCTCCGGCTTTGATGAGGAACTGGTAAAACAGCTAAAGCTTATTGCAGACAAATTTGCCCCTGATGAGAAAATTCTGGTAATGTCGGGAGATATCGGACAGGTTGCGGGAAGGCAGGCAAAGCAGTTTAATGACGCAGTAGGGCTTAGCGGAGTAATACTTACAAAAATGGACGGCTCCGGAAAAGGAGGAGGGGCGCTGGCTGCATGCCACGAGGCGGGCGTGCCGGTATTGTTTGTCGGGCTTGGCGAGAGCATGGATGCGCTAAAGCCGTTTAATTCAAAGAAATTTGTAGGGGAACTTCTGGGTTTTGCGGATTTTGAGGGGCTTATTGAGAAAATTAAAAAAGTTGCAACAGAGGAAAAGCTTGAGGCAGAGGGGATTGAGGAGCTTACCTTGGATTCTTTTTACAAGCAGCTAAAGGCGGCTAAAAAGATGGGGCCGCTTGACTCTGTGCTTGGGATGATGGGAGTTAGTGATTTGCCAAAGGACGCGCTAAAGACAAGCGAGGAGAAGCTCAAAAAATATGAGGCAATTATTTCCTCCATGAGCGCGGCCGAGAGAAAAGACGCAAAGCTTCTCAAAAAAGGAAAAGGGAGAATATTGAGAGTTGCAAAGGGCTCGGGTACTTCGGAGAAAGACGTGAGGGAATTGCTAAATCATTTTGAGAAGATTTCAAATATGATGGGCGGATTTAAGAAAAACAGAGGGCTTAGAAAGAAAATGGAAAAGTTTATGAAAGGCAAAAATATAGATATGGATTCGCTTGGAAGCATGATGGGAAAACAGTGAGAAATTACTTTTTAAAAATAATTATTCTGATTTTTCGCGCACGGTGGGAAATAAAATTACTTCTTTTATGGAAACATTATCTGTCAAAATCATGGCTATCCTGTCTATTCCTATTCCCATGCCGGCGGTTGGGGGCATGCCATATTCCATTGCCTGCAAAAATTCCTCATCTATTGGGTTGGATTCCTCATCCCCCGCAGCTAAAGCTTTTGCCTGCTCTTCTAATTTTTTTCTCTGCTCCAAGGGGTTTGTCATCTCAGAATAGCAGTTGCCGCACTCAAAGCCGGCAATAAAAAGCTCAAAGCGCTCGGCAAGGGCGGGGTTGTCGCGCTTTTTCTTTGTAAGCGGGCACATGTAATAAGGAAAGTCGATTACAAATGTTGGGTTGAAAAGGGAGGGCGCCACGAATTTGTCAAAGAGGGCATCCACGCATTTTGCAAAAGTGCGCGAGGAGGGCTTGGCGCCGGCTTTTTCGCATTGGGCATATGCCTCATGCTCGTCATTCCAGGAGAGAATGTCTATTTTTGAATGTTTTTTTATCTCATCATATAAGCTTATAGTTGAGAATTTGGAGAAATCCACTTGCTTGCCCTGGCATTCAAAAGAGGGGTTTTTGCCTATGGAATTTAAGATGTGCAAAAACATCTCCTGCGTGAGTTTCATAAAGTCGTTGTAATCCTTGTATGCCTCGTAAAATTCAATTTGCGTGAATTCCGGGTTGTGGGTAGAGTCGATTGCCTCGTTGCGAAAGTCTTTTGAGAATTCATATACTTTATCCATTCCGCCGATTATGAGGCGCTTTAAGTAAAGCTCGTTTGAGATGCGCAAATATAGTTTTTCATCCAGCGCGTTGTGGGTTGTGGTAAAGGGCTTTGCGGCGGCTCCGCCGTATACTTTTTGCAAAATAGGCGTGTCCACTTCCAAATAGCCGCGCGAGTTGAGAAATGAGCGCATGGCATCGATTATTTTTGTGCGGGTGATGAAAAATTCGCGCACGTTTTTGTTTGCAATTAAGTCAAGGTGGCGCTTGCGGTAGCGAAGCTCGGTATCTAAGAGCCCTTTGAATTTATCCGGGAGGGGGCGCAATGATTTTGAGAGAAGAGTTATTTTTTTTGCGTTGATAGAAATTTCGCCTTTTTTTGTTTTGCACACTTCCCCCTCAACACCGATTATGTCGCCCAAATCAAGGGATGCGAAAAATTTCATTTCTTCCCCGAGGATATCCGCGCGCGCCATTATTTGAATTTGCCCCCCATTATCCTGCAGGCGGCAGAAAGCTAATTTGCCAAAGTCGCGCTTTTGCACTATTCTGCCTGCGACTTTTTGGGCGCTTCCCTCTAATTTGGAATAATCAGATATTATTTGCGAGGAGTAGAGAGTGTAGGGATAAGAATAAGGATAAGGGTTTATGCCTTTTTTTTGCAAATTCTCAAGTTTTGAGAGCCTCTCCTCATCCATTCAAATTACCTTGAAAGAAATAGGGATAAGAAGATATAAAAGAAAATGGGAAGGGCAATTACATTCTGCCCTTTCTTGCGGCTAAAGCAAGCTCTTTTGAGGCAAGCTCTTCTATGACGTCGCGCGCTATTACGCGCCTTCCGCCGATTTTCTCATGTGGAATTCTGTTCCTGTCAAGGCGCCTCTCAAATGCGTTTCTGCGTATCTTCAATCCCTTGCCCTGCAAAAATGAGATTGCCTGCGAGACGTCATAATAATTCTTTGAGACGTGGGTGTAGTGGTCTACCACATCTTTTGGAATCCAGCGCTGGGTGTTTATTTTTATGGAAGGGATGGCATTCTTCTCAACACGCCCGATAAATGCGCGCAAATTGAGCTCATCCTCGCTTTGCTTGAGTATTTCAAATGCCTCTTTTACAGAGTAAAAATCCTTGTGAAGAGAAATCCAGTCATGAATTATCGGTTTTGGAATAACCCGCTTTTTGCCGATTTTCTCGGAGCGTATTGAGCGCCTCTCCACGCGCCCGCCGAATGCGCGCGCTGAGATTGGAATTCCTGCGCGCCTTACCTCATCAAATGCTTCATCGACGCTAAGCAGGCCCATTGCGCGAAGCCGCGCCTTGTCAAGCTTGTCCTGCCCATACATAAATTGCGCGTTGCGCACAATCTCCGAAATTGTCGAGGTGAGCTCGCCTTCTGTTTTTTTGCGCTTTGTTTTGAGCTCGCTTACCTTGTAATTTTTCAGCTTGTGAACTACAGGGTCCTTGTTATTTCTTTCAATTACAACTCTTTTACCACGGGGCATGAAATTCACCTTTAGAAGCTTTGCTTTTTCGCCTTGCAGAAAAGTCAAAACCACGATTTACCATATACTATTATACACAACTACCATTTATATAGGTTCCCTTTTTGCCACAAACACCTCCATTATGGCATAATAAACAAATTAGAGCATATTTAAAAATTTCACGCTTCACCCAAAACTGGAATGAACCTGCTTGAGATATTAATATTGGGGATGAGGGCATACACCTCACGCCTGGGAGCATATGTTGCGCTCTCTCTTTTGCTTAGCATCGCCGTTATTGCAGGATTTGGAATATCGCTAATATCGCTGATAGCCGACGGGCTTATCGCGCTTTATGCAGGAGAGGGAGGGGCATGGATTCAGAACCCTTATGCAATCGGGGCAATCGCGCTAAGCACACTTGTAGGAGTGCTTGTGTTTTTTGTTTTTTTGTTTGCGGCCGCAGGTGCATATGTGCACTCGTGCGCGAGGGTTGCCGCCAACGAGAAATTTTCGGCTCTTGCATATTTTGATGAGATGGCGAACGGGGCGCTAAAATATTTTGCATTATTTTTAATATACACGCTTGTGTGGGCGGTGCCCGCGCTTTTGGTGCTTGGCGCGGGAGTATACCTGTTGCAGGTAAATTCTTTGCTTGCCGGGGCGGGCGCAATTGCGGCGTTAATAGTTGCGGTTGTTTTGCAGTATCCATTATGGCTTGTTTTTGCGGCAAGCGCCGCGGGAAACGGGGTAATTTCCAGCATAAAAAATGCGCTTAAGGCAAATTTTGCATCTCCGCTTGCCTCGTTTGTGCTCTTTTGCATTTTGGCCGCGATGCTTCTTGCGCCTGCAATATCCGCGGTGCTATACCCATTATACTTTCTTTTTGTGTTCGCGCCTTTTGCATCTGTGATATCTGCAATATATTTTGAGGCGGCAGGGGGGGAAACCGTGCAAAAACAAATGGATGCGGAGAAAAAAATAAGCGCGGGGGAGAGAGCTGCCGGAAAAAAACCCGCTCAAAAAACACATTCGAAAAAGCATTTAAAGAAAAAGCATTAGAAAAATTCTTTTGCGTAAATATTTGAGTTTTGCAAAAAATTATTCTTCCCTGCTTATTATATAGCGGGCGACCGAGAGCAAATCGGTTTTGTCTTCGCTCTCTTTTAGGGGGGAAATTTCCTTTTTTGCCTCTTCCACAAGGGAAGTTGCATATTTTGAAGCGGCGCCCAGTGAGCCTGTTGAGCGCATTTTTTCTATGCACCAGCTTATCTCATCATTTGTTGCCCCCTCTTCCCCGAGTATTTTGCGCATTTTTTTTGCGTCTGCTGCTGAGAGCTTTTTCAGGCAGTCAAGCACCATCAGGGTGCGCTTTCCTTCGCGGATATCCCCGCCGATTTCTTTTTTGTATTTTTTCTCGTCCCCAACAAGGTTTAGCAAATCATCCTGAATTTGAAAAGCCAGCCCCAGCTTGTAGCCAAATGTTGACAAGCGCTTGCAAATAGAAGCGTCCGCGCCCCCAAGAAGCGCGCCTGCGTGGCATGAGGCGCTTATGAGGGAGGCTGTTTTCCCCCCTGCCATTTTCAAATAATCCTCTTTTGTGATGTCCCAGCGGTTTTCCCTGTGCCAGGAGAGCTCCATTGCCTGCCCCTCAAGCACGGAGGTGAATGCAGAGAGAAGAATTTTTTGGGATTCGGCGCTGTCTTTCCCCCCTTTCCCAAGAGCCGTTTTCCATACAAGCATAAAAAGCCCGTCTCCGGCGTTTATTGCAAGAGGCATGCCGTATTTTATGTGAAGGCACGGCTCTGCCCGCCTCATTTGGGAATTGTCTTCTATGTCATCATGTATTAGGGTGAAATTGTGAAAAAGCTCTATTGCCGCGGCGGCGTTGAGGGCGTCTTTTATGTTGCCGCCTACTGCCCCCGCGCATGAGAGGCAGAGCAGGGGGCGAAAGCGCTTGCCTCCCCGCTTTAGAAATTCACGGATGATGCCATAGACCTCATCCGGCTTTGTGTGTTTTCCGACAACGCCGTAAATTTCTTTTTCCACAATAGGCTTTCTGGAGTAAAAATGTTCAAGAAACATGAAAAAATATGGCATGCATATAAATAAAAGGCAAATCATGCCCCCCGCAATTATATAATTTCTGGCAGAGAGGGAGAGTAGATGCAGATTCTGCCAAAATACGTTGTTTTTGGGATTTTTGCCTGTTTTGCCGCCAGCTTTATTGCGCTTGCCGTGTTTGGAGGGGGCGGAGAGGGCGTGGCGGCGGCGGAAGGGGAAAGTGTTTTCGCGCTAAAGCAGGCAAAAGAATTAAATTACGGAGATAGCAGGGTTGCCTGGATTGCGCTTGAGGGGGGAGGGGAGGCAAACATCAGCATAAGAATATATGAGCAAGAGCAGGCGGGAAAAATTGTTTTGCTAAAAGGCCCTTGGGCAGGTGCAGGAAAGTTTGATGAGTTTGCCGCCAACCTACAGGAGGCTGCCGGAGAGGCGGGGTGGCAGTTTGCACTGCAGGATTGGCAGGAGCTTTCGCCTTCAATGCAGGGGAGAATTATTATTATCCCCTCCGGCGCATGGCCGGCGGGCTTTGGGGAAAAAGAGGAGATGCGCTTTGGAGAGAGGGATTTGATTTTGTATTTGGGAATTTTTCAAAACGCAAGCGTTGGAAAAGGCGGGGCGCTTGCGGACGGGGGGGCGCCCGGATGCGTTGTGACGGGGAAAAAATCCTCGGATAGATATGTGTTTTTGGATTTGGGTTGCCCGGGGGCGGATGTGAGGGCAAATGGGCGCACTTTGGATGAGTTTGAGGATTTGCGATTTTTGGCGCGAAAAATAGTGATGGCAATTTTGCCGGGGAAAGGGGCGGCAGAAAAGTATGAGGGGGAGTATGCTGGCGGCGCAAGCATTATTTTGCAGGTGCCTGAAGAGGGGCAAAAATGGGCAAGAATCAGCATTATTGATAAAGAGAGGCTTCTTCGGGTTTGGGATGTCGGGCTGGCGCGCCTGCAGGGGGATGTTGAGGGCGCGAAAAGCGCCTCTCCGTCTTCCAGGGCCGCTTTTCAGGTGAGAATGCGAAAAGAAGAGGGAGAAGGGTTGCAGTATTTTGCATATTGCCTTGATGAGGAAGGCGAAATTGTTGCCTTCAAAAAAATAGGCGGGGATGAGGGAGGGAGGTTTGGAGGGAAGGGAAACCTTTGGGTTGGCTCTTTTATAATGGATAAATGGGGTGGCGGAGGATATTCAATAATATCTGTGCAAGACCAATATGGGCGCGAATATGCTGCAGCAATAGTGCGGATGCAAAAGTATGAGGCAACCGCGGCTCCTGCGCAAGGGATGCAAAAAAAGTATTTGCTTACTGTTAATTCCAAAAAAATTCCGGATGAATTTGTGCTTGCGAAAAAAGAGGGCGGAGAATGGGCGCGCTTGCCGGTGCATGAGGGGGAAGTGGTGGTGGCGTCCCACTGGGACGAGGGTGAGAATACTGTTTATTTTATGGCAGGGGATGTTGTGTTCTCCCACAGCTGGGTGCAGGAGAGGTTTGGCGCATGGCAAAAGGTTGTTGACTGGGGGTTGCCCTCGCTTGCGCTGATGCTGGTCGTATATTTTGCGCTAAAGCCCGGAAGGGGAGAAAGATATGAAATAAGGGTGGGGGAGATTCCTGCCATGAAAGGAAAAGAGATTAGAATTAGCAGGCAGGAGCTGCTCGGCTGTGTTGGTGATTTTGCCGATTTTGAGAATATAATGCAAAAGGTTTGCGCGGGGCGGGGGCATATAAGCCCGGACAGCCTGGAGGCTGCTCTTGCAAGCCTTGTTGAGAGGGGGGAGCTTGTAAAATTCGGGCAATATTGCGCCCCTGCAAAAAAATGCACGCAAAAAGAGATTGTGCGCAAGGGGATGGAGAGAGAGTTGTGCGGCAGGCTTATGGTGAGAGGGGTTGCCTTGCGCAAAGAGGGAAAAAGGTTTGCCGGGGGCGCGGGGAGTTTGTGGCAAGTGTATTGCGGGCAAAGTATCGTGGAATTGGGTAGCGGAAGAATTTCCGATGTGCTGGTGTTTGAGGGGAAGGCGGCTAAGGAAAAATTTGAGAAAATGCTAAGCATGGACGGGGGAAGGGCGGCGGCACGGCTGAAGCTGGCTATTGGGGGAAAAAGGCTCAGGCTGGCGTGCATAGGAGAGGTTTGATGCGAGGGCATTAATGCTTGAGGATTTTTACTGCAAACGCTTTTGGGCGGGGGCATGATGCGCAAAAAAGGCCCAGGGATTTGGCTTTTGATTGAGGTGGATGGTATTTAAAGAATGCAAATGCAGGTAAAACATATGGTGATGAAAAGATTTGTTTTAAAGCAAAAGCCGGTTGCGGTTATCTTGTGCCTCAAAGAGGCGCAGGAGCAGTGGTATCCCTCAAAGCTTGCAAAATATTCCGGGTGCTCATATGTTTATGTTACAGGATGGCTTGCAGAGCTTGAGAAGGCAGGCTGGGTTAAGTTTGAAAAAAAGGGGAGGCTCAAGTCGGTTTCATTAACAGAGCAGGGAAGGGTTATTGCCTCCCTTCTTGACGAGCTTGTTAAAAAAATGCAGACGGAAAAAAAGCCCGAAGAGAAGAAAGTGGATGCGGAAGGGCGGAATTAGCAGGATTTGGGAGTTATACAACACGAAGCTCCAGCGGCTTTCTTGCAGAATTTATTACATGAGTGTAATCCCTGTAATGGGTGTATGCGGTGGCATTTATCCGATAGGTGCCTGCTGGGGTCTGGCTGTTTGCCCATATGGAAACATAGGCTTCCTTCTGCGAGCCTGCGGGAAGCTTGCCCATGCGAAGCTCTTTTGTTTTGTGCAAGCCTACAGAGTCAAAGCCCAGTTGGTTTGGAAGCTGTATTGAAACAGAGCAAAGCTTCTCCTCTCCGCTCATGTTTCGCAGGCGTATTATGAGTTCTGTGAAATTTTCGTTTCTTGATTTTAGCCGCACGGGGCGGAATGAAGTGATAAGCTTAAACGGGTTTGCGCCCCCGTCGCCCTTTTGGCTTGGCGAGCCGGAAAGGCCTGCTTTTTTCATTATGTCGTCCAGAAAGCCCATGTAAAACACCTTCGTGTGATTCTCTGATGCCTGCTAAAGAATAAATACGTATGCCAGCGCCATTTTTGAAAAAATATAAGGTTTTGGCGCGCGGAAAAATTTCTTTTTCCGCGTCCGGGTTTGGCGGCAAGCGTTTTTTAGAAAAACTTCGGGGGCATTATTGCTTTGCGCTAAAATCGCGAAGCCATGAGAGGTCGTTTCTGTAAAGGGTGCGAATGTCGCTTATTTTTCCCGAGAGCATCAGCGGGCGCTCGAGCGAGAGCCCCCATGCAAGCACAGGGTATTTTGAGCAGAGGGGAAGGGTTACTTCAGGGCGCAATATTCCTGCGCCGCCAAGCTCTATCCACTCTTTTCGCGCCGGATGAAACACTTCTATTTCCAAAGAAGGCTCAGTGTAAGGAAAGAAAGAGGGGCGGAAGCGGATTTTCTCAAAGCCGAGCTTTTGGTAAAATGCTTTTAATGTGCCAAGAAGGTGGGGAAATTGCGCGCCTTCCCATGAGATTATTCCCTCAACCTGAAAAAATTCTGCCAAATGCTTGTAATCTGTTGCTTCATTGCGAAACACTTTTCCGATGGAGAAGAATTTTTTTGGCGCGGGGTCTTTTTGCAAATCATGCAAAGTTCTTGCGCTTACCGCGGTAGTATGGGTGCGAAGCACGCTCTCCTGCGCGGCAGAGCTTTCCCATTCATAACCCCAGCCGCCTTTGTGGGCTTCGGCAACTTTTTTTACAAGCGCCGGATTTGGAAGAGGGGAGGGGGCATCAATGTAGAACGTGTCTGCCAAATCGCGCGCAGGATGGTCCTGGGGCTGAAAAAGCGCGTCAAAATTCCAGAACGCGGATTCTATTAAGGGGCCTTCCATCTGCTCAAAGCCCATTTGGGAAAATATTTGGCAAATTTTTTCGCGGAGGCGGGAGATGGGGTGGCGCCTTGCGGCGGGAGTGGATGGGAAATCGCCGCCTATGCCGTATTTTCTAAATGTTTTTCCTTTCCATGAGCCTGAGAGAAGGGTTTGCCTGCTTAAAGCGCCAATCTCTCCGGAAGAGGAACTCTTTGGGATGGCAAGGGCCTCCTTTTTTCCTTTTGCGCTAAGCTGCAGCGCGGTATCGAGCACGCCTGTGCTTGTTGTTATTATGCCGCGCCTCTCAAGAGATTGCAGAATTTCCGGGGAAAGGGAGGCGAGCGCGCCTTCCTCTTCAGGCAGGGCGGGATAATTTTTTTTCTCAAAATCGTTTTTTCCTTTTGGCGTAAGAAGCAGGCTGCCGGATTTTATTTCTATCCAGCCGGCCTTTTTTGCGGCCGGAATTCCAAATCGCCGGGCAGCCCCCTCGATTGTGGAGATGGGAAGCGGGGACTTTTCTGCGAGCGCTTTTAGAAGCCGCACTTCGGGCAAGCCGGCGGCGGAAAATTCCTGCCCTTCGCGGGTGTATTTAACCTCTGTGGAGATGCTGTTTTCTGTTTCAAGAAGCCCTGCCTGCGCCAGCCGCTGGGCGGCTATTCTTATTGAATCCGCGTTTTTTATTTCAAGCGAGTTATCCTGCGCCGCCTCAAGCACGGATGATTCTCCCGCGCGCGCAAGAAGAAACGCCAAAAGCTTTGCCTCGTCCGGGGAGAATTTCATAAAATCACTTTGGCTCCAGGGAATGAAGCCATACTATTGAGAGAAGGATTGTGCATGCTGCCAAAATATATGCAAGCCCTTCCGCAGAGAGAAGGCGTGTGAATATTGCTGCCTGCAGCTGGGAGAAAAAGCCTACGATTTCCTCCTCGAGCGAGAGCTCTATTTCATAGCTTAGCGCGAATTTGAACGGCGACTGGCTGGACCACATAAATTCCCTTGCCTGCCCGAGGTAGTATGTGTTGCCGGTATCAGGAGCAAACACGAAAAAGGGGGAATCCTTATCAAGGTTGTCAGGCACTTTGGCAAAAGTTATTTGCTGGGCTTTTTGCGGGACAAGTATTTTTATGGCGGTTCCTTTTGGAAGTATCAAATCGTCGGTTTTTGAGCGCTCGAACGTGAATGCCTCGCTTCTTAGGGAATATTTTGTGGTGCGGGGCTTGTAATTTTCAGCCTGCAAAATGCCGGAGGAATTTTCGGTTATAGGGTAAATATTATAGTCTATTGTGAGGGTTGCATAGCATGTTTGCGCAAGATTGTTGCACCTCTCAACCGATGCCGGGCGCACCTGCAAATCCTCAAGCTCTACATAGAGGCGGCTTACGTGGGTGCGGATATCAGAGATGCCTGTGCGCGAGGTCCAGGAAGAGAGGTCGTTGAACACTTTGGATTGCTCGTATAAATGGATGGAATTGTTTCCGGTTATAAAAAGGCGCGCCTGCTCCACCGCGTGCGCGGTGCCGTCCGAGTTTAGGGTTATTGTGATGTTAAGCGAGCGAAGCTCGAAAGAGGCAAAGCATGCGCTGGAGACAAGGAGAAAGGTTGCAAGAATGCCGAATGCGCGCAAGTGCATAAATGAAGCTTGCACGTGGTAGCTTTTATAGTTTTAGTTGCCCTTTGGGCAGGAAAGGCAATTTTATAAAGTGAGGCGCAGTATAGGGTAATATTCTATTTTGAGGTGTTTTGAAATGATTACAGGCATAAGGATTGACAAGGTTGAGGCATCAAGGGACAAAAACGAAGACGTTAAGGGCCTTGATGTGAACATCGGAATTGACGACGTGAAAATGACGGGGCAGGAAGCAGAGATAAAATTCACATACACCGCCACATACCAAGAGGGCGTCGGAGTTTTGAAAATGAACGGGGCGCTTCTTGCGCACGAGGATGAGAAAACCTCCAAAGAGATAGAGGCAAGCTGGAAAAAGGACAAAAAATTGCCGGATGCTTTCTCTGAGATGGTGCTAAATGCCGTGAATTTCACATGCGGCACAAACGGAGTGCTTGTGGTAAGGCCGGTTAATTTGGCGCCGCCCATGATTCCGCCAAGGATTCAGCTGAGGCAGACTGAAGCTGCGGAGAAAAAGAAATAGCTTGTTTTTTATTTTAAATTTTTATTTTTCTTGTTTTTTATAGCTTGTTTTGATTCTTCTAATTTTTTTAAGAAGTTTGGCTTATTTTAATGTTATTTTCATCCCGTCCTGCGCGATTTGGGAGTTTGGGAAGATTTTTTTTGCCTGCTCAAGAAGAATAGACGCGTCTTTTGAATATTTACCGCCTATGTGGGTGAGAAGCAGGGATTTTGCTTTTGCTATTTTTGCTATTTTTGCCGCCTGTGAGGCAGTGGTGTGGAATTTTTCTTTTGCCAAATCGGCGCGCGAATCGTCAAAGGTGCAGTCATGTATAAGCAAATCCGCGTTTTTTGCGGCGGTTGTTGTTGCGGCGCATGGGAGGCTGTCGCCGCTGTATGCAAGGCGAAGCCCTTTTTGCAAATAAGTGATGTCTTTTAGGCGGATAATTCTTTTCCCTATTTTTAATTTTCCCTTTTTTTGTATTTGGGAAAAGAGCGGGCCCGCAAGCCCGAGGGATTTTGCCTTTTTTTCATGAAAGCGCAGGCGCGCGTTTTCAGCTATAATGTAGCCAAAGGCGTTTGTGCGCTTGCCGTGCGATGCGGGAAAGCAGAAAATTTGGTGGTTTTGCATTATATGCAAAGGCTTTTTTTTCGAGCAATCGGCTTTTGTGATTTCATGCACATCAAAAATTTCGCGGTGCCCAAAAGAGTAGAGAAATTTTCTTGTGCCTGGGGGGCCGAATACTTTTATTGGCTCAACTCTTCCGGAGAGGCGCAAGGTTTCGCCAAGCCCGAAAAGCCCTAGAAAGTGGTCAAGATGCAAATGGGAAATTAGCGCTGCTTTTACTTTTGCGTAGCTTGCGCCATGCAGCATCATCTGCCTTTGCGCGCCTTCCCCACAGTCAAGCAAAATTATATCCCCGTTTATTTGCACGGCTATTGAGGGAAGGCTTCGTTGGGGGGTAGGGGCGGACGCCGAAGAGCCGAGAACCGTTATATCCATCATAAAAAGATTTGAATAAGAAGATTTTTAGAGGCGGTGCATGCAACAAAATACGCGCAAAACGCAAAATAGCGGGGCGGGCGCGGGCCGCGAAAAAAAATTTTTGTTTTTAAAAAATAAGTGCGGGGCAAACGCCCCAAAAGTTTTTTTCCGAGGAAAAATCCTGAAAAGACTCTTAAGAGTTTTTCAGCTTGGCCTCATAGACGTATCCGTCCTTGCCAAGGTAGTACATGAAGCCCTTCTTTTTCTGGATTTTCTCCATGCCGATTTTCTTCTTCTTGCCCCTTTTATTGTGCTTCATGGGGGCACGCCATACATGGCCGTCTTTTCCTATGTAGTAAAGATAGCCGTCTTCTCGCTTTATTTTTTCGCTTCCAATTTTTCTGCCCATTTGGACACCTCCGTTCTAACGACGAAGAATAAGAAGGGGTTATTTATAAAGCTATCGAGGAAAAACGGGTGAAAACCGAGGGAAAACTTGATTTGTTTATAAAGGGGCACGGGGGAGAAGTGATAATTTAAATTTTTTGCAGGCGCGCGCTTGTGCAGAAAATATTAGGCTTCTTTTTTCTTTTTTGTGGTTGGCTTTTTTCCTGTTTTCCCGTTTTTTAGAGAATCTGGCGAAATTCCCAGGATGCCTGAAAGCTCGTCCTCTCCGAATTTGTAAAAGTCCATAAGAAACTTCGCGCCCCCTTCAACTGCTGCCTGCATCCGTATGAGCGGGATGTAGGAGCGTGCTGTTTTTGTTGTGGTGTGGGTTAGGGGGGAGATTTTTTTTGCGGCGTGCTTGTATGCCGCGCGCATGGATTTTGATGCCCCCATTTTTGCGATATATGTGGGAAAGCCGTAAGAAACAAAGCCTGCCTTTGGATGGCGCCGCTCTGATGAGACGCCCCATATAAGAAGGTCTGAGGAATAGCGCAAAAAGCCCCAGTATTGGCGCCGCATTATGCGCCCGTCAAATATGTCTGCGCGCGAGAGGCGGGAGAGGGCGCGGGAAAGGTCTTCCTTGTTGGAAAGCTCTGCGGGCGTGTTTTCGCACACATATAATTTCAGGGTGCCGCGCTCGGCGAGAGAGCCGAGGGATAATCCTTTTGTTGATTTGTATGTGGGGGAGCGAAAGCACAGCTTTACAATTTCAAATTGTTTTTTTTCACTATCGCGCGAGGAGGAGAAGTTGCGCGCCTGCAAATCATTTATCGCGGCGCGAAGGTCGCCTTTGCAGGAGAAGGCTATTTGTTTTATGGAGTTTGTGTCATAGCCCATGCCCTCTTTTCCGGAAATTTCGGAGAGGGCGCTTGAGATGTCTGCGTCATTTATTGCCTTAAACTGCAATGGTTCGCAATATGCGCGAAAAGGCGAGAGGCGCCTGTCATACCTATCCTTCGCGGTAAGTATGAGGGGGATTCTGCAGTCTTTTATCAGGGCGGCAAGCTTTGCGCCTATGCCGCGCACCTTTGAGAGATGCCATGTGTCCACATCATCCGCGATTGCAAGCGCGGAGGAGGCGAACAGCGCCGAGCCTGCAAAAAGTTCCGCCGTGCGCCTCTCCCAACGGGAAACTTCCTCTTTTTGTGGGGGAAGAATTTGTGTTATCTGCAGCCCAAGCTCGCTTGAGAGCGCCTGCGCGGCGGCGGATTTGCCGCTGCCCTGCGGCCCGAAGAGAAGAAGGGGCTTTTGTTTTTTTCCCAAGGAAAATTGCAGCGCCCATTGCCGCATGCGGGAAACGGTTTCTTTATTTCCCGCCACGGCCGAGAGTTTTTTTGGGGCATACTTTTCGCTAAAGAGCATGTTATATATTTGGGCAGGCAGGTTTAAACTTCTTTTTAAGCAAATAAAAATATATGCAGATAGGAATTGTCGGGGCGCCGAACAAGGGAAAAAGCACTTTCTTTGCCTCAGTTACGCAGGCGCAGGTGGAGATAGCGGATTACCCTTTTACCACAATAGACCCGAATAAAGGCGTTGCGTTTATTTATTCCCCCTGCCCCTGCAAAGAGCTTGGGCTAAAATGCGGCGCGCGCGGGGGATGCGCGGATGGAATGCGAAAAATTCCTGTTCAGCTTCTTGATGTTGCAGGGCTTGTGCCGGGGGCGCACGAAGGGCGGGGGATGGGAAACAAATTTCTTGATGATTTGTCGGGCGCTGAGGGGTTTGTGCACATAATAGATGCCTCTGGCGGCACGGATTTGGAAGGAAAGCCTGCGCAGGATTTCCCGCTGGAGGAGGATAAGGGGTTTTTGAAAAAAGAGATGGAAGAGTGGATATTTTCAATACTTTGGAGAAATTTGCCAAAATACAAAATGCGCGAATTTTCATCCCTTGCGGAGGCGCTCTCGGGACTGCGTTTTGAGAGAAGCGCGCTTTTGCAGGCTGCAAAAAATGCCGGAATGGATGTGCGCAGAATTTCCGGGGGGGAGGGAGAATTGTGCGCGCTTGCAAAAATATTGTGTGAGGAGGGGAAAAAAATAATTTGGGCGGCCAACAAAGCAGACTTGCCCGGTGCGCTTGCGCGCGTCGGCGCGGCGGGCGGGGAAGAGGCCGGGATTTTTGCATGCTCTGCAAATTATGAGCTTGCGCTGCAGAGGGCGGCTGCTGCGGGAATTGTGAGGTATTTGCCGTGTGAGGATGATTTTGCAGTTGTTGGAAAGCCTGAGGAGAGGCAGCTGCAGGGGCTTGGGAAAATAAGGGAGTTTATGAAAAAGGGCGGGGGGACAGGAGTGCATAAAATTCTTCATAGCCTTGTGTTTGAGAAGCTGGGGATGATTGCGGTTTATCCTGTCGAGGATGAGGGAAAATTCTCGGACTCGAAGGGAAATGTTTTGCCTGATGTTGTTTTGATGAAAAAAGGGGCGAGCGCGTTTGAATTGGCCGGGAAAATACACACCGGGATTGCGGATAAATATGTTGGGGCGGTGGATGCCCGCACAAAAAGAAAGATTTCAAAAGATTATGCGCTAAAGCATAATGATATAATTAAAATTCATGCTTCCAAATAATGTGCAGAAGGTGTTATGTGTGCAGAATGAAAAAACTAAAGATAACGTGCCGGGGGGAAGAAATGCCCTGCTTGTAGTTGTTTTTGCCCTTATAATAATAGTGGTGGGGGCAGGAAGCTATTGGATGGGGCTTGCGCCCTTCCCGGAGGGGAATGGGGGGGAAGCGGTTGATTCTTTGCAAAGCCCGCAGGCGGTTGCTCTTCTTGGCGCGCTGGAAAAACAGCAGAATGTTTCACAAAAATATGTGTTGGAGTTTTCGCTTGATGACCTTTATGGATATGGCACGATGGTGAGAATAGAGAGAAACGGGGATAGCGGGATGGTGCTGCATAAGGGAAGCATTTATGATGAAAGATATTATTTTGAGGAAGGGTCGGAATTTCTTTGCGTGAATTTTCCGGGCGAGGGGCAAAAATGCACAGGGGTGAGCCCGGGCGGGGAACTCAAAAACCGCACAACACAGTTAAGGCAGGAATTTCTCTTTGCGCCCGAAGGGGCGGCTGAGGACATGCGCAGGCTCATAAAGGGCGGAAAAATTGTTTTTAAGAAAAATGCCACCGGCGCCGTGGTTGCGGGAAGGGCTTGCACAAACATATCATATGAATATGTGGATGCGGGGTATGTTGTAAAGATAGAGCGATGTTTTGATGATGAGTTTGGGATAGCCCTTAGGAGCTCTGACACTTATTTGGTTGGCGGGGAGAGCGCGACTTACTCCGCGCAATACTCGTTTTTTGAGGTTCCGCAAGAGCTTGTGATAAACATGCCTGAGGAAAACTCCGATGAGGCGCGGGTGGGAGAGCTTCTTGCGTCCGGGAACAGTGTTTCGATGCAGGCAGCCCAATGCATCGGAGACGTGGGGGATGCGGGGGCTTATGACAAATGCATATTCAGGGTTGCGTTTGATGCAAAGGATGCGCGCATATGCATGGCGTCAAAAGATGAACAGGGGATGCAATCATGCATAACCCGCCTCGTCGTGGCAACCGGAACGCCGGAATATTGCGCAAGGGCGGAGGCAGGAAAAGATAATTGCTATCTTGAATATGCTTATGCAAAAAAAGACAGAAGCTATTGCACCGTTATCACAAACTCCAGCATGCGCGAGGAATGTGTTGGGGCAATAGAGGCGCCGCCCCCGGTTGCCGCAGAAGGAAATTAGGCTTTTATATTAGTGGATAGCAAATCTTATCCTTGTATTTTGGGCTCGTAGCTCAGCTTGGCCAGAGCGGTTGGCTCTTAACCAATAGGTCGTGGGTTCAAATCCCACCGGGCCCGATTTTAATTGGCAGGCTTGCCGGAAGGCATCTTGCCTGAAAATAGATGCGGGCGCAGTGCTTTGAATTTTTTTGCCGGAGGGAGGAGTGGCGCAAACAAATGTTTATTGAAAATAAAGAGATGTTTTATGGTTTTGTGGGTTTTGCGCTACGGGCATCGAAAGTTTCGCGACAACCGGGCGAGCATGCATGTTGCGCTTGTGGCAAGGGCGTTTGGCGCCGAAGGGATAATTTTTAGCGGAGAGAAGGACGGGCAGCTTATTGCGAGGGTAAAAAAAGTTGTAAAAGAATGGGGAGGAAATTTCGAGGCAAAATATATCGAGGATTGGGAAAAATTTGTAAAAGAGTTTAAAGAAAAAGGAGGATGCTTCGTGCATCTTACAATGTATGGGAAGGGTTTGCAGGAGAGTGTGGAAAAATTAAGGGATGCTGGCAAAGACTGTATTGTGATGGTGGGCTCGCAAAAAGTGCCGCCAGAATGCTATGAGCTGGCGGATTTTAATGTATCTGTAACAGCCCAGCCGCATTCGGAAATCGCGGCCTTGGCGGTTTTTCTGGACCATTATTACGGGGGAGAGGAGTTGGCGGGCCGGCCTGAATTTTCACATGGCAAAAAAAGTAAATGTGTGTAAAAACAGCAACCTATATAAACTTCCGAAGCCATAATAGATAACATGCCCAAAAAGAAGAGAACGCGCGGCTTGGGAAAAGGCGGTAGAAAAATGTCAAAACTAAAAAAACCAAAACTAAAAACTGCGAGGCTAAAGGCTGCCAAAAATCCAAAGCAAAAAAATGCAGGAAAAGGCGTGCAGATACTAAAACGAGTAAAAATAAAATCTGAAGAAAAGCCTAAAAGGCGGCGCGGCGGCGAGCCGATGAATAAGATTTGGCTGGATGAGCTTTTAGGGGACGCGAGAGTGAGGAAATGGCTTATTCAAACTGTGGGAGAGCATGCGATTCATGTTATCCGTGAGTTTACCTGTGAGCTCTCGGATGAGGAGATATCGAAAAAGACCGCGTTGAGGGCAAGTGATGTACGAGTTGTTTTAAACAGGCTTCACTCGCAGGGGCTTGCGAATTATTCGCGAAACAGGGACAAAAACAGCGGCTGGTATTCTTATATGTGGAAGCTTGACAACCCGCACGCAAAAGAGCTTGCAGAGGGCATGAAAAAGATTGAGGTTGGCAAGCCCGCCGAAGCGGCGGATGTTGAGGGGGCAGAATATTATTATTGCTCAAAAGAGGGGAAAAGCAAAAAATATTTGTTTGAGCTTGCAAGAGATTATAATTTCAGGTGCCCCTCTTGTGGCAGCATGCTGCATTATCTTGAATAAGGGTGTTTTATAAATATTTGAGAGAATAAGAGGAATGCCTGTTTTTGCAGTGGGATGGGGTAGCTTGGAGTGCCCGCTGGGCTCATAATTTCCTTTGGAAATGAGTGACCCAGAGATCAGTGGTTCAAATCCACTTCCCACTATTTTTCTTCTCCCACACCCCATAATTCCGCTATTATATATTCTAAGAAATCTGTTTAATAAACCTGTTCCATGCTACTTGCCCTTGCTTTGAAAAGTGCCAGGTTTTCCCTGTATTTTAAAAAAAAGAGGTCAAATAACGCCTCCTGCGCCTCATCAATGCAGATTACTGATTTGGTGTTCCATAAAAAATTGTGTTTGCTAAGTTTTGCCAAATCATAGTAAAAACGCCTTTTTATGCGATTGTAGCTCTCTAAGTCCTTTGTTTTCAAATCAAAGCAATATATTATCATATTGTAACTATAGTTACATATTATTTATATATTATTGTATAATAGTTATTATTATTACTTTTTTATGTATAAAAATAACTAAAATTTCTTCTCTCCTACCCATAAAACCAAAATCTAGAAATCCGGCACCCAGCCCATATTATCAATAGCGGAATTATGGGGTCCCCCTATATTATTTTAAAAGAAGCTCTTTTTCAACTAAAAACAATTTATATTGGGGTAAAAAAAAGAAAAATAAGTAAAAATTTATTCAGAGCCAAGCCCGCTCTGGCGCCCGACAACCACAACATCCTCAACATTTTTTACAGAGTTGAAGAGAACGCTTCTCTCACGAAGCACTTTTTTTGCCTCCTCTCGCGAGATATTTGTCAATGGCTCCATCACAAGCCTTATTACTTTGCCCAATTCCAAGTCGATGAGCACATCTTGGACACTTCCCAAAAACTTCCCAGCATCTGTGTAAATGTCCATCCCATATATTTTTGAAACCTTCATACCCATATTCTCACCCTGGCCGCTGCTGTTTTAGCACACACTACTTTATGGCAAAATTGTTTAAAATACTTCTCTCTCAATACATTCATTACAAAAGGTCGCAACCATGGCGCTATCCAACATTTTAAAACAAAAAACATTTTTCATGCTAGTATGTGCAAACGTCGCACTTTCCTTCCTGTTTGCAGCCAGCACAGGCACCGAATACCTCGAAGGGGCGCTAAACCAGCTTTGCTGTGATTTGCAAAACCTTATCCCAGTTTCTGCCATGCTTCTTGTAATCGCGGCGGGGGTAATATATTCTGCAGGGCAGATGTTTGGAGCAGAGACTCGCGCGCGCGCAAACGTATGGGCAACCTCCTGCCTCACAGGCGCAATCATAGGGATAATAATCTCCCAAGTCGCCCCCTGCGTCCTAGGGCAGATAGCCGGCCTTGGCACCTGCATCACATGCGACTGTTAATTTTCAGCCCCCCCACCAAACTATTATTTCCGCAACCAACCCCAAGCCCCATCCCATATCTCAAACCCGCCCCCAACACAGTAAACTCATATGTTAGCTAATTTTTCTCATCAGGTGCATGTGTATTTTTTATTGTTTCCATCCAAAAAATTTCGGGTGGTTTTTTGAAGGGTTATGCAACCTTCATATTATTCTTTCTTCTCTCCACAATGCTTCTTCTGCCTCACACCCTCCCACCAAAAAATAATTCACTTTCCCCGGCTTATTCGGCGCATTCGGCATTAAGCCAGCAAATAGCATTCAAACGCACCATTCTTCCCTCCGCGCAATATGCCTATGATTTTCTAAAGCCATATCTGGAAGCAATCGACTCCGCCGCGCCATCAACAGCGCAGCCAATAAAATTTACATTCGCCTCCTCCTCTTTTAGCATTGCGGCGCAGGCTGCAAAAAATGAGGCAAAAAAAGAAATAATACGCGCGGCAATTCTCTCCCAATGGCAAAAAAACCTAATTGATGCCAACACAAATGATTTCTCTTTTGAAATTTATTGCAAAGATTATAGTGAAGGGTTTGAGCCCCCTCCGCCCCCAACAACCTCGCCCGCACCGGCTCTTTGGGAAAAATGCGCGTCCCACATCACATTTTACGAGGACAAATTAACAAACAAAACAATAGTGAAGCTGGACACGGGAATTTTCACAAAAGCAACCCACCTCCCGACAGGAACATCTTCCCAAGGCGAGTTTTTTCCGGCGGAGTTGAATTGATGGCGCGCGCGCAGGCAACTTTTGATATTCTTCTGGGCGTTCTGCTTCTTCTGCTAATGCTCAGCGCCCTCTTATCCCCGCTTCTAAAAATATCCTCAACCGCGCATGCCTCTGCCTCACAGGCGCGCGATGCGCTCTCCCTCTCCCACTCCTCACTAAACTCAGGAATTATTTATTGCGCCTCGCAAGGGACAATATTGGGAAAAAACCTGGCAATTCCATATGCCGCAGGAGCAAGAAACATAATAGCCGATGGCGCCTCCCGCGCCCCAACAATAAATCCGGGTGCATCAGAATATGAAAGCCTTCAAGCAACCCTTCATTAAGGGCGCGCGAACGATAACAGGCGCATGCGCCAGTGCGAACACTGCCCCGCACCAACATGTTAAGAGGCGCGCAATATTGGCAAGCGCGGATTTAGCGCTAACATTTTTCATAATCCTTACCATTACAATCCCAACCCTAAATCATCTGCTATATGCGCAAACCCCCGCATCATATAATGCAAATAACGCGCAAAAATTATCCGCCATGGCGCAAGAGTCCACGTTTGCTTATGTTTATTCTGCCGCCATGAAAAATAATACACTAATAATTCACCCGCCAAGCTCACAAGGAAATTTTGCAAAAATAGGTTTTTTATCCGAGGATTTCTCACCCTCTGCGCAATACCTGAAAGAGAGGGGCGCAAATCTCTCATTGCGCGCAATCGCTTACTATATTTCCTCCCCCCCTCAAATCCTGCAAAAAAACCAAATGTGCATCAAGCGAAAGATGCTGGATTCGGCAACAAACCCAATTTCGTTTTGGGCGTGTGGGTATTGACATGATGTCGGCAGAAGCCATTCTTTCCTCAACACTTGCGCTTGCGGCGCTGCTTCTTAGCGCAAGCGCCCCAACATTCGGCAGCAACCTTATTGATTTTTACCAATATCAATCCCTTGAGGATTTTGCCGCAATCTGCGCAGAAAAAAATCTCACCTGCCCCCAATGCGTCTCTCTTGCGCAGGAAAACCCGAATTTTTGCATCACATGCGCAATTTCCCAAAAAAAAGCCCTTCCTCCCATCCCAAAAGAGTGCAGCCCAGAAACAAAAATAACAATTTCCCGCCCTATTTTCGCCTCCGGGCAGCTTCAATACTTAACCCTTTCAAAATTTGAAAAAAATCAGCCAGAATAATATTTGCAAAGCTGCACGTCGTCATTTCGCAGAAGCTTCTCGCATTTTTGCATATCTTTTTTGCTTATTGCAATGTTTGAGACGCATGAGCGGCGAAGCTCTGCGGCGCCTATTTCATCACACATCAGCAAATCCCCTTGTGCAAGGGCAATCTCGCGCACACAGGCGTCCCTCCCCATCACCTTCTCATTCATGCATTTTGAGACGGCATCTTCCTCTTCCAAAACCGTATTTTGTTTCTCTTCAATTATTATCGGGGGTCCCTCAACCTCAACGCTTTTTGTTTGCAGGCGTTTTGCCTCCTTCGGGTCAATAGCCTGCTCCAAACATTCCTCACGCGTAAATTTGTCCCCGATGTCATAGCAAGTGTATGGGTCCTGATACCAAACCGCCATATACTTCAGGCATTCCCCTTTTTGCAGGCTGTCGCTAAATTCTGCGCACCTTCCGGCCGCCCCACTGCCGACGCATCCCTGGAGAAAAAGCATCGCCCCAACAAAAACCGTGAAAGCCGTGTAAGTATTCCATGCTGCCATGCCAACAATTCACATAGGGTTATTAAAAGGTTTTATCTTGGCCGCGCCAACACCACCCCGCTTTCCAAACAAAAAACAAGCCGCATCCCGCAAAACAAAAAATTTCAGCAATGGCTGCCGCAAGTGAAAATAAGGTTAAACTTCACAACTGCCAATCATGCCTTTTATTTTTTCAAAAGAATTTCAATCTCAGGCTTAAGGCTCACTCCGGCTGCCGGGTTTGGCACAGAATCGCTTGTCACAACCCGCCCCGCCCCCGCGGCAAGCAGGCGCTTTAGCGCCCCTCCAAGAAACATGCCGTGTGTGGCGGCGCAGCAAACCCCCTTTGCCCCCATCTCAAGGCATTTTTGCACCGCCTTCACCATTGTCCCTCCGCCTGCAATCATATCATCAACAAGTATCACATTCTTCCCCTTAAGCTCAAAATCCGCCTCCATCTTCTCAACAGGGCGAAACGCCTCTTCCCCTTCCGCATACTTTCCCCTCTCTTTTCTCATAAACAGCCCGCTGTCACCAACCAAATATTTTGCGCCCGCGTCCGGGCTCACCACCACCGCGTCCGGCTGCGTCTTTCGCAAATATGCCACAAGGTGCTCTCCCATGCATCTATTCACAATGCTAAGCCCGTGGTAATCAAACTTTCCCGGCTTTTTTAGAAAATGGCAGTCCCAGGTGTAAATCCTTTTTGCACCGCTGCTCTTTAGAAGCTGCACAAGAAGCTTTGCGCTCACAACCTCGCCGGTAAGCCACACTTTGTCCGAGCGGGCATATGGCAAATAAGGGATAATAAGCTCAATCCTTTTTGCCCCGCTCTCCTTTGCCCCATACATAATCTGCAAAAGCGTGATAAGGTTCTCATCAGGGTTTGGGAAAAGCCGGTGCAAAATTCTCACGGTTTTCCCAGATAAATTGTCCACTCCCTCAAGCCGGCAATAGCTCTCTCCGTCGGGAAACCTTTTTGTAATAACAGAAGGGGGCGCAATATCCGCGCAATTTGGGGATATTATGGAAACAATTTCTTTTTTCGCGCCAACATTATCTTTAGCCATTTTACACACCAAAAACTGTATAATTAAGTTTCACAACCGCCCATTTTAAGCTTAACTTATTTCCGGCAAATTATCTCATGTCCCGGCAACCATTCGCAGCACGTCGCGCAATCCCGGCGCAAGCCCTATTATCAAGATCACCAGCAGCAAATACAGCACAAGCCGCCTGTCCTCCTCCCGCCGTATCACGCTCACCACAACGGCGGCAAAAACCGCTTTAATTGCAAAAAACGCAAAATACCCGAAAGGAGTCCCCTCGCCAATCGCGCTTGGAAACACATGCTGCTCAAAATATGCGATAGAATGCGCCGGTCCGAATATGTCGATGGACACCCACGTCGCCGCCCCGTCAAGCGCGTGCGCAAAAACAGGCAAAACATATTCGATTCTATCCAACTTGAAAATAAAAGCCATCAGCGCGGCGACCGCGGCGGCGCCCAAAACAATAATCGCCCCGTAATCAAAGTATTGCATCAGAGGCAGAAGGGCAGCAACGCACCCCGCGCAAAGCGCCGCCCCGCAAGCCCCCGCGAAATATCTTGCCCCCATCTTTTTTTCCAAATACATTGCAGCAAAAAACATTCCCGCAACCGCCAAATACATCCCCGGGCTTACGGTAAGAAAAGAATAGGCAAAAATCCCTGAATTTAAAATTTCGGGATAAAGCCATCGCGCAATCCCTCCAAAAAACCAGGCGCATCCGCTTCCCAAATACGCGCCGGCGTTCCCTCCCTGCGCCCCGGAGGCAGAATATACCAACAGCGCATTTGCCATCGCGCCCGAATCCACCGCGTCTATAACAACGCGCAAAGAAGAGCCAAAAAAAGTAAAGCCAACTGCCCCCGCCCAAAATTCTTTTCCGATATTTATTTTTTTCCACTCAAGAATTTTCCAAACAGCAAAAAGGGCGCAAAGCGCCGCAAGTGCGTATGCAAAAGTATTTACAATATTATACCCGCTTTTTTGCATTATTGGGGCGATGAAAAATTCCTCAAACAAAACCGGCAGGTCCATGCATTTCATTTATCCTTCTTATTATAAAAACACTTCAGCCCCCGCCAAAACCAACTCAATGCCAAATCCGTTCACAATAGCCGAGCCGGCCCGCAAAATCAAAAAATATCAAGTGCAAGTTTCATGCCCCAAACCCGCCGCATCCTATTTGTTTTTTATTTGTTTATTTTTTTGCAGAATTTTGCGCGCAGTTATGTATAAAAATGCACTATGAGTGCCATCACTATGGCATGCCGCCCATCATACCACGGAACCCGCCTCTCAATGGACTGCCTCACCTGCGGGCTGGGGCTTGGCACAAACGCATGCCTTGACTCCCACCTTCACACCATTTCCACACTGGAAAAAAACTGGAAAACCATGCGCTACGAGGAGGAGGCAATAATAGAGTTAAGCGAGGACAAATCCCAAATCTTCTGCGAATATGTTGGGCTTATCCGCCAAATAGAGGCAATAATGCTAAAAAAAGAAGTATACGGGCACCCGCAGGACGACCAATATGTAAACAGAAAGGCGCTCTTGCGCGAATTTTATGAAACAATATTTCAAAACCCCCTGCGCGCAGCGCAATTATTGCACGACTATTCCGAGCCGATTCCGCAAAAATCCGCGTTTGTGCAAGGCTATCATGATTTCCAATCATGGGTAAACGGAATCCTTGACGCATACGAGAAAACACGGCTTTTCACCCTCTCAAAAAAATATTCCGACCTGCGAAAAACATTTCTCTCAATCCTTAACCTCAAAAGCACCCCATACGCCCAGTCATACATAAAGGCGGTGCCGGAAGGGGCGCAGCTTGTGCCCGACGGCGAGTATTCTCTCCAATACGGGGTAAGCGCGCAAGTTTACAAGGTAGCCGGGCAGGATTCTTTACTATATGTGCAAAAAAATCCGCCAATCGAAAGCCTCTCGGACGCCCTCTCGCAAATGCTAAAAGAGCAGGTAAACGCAGAGCTAAAAACAACAAAAGAGGGCGCAGACTACACAACAATTTTTGAGGAGAAGATGCGCCAGTTCCGCCAGCATTTTATGGATTCTGCGCAGGTGCAGGGCATTTCACTGCCCCCAAGCCGGGCGCTTGCAATGGGTAGGGAGGCGGCCGCATGGTCTGTCGGGCTTGGCGCCCCCATAGAGAACATCGCACTTGACTCCAAAAACATAACAGACATTTACATCGACGCGCAAAACGCCGCCCTCTACATAGAGCACCAAAAATTCGGGCTATGCCATACTCTCTGGCAATATAATCAGCAGATGCTTGAGCGCGCTTTTAGGAACATTGTCGCAACCCAGAAAGGAACAAGAAAATTTGATGATAAAAACCCGATAATCGATGTTGTGCTAACCCGGCTTGCGATGAGATGCCACTTGCAGCGCCCGCCAGCAACATTCGGGGATTTGCAGGCTGCGTTGCGCATAATGAAGGCAGAGCCGTTCACGTACGCGGAATACCTAAAATACAATTCCTTCACTCCCTTCTTTGCAGGCTATGACGATGTTTTGGTGGGGCTCGGCTGCTCTGAGGCGGTATTGGGATTAAAAGGGGTGGGAAAAACCGCTTTCACTTCGGCAAAAATCGCCGCCATCGGCCTGAAAAAAAGAATTCTTCCTTTGCAGGACATAGAGGAAATTCCTGTAAAAGCGTACCGCAAGCGCGGCTTTCACATCGGCGCGGTGCGCGTAGCCGCCTCTGACCGGGACGACTATTCCCCCACAAACGAGCTTGATTTGGTTTCAATGACAAACGCCTCTCTGCGCATGGGAGACGCCTGCGTAATAATAAATGAAATTCGCTCCCGCACAGCAATTCAGGGGGTGATAAACCTGCTTAACACCCAGCCCGGCATTTTCATGCTCTACAACCTTCATGCCCAATCCCTCAAAGACATTCAAGACCGGCTTGAGCTTGTTTTCGGAATGCCCGCGGCCTCAATGTATTCCACAGACAGGTATTCATTTTTGCGCAAGATGCGCTTTGGGCGCGCAAGCCGCATGTATCGCCTGCTTGGCTCCCAGTTTGAATCTGATTTGGACAAGCGCCAGTTTATCCCGGTATTCACCCTCCAGCGCGGCAGCGGCATCAATTCCACAAAATTAAACTGCGACTTCTGCTCTTTGCCCGAAGCCAGCGCAAAAGAGCTTTACAATGCTGACCTGGGCGCAATAGCAAAAAAACTAAAATTAAATTTCATCCCCCCTGCTCTTGCCCGCCGCTCTGAGGAGAGCGGGCTTCCCCCCGAAGATTATGTTATGGAGGCATTTTACAAAGGCAAATTATATGATATGATTTACCATGCCTCAATAAAACACAATGCGCCCGCCCTGCTTGAAATTGACTTTGTGCTAAAATGCCTTGAATCTTCCAATTACATTCTCAAAACAAACGCATCCAAAACTCCCGACTGGGCGCAATATGACAAATTGCTTTGCTCAAAATTTGAAGAGCTTCTTGCAAAAGAGCTTGCCGACTGGGAGCTTACCGAAATAAAAACAGGGCAAAAGCAAAAGCCAGGGCAGAAAAAATCCCTCCCTTCCGCCGCCCGCCAGAAAAAAATATCGCAAAAATCAGCCGCGCCTCAAAACAGCGAAGTTTCATCTGCGCCCGATTTTACAATGGACGACTCCCAATGGGCAGAAGAGGACAACTAATCTTTTTTATCAAAAGAATAAACCTTTTTTCTATTCAAATTCCTTCAAAATAACAAATGTAGTGGTTTTGTCTATCCCTTCGATTTTTCTTAATTTTTTTGTGATAAAATCATTTAATTCATCCGTATCTTTTGCCCTCACCCTTGCAATAATATCAGTTCCGCCGGCAACAATAGAAACAGAATCCGCACCCTCCAGCCCCATTATCCTTTTAGCCGTCTCCTCCTGCGAATAATTTTTTGTTTTATAATCAACGCTCATGCTTATTATGGCGCTAATGCCATACCCCAGCTTTTTCCATCCTATCCTCGCGCGATACCCCTGCAAATACCCATCCCTCTCAAGCCTTGCCACCCTGTTATGCACCGTGGTAAGCGGCAAGCCAGTTTTTCGCGCCATTTTTTTCTTTGTAAGCGAGCAGTCCTTGCGCAAAATTTCAAGAAGCTCAATATCTTTCTCATCTATTTTCATGGAATTATTTTCCAAAAAAAGCTTATATCCCTGCCTTTTTTGCATTTTTTTCCTTTTTTTTGAAAAAAAGTTTTTATACTCAAAAAAGCCACCAAATATTAAACGGTGATAAAATGAATTCTGCGGCATGCCTTAATTCTTCACAAAGCAAGCGGGCAAAAAACCTTCTTATAAGCATAACTTCAGCCGCAAGCTCATTGATGAAAAATTTCGGAATAGACCCCCTTGCATGCCCGGCAGCAACAAAATTTTATTTTCTTGCCTTGGCGGCGGAAGAAAAAGGCAAGCCCTCAATCGCAAAAGATTACCGCCTCCGGCTCTTCAACTCATACATGAAAGAGAAAAATTTTAACATGGCAGAATCATTTGCCGCCCAAAACAATATGCCTGAGCAGGCTCATCAGGCAGGGGTGCAGCGCGCAGTATCCCTCAACATGCGCGGCTCAAAAAACTAATCCACAGGCAAATATCTTATTTTGCAAAAAACACTAATGCTCCATCATTTCAATTGCAAAATTCCCGATCGCGTCCGCGCATTCTTTTGCCGAGGCGGCGCAACCTTTCAAATAATCAAAAATCTTTTTTTGCCCCCATTTCAATTCGCCATTTTTCCCTTCCGCCTCTTTTAGCATATTATTTATATTTACAAAAAGCTTCTGGTAGCCGTCCGCCGCAAAAGCAAGATGCATCACCGGGCTGTTGTCATAAAAATTTTCAATAACTCCTTCCATAACTTTTTTGCGGCATTTCAAATCCTCTAATACACACCCATATGTGCTCATACCCTGCATTCTGCTCCACACTTCTCTGCCCATGCCTCCTAATCTATCCCGTTTTCCCCCAACAACCTCAATCTCACGGCTTATCCGCTCTTCAACGGCTTTGCAAGCAGAGAGGGAAAACCCCCAATCCCCTCCGGCGCACTGGCTCCATGCCTCTCCCATCTGCCTCACCGCCCCCGATTCAACCAGAAACGGGCTGTTAGAGAAATATTTTGAAAATTGCTCGCACACCTGCCTGTTGGGGCTTGTTTTGCATATTTTGCACATTGTTGTAATCATATTCTCACGCTACTTGTTATTCTATCATTTAACACCAAACTCTTTAAATGCCTGCCCTGCCGCCCCAAATCCCCCCAAACAATCCGCCCTGCCCTACTGCCCTTCTGCCGGCAAGAATTTTTCAAAAATCAATTTGCATTTGCTTAAATACCCAGCCGCCCCTAATCTTTTCCATGGGAGTCGCAGACAAATTAAAAGAGCTCGAAGAAGAGATGGGGCGCACTCAAAAAAACAAGGCAACCGAATTTCATATCGGAATCCTCAAAAGCAAAATTGCCAAATTAAAAAAGGAGTTGCAGGCCCCAAAAAAATCCGGCAAAAAAACAGGCGGCTTTGACGTAAAAAAATCCGGCGACTCCACAGTTGTTTTCATAGGGCTCCCCTCAACCGGAAAATCCACGCTTCTTAACGCTCTCACCGGCGCAAAAAGCAAAATCGCCTCATACGCATTCACCACTCTCACCTGCATTCCAGGCACTATGCATTACAAGGGCGCGCAAATCCAGCTTCTTGATTTGCCCGGAATAATTGCGGGCGCAAAAGAGGGGAGTGGCAGGGGCAAAGAGGTGCTCTCTGTTGCAAGAAACGCGGACCTTGTTCTCTTGGTTCTTGACGTGTTTGACCCCAACTACCGCCCAAAATTGGTGGAAGAGCTTGAAGGAATAGGCATGCGCCTTGATACCGCCCCCCCGAAAATTTTCATACAGGTTACCTCGCGCGGCGGGCTCAATATCAATTATACTACAAAACAAACGCACCTGAACAAGCGCATAATCACCGGGGTGCTAAACGAATACGGCATACACAATGCAGATGTCACCATCCGCCAAAACGCAACTGTGGATGAGCTTATTGACGTTGTTGTAGGAAACCGAAAATATGCCACTTCCCTTACCGTACTCACAAAAACCGACCTGGTAAAAGCAGAATTTCTAAAAAACATAGAATACGGCTTTGTGCCCGTAAGCGCGGAAACCGGGGAAGGTGTGGATGCTTTGCGCGAGCAAATTTTCAAAAAGCTAAAGCTTATCCGCGTATTTACAAAAAGAAAAGGGGAATTGGCAGATGATGTCCCGCTAATGATGCGCGAGGGCGAGACAATAGCGGATGCGTGCCCCAAGCTTCACCGCGATTTGCTAATGCTCTTTAAATACGCATTTGTATGGGGCCCCTCCGCAAAATTTCCGGGGCAAAAAGTAGGGCTTTCTCACGTGTTGCAGGACGGGGATACTATACAGGTGTTTAAAAAATAAGTTATATTTGTAACATCTGGTATATATTCTGCTTTTTGCACTTTTTCTTTAGGTGCAATTATGTCCACTGTCAAACAAGCCGCCAGAATGCCCACAATGGCAGAATTTAACACTGCCTTCCGCCGCCTCACAGGTCCAACCGGAAGGCTGGGTTTGGGTTGGGGCATAACCACAAAACAGATTGGAAACGAACTGGCGCTTGTGGAAAATGGCAAAACAATTAAATCAACCCCCCTGTTCGCAAACGGAAACGGGGCAGCAACAAAAGAAATCACAAACACCCAGCCTCTTGCCGAAAACATACAAACCCGGTAAAGTTTTTCTTATTTTTATTTTTTTTCAACAGCTTTTTCCCTACTCTCTTTTAACAAATAAGCAAAAAACTTTTTCTCATCCCCTTCTTTTGCAAATTGCGCATTCCATTTTCTCACAATTTTATTATACCCCTCAATTTCCTCCCTCATCTTCCTTATTGCCTCTCCCGTCTTTTTTGCGTCAAACTCCCCATCTGCCCATTTTCGCGGGCAGACAAAATTATTCCCATACCTGATTTTTCCGTCCTCTCCAAGCTCAAACGGATACACAATGCATGCATATGGGTGCGCCCCCCATATTGCGCATCCGCTCGAATGCAGCGAAAAAACACAATACTCGTTTTTCCTTCTCTTTAATGCCAAAAGCCGCTCCTCTATTTTTCCCCCTTCAACAATAAATATTTTTGAGTGCGGCGCCTCTCCTATAAGCTCAGCCTTCTCAAGCCTGCAAAACTCCTGCGCCTCAAATCCGGTTGCCTCCGCAATGCGCGCAACATCAAAGCCGGTAAGAGGCACCGCAAACCTGTTGCAGCATTTTACTCCGCAGGATGCGCACGGCTCGCATATTGGAGCGTCAATTTTTCCTTTTTTTATTATTCTGGAAACTTTCTTTTCCATAAATCGGTTTTCTTTCATAAAATTAAAAGCCTGCGCGCCTGTTTTGGCTCAGCTTTATAATAAATCCTGCATTTTCATATGCTATGGCGACGCGCATATACGTAAAAGGAAAAACAAAGCTCCCGGCAGGCAAAACAACAGCCGCCAATTCCAAAAAAACCGGGCAGCCTTCCAATAAAAATTCCCTTACACCAGCATTTTCCAAAAAAGCAGCCAAAGCAAGCCGGCCCAAAACAAAAAATTCCCCCCAAGCAAATTCCGCGCAAAAAACAAAAGAAAGGCTTCAAAAGCTAAAGGGCTCGCACCAGCCGCAAGCCAAAATAAAAATCCCTCTGACGCCTGAAGCGCCCCTAAAAATCCCCCAAGAATCATCTTCTTCATGCAAGGCAGAATTTTTTGACAGAAGAATAAACCTCTCCCACCCGAATTTCGAGCAATTTATGTTTCATTTTCAGGAAATCGCGCGAATATTTGAAAAAAACCCCGAGGTTGAAAAAAATTCCCTTGCAAAAGCGGCTCTCTCTGCCCTAAACTTTGAATCCGCCACTTCGCTCACAATGCGCTCGGACGGGGGAGGCAACCAGACGCTTATAACAAAATTAGGCAAAAAAGAGGCGCAGCTTGCGCAAGGTAAAGATTTCACCTCAATGCACATAACAGACGGGAAAAGCGCGACCCATATCCTTCGCAGGGGAGGGCGCACAGAAGTAATCCATTTCCCCTAAAGCCGTTATCTTCTTATACTTCATTCCCCAAATTCTTGTTATGAACTGCACCGTTTTCGGGCCCGTGAAAATAACATATTTCGGGCACGCGTCAATCCTTCTTGAATACAATGGCATGCAAATATATGTTGACCCTTTTGTTATAGGGCGCATGTGCAGAAAGGCGGATATAATACTTCATACCCACTCCCACCATGACCATTGCGTGGTGCCATCCGCAATCCTCTCAAATAAAACCCAAATCATCTCAAGGGGCGGAAAATTCCCCGGAATGGAGATGAAAATAGGGGAAAAAATAAAAATTTCCGGAATAGGAATTGAAGCCGTGCATGCATACAACATAAACAAGCCGTTTCACCCGAAAGATTTCGGCGCAGGATACATCCTCTCATTTCCAACCCCAAAAGCGCCTGTGAGAATTTACATTGCAGGCGACACCGACCTTATACCCGAAATGCATGATTTCAAATGCGATGTGGCAATCCTTCCGATCGGCGGCACCTACACAATGAACGCAGATGAGGCGGCGCAGGCGCTTGCGATATTAAAGCCAAAGGCGGCAATCCCATGCCATTACAACTACCTTGAAGACACGAAGGCCGACCCTAACGCGTTTTTTACAATGGCAAAAACTCTTGCGCCCGCAACAGAGGTGCGCATCCTGACTCCTTAGAATTTTTATGCAGTTAAGAAACAGGGCATTGGTGTATCTTTCGCTCTCAGGGGGCGCGGCTTCCCTTCTTGCAGGCTATTATTCGTCAAATTCCGCGCTCTTTGCAATCTCATCCGCGGCTTTTCTTCTATCAATAATAATATTTCGCTGGGGCTACTTTTTAGGGCCGATGATAGCAAAATTCTCAAAAGCGTCGCTTAGGGAGGGGAACTTTGAGCTTGTGCCATCCCAGGATGCCCTGCTAAAGCGCTCCTCCGGCGGTTATTACGCGTCCATGTTTTTATCATTGCAGCTTCGCGACTCCTCGGATTTTAAAAGTGCGGAGCAGCGCGCAGAGCTTATGCAGATGTTTGAGCGGGCAATCTCCTCTCTGCGGCACACTATCAAAATTTCGCTTGTGCTATGCGGGCTTGACATGAATGATTATCTGGATTCGCTCACAGCGCGCCGCTCCTTGGCAGAGCAGAGAAAATCCCAGCTAAAGAAAAATTCTGCCTCTTTGCACCAGCTTGAGAGGGAAATTAGCGCCTACTCGTCCCAAATACGCAGAATTGGCGGGGGAGAGAAGCCAATGCAGGTGATGGCGTTTGCGCAAACAACCGCATTCGGGCTGACGCGGGAGGAAGTTTTGCAAAGGGTGCGCTCACAGGCGCGCGAATCCGCGGCAATTCTCTCAAGCTCTCTATCATGCCCTGTCCAAACCCTTCTGGGCGAGGAGCTTCTAAGGTGCGTGGAATGGGAAAAAATCTCTCCGGCTTCAAAATCGCAAATAGAAGACGAACTGGTTTAGGTTGTTTTTATGGGGGTTCTGAAACTGCAAACATGCCTCTCCTCCACAATAGCGCGAAGAAGAATTCTTCTTCGCCCGGCAGAGCCCTCCCCACAGGACCTTATGGGCAACTGCCAAGGGGTTTACATAGGGCGCACAAAAACCCTCAATGTTCCTTTTTACTGGGACTGGCGCTCTCTTGCAAACCCGCACATTTGCGCAATAGGGATGACCGGAAGCGGGAAATCTTTTTTTATAAAAACTTTTATAACGCGCGCGTTTTCCCAATGGAAAACAAGTGCCCTCATACTTGACTGGTCGGGGGAATATTCCCCATGGGTGCTAAATTTCGGAGGAAAAGTGGCAACCTTTTCCAAAAACGGGGGATTTAATTTGCTTGATTGCAGCCATGCAACCGCTTCCGAAAGGAAAAGCCGCAAGCCGCATGCAGGGGCGGCTCCAGAGGTGCACGTCTCCCGCATCCTCAATGCCCTCTCTTTGGTGTCCGGCGCGCCCAACCCGCATTCACTGCGGCTTGCAAAAGAGGCTCTTGAATCAGCGTACAAAAGAAAAAAAATTTCTTTGCATCGCCCTGCAAAAAGCGGAAAAAATATGCCCACTCTTGCCGATGCCCTCAAAATTTTGAAAAACAAGGCAAAAAAATCCCGCAATATCCACGCAGAGGAGGCGTGGCTGGCGCTTGAGCCTTTTTGCACCCCTTATTTTTCAAAAGGCCCCCTGCGCATCGGCAGCATGCTTGGCAGCGGGCTTGTCTCAATCAACCTCTCAGGGCTTGAAACAGATGCCCACCGCTCGCTTGCCGCCCTTGTTTTGATGCAATTTATAAAAGAGAGAATGCGCGAGGAGGGGCAAAGCGAGGGCGCCGGCATGCGCCAGATTATTGTGGTGGATGAGGCATGGAAAATAATGCAGGATGAGCGCTCGGACATAGTGCAAATTTTGCGGGAGGGGAGAAAATATTCCTTTTCCCTCATAACCGCGTCCCAAACTCCGGCGGATATCTCACCCGCAATTCTCTCAAACTCGGCAACTCTGGCAATATTCAGGACTATTTTCGCGGATTTTCGCCAGCAGCTCTCAAAATCTCTTAATTGCCCCGAGAGCATCACTATACAAATGGAAAAATTCGCGGTGGGGCAGGCGCTCTTTCGCATAGCTTTGCGCCGCCCCGGGGCGTATGACGGCCCGTTTATAATCTCAAGGATAGATGGGGAGGTTCCCTCAAAACCATGGTCTTTGGAGGCTGGTAAAATGAATATTAAAATAGGGCGGGACGAGCTAAAAAAAAGGCTTTGGCGGCTTGGCTGCACAAGCTCCCAAATTTCGCAGGTGGCGCATCTTTTTGAGAAAAACGACTGCTCGCTAAAAGCCGCAGAGCTTGCGATTCAGCTCTGCGCATTCGGGCTTAGCCGCTCATCCACGCTCTCCCTTTTGCGCTCAATAAATGTCCCGGATGCCGCAATTCTGGAAATCTTCTCGCAAATGCACGCCCGCACATTGGGGGTTAGCGCAGGCAGCCTCTCTGATTTGGTGGTTTATGATGAGTGAGGAAATTGAGCCCAAAAAAATCCTCTCCCGCGTCTTGCCCCCTTCCTGCCCGCGGGAGGGGGTTTTGCGAATAAAAGCAAAGCTATCAGGCACCCCTAAAAAATGGGCAACCTCCCTCTCTGGCACCGGGTTTGGCAAATTAAGCATAAGAAAATCTGCCCTTCATGCCTCATATATAAAATCCCTTGATTTGCAAAAAAACCCGCACGATTACATCAACCTCATTTTCTCAAAAAACAGCATAGAGGCAACCTATTCCCTCCCCTCTCCAAACAGCGCCGCGTTGCGCGAGATTGAGGCTTTGCGCCTCATATTTTTATGCCTCTGCGCAATGGGGCAATCCACGCTCACCCCCCAGCTCTCGGCGGCAACATCAAATTCCCTGCAATCCGCCATTTCCCTTATTCCAAAATCTGTTGCAGAGCTTAGCGCAAAAAACGAAGAACTTGAGTCGGCAGTTGCCGCACAGGAGGAGCGCATCCGCGCCCTGCACGACGAGCGCGAAAAAATGGCGCGCCGCTCTCTAGAGGAGGCAAGGCGGCTGCAATCTATCTCCTCAAGGCTGGATTCCCTCCTGCATCTGCCGGATTCATTTATTGATGAGGCGGCGCTTGAATGGCTTCTCTCGCACGGGGGGCAAATCTCAATAAGCGAATTCTGCTCTGCGCATAAGGTGGCTCCTGCAAGGGCGGAAGAGAGCCTTGACCGGCTTTGCAAAACAGGAAAAATCGCAAGGGTGCAAAAATGAGGGGCAGCTATCACTTTAAAATTATGGATGCAAAACCTTTATGCAGGCATTTTGTTGTTTTGCGCCGCAACGGCATGGCGCAAAATCTGCTGCAAAAGCTTCAAAAACTCACTAAGGTGAAAATTTGGCAATAATAAAAATTTCGCAAAAAACCCTCTGCTCCCTATCCGGCATGCAACCGGCAAAAGTGGAGCAGGTGCTAACAGAACTCGGGATACCCATAGACGCATCCGACGGGGACTCGCTAAGCCTTGAAATAACCCCAAACCGCCCGGACTGGCTATCCGTCGAGGGTGTGGCGCGCTCATGCAAAAGCTACATAAGCGCAAAAGCCCCGTACTATGCCTGCAAAAAATCAAAAATAAATTTTACGGCGGATTCATCTGTAAAATCCATCCGCCCGCATATCGGCTCGGCTTTAATCGAGAATGTGCGCCTTGACGATGAATTTTTAGGCTCAATCATACAATTGCAGGAAAAGCTTCATGACACTTTGGGGAGGGGAAGAAAAAGGATGGCAATAGGATTGCACGATGCATCGCAAATTTCTCCCCCGTTTACCTACAAGGCAGTGCCTCCCGATTCCGCAAGCTTTGTGGCGCTCGGGGATTCCTCTCCCTCTACCTGCGCGCAAATGCTAAAAAACCACGAAAAAGGAATAAAATTCTCCCACCTTGTAAAGGGAAAGTGCCCTCTCATAATTGACAAAAACAAAAAAATCCTCTCATTCCCCCCGATAATAAACGGGGAGCTTACGCGGGTTGGCAAAAAAACAAAAACCATTCTCCTTGACTGCACCGGCACCCACGAGGGTGTTGTGCGCTGCACTGTAAATATTTTGTGCGCAGCATTCGCGGACATGGGCGCAAAAATATCAACAGTGAAAATAAACGGCAAAGAATATCCTCTTTTTGAGCCCATAAAAACCACGCTCGCGCTAAAAGAGGCGAACTCTCTTCTTGGGCTTAACCTGGATAAAAAGGCAGCGGCACGCCACCTTGCGCGAATGGGGCATTCAATTTCAGGCAACACTGTCCTATCCCCCGCATTTCGCGCCGACATAATGCACCCTGTTGATTTGAGCGAGGATATCGCAATCTCATTTGGCTACAACAATTTCAAGCCAACCCTTCCTTCATTTAGCACAACCGGAAAAACACAAAGCTTCTCCCACATCCATGAGGCGGCAATAGGGCTTGGCTATTTTGAGGCATTAAGCTGGATTCTCACAAGCGCGGACGTGCTAAAAAAGGCGCAGGCGCAAAAAGGCTCCCTCAAGGTAAAAAATCCATTAACAGAGGAATTCACAACAATGCGCCCGGCGCTTTACCCAAACCTTTTGCAAATATTTGCAAATTCAAAATCTCAGCCAATGCCCCAGTGCCTTTATGAATTAGGGCCTGTTATTCTCGCATCCGGAAAAACAAATTCGCAAAAAACCAATTTTTGCATGGCAACCGCCCAGCCAAAAGCCTCATTCACCCAGATTCTCTCCCATCTAAAAGGATTTTTGCAGGCAGCAGGCGCCCCTCCCCTCACATTAAGCGGGCATGACGCGCCGGGCTTTATCCTCGGAAGATGCGCCAAAATAAAAATAGGCGGCAAGGATGCCGGAATAGCCGGAGAGATTCACCCCGAAGTTCTTGAGGGCTTCTCAATTGAGCAGCCTGTGGCGCTTTTTGAAATAGACGCGTCAACAATTTAACCTGCACGCCCAAATTATTTTCGCCCGCCTTAGCAAATTTTTTTTGAAAATTTGCTAGCTCCTCTCTTTTAGCTGTTTTGCAATTATTTTTGCAATAACCGCAAACTCCAACCCTCTCTCCTTATTCCATGCCGGGCACACATCCCAAAATTCCCTCTCTCCCGCAGGCTCTTTTACCCCAAACGCAACCGCGTCCTCTTTTCTTTTTTGCCAGACTTGCTTGGACATCCCCTCCCAAATCCTGTGCGCAAATTCCAAAACCCCTATTTTTTCTATCTCCTCCTCTATAAGCGCCTCAATTTCTCCTTCGCTCAACCCCGTCAAATCCTTTCCCAAAACCGCCTCAATCGCCTGCGAGTATTCGTGCGGATACCTCTCAAAATAATATCTTAGCATCTGCCTTATTGACACAAGGCGTATTTCCAGCGGCTCCACTTCTCCCCCCTGCCCGATTTTTTTAGGCACTTCAAAGCGCAGCTGCGGATATCCGTGCGGCTTGGCAGAAATCACTTCCGGCGGCTTTTTCTGTTCCATCCTAACTTCCTGCGCAACCATCAACAATGTGCTCATAAGCTCGGGCGCCTTGTATTCTTCCTGCTCCATCCTTGCCCAAAACCTGTCTATTGTGGTGTATGCAAGCGACAAGTCCTCTGCGCAGACGCGCATAAGCTCGTCCACAAGAAGCATCGCAACAACATCCACCATCTCCTCCTGCGCAATCGCCTGCGCCTGCATGCTCACGTTTCCGAATTGGTCTGTTTTTGCAACTGAGGCAATCCCCCATTTTAAGCGCAAATACCTCTGCTTTAGCTTTCTCCTCATGCTTGTTGTATGCGGCGCCGATATTTCATCATTTATCTTTTTTCTCAAAAGCGCAACTGCCTCCATATCTGCATTTTCGCCCCTTAGCGCAGGGTTTCCAACCTCAAAAATAGTAAACTGCTCAATTCCGGGCATTCTTGGCGCCCCAAGCGGCTCGCCCCATTCTTTTTTGAAAATTTTTCTTTTAATCTTTTCTTCCATTTTTCTCAAAATAGGCTTTTGCGCCAACTTATAAAAACCCGCCAGCGAGCCGCCAACTCTGCCTTGCCCCAAACAAACAAGCCGTATCTCCTCATCGTCAGTTTCTTAAACATGTCTAGCCATTATACACTACAGGTGAAATTCATATGGCTGTTTCTTTTACAAAAGCAAAAGAAGTCATCAACAACTATGGCGGCACAAGCATTATCAACAAACTCCCCCTAGGGCAGAAGCTTATTCTAAAGGCAGAGTTATGCTCGCAGATGGGTTATGAAACTGCATACATTAACAAGCTCTGCAATGCGTTTGAGTTATATTCTGACATACACGGCCCCGTATATCGCTCCGCCAGCCACGAAACTAATCTGATGCTGCAAAAGAAAGTATTTGATCTAATGGGGGCATATGAGCGCCCGAAGCTTCTTTATAGTTATTTTTTCAAGAGGGGCAATTATGATCGTGCCTACGATGTGGCGTGCATCCATAAAATGCAGGGGGAGAGGAGAGAATCAGCAGTTAACCTGTACGGGCAGCTTCTTAAGCGCACGGAACTTAACGATGCAGATGCGCTTGAGAAGCGTGAGGGTCTCACACAAGAAGAAACCCGAAAAATGCGAATTGAGGCGTATGAGCATCTTCTTAAAATAGGGGAGCATTGGCATGCCAAGCTTGTTTCAAAATCGTATCCGGTATATGAATGCGACACGCCCTCGGCGCTTACTGCCTCGGAGAAGGCGGCGCCGGCTCTGCGGGCATTTCATCACTTATGCGAAAACGGGGATTATCTGCTGGCCATCTATATCGCGAAAGAGAACAACCTTTCCGTCGACTTAAAAGGCGCGGAGTTCAAGGCGTACCAAAATGAACTTTCATCAGGGAAATTTGCAGTTGCCGCAACTCTTGCAAAAAACTTTGGGCTTGCTAATCTGGAAAAAGAAGCGGCCCTAAAAGCATATGGGCAGCTGGTGCAAAATCATGATTTTCAGGCAGCCGCCATGATAGCAAAAAACCACGGGCTTGACGAACAGCTAGAGTTTCTTAAAAAAACATCCTCTGCTCTGGGTATAAATCTTTTTCCAAAAGGACCCGGGGCTGAGGCGATTATATGGGTTAGGGCATATCCATCCCCACTCCCCGAATTCAACAAATCAAATACCGGGCAATCTTAGCCGATTATCTGCCGCGCAACTTCCTGCGCATCAAACTTTTTCAAATCCTCATATTTTTGCCCAACTCCCAAAAACAGTATGGGCACTCCCGTAGAATAAGAGAGGGAAATGGCAGTTCCCCCCTTCGCGTCGCAATCCACTTTTGTAAGTATTGCCCCGTCAATTCCTATCGCCTCATGAAATCCCTTTATCTGCTCTATGAGCGCGCTGCCGCCAATGCTCTCGCCAATATAAATTTTCAAGTCGGGGGAAACAACCCTGTTTATTTTTTTCATCTCATCAATCAAATTTGCATTGGTATCCTGCCTTCCTGCAGAATCAATAAGCACAACATCAACTTTATTTGAGTGCGCATGCTTTATCGCATCATACGCAACCGATGCTGGGTCTGCTCCGTATTTGCTTTTTATCACTTCTATCCCAAGCCGCCTGCCATGCTCCTGAAGCTGTTCAATTGCCGCGGCCCTGAAAGTATCTCCTGCCGCAAGCACGCAACTCATTTCTCTCTCTTTAAGCCCGTGCGCGAGCTTTGCGATAGTGGTTGTCTTTCCCGCCCCGTTGGGCCCTACAAGAAGTATTTTTACAGGCCTTTTTAGCCCGCCAACTTTTTCATAAAAATCAAACCCGCCAACAGGGCTCATAATATCAACAAGCACCTTCTCCACACTCTCTCCTATTTCCTCCTGCACCCTGTTTTTTTTCACTTTAAGCCCCGAGAGCTTTTTGCCAAGCCTCTCACACACCTCAAGCGAGACATCATATGCAACATCTGACTCAAGAAGCGAGAGCTCAAGCTCATCGAGCATCTGCTTCACGTCCGCCTCCTCAATCGTTATGGTTGGCGAGAATATGCTTCCCACGCTTTTTCCTATTCCCACCTTTGCCTTCATTTCCCTCTCTTTTCCCGAAAGTGCCGCCCTCTCAAGCCGCTCCATCTTTTCAACATCAATTTCTGCCAACTCAATATCGGCTTTTCCCTCCAACTCCTTCTTTTTTTCCTCCAGTGCCGGTTTTTCCTTTTTTGCCTGAGCAGGCTTTTCTTTTTCTATTGCTTCCAGCAGCTCACCTTCCGCGTAATTTCGCCCAATCCCCCTTTCTTTTTTCGGCGCAGGCTCTGCTTTTTCCTCCCCGGCTATTGTTTTTGTTATCTTCTCAAAAATAGAATCTGTTTTTGGCTCTTCTTTTTTTTCAAAAACTTCCGCACTCATTTGCGTTTTTTCAGCAATTCTAATTTTCTCAGGCGGTTTCTCTTTTTTTTGCAAAATTCGCTTTTCTTTTTTAAAATCCGGTTTTTTGGCGGTTTCAATTTTTGGCTCAGGTTCTCTTTCTAAAACTTTTTCCTTTTTTTCAGCTTTCTCCACGCGAACTTTTTTTTCTGGAGGCTTCTCGCTTTCCTTCCCGCCTCCGGAGATTTTCTCAACAAAACCGGCAAGTTTTTTCTTAAGTAGACCGAACATCTTGCGCCCTTTCCATAAGTGCGTTCGCTTTTGCGTTCACGTCCTGCAGGTGCTGGTTTATGCTAAGAAGGTTTTTCTGCGACTTCTCAAACGCGCCGGAGACATTTTTCAGCCGCCCCTCAAGCACCTCCACCGCTTCTTTTACTTTCTTTTTTACAATAAGCCCGGCTCCAACCGATATAAGCACCGAGTCAGGGTCAACTTCTTTGCATGTTATGTACGCGCCGGAGCCCACCGGAAGCAGCCCCGCATCTTTTGCTTTTGAGAGGTTGTTTAGCGTGTCTATGGTGGCATTAAGGTCGCTTATGGTAGTGCGCATGACATCAAGCTGCCCCTCAAGCGCCTGCCCCTCCCGCTGCAGAAGCTGTGCCTGTATTGCCAGCCTGTTAAGCTCTTCCCTCTCATCCGCCATATCATCCACCCCGCACCCTGTTTAATCTTTCCACTCATTCACGCTATCAATCTTTATCTGGGTCCTTTTTAATTTATGGTCTGCGCCAATTTTTTTAAGCGCAATCTCACCAGCCCTCTCTTTGCTGGCAGCCTCTATCTCTTTTACAAATTTCCTTCCTTCTCCGGAAATTCGCATCTCTCCTTCAACAACAAATTTCATGCAATCTACCTCATTAATTTCAATCTATCAAATTGAGCGCCTGCTCAATTCTTCCCAATTCAAACCCGCTTGTCTCCTCGCCTACAATGGCCGCCTTCGAATTTGCCACCATTCCTATGCCTACAAAAGGGGTGCCGGAATTCACGGTTCCGTTTCCCCCCTTTACCTTGAATATCTGCTCGAATTTTTCAGCTTCCTCATCGGTTATCCTATTGTGCGCAATCCAGCCGCCGTCTGTGGGAACAACCATCATTCCAACCGCGCGGTATCCGGCAACCTCCATCTGCACAACCTCGACTCCAAGGGCATGCTCTATCTCCTTTACCGCCTCCCTTGGCATGTCCGGATTTGCAATCGCGCCATTTGAGTTGCATGCAACATTGTTTCCAACCGCGCAAAACCGGGTGTCCTGCAGCACATTAATTTCAATTCCTTCCTCTTTTATTTCCTTAACCTCCTTCTCATCGCAAAGCGGGGAGGCAAGCACTCCTTTAGAGTTTGCCGCCGTATACACACCCAAATAAGCGGAGCCGCACACCGATGCTTTCACAATTTTTGCATTAAGGCATTTTGCCCTCTCCTCAAACTTTTGCGGCGAGCTCTTGGGTATTAATGCAAAGGAATCGCTTGCCTTTGCATAAAGCCCTACATACTCATTTCCCGCATAAGCGCTTTTGCAAACTTCCATTTTACTTTTTCTCCTCTTTTTTTGCCTCAGGCTCTTTTTCTTTTTTCTTTTCTTCAGGCTTTCTCCCCTCTTTCTTCGCGTCTTTGCCGCCCTTCTTTTGCATCGCCGGAGGCTTTGCAACTTTCTCCTCAACGCCCGCTATAAAAACTTTTACAACGCCTTCCTCTTTTACTGCCCTCACCTTGAGCTTTCTTGGGGGCTTTTGGATAGAGTCCCGCCACACGCGGCTGTTAACTCCCTCGGAGAGGGAAACATCCGCGCCCGCCACCTTGAAATGGCGCGCCAAATAATCGCGCAATATTTTCACCGCGCGCCCGGCTCTCTTTGTCCTCACATAATCGTATGCTTTTGAGAGGTTAACCGTATATATCCGCTCAACCTTGTTTTCTTTTTTTTCTGCCATGTTTCTCACTCCTTAATTTTCATTTTAGAGTTTCTCCACGCCCTTCGCTTGTTGTTGGTGGTTACTCTCCTGTTTGTCTTTGCAATAACAAAAAGCGGAATCCTGCGATTCTGCTTCATTGCCTTGCCAAGCATTGATTTCTTTTTTGATGATTTTTTGCTCATAATAACACCTATTGAATATAGCTTTGCGCCGGAGAGGGCTGCGCCTTTACCGCAACCCGCCTCTTTTTTCTCTCCTGCATCTGCGAATATGCCTCCCATACTTTTTTTGCTTTCTTTCCCTCCAATATTTTTGCAACCAAATGCCTCGGCACCGGAGCCTCGAATTTCTCGTCAGGGCGGTAGTCGACAAGCACCACCTGCCCCTCCTTTATTTTTGCCGCTATTTTTGCGCTTACCTCAAGGGTAATGATGTTCTCATCCCACATGTCAAGCACTGCCTGCACGCTCGTGTCCGAGGAGGTGACTTCTTTCTCGCTCGGCCTTATCACTTCAATAACTTTTCCAGGATGATACATACAAACCCCCCATATTTTTCTCAAGCCTCTTTGCTTGCGGCTTTCTTCTATAATTTTTCTTCTGCTCCTCCTTTTCTTTTGAATGTGATGCTTGTCTCACGCGCGCCGCCCGCCATTTTCGCAAGCAGGGCGCGCATCTGCGCGTCCCCTATTCTCCCCTTCATCTGCCCGGACTGCGCCAAATACATTATCACCTGCACGGCCTTTGAAAATAACTGCGAATTTTGCGCGCGTATAAACATCAGGCGCGAATACGCGTCCGGCTCAAGCAATTGCACCAGCGCGCCCCTCACCTGCTCTTCATTTTGCGCTTTTTTCTCCGCATCCGCAGTTATTTTTGCGCGCTTTTTCCCGCGCAACCGCTCAAGCTCGTCCATAGTTTAAGCCACCTGCGCCTTGGAAACCTCCATTGCAGCCATATCAAGCAACGACTTTCCTTTGCCTGTTATTTCCCTGCCCTTCTTTGATTTTGACAAAAGCCCCGCCTTCTCAAGCGTTTGCATCGCCTTTCTAATCATGTTTCCGCCCGCCCTTGCATGCTTTTCAGGCTTTACGCCCCTCTCTTTTCTTCCCCCATAATGGGTTCGCAGGCGCGAGACTCCTATCTGCGGGTTTAAGTATGCTTTTCTTAATATGGAGGCGCATCTCATATACCAGAATTTATCGTCCTGAGGCAGCCTCTGCCTGTGCGCCCCGGATTTTACATTGCCAACCCATTTTGGGGCCTCCAGCTTCATTTCCTCAAGCTTGATGGCGGTTGCCCTCACAAGCTTTAGTGCGTCCACATCATATACGCTAACCATTATCTCATCCTCCTAAATTATTCTAATTTTCAAGGCTTTTTCCCTCGGCATATTTTCCTTTTTTTAGGAAAAAACGTTGCCCGCGTGGCAACCAAGCTTCTGCCGGTCGGGTTTCTTTTTTCTAAAAAGCCCTCTAAACTAATAGGTTTCTATGGGTTTTTATGTTTATAAATGAATAGGGCAACCAACTTTCTCCTCCAAAAAACACCGCCAAATCCGCATTCTGCCCAAGCAAACCCGCTATCCTCTTTTCATATAAGAAAAACTTCTCACTTCCCCGCATTTGCAAATGTAAAGCATCCTCTTATTTTTGGCATCGCTTCTTACCTTCACATTATAGCCAGGCACAAAAGGAGTTGAGCATTTTTTGCAAAACTTCCTCTTTCTCGCCCTTCCCATAGGTATGCGGTGGCGCATGCAAAGCTTTCTTGCCGTCTTAACATATTTGATGGCGTCAGAAGGGCGCTCTTTAACAACCTCGCAAGCCTTTGCAAGAAGAATTTCAACTCTTTCCTCAACTTTTTGGCGCATGCTCTTTCCGCCTGCCTTTTTTCTTTCCATATGCATTTTCTCCATATTAATCTCTTAAATCTGTTTATTCCAGAAAAACACTCTCTCCTGCAGGCTGTGCAAAAACAATCCATTCCTGCCCGTGTATGTTCTGCTCTCCAACCTGCGAAAACCCATTGCGCCTGTGAAATTTCACTGAGCAAGTGTTAAGCACAGGCTTTTGCAGCACATGGTCAAGCACAACCTCATAACTCTGGGAGGCGGCAAGCTTCATCAGCATCTTCAGCAACTCATGTCCGTCCCCCCTCTCTCCGGCAACAATCTGGTCAAGATAAAGGATTTTCCTCCCCTCCAAAATTCTTTTTACAAACGGTGTTATGAGCATGCCCTCAAAAAGGTTTATGTTTTCCTCAAGCAGCATGCAGGAATCATATGCAAGCGCATACCCGCTCACCCCGCCGCCCCTGTCTGAAACAAGAACCATTCCTTCCGGGACATGGATGGCACGCACAAATTTTTCCTCAGGTATCAAATCAACAAGAAATCCCCTTTTGCCCAGCTCTTTCTGATTAAGTTTGGGCAAGAGGCGTGAGAGAAGGTTTGCCTGAAGGATTTTTTGCATGGCAGGGATGTCTTTGAATTTCGCCTCGCGTATCATATGCTTTGTTTGCATTGGCAATCACATCTAATATTGTGTTAATAATTAGTCATTAGAGTATATTAACCCTGCCTTAATCTCAAAATAAGTTGTATGGGCCCGGGGGGATGTGTCCTATTACTCTGCCCTGTAAGCAGAATAAAAATTGGACCCCCGACCTACAGCTCTCCTAGAGCAAATATCAGGCAATTCTGATAAGTCCGCATATAAGACTGCCGCTCTGACCGGGCTGAGCTACGGGCCCGTTTTATATTGGCACATAGAAGTTTATAAAATTGCGAGAAAGCCTTACCCATTTGTTTTTATTACCCATTTTCCATTATCTTTAGGTGCTAGTTATGCACGGGCTAATTTCACTAAACACACTTGAAAAAAAAGATATAGGGCATTACCTCTCACTTGCGCAGGAAATGGAGAAAAACTTATGCTCCAAATTCAACATCCATGAGGGAAAAATAGCCTCAACACTTTTCTTCGAGCCATCAACCCGCACAAACCTCTCATTTCAGGCCGCCGCCCAGCGCCTTGGCATGGGCACTCTTGATTATTCGCACACTACTTCCTCTTCAAAAAAAGGAGAATCTTTGCAAGACACAATAAAAATAGTTGCAAACTACTCCGACATAATAATAATGCGCCATTCAAAGGAAGGCGCCGCAAAAATGGCGTCAGAAATTTGCAATATCCCCGTAATAAACGCCGGAGACGGCGCAAACGAGCATCCAACGCAGGCGCTAATAGACTTATACACAATAAAAAAAGAGCTAAAAAAATTAGAAGGGCTAAACGTCTGCCTTGTGGGCGACCTAAAATACGGGCGCACCATCCACTCCCTGCTGCGCCCGCTTGTATTATTTGGAGCGAACATAACACTTGTCTCCCCGCCGCAATTGCATCTTGAGAAAAAAATGCTTGATTCACTAAAAAAAGAGCTTGGCGCGCAAATCTCTTATGCAGATTCAATAGACACTTCAAATTCGGACGTTATTTACATGACCCGAATACAGGAGGAGCGTTTCCCCTCAAAAGAGGAGGCAAGCGCATTGCGCGGCTCATACCAATTAAATGCGCAAATGCTTGAAAACGCCAAAAAAGAAATGATAATACTGCACCCCCTCCCACGCCTTGATGAAATCCCGGCAGAAATTGATTCCTCGCCGCATGCGAAATATTTTGAGCAGGCAAAAAACGGGGTGCCTGTAAGAATGGCAATATTGCATGACTGCCTCACAAAATAAATTTTAAGCTGAAAAACGCTTATCCTAAAAATTAATTTTTATGGGCTCAAAATTTTTTGCAAAGGCTTTGCCGCTTCTTCTTTTTCTGCTTTTTCTAACGCCTGCTTTATTCTCATCTATCCCGCACAAGGAAATAGCCTCTCACAATGAAAAAACACTGGCTCAAAATTCCCCCTCAAAAATATTACCAAAAGAAATAAGCGCGCAGGCGCCATCAATTTCCAACCCGACAGAATACGCCTATTTTCACATCGGCCCTGCCTCACCCTCCATTTTGTCTGCATCTGCCCCCGCCAGCAAAAACAGCCCTTCTCCTCCAGCGCAAAATTCATCTTCCCCAAGCCCGCTTACCCTTGCAGATGAAAAAATATATATCTCGGCCCTCTCCCCCCCAGAAATTTATTATGCATGGGGCGAATTTCACCCAAGCAAATTCAGCATAAAAAAAGAATCAAGCCCCCTCTGCCCTCAGGATTTATATGAATTTGAGGCGGCGGGCGAATCAACTCTGGAAGGGAAATTCCTCTTCTCTCTTGATGGAATGCAAAAAGAAATATCATTTGACGCAAATGCGAAGCTTCCAATTTTCCCCCCATTTAGCAAAGAAGAATATTCTTCCCTCTCAACAAAAGGCGAAAACAACACCGCCAGCTTGCCAAAATTAACCGCAAACTTTATCGGAATTCTCTCAATTCCATATAACACAAAGCGCATTTATTATGAGAGAATAAATTCATGCTCGGGCGGCTTTTGCTCCTCCTCCTGCCAGCCAGCCGCCTCGCAATATTTGCAAACATTTCAAATCCCTCTCAAAGACGAAAAAGAATGGCTTGTGCAGCACTCGGAGCCGGAATTTTTTCTCCTCCAGCCAATTGACGGGGAGCAATTGCAATTAAATGAAAAGGCGCAGGCAATAATTCTCTCAAATTCTGCCCCCTCAAATATCTCATTTTCAATAAACAACAAAACAATAACCGCGCAATTTACAGATTATGAAATAATAGAGGATGAATTCAAATTTTTGCAAATTAAAAGAATCAAGAGGCTCCAGCCGATTTTATCAGAAGAAAACGATTCCCTGCTTTTCACAAACTCTTCAAATTCTTTTCTAAATGCCTCGCATTTGGGCGCAAAGCCTTCTGCATGGCAGCTTTATTCCTTAATAAAAGCACCGCTTCCGCAGGGGGGGTCACAACTTGCAATAACATTTGAGGATGATTTTAACAATCTGCATAAGAAAGCATTTTTGCTTCAAACAAAGCAAATTCCGCGCCCCTCACGGGAATTTTTCAAAAAAGAAATTTCTTTGCCTGATTTAACAGGCGCTTTGGCAATTTTTGTTGCCGCCTTATTAGGGTTAGGGTTTTTCTCGTTAAAAAATTAATTTTTCTCCTTTATTTGCTTTGCAATAATTTGCGCAAAATTTTTCAAAAACTCATCAAGCCTCTCGGGGGGCACAGTTGCGCCGGCGGCAATAGCATGCCCTCCCCCCTGCCCTCCCACCGACGCGCACGCCTCTCGCAAGCCCAGCCCCAAATTAAGCCCGCGCGCAATAAGCTCCCGCGTCCCGCGCCCTGATAATTTTATGTCTTTTTTCTCATCCAAAGAGAGTGCAATAATTGGCTTTTTGCGGTTTCCAGGAAAAACCATTCCAGCAACAACCCCGATAATCCCGTCATCAATTACTCCGCGCCCGTCAAGCAAAAGAAAAGGGCCCCAATCCTTCACATTTTTGTACGCGAATTCTATTCCCTCCCTCAGCATTCTTTTATGCATCTCAAGCATCTTCCTTCCCTTCTCAATTGCCCCTTCCCTTTGCAAACATACATCCATTCCTATTTGCGCCTCATTATGCCTTCCGCACGCATTTAGCATGGTGGAAAATTCCCCTGCGTCATACAATTCAGATATATGCTTAAATCTGGGGAAAAGATAAACTTCCCCGACAAGCTGCTTGGCATCATATTTCCCCCCTTTCCCTTCCGCCATATAAACCGCCAGCGCGCCTATGAGCTTTTCTCTCTCTTCCTTATTTAGCTCAACATATTTTTTCCATCTCTCCCCCTCTTTGCCTATTCCAAGATTTTCCAAAAATTTGGCGCACCTCTCCTCCGAGCCGCCAAGCCCGGGCAAAAACGGCTCGTCAGCATATGCAAGCAATTGCGGCAAAGGCCTGCTAATTTTGCCGTAAAAGCGCAAATCAATAGGCGCCTCAACCCATCCATTTTCAATAAATTTTTCAAGCAAAAGCCTATTCTCCCCCTTTAGCGGGTATTGCATGTCTCCAACAGCGCCCACTATCGCAACTTCGGGGAGGCACTCAAGCGCCCAATACGCGCATGTGGAGCCGCTCATGCAATCCCCTCCGTCAAGGGAAAAGAGGTGCGGGTTTAGCTGCAATTTCTGCACTCCCTTCGTCTGGTGATGGTCAAAAATAACAACTTCATCAAGCTCGTTTACTCCTTCATGCCCCCCTCCCAAATCCGCAAAAATTACCTCTTTCTCATCCTTTATTTCATCTAAAAAAGCATCATTTAATTTTCTTATTGTCTTTACCCTGTGCTTTATGCCATTGCCTTCCAAAAATTTCACGACTATAGAGCCTGCAGACAATCCGTCGCAGTCATAATGGTTTACAAGAAGCGGATTTTTCATTTTCAATACTTCTTCCCTGCACTCTTTTGCGCGGGAGAGAAATTCATCAAAGCCCATGGGAATATTTGCATTTTGGGGAATAAAACGCTATTGCTTGCCAAAGCATATTCTGGGCGGCGCAAATATCTCATATTTCCCCAGCTTGTATCCGCGGCCCATCATTCTTTTTTCCATAAGAATCCTGTATTTTCTTCTTCTCTCAACTATGCCATCCTGAGCCTTCGCAAGCTCCATAACCTGCTTTTCTTTTCCTTTGCGGTACGGCTTTTGAAAAACCATTATGTCTTTCACATACTTCTCAACCCTGCAGCAGTCCACAGAGCTGTTCAGCATGTCCTCAAGCCCGTATCCAAAAGCCATCTTGCGGAATCTCAATGCCGTCCGTGAGGAAGAAAATTCAACAGAACCATTATCCCTTCTAAACAAGAAATTGAATCTCTCCATTCTGAAAGCGCGCATTCCGGAATCAGGATTTGTAAAATTCCCGATATGCAAATCCTTCTCAAGGTATTTTTCCCAACCAACTTCCCATTTATTCTCAATCACGGGGTACACTGCGACATCAGTTTTTCTTTTGCTGTAATTCTTTCCCTCCAGCGTCTCAACAAAATTTCTTACATGGTCCGGCTTTAGCGGATTTAGCAGGTCTGCATCTATTATTATCATTATGTCAGAGCCGTTTCTTGCGGCAAGAAGCATCCCGTAAAAAACCGCCTCTGCTTTTCCGGAATTTTTCTCAAGGGAGTGAACTTCTGCCCCCATTTCCCGCGCTACTTTCGCAGTGCCGTCTGCAGAGCAGTCGTCAATAACATAAAAATTGCTTATATGCCCGCCGCGCACAAGTTCCAGTGCGGATTTTACTACCACTTCAATATTTTCCGCCTCATTGTAGGCAGGGGTTATCATGGTAATTTTATATTTGCTGGTGGGATACCCTAATACTATTTCCATATTGTTATTATTGATGTTAATATATATAAAGTAGTATTTGGACTCGGGGGGATTCGAACCCTCGACCTCCTGCTTTTTTGGTGAAGCTTTTTGCCGCCGAAAGCGGGAAAAAGGTTCTTGCAAAGCAGGCGCGCTACCGCTGCGCCACGAGCCCACATTACGCATTCGTAAAAACAGGCAGGCTATATATTGAAAAATTCTATTTATAAACATCCCTCCCATATGGGGAACACCCGCTTTTCAGCTGTCCCCTGAGGGTTTCCTCTATAAAAACAGATGGATTTTCTCATCTCCCTCCCGCGCACCCCTGGGCGCGTTTCGGTTTTAAATATGTTGCGCGCCTATTTCTCTTAAGGTATTTTCTATGTCTGCCCGCCATTCTGCAAAATTTTTTTCCAAAGATGAGATGTCTCAAAAAAAGCTCTCTTTTGCAGAAGGCGGCGACGAGATAGACAAGCTTGTTTCCCTCACTTTTGACGAAAGCCCGAAGGTAAGAAAAAAGGTTGCAGAAGACCTTGCAAAATATCCCGATGACCCGCGGGCGCTTCTTGCGTTGCTTGAATTGTCCTCTGACAAGGATGCGCATATAAGCAAAATAGCAAAAGAGGGCTTAGGCTCTTTTAAAAAAGAGGATGAGGAGGCGCTCACTTCTTTGGAAAAATTCTTCGAGGAGGCAAGGCAGGCATCAGACACCGCGCACATTTTGCCCCAGTCAAAAAGCAGGCTAATGCCCTCCCTCGAGAAGCTTTTCACCAAAAAAGGCGCAAGAGACAAGCTGATGCCCTCATTGGAAAAATTCTTTTTCTACTCGCAGCAGGCTGAAAACGAAGCGGAAGAAGATGAAGATTCAGAAGAAATTCAATCTACTTCCAGCCAAAATGCCCCGGCGCAGGATTCAAAATCTCCGGATGCCCTCTCCCACATAGATTATATTCAAAAGCCAAGAACATTGGTGGAATTTGCGGAGGAGAGCGTCGGAGTGCCGGCAAGGCTTCAAAACCCAAAATTATTAAAAAGAAGAATCGCCGGCGCCTCCCCAAGCGAGGCGGAATTGGAAGAGGCTGCCAATTTCCCGATTCCGGAACATTTGCATAACCAGCTTCACTCCCCAATGTCATCTATTCCCGCATTAAGCGACGAGCTGATGGCAGAGCTTGTGCAAGAGGATGAAAAACTTCCATTAAGCCGGCTTGACTATTACAAATGGGCATATGCGCTTGCAATAACTCCTGACGTAAAATCAAGCGATTTGAAAAAAGAGAGGGACAGGCTCATAAAAGAGGCAAAAGCAAACATCACACTTGCATTCAAGCTTGCTGTAAGCAGGGCGCATCAGGAAGGGATAGAATCAATAGGTGCGCTAAAGCCGGGCATGAAAAAGCTCTCAACTCTCCCGCTGGAAGTGCTTGACCACCGCACATTAACTTTGCCAAAAGGAAAGAAAAAAGAGATGCAGCTCTCCAGGCTGCTTCTCTCCGACGGCAAAACATCCATGCCCCTTTACATCGAGCCCCAGCGCGCCGAAGGGCTGCGCACAGGGGATTTGGTATCCTTGCGCGGGGCATATGTTGATTACTTCTTAAACAACTGCGAGCGAGATGCTCCCGATAAGGGGGAGCTTGTATTTCTTTTGGGAAAAAAAGGGCAAATAATAATCACAAAATAAAATTTCAAAACCAGCAGGAAAACCGGGCTTCAAAATGCAGAATTCTGCCCCGCCTATCTTCTCCCGCCCGCCCTCTGCTTTTTGGGCGGCATTCTCCTGTTTTCGGTTTTTTTTGCAGGTTCTTTTTTCAAAAAAAGCTTGTTGCCTGAAAGAAGCAAGTCGTCTACTTTGCGGTAATTTTTCACAAATTTTAGAAAAACATCCGCAGGCGCCACCCACCAGATTCCGCCCTTTTTCTCAACAATAAACCCAAGCTTTTCCAAAACCGCCTCATCATGCTTGTCGCATTTTAATAAAAACACATTTCCCCCATGCATCCCGCCCACAGAATCAAAAAGCCCTGCAAGAAAGCTGGCGGCATACTCGTTGTGGTGGCAGAAGGCATCCACCTGCCTCTGTAATGTTTTTTTCAGAAGAGCGGCATACGCGCTGTGAAAAAAATACGCCTGTTTTCCCTTTATCACTATTTTCTGGGGCGCAGTATACATATTCTCAACAACATGCGCCGCAAACGCCGCCTGAAGCGCGGTTGAGCCCGCGACCCCTATTCCGTTTTTGCTTTTTTTGTGCTTGCAAAGCCCTGCCAGATATGAAACTTGAGGGGTAAGGTTTAGCTTCATGAAACCACCCTCTGCCCAATATGCGGCATGCCGCCATTTTCATTTCGCATTTCCATTACTTCTCACTGTTCCAATACTCGTCTTTCATCTTGTATATGCGAATCTGCGGGGTATTATACACCAAATCAAAGCCCTCAAGCTCGTCCAAAAAGAACCCTGAATAAACATTTGAGTCATAGAAAGCAGTGCTTCTCTCATCCCATCCGCTCACAAGTTCCCCGCCCTCAGACACCCATTTTTTCTTTTTGTCATAAAACGCGGTAAGCACAATGTTTGCCCCGCCGTTATATGCGGTCCATTCCGCGCGAAGCGGAGCAAGGTTCCCAAGGGCGTCCGTCTCCCCAAGCTTGTATGCATGAAGCACATCTTTGCCGTCAGAGAATTCCTGCGCAAAGCAGTATTTTGGCACAAATCCCTCCTGCCCCTGCGCGTTTGTCCCAATAGCAAATCCGTAAATCCCGTATCTTTGCTGC
>PFCD01000020.1:31174-44597 GCA_002778455.1 Candidatus Micrarchaeota archaeon CG10_big_fil_rev_8_21_14_0_10_45_29 | reverse complement strand
TTCTCAACTCCTGTCTCATTTACCCACGCGCATCCCAAATAATTTAATGCCCCATACTTTCCTCCAAGTATCAAATTATCCTTGCTGCTTCCGCTTCCCAATATTTCGGAGTCAATTAACGCGTAGCGGGCGCCATAGCTTCTCATGGTGTCGCGAAGCTCTTTTGCATCTGCATGCAAATACGCGTGCGCTGTCCTGCCTATCATGTCCTGGGACGCATGCTCGTTTCTCAAAACCGCCTTTTTTTCACCGAAAAAGTTTATCCAGTGCCCATAATCCCACCAAGAAATAATCCTGTCATCATCATCCACATTCTTGTTTATCCATCTCATGGAATCAAGCCAGTATGGCGCAACAAATCCGCACCTATACCCTATGGATACGCTCATATCAGGCCCAGGCTGCTTGCCATAATAAGGCCATAGCGAGCGTATGCAAAGCTCTGAATTGTAATACAGCACAGGGTTATCCTTTACCTCTTCCCAATTTTGCACAAGAGAGCAAACCGAATCCTCTGGGGCAAGCAGGCAGTATTTCTCAAGCTTTAGCAGCACCGCCTTCTCATCATCATAAATCCTTGGCACAAAAGAGTTTAGCAAAAGCGGCATCGCGCTATACCCATATGTCCCATATATGGCATTAAACAAGGCGTTTGGCGCCTCCCCGGGCAGCTGCGCGGAAAGGGCATATACTCCCCCAAACTGGAAAAAGAGGGCAACAAGCATAAGTATCGTTGCCGCAAACCCGCAATAATAAATCACCTGCTTGTGCTGCTTTTCCCTCTCCTCTTTCGCGTTTTTATAATAATTTTGCAAGGCAAGCTTTATCCCTCTCTCAAGGTTTCCCCACATGGCGCACGCAAGAAATACTACCACAACCGCCAAATACATCCCAAGCTTTTGCTTTCCAAAAGCCATGAAAAGAACCGGCACCGCAAAGGGGAGAATAATCATGGCATCAATCGCCCATGCCTTCCCCTGCATTATCGAGCGCACAAGGCTTGCCACCAGCCCCAAAATGCCGAAAAACACTACAAAAGTAAAAACACTGCTTGCCTTTTGCACTTTCGGGAATGTGTCAAAGCCGGCAAGCATATTCATCATTCTCACGAAAATAGTGTAAACAAAGTCAAGTATCGCGTTTGGTATGGCATTTACCACCCGCCCAAACCCGATTCCCATGTTATATATGCTTATCATCACGTCTCCATTCGGGTTTTCCACGCTCATGGCGCTTGAAACCATCGCGCCGGTATTTGGGTCCTGCGAGAGCACCTCAAAGGGCGCGGCAATAACCCCTATCGAAGAAGGATATGCCTGCCCGGCAATTGCCTGCTCTGCAATAGTTCTTGCAAGCGGAGCGTTATAGCCCCCAAAGAAAACATATCCGTTTATTATTTGCGCAAGCCCGGGCACGTTTTGCATCACAACAAAAGCAAATATCGCAAGCACAATAACAACCGCAAACGCCCCAACCCTGAAATCAAGGTTCGCGTCCTTTTTGAAATAATTCACTGTGGCGTATTTGAGCGCCCAAGGCAGGGCAAAAGCAAGCGCCGGCCCAATTATATATGGCATCACTCCTGAAAGCGGCTCAAGCGCGTCCACCCCTGCCCTCACATAATAAAGCCAGTAAATTAACTGCACCGCCGTGTTTATTAAAACCACTTTAAGAAGCAATTCAACCCTCTCATCCCCCTCCTTTGTGGGGGTGAGATAATTTGCCATTCCAATGCTTGCAATAAGCACTGTAAGGAAAAATAGCAGGAAAAAGCCCACATTAGAGCCCAAAAACACCGCAATAAATGAGAGAAGCACAAGAGCCGCCGACTCTATTCTCATCGGCCTTTTGAGCGCATATGCAAGGCATGCCATCACCATGATAAGAGCAAAAATATTATATGGCTCAATCTGAAAGTCCCCTCCCTGGAATTTTACAAGCATTATTGGCGCAAACACAAGAAGCCCTGCCGCCAAAACACCAACTCTTTCCTTGTAAAGCACCTTAAAAAGAAAATACGCGAAAAACGCGCTAAGCGCGCCCAATATAGGCGCAAGCACGCCAGCCACCCCCGTAATAAGATAAGGGTCAAATTTGCCTGTGGTGTCATACATTGAAAGCCATGAGGCAAGCGTATACTTCCACACCGGCTGCCCCAAATGGTTTGTTTTTACCTGCGGATACCATGCCCACCCGTCATCATGAAAATTCATGCCATGCACCGCAATCTGCTTAGCGCCGTCAAGGTAGAAATAAGGGTCCAAATCCATTATAGGGACGCCGGTGTTTGAGAAGCCGATGAAAAATATTGAAAGCATTATAAGCGCAAGAACAAAGAGCATAAACGTCTCATTGCTCACACCTGTGAAATCAATTTTAGGCAATTTCAGCCCGCCGTCCTTGTAAAGCATGCCAAGGCCGGCAACAAGCACTATAAGCCAGTCAACATACATAAGCGGAGTGCTAAAAAGAATCCCTGCAAAGTTTTCAATAAGAAGCAAAAACGGCACCAGCAAAATTCCTATGGCATAGCCTATCACTATTTTCTCAAACCTGCCCACGCATTTGTCCTTGCCAAAAAGCCAGAAAGACCACGGTATTCCGGCAAGCCCGTAAAAGAGCGCAATCATAAGTGCAGTTGTTTTGTCAAAAGAGAGCACATTTCCCACCCATTCGTGTGTTTTTCTTACCTTCTTTGCACCTCCCATTATTTAAAACTAAGGCACCCCTGCCTCCTGAAAAACCGCGCCTCCCCAGCTATTATTTTATGCAGTTTACCGCATATCCCCCATTGCCGCATCTGGCAAAGCTCATAAATACCTGCGCCCGAATATATCCTTATGAAAGACACCCTTTTTGTCGCGGTGCATGAGCCCCACTATGCAAACCTTGCGCTTGCGCAGGCGGCCGGCGCGGATGTTTATCGCATTCCTGTGGAAATGACCAAATTCTCCTCAAAATTCTCAAAAGCCGCCGCCATATTGCAAAACAGCGCCGCCCTCCCATCAAATTACAATTTCTATTTTACGGAGAGCACCTTCTTCTACCCCGCGATAAGGCGCAAGCTGTTTCTCATCCCCCGCAACTCAAAAATAATAAACCTGTTCGCAACCCCTTTGCTCTATTTTTTGCACAATAACATGCACATATACGGCTCAGAGAGAAAAGCAATGCTCTCCCTGCTAAACGACGTGGACGCATGCGTTCTTCTTGGCACTTTGGGCAGCGAGCTTGCAAGAAAATTCGATTCCATAAAAGGAAAGCCAAGCATGCGCACCTCCCTTTGGATGACGCCCAAAGTGACAGGGGCAATAGACAAGCTTGGAGCAAAATACAATCCTGCCTCAAAAAACATATTCACCACCGCGCGCTTTGACTTCCAGACAAAGGGCATGGACATCGTGCTAAAGGCGTTTGAAAACTCCCACAAAAACGACAATGAGTTAAAATTGCATATTCTTGGCGGGGTGAAGATGCCGCACACCCTTCTAAATTCGCTCTCCCTCTCATGCCAGAAAAACATAATACAGCACGGCAATCTCTCTTTAGAGAATTATGCCTCCAAACTGCCGGAATTCTCGCTTTATGTGCATATGGGGAGGGGGGAGGCGTTCGGGCTGGCTGTCGCGGAGGCGATGTATGCCTCCATCCCGGCAATAGTTTCAAGCCAAACCGGCTCGCGCGACCTTGTCTCAAAGGTTGACAAAAAAATGATTGTGCCCCTTGACGCGCACGCGCTTAGCGCCCAGATGGAAAAGTTCCTCTCCCTCTCCGAGGGGAAAAAGCTCTCCATCTCAAAGAAGGCAAGGGAAGAGGCAACGCATTACACTGAAAAGGAAATGGCGCCAAAATTTGCAAAAGAATTCGCGGCATTGAAGGAAAAGCTCTGATTTAACGCCCAAATACGCAAAACTATCATTTTAAGCAAAAATTTAATGCCCCTCTGCAAAACTATCGTGTTTAAGCAAAATTCCTAACCAAACACCCTTTTCCCCCCAAGCCCATATCCCCAGGTGTTCTCCTTTCTTGCAATATTTAGCAAAAGCGTAATAAGCGCAAAACACACAAGCCCCGGAAGCAAAATGAAAAACGCCCCCATCCTGCAAAGCCAAAGCAATGGGTTTGAATTATCTGCTATCAAAAATGCCTCCTCTCCCTCTTTTACCCAAACCTTTTTTGCAAATATCATGGACGCCGCAATTATATTGCCGCTTGCCAAAAACGCAAGGGTTTCCTTTCCAAAAACTTTCGGAATAAAGGAAAAACCCTCAAAAAATTTCGCCCCCTCATTTTGCGAGTGCGACTTTCCTATTATGCACACATTTTTCCCTCCCATGGATTTTATCGGGCTTAGCACGGCTCCGTAATTTTCCAGCTCCTCTATTTCTCTCCTTTGCGGCTCGACTTTTCTTAAAGAAGCGCTAAGCTCTGCTCCGTATTTTCGAAATAAAAGCGCCCAAAGAACCGTTTTTGCGTATTCGCGCGCCCTTTTTGTGCCAAACGCAAGAAAAGAGGCAGGCAAAAACCCTGCCACATACAAATAATACTTAATATTTTGCGGTATTGCAAAAAGCGCCATATTCACATTATACACTGCTTCCCGCTCAAAATTCTTTGAGCCAAGCACCACAAACGGGTGGGAAACGCTGCGCCCTATTCTTCTCACCTTCGCCAGTTTCTGCAGCCTTATCCCATATTCCAAATCATCGGCGCCCAAATAAAGGGGTGCATAATGCAGCCCGCATTTTCTCATAATTGAGCAGGAAACAAGCCCGTAATGGTGAAGGCAGCCATGCACCGCCACGGTTTCTTCCTTGTAATACAGCCTGTTTTTTGGAATCACCAGTTTTTCTCCAGCATCAAATTCGGCAACAAGCTTTTGCACCAAATCATTTTGCCCCGGAATTCCGTCAACGTCCGCAAAAATTACGCACTCATACCCCTTTTCAACAGCATACATGTCTCCCAAAAAAAATCCGCCCGCAGAGCCGGTATCTTGCGCCCTTTGCATAAGTGCCACCGCGTACCCATACCTTTTTTTCCTTATTTTCCCCAAAACCGCTTTCGCGTCCATGGCTCTGGAAATTACCACTGCAACATCAAATTCTGCTCCCGTTTGCTTTTGCAGCGCTCCAAGGTGCTCAAAAAGCATTTCCTCCTCATTATAACAGGGCATTATCACAAGGCATTTGCGGCAGAATTTTCCAACCTCCTCAAAGAGGCCAAGGGAACAATATCGCGAATATTTCTCCATATTACCAGAATTATTCTTTCCTGTGCCCAATTTAAACCCTATTGAAGCAAACTCCCATCCTCCGCATCCTTTCCTATCGCTTTACTGGCTAAAAATCAGCCATCTTCAGCAGAGAGCATAAAAAAGCGCTTTCACGTCCCTAAAAATCACGCTCCACCCTCACAAAATATTAAAAATTCTAATGCCATACCATATGCAATGATCCTTTATTTTGACAATTATATCACAGATACTCCTCTTGTAAAAGGGCTTTACTCAGACCTTGATAGGGTGCGCGACTCCCATCCCGCATACAAAATGCCTGGGAAGCTAAACATCTCAAAATACACTCTTGCCTCATACGCAAAAATCGACTGGTCTGCTGTGGTAATAAAATATTCTATCGAGGATTCCTCAAAAACGGGTGAATTTGAGGCATTTGTAAAATCAATTTTTGACAAGCCCGTCATAATACGCGGGCGCTCTGACAGCCAGGGGAAATTCGCGGAATCTGTAAAAACCCTAAAACAATTTGATGACGAGTGGATTTTTTATTGCGGAAATAACGACCACCCATTCACCTCCCATGAAAGAGAAACCCTTGATAATTGTATGCAGATGTGCAAAAAACACGCGCAAAAAAGCGAATTTGTCTCAATGGCATATTCTCACTTTCCAGAATCAATAAATGCCCCGTACGCAGGCACCCGCTTTCATGATATCACCTGTCCGGAAGTTAGCGTGCTTGAGGAAAATGAGCATTGTGTTGCCTCTCTTTTCCCTAACGGGGCGTTTGATTCTGTGCAGATGGTAAACCTTTCCCTTCTTGAGCGCTGGTTTTGCACCGGAGACCTCTCTAACCGGCGTGTAATACGCTCAGAGAGTATTGCGCATGATGTGCCTGTCAGCAACCAGGTGGTGGTTGCGCCAAAAAAAGAAATTTGCACTCATTTTGATGGTTACGGGCATACCGCAAAGCTCTCTTGCCCACTTCCATACGAAAAATTCCCGCCTCTTTTTATCCCGCAAGGTTTTTTTGAGTCAAAGATGAAAATTGCATATGGTTATGAAAATTACCGGCAAGGATGGACAAACATAAATCCGCAAGCAAAAGATTACTGTTTTGTGGACGCGCAGCGTGGTACGGATTCAAAAATAGGCGCCTCCCACCTCCCGCTTTTCTGGCAGGATAAAATAAGCGAAACAGATATCAATCCCTCTCTTGACACCGTGGCAGATGAAAAAGCAACAGTGGCAGAGCTTGAGTTAAGGCGCCATCCCTGGCCAAAAATCTCCCGCTTTTCAGCAATGTTTTATCGCATGCGAAACAAGGCAAACTCAGTAGCAAAATACGCTCCTCTTGTGCCGAAAATGCTTATGGAAGGAAAGGCGCCCGATATAAGGCGTGATTTCTCCCGCTTTACTGGAATAGGCAGGAAAAAGCGCAGTCCATAATATTATATATTCTAAACCACAAATATTTTCTAGGGCAAACGGCAGAAAACGGGGGCATTTGCGGTTGCAAATTTGTGCGCGGGGAAATCCCTCAGTAGTGGGGTGCACCCATTCATTTCTTGCGCCCCATATGCCTTTATCTCCGGTGGAAAAATGGCAAAAATAAAAAACATAATTTTCGACCTTGATGGCGTGCTTGTGGATGCCACGGAGTGGCATTACGAGGCGCTAAACAAGGCGCTGGGGCTTTTTGGATATGAGATAACGCGAGAGGAGCATCTATCCTCCTACAACGGGCTTCCCACTAGAAAAAAGCTTGCGATGCTCACCTCGCAGAAAAACATGCCTGAATCCCTCCACTCTTTTATTTACAAAATGAAGCAGGAATACACTACAGAATACATAGAAAGATGCTGCAAGCCTCACTTTGACAAGCTGATGATGCTTCATCAGCTAAAGAAAAAGGGATACAGGCTAGCAGTATGCTCAAATGCAATAAAAGCAAGTGTGGAGCTGATGCTCCAAAAAGGGGAAACAATGCCTTATTTTGAGCTGGTGCTAAGCAACCAGCATGTGGAAAACCCAAAGCCCCACCCAGAAATTTATCTAAAGGCATTTGAAATGATGAAAATATTGCCTGAGGAAACCGTAATAGTTGAGGATTCTGCGCACGGAATCGCCTCTGCAAAGGCATCTGGGGCGCACGTGTGCGAAGTGTCTGGATTTCGCGACGTAAATATAAACTGCTTAATCAGGTTCATAACATTAGTTGAAGAAAAAAAAGAGGTGTAACTATGCTAAAAATCGTAATCCCTATGGCCGGTCTTGGCTCGCGCTTCAAGGAAGCAGGGTATACTTTCCCAAAGCCGTTAATAGAGATAAACGGCAAGCCCATGATTGAGGTTGTGGCAAACAATCTTCGTCCGGGCGAGGAGCACCAGTTCATTTTTGTGTGCCTGCAGGAGCACCTTGAAAAATATAATCTTGCAGACCTTTTGCGCCAAATCTCACCTGACTGCAAAATAGTGCCAATACAGGGCGTGACGCAGGGGGCGGCGTGCACAGTGCTTCTCGCTTCCCAATACATAAATAGTGAGGATGAGGTAGTGATAGCAAATTCAGATCAATTTGTAGATGTGAAGCTCTCCGATTTTGTGAAAAACGCACGGGAAAACTCCCTTGACGGGCTTATAATGACCTTCAACTCACACCACCCGAAGTGGTCATATGCCAAGCTTGACGAGGGAGGCTTTGTATGCGAAGTTGCGGAAAAAAAGCCGATTTCAAGCAATGCGACCGTAGGCATCTATTATTTCCGGCACGGCAAGATGTTTGTAAATGCCGCGCAGGAGATGATACGAAAGGACATTCGCACAAATAATGAATTTTACGTCTGCCCGGTATACAACGAGCTTGTGCTCTCAGGGAATAAAATAAAGGTTTTCCCTATAGACTTTTCCCAAATGCACGGCCTTGGCACTCCGGAGGACCTCAATAACTTCCTCAAAACCGAAAATTCCAAAAAGGTCTAAACTATGAAAATACTGGCACATCGCGGGTTGTGGGAACACCCTTCCGAAAAAAACTCCAAAAAGGCTCTTCTTGAGGCAATAAAAGCGGGCTTTGGGGTAGAAACCGATTTGCGTGATTTGGATGGGGAAATAGTGATAAGCCATGACATGCCAAACAAGGGGGTATTGCCACTCAAGGGGTTTCTTGATGAGGCAAGCCAAAAACCAGCATTCAGGAAAGTAATTTTTGCCCTTAACATAAAATCCGACGGAATTGGCTCACAGGCAAAAAAAATCCTTGGTGAATATGGTATTCTGGAAAACTTTTTTTTCTTTGACATGTCTGCCCCGGAATTATATCTATACTCACAAATATTCGAGAAAAAAAATATTTGCACCCGAATTTCAGATATTGAGCAAGAGCCATTGCTTGCAGGCAAGGCGGGCTGGATATGGGTCGATGGCTTTGAGTCTGACTGGCAAGATTGGCAAGGGCTTGCAAAAAAATATCCCACTCATCGGCTAGGCGTTGTCTCTCCAGAGCTGCACGCTTCTCACAGAAAGGCGGATTACCATATTTTTTGGGAAAGCTTAAACAAGCTTGATGAAAAACTCATAGAGAGAATATGCCTTTGCACAGATTTTCCTGCAAAAGCAAAAGAATTCTTTTTATAATAAATATCCAACTGTTGAATTCCTGAAAACCTGAGAAAAGCTATTAAAGCGCATCTTCCACCTATATTTATGAAGGAAATCCTTTTTGCAACAGGGCCCGCATATGAGAAAAACGAGCTCTTTAACCCTGCCAACGCGCGGGTAAATCGCGACAACTCATCGCGCTGTTTCATAGAGCTAAAAAAATCCTTTGCCGCAAAAGGCTTTGATATAAAAACCGCCGACATGGCAGAAAATTTCGATTCTGCGCACGCAATAGTTTTTTTCGAAATCCCTCCAACCACAAACCAGTATTTTACACAAGCCGCAAATTCCCCTCTCTCGTGCAAAATGTACTCTCTTCTTTATGAGCCTCCTACAATACACCCGAAAAACAGTGACACTTCTCTGCATGCGCCATTCAAAAAAATACTCACTTGGAATGACAACCTTGTAGACGGGAAAAAATATATCAAAAACAACTTCACAATGCCTTTTTTGCAAAAAGAGAAAATTCACTTGCCGAGCGCGCAGTTTTCAAAAAGAAAGCTTCTTTGCATGGTAAGTGCAAACAAGTATTCCTCACTGCCAGGCCAGCTTTACACCATGCGCACAAAGGCTGTAAGGTTTATGGAAAAATTCCACCCTGTTGATTTTGACCTTTACGGCATAGGCTGGCAGGCACCTGTGTTTCACTCCCCCCTACTTCAGGCGCTTCAGGTAAATAGGGCAATGCGCACTCTCGCCCGCCTTCCCCTATCTCCATTTAATATAAAAAAAACACTTGTATATCCCTCCTATAAAGGGGAGATAAAAAGCAAAAAAGAGGCAATGTCCGGATATCGCTTCTGCATCTGCTACGAAAACCAGGAAAATGTCCCTGGCTATATCACAGAAAAAATATTTGACGCCTTTATCGCAGGTTGCGTGCCAATCTATCTCGGGGCGCCTAACATAGAAAAGTATGTCCCAAAAAACTGCTTTATCGACATGCGGGATTTCAAAAATTTTGAAGAGATGCATGCGCGCATCTCCTCAATAGGTGAAAAAGAATTCTCTTCCTATCTAAAAAACATTGAAAAATACTTAAACAGCCCGGCAAGCTCTCAATTCAAAATAGATTATTTTATATCAAATTTTCGCAAAATACTCTTGCAAGATTAGCCGGGTGCTTTCAAAACCCTTAATAATTTAAAATGGGCAATAGTTTCATGAAAACCGCATTAATTACCGGAATAACAGGGCAGGACGGCTCATACCTGGCAGAGCAGCTGCTTGAGAAGGGCTATATTGTGCACGGCATAATACGCCGCGCCTCCACCTTCAATACTTCGAGAATAGACCACATCTTCCAGGACATCCACGAGAAGGATGCAAAGCTGTTTTTGCATTATGGCGATTTGGCAGATTCCACAGCCATCTCAAAAATAATGCACTCGGTAGAGCCTGATGAGGTATACCATTTGGGCGCCCAGTCCCATGTGCGCGTCTCATTTGACATCCCAGAATACACCGGGGATGCCACAGGACTCTCAACAGCGCGCATTTTAGAGGCAATTCGCCGCTCAAAAAAAGACATAAAATTTTACCAAGCCTCATCCTCGGAAATGTTTGGCGCAGAGCCGCCCCCCCAAAATGAGAAAACAAAATTCCACCCCCGCTCCCCATATGGGTGCGCAAAAGTGTATGCATACCATCTCACAATAAACTACCGAGAAAGCTACGGCATGTTTGCCTCAAACGGAATACTTTTTAACCACGAATCCCCGCGCAGAGGGGAAACATTTGTTACCCGCAAAATAACGCGCGGTGTAGCGCGCATCCTCGCAAAAAAAGACAAAAATCTTTACTTGGGAAATTTGGACGCGAAAAGAGACTGGGGCTATGCGCCCGATTACACTGAAGGGATGCATCTTATGCTCCAGCACAAAAAGGCAGATGACTTTGTGCTTGCAACAGGGGAAACCCACTCCGTGAGGGAATTTGTGCAGGAATGCTTTTCCCACGCAGGGCTCAACTGGGAGGATTATGTGAAAATAGACAAGCGCTATTTCCGCCCCGCAGAAGTTGAGAATTTGCTTGGCGATGCTTCCAAGGCAAAAAAAGAGCTTGGCTGGGAGCCGAAAGTAACCTTTAAGGAGCTTGCAAAAATAATGCTTGATGCAGACATGAAGGAAGAGGGGCTAAAGGGAATAATTGAGAAATAAGCAATGAAGTGGTATGATGGAATTTAAGGGAAAGCGAATCCTTGTAACCGGCGGGCACGGCTTTTTAGGCACTCCGCTGTGCAATCAGCTTGAATCCCTCTCTCCATCTGAGATAATAGCCCCCCGCTCAAAAGAATATGACCTTACGCGCGAAGCAGAAGTAAAGGCGCTTTTTGAGGATTGCTCTCCTGATGCCGTAATACATGCCGCCGCGCGCGTCGGCGGAATAGAGGACAACCGCACCCACCCCGGGGAAATCTATTACAAAAATGCAATGATGAACACGCTAATGGTGCATCATGCCCACCTTAACAAAGTGCAAAAATTCGTGGGAGTCGGCTCGGTGTGCGCCTACCCGAAAGTGGCGCCAATTCCATTCAAGGAGGAAAATTTATGGGACGGCTATCCGGAAGAAACAAACGCGCCGTACGGAATGAGCAAAAAAATGATGCTAATTCAAATACAGGCATACCGCGAGCAATACAAATTTCCAGGCGTCTTTCTTCTTCCAGTAAACCTTTATGGGCCAGGCGACCATTTCAACGACACCTCATCCCACGTCATATCTGCCATGATATATAAATTTGAGAAGGCAATTGCAAACAAGGAGAAAAAAGTAACCCTTTGGGGCGACGGCTCGCCAACGCGTGAATTTCTCTATGTTGAGGATGCGGCGCGCGCAATCTCACTTGCATTGCAAAAGCTTGACACGCATCTGCCTGTAAACATCGGCTCAGGCGAGGAAGTTTCAATAAAAAAACTCTCGGAATTGGTAAGCTCGTTTTTGGGGTATGAAGGGGAAATAATATGGGACACCTCCAAGCCCAACGGGCAGCCGCGGCGCCTCTTTGATTCCTCGCGCGCAAACAAATTAATGGGCTTTGAGGCAAAAACAACATTTGAAGATGGCTTGAGAAAAACAATTGAGTGGTATATGAAAAACAAAAAACAATGAATCCGCCCAAACAAATTTATTTGCAAGCCCGCTTTTTATGCAGGCGGGCTTTATTGCAAAGGCGCCCATGCTTTTAGGGCAATCGGGCTTTGTGCATTAAGTGTTTGGCAGGCTTGAGAGCATCCGGCTCGATTGTGCATTTGAATAAAAATATTGCTTGCATGAAAAATAAATGAAAAGGGTTTAGCATTTATGGAAAAAATCATCGTTCCAATAGGCTTTGCAGACATAGGCGAGCGCGAAACAAAATATGTTAATGAGGCTCTAAAAAACAAGCGCCTCTCCTACGGCCCGTTTACCCAAAAATTTGAAAAGCTTTTTGCGCATGCGCACGGGTGTAAATATGCCCTTACAAGCAATTCAGGCACCTCTGCATTGCGCGTGGCGATAGCGGCTCTAAAAGAGAAATATAGCTGGCAGGACGGCGATGAAGTGCTTGTGCCTGCCATCACCTTCATAGCAACCTCCAACATCGTGATAATGCAAAACCTAAAGCCCGTCTTTGTTGACGTTGACCCGCTTACCTACAACCTTGACCCCTCTCAGCTTGAGAAGCACTTAACTTCGCGCACCCGCGCAATAATCCCCGTGCACCTCTCCGGCTTGCCCTGCGACATGGAGCCAATAATGCAATTTGCAAAAAAGCATAATCTGCGCGTTGTAGAGGATTCTTGCGAGACAATGTTTGCAACATGCGACAAAAAGCCGGTCGGCTCATTCGGAGACATCGGCTGTTTTTCCACATACGTCGCCCACATCCTTGTAACAGGGGTAGGCGGCATCAACACCACAAACAATGAGGAATTGGCGATAATGATGCGCTCTTTATGCAACCACGGGCGCGACTCAATTTACATGAGCATAGATGATGATGACAATTTGTCAGGAAAAGAGCTAAAAACAATAATGGATGCCCGCTTCAAATTTGTGCGCCTTGGCTACTCTTTTCGCATAACCGAGCTTGAGGGCGCGCTTGCCTTGGGGCAGTTTGAGAGAAAAGAGCAAATTCTTGCAAAAAGGCAGGAGAATGCAAAAATGCTCTCCGAGGGCTTATCTGATTTGCAGGAATTTTTGCAGCTTCCAACAGTTCCAAAAGGGCGCACCCATTCCTTCATGTTTTACCCGCTTGTTTGCAAAGGCGGCGCAGACAGGGAAAAATTAACCCTCTTTTTAGAGGAGGCGGGAATAGAAACAAGGCATCTTCTCCCTCTCATCAACCAGCCAATTTACATAAAGCTATTCGGAGAGCTTGAAGGAAAATACCCTGTAGCCGCAAATCTTAACAAAAACGCCTTTTACATAGGGTGCCACCAGCATTTGGGCAAAAAAGAAATTGAGCATGTGGTAAAAACTTTGCACAAATTTTTCAAAAAATAATTAACCGCAAACTTTCTCAAAACACCCAAAA
>PFCD01000020.1:0-31164 GCA_002778455.1 Candidatus Micrarchaeota archaeon CG10_big_fil_rev_8_21_14_0_10_45_29 | reverse complement strand
AAAGCAAGCCAGCTTACTCCAAAACTCATAACTAATTTTCAAAAACCGCCCGCGCAGGCTATTGCTAGGTTTTTTTCAAAAGACAATAGAATTTAAATTCTCTTTTGCTTCTTTTCCTTATGAAAAAGCCCAAATTGGCGGTGCTAACAGATTTTCCCCCTCACATCGGCGGGCTTGGAAAGCCTGTGATACAAAAACTTTTGCGGCTTTCAGCAGATTTTGAGGTGCATCTAATAACTCTCTACAACCACCAGCAGGAGCTTCCCCTCCCTTCAGCAATCACTTTGCACCGCCTAAATCTCCCCGAGCGCGCAACAAGCAAGGACGCCCTCTCAATCCCGTCTCTTATAAAAAAGGCGGGAATAAGGGGAATTTTCTCAAGCCTCTCAAACGCGCTAAACTATTCTTTTCCCCTCTACTACGGCGCATTTATAGATGCGCACGCAAGAAGGTGCGTAAAATGCAAAATAAAGGCATTAAAGCCGGACGCCCTTCTCACCTTCCGATATGTGTGCGCAGAGCTCTCCCGCTCTCTTGAGCATGTGTGCCCAATCTTTATGGACATAGGAGATAGGATAAGCATCTACCACTCCTCAATTATCGCCCACCCCTCCACCTCTTTTGCAAGAAAAACAATTTCTTTAATAGAGAGCTTTCTTTTCACCCGCTACGAGCAATCCCTCTCCTGCCGCGCTTCAGCCGTTTTTTACATCTCAAAGCGGGATTTGGCTGCAGGAAAAAAGCTCTCATCCCAGCACTGCTGGCCCCTTTTAATGGATTCGCGCATCCCGCGCCTAAAAAATGTGAAAAAGGATTTTGACATTCTTTTGCTTGGAAACTGGAGCACAATGGCAAATGCCGATTCTTTGCATTTTGCAATAAAAGAAATTTTCCCCCTCTGCAAGCATCATCCCAAAGTCGCACTTCTGGGCCCGGGCGCGGATGAGGCGCTTCTTGCCTCAAGCAAACTAAAAATAGAAAATCTGGGTTTTGTAAAAGATTTGGATTCCGCCCTTTTGCGCTCAAAGGCATTGCTTGCCCCAATACGGCTTGCCTCAGGGGTGCAGACAAAAGTGCTTGACTGCCTTAAAATGGGGCTTGCAACAATTGTTTCCAAAAACGCAAAAGGAGGGGTAAACCCGCCTGCCAATTCCGACGCGATAATAGTGTGCAGCAACGCGGATGAATTTGCTGTTGCAATAGATGCAATGGCGCAAGATGAAAAAGATTATTCAAACACGGCGCAAAAGGCGTATGCAGAATACGCAAAATGGGCGCAGGACTCGCAGGAGGCGGCAATAAAATTAATGCTCAAAAAAATAAAAGAAAAACAAAACAATGAAAAGAAAAACAACGCCACTAACTCCTAAAAAAATAAAATAAGAAAAACTAATTTTTCGCCCTATCCGCATCCACCATCAGTTTCACAAGCTGCTCAAAACTGACTTTCGGCTCCCAGCCAAGCTCTTTTTTTGCCTTGGAAGCATCTCCCACAAGCGTATTAACATCGGCAGGGCGCATATACTTCGGGTCGCTTTTCACATAATCTTTGTAATTTAATCCCAAATGAGAAAATGCGATTTCACAAAATTCTCCAACAGAGTGGCTCTGCCCCGTCGCAATAACAAATTCATCTGCCTTTTCATGGTTTAGCATCATCCACATTGCCTCAACATAATCTCCTGCAAATCCCCAGTCGCGCTTTGCGTCCAAATTCCCAAGAAGAAGCTCTTTTGCCTCTCCCCTCTTTATCCTATTTGCCTGTATGCTTATCTTGCGGGTAACAAAATTCTCTCCCCTCCTCGGGGATTCGTGGTTAAATAAAATTCCGCATGCGTTAAACATTCCATAGCTTTCCCTGTAATTTATTGCGGCCATATGCGCAAACACCTTTGATATTGCATAAGGGGAGCGGGGGTGAAACTTAGTTTGCTCATTTTGCGGGCTTTCCTCTGCCTTTCCAAACATCTCCGAGGATGATGCTTGGTAAAATTTGCAATTAACATCAGATATTCGTATCGCCTCAAGCAAATTAAGCGCCCCTATTGCGGTAACCTGCGCCGTCAATACCGGCTGCTCAAAAGAGATTTTCACATGCGATTGCGACGCAAGGTTATACACCTCATCAGGCGCATACTGCTTTAGCAATCTTACCATGGATTGCATATCCTGCAAATCCCCGTATTCCAAAACGATTTTCCCGCGCACGTCCGCAGGCAAATTATCTATTCTCCCCCTGTTTTCAACAGAGGAGTTCCTTCTTACCATCCCTATTACTTTGTAATCTTTTTTGGCAAGAAATTCAGACAAATAAGAGCCGTCCTGCCCTGTTATTCCCGTAATCAAAGCTGTTTTCATGAAAATTCGCCTATGGGCTGTATTTATATTTTATTATTGCATAATTTAATTTAAGAAGATATGGCATAGCCAAACACAGCGGGCTAAAAGGAGCCCTTTTCAAGGGGCGCATAATTTTAGGCGTTGAGGGCTTTGCTTTTTAGAAAATTTTAGCGGTTTTGCGGGTGCATCTATGAATATTTTAGTAACAGGCGGCGCGGGCTTTATCGGCTCCTCCATAGTTTCCCGCCTTCTCAAGGAAGGGCACAAAGTAGAGGTAATAGACAACCTTCACACCGGAAGCGAGCAGAATTTGCAAGGGCTTGACGCCAAATTTTTCAAAGGAAATGCCGGAGACATCGCAAAGCTTGGGATAACAAAACCGCAAGTAATATTTCACGAAGGAATTTACTCCTCCTCCCCCATGTATAAAAAAGAGCCTCACTTAACAGCAAAAGTAATAGATGAATTTATCTCAATCCTTGAATATGCAAAAATAAATAAATGCAAAGTAATATTTGCCTCCACCTCCTCCCTTTACTGCGGGCAAACCCCCCCTCAAAAAGAAGGCATCATCCCGATAATAGCCGATTATTACACAGAGGCGCGCATAATGATGGAGCGAATAGCAAAACTCTACTCCGACGTGCATGGGGTAAGCATAATCGGCTTGCGCTATTTCTCTGTTTATGGACCAAACGAGAAAAGCAAGGGCATCTATGCCAACCTAATCTCCCAATTCCTCTGGGATATGCAAAAAGGAGTGGCGCCAGTATTATATGGCGACGGCTCCCAGACGCGCGATTTCACTTTTGTTGATGATGTGGTAGAGGCAAACATTTTGGCAATGAATAAGCAAATCCCATATGGCATCTACAACGTGGGCACGGGGAGAAATTACACCCTTTTGCAGCTTGTAGAAATTCTTAACAAGGCTCTTAATACGCAAATAAAGCCAACATTTGTTGAAAATAAAATAAAAAATTATGTGCAAACAACGCTGGCAGACACAACACTGGCAAAAAACGAGCTGGGCTTTGAGGCAAAAGTTTCATTAGAGGAAGGAATTAACAAATTAATAGAGGCACAAAAGTCCTAAAGACAGTTCTATTTTCTCCAATACTTTCCCCAATTTACACATTGCGCAATTATGGCTATGGATATTATTATGCTCCCCATAATCTCCCCCCATCGGTTGTTGAGATATGCCGAGGCGATAAAAAGAACTATTCCTAACAGAAGAAACGCACTTGTCTTTTTTGCAAAGACTTCTGATATATCAACATTTACATTTGGGGTCATACTGATAATATCTCTTTCTTTTTATTAAAACTTATCTGGTTTTGGCTACATTACATATTACTTCAAAATAATTGTTTTCAGGTTCTTTTACATCGAACTCCATTCTAAGGAAAGCTTTTGGCGTATACCAGAGCCGATAATAATTATTCCCAGGTTTAATCTCGACAGTACTATCTGTTCCTTCAGCCACTTTATTTCTATAAACAGTTATGTTTTCACACGAATTATCTCCATAATCTCGCATGTTGTCACGTATAGTAAAGAGTTCTTTTGTTTTTACATTTGACGTAGTTATATTAAGCCAAAATTTAGCGCTTGGCTGCTTCCCATTTTCCCACCATTCCAAATTATATTGAACATACTCCCCCGCTGGGATTTTCTCACTAGTGATCACAGTCCCTCTATTATTTTTGTCAAGTATGCTGTAATTCAACCAATATAGCCCAGAAGAAGACCCAATCCCTCCAACTATCGGATATTCTGCTTTATTATCAAATTCAAGAGGACTATAAACAGTAATATCTATCTGTGGTATTTGATAAATTCCCTTGTATGTGGAGTTAATAATGTAGTTGCGTTCTATTATTATCTCTCCATAGCCATTGTCCATAGAAAATATATTGTTGGTTTCATTTAGCCCCATACTCCAATAGCTATGGGCTCCAAATGTGAAAATAATAATTAAACCAAAACTTCCTAACAACCACAATAATGTTTCATTTTTGTGCAATCCTGCTCGTTTTTTCTCATTTCTAATCGCTAGTTTTGTTATTCCATCCCATGCCCCTTTTATGTAACTATAGCCTATGAATAATACAAATGTTGCGCCTATGAGTGGTCCAGTCTTCAGAATTTGTTCTGCATATGTAGGGTATATTCCAAATATCTGGCGTATACTAGATTCAATCACAAATGCCGTCACCATAAGTGCGGGCACCAACATAAACAGATCATTCACTCTATTCATAGTCGTCTGAATCCTCTCTCTATCGAAAAGAAGGGTATACCTATGAAGTGTTATGATTATTACATAAGTCACTGCCATAATTTGTGCACTAAGAATGATTTTATCCCCCTCTTGCATAGAATCTGGCGCAAATGTCATCATAACTAGTAACCATGTTGGAGTTACCATAAATATCAAAACAATACTCAGCATAATGGCATCCACTATCAATCCAGTCGTGGTTCTAGCATTAAGATTGTTCTGTTTTTTCTCTTTTATAAAAAATACATTTACCAAGACAAAAAGAGAGATAATTATGAACGGGTAGTAAAAATCTGGGAACATACGCAATACTTTGTCAATTATTGAGTCAAGCAAATGAGCACCTACTAGTCACCGTTCATCTCAAAATATTTCTCAATCTGCCCCTGCGTGTAATTTAGCATATCCTCGCCCGCAGAATGCCTTTTATACCACTCAAAAGTCCACTCAAGGCATTCTTCTATTCCAAGGCGCGCCTGCCATGCCAGCTTCTCTTTTGCCTTTGATGCATCAAGCTTCAAAACCCCTGTCTCATGCTTGCTCTCATCAGGCATTATCTCTATTTTGCCGCGCGAGAAGCTCTCAATTCCTTTTTTGGCAATCGCCTCAACAGTAATAAAATTCCCAACTCCGGGAGCAAAATTAAATGCGCCAACAAGCTCCTTCTTTCCCTCATAAAGCCCTTTTGCAAGAAGCAAATAACCATAAAGCGGGTCAAGCACGTGCTGCCACGGGCGAACCGCAGATGGGTTTCTGAGCACAATGGCTTTTTCATCCTCAATAAAGCGCACAATATCAGGTATCAGCCTGTCTTTTGACCAGTCGCCCCCGCCAATCACATTGCCAGCGCGCGCGGTTGCGACAAGGGGCACGTTTGCAAATTTCTCGGGGTTAAAAAATGAGCGCAGATAAGATTTTACGACTATTTCATCACATGCTTTGGATGCAGAATAAGGGTCATACCCGCCAAGCTCGTCATTTTCCTTATACCCCTCTCCTCTTTCCTTATTTTCATACACTTTATCGGTTGTAATAATAACAGCCGCCTTTACAAATTCTGTTTCTTTTATTGCCTGCAAAACATTTGCTGTGCCCATAACATTTGTCTGATATGTCCAGAGCGGGTCATCATAACTCTCCCTTACAAGCGGCTGTGCTGCCATATGAATTATAATCTCCGGCTTCACTTTCCTCACAAAGGTAAGAAATTCCTTATAATTTGAAACATCTGCGATTTTTCCCTCAACTTTTTCCTCAATTTTTAGAATAGAGAATAAATTCGGCTCAGTATTCGGGGCAAGGGAGTATCCGCTAACCTGCGCCCCAAAGGAGCGCAATATTTCGCAAAGCCAGCTTCCTTTAAAGCCGGTGTGCCCTGTAACAAGCACTTTTCTTCCTTTGAAAAATTCAGCTATTTTCACAAAAATTCCCTCATTTCAAAATTCAATCACGCCATAAAATTTCCACAGCGCGCTTTTTCCAGCCTGCCAAAGATTATTCTTATTTTCCCAAAACTTTTTCTCACACTTTCCATTTGGCGTTTCCGGAATCCCACATTTTATTCAAGTCAAGATAATCCTTGTAAGTATCCATCATATGCCAGAAGCCATCGTGCTTATGAATTGAGAGCTCTCCCTTCTGGGCAATAGAGGGAAGCGCATCCTTCTCAAGCACAAAATTATCCTCAGCTTTCAAATGCTCAAACACTTTTTTGGAAAACACGTAAAATCCGCCGTTGATGTGCTCGTTTATCAAAGGCTTTTCCTTAAATTTCACCACTTTGCTTCCCTCAATTTCCATCAAGCCAAAGCGAGAGGGCGGCCTCACTCCGGTAAGTGTTGCCATTCTCCCTTCAGAGAGGTGAAATTGCGCCAGTTTTTCTATGTCAATATCCGCAACCCCGTCCCCGTAAGTTGCAAGAAAATGGTCGGTGTCTATGTATTTTTCAATTTTCTTTATGCGCGAGCCTGTCTGCGCGTTAAGCCCTGTCTCTACAAATGTGATTTCCCAATCCTCGCCGGCAGTGCTCTTGTGCACTTTGTCCTTGCTCCTGTCAGAGAGGTTTATGGTAACGTCGTTATCCATCATCTCGCGCACATGGAAATACTGCTTTATCATGTCTCCGCGGTATCCAAGGCAGAGTATAAAGCGCTTAAAGCCGAATTTGGCATATGTTCTCATTATATGCATCAAAATGGGCTGCCCGCCCACATTTACCATCGGCTTTGGCTTGTATTCTGTCTCCTCACGAAGGCGGGTTCCCTGCCCTCCGCACAAAATGACCACAGGCCAGTTTTTCTCTATTTGCATAGCTATTTTCATGCATTTTCAGGCTTATATTTGTTTTGGTTTTTGATAATTTGAGTAAAAACATGAAAATACATATATTATACACTATTAGCCAGCACCAGCCACACATTAGCTATTTAATTACCATATGCCCAAATAATTTGCATGGATAAGGAGAAAGAGCTAAGAGAGAAAATTCTCAAATTAACAAAACAATATTACGAGACAGCCCTTCAGCCAAAGCAATATAAAAAAGGCGACAGGATTCCCTACTCAGGCAGGGTGTTTGACGAGGGCGAGCTTGTCTCCCTAATTGACTCCTCCCTTGACTTCTGGCTTACTGCGGGCAGGTATCATGAGCAATTTGAAAAATCGCTTGCAAGCTGGTGGGGCCTGAAATTCTGCACATTCTCAAACTCCGGCTCATCCGCAAATTTGCTTGCCCTCACCGCCTTTACCTCCCGTGCGCTTGGCAAAAACGCGCTAAAAAAGGGAGATGAGGTAATTACAACTGCCGCCGGCTTTCCCACAACTGTAAACCCAATTTATCAAAACGGCTGCACCCCTGTATTTCTTGACACAGAGGTGGGCACCTACAATATTGACTGCACTCTTCTTGAGGAGGCAATAGGAAAAAACACAAAAGCAATAATGATAGCCCACACATTGGGAAATCCCTTTAACCTCGACAAAATAACAAAATTTGCAAAAAAACACGGGCTCTTTCTAATAGAGGACTGCTGCGACGCGCTTGGCGCCACCTGGGATAATAAAAAAACAGGCACATTCGGAGAAATCGCAACAACAAGCTTTTACCCGGCGCACCATATTACCACTGGGGAAGGTGGTGCCACCCTTACCTCAAACGCAATATTGCACAAAGCAATCGAATCATTTCGCGACTGGGGGCGCGACTGCTGGTGCCCTCCTGGAAAGGCAGACACTTGCAACAAGCGCTTCAAATGGCAGCTTGGCACCCTCCCCTTTGGCTATGACCACAAATACATTTACTCAAATATCGGCTACAACCTAAAAGCCACAGACATGCAGGCGGCAATAGGCGTGGCGCAATTGCAAAAGCTTCCCTCATTTATTGAGGCAAGAAAAAAGAATTTTGAGTGGTATATGAAAAATTTGCAAGAATATGAACAATATTTTATTTTCCCGAAAAAAGAGGCAAAAGCAAACCCCTCTCCTTTCGGCTTTATTTTAACCGTAAAAGAGGATGCCCCATTCTCAAGAAACGACATAGTGCAATTTCTTGAGAAAAAATCAATTTCCACAAGAATGCTTTTCGGCGGCAATTTAACGCGCCAGCCGGCATACATAAACGCGCCCAAGCGAATAGTAGGTGAATTAGCCGGCGCAGACACCATAATGAACAATTCTTTCTGGATAGGGGTATACCCCGGGCTGAATAATGAAATGCTTGAATACATATCAGGAGCATTTGCAGAATTTATAAAATCAAAAAAATAAAATTCCACAAAAATAAAAAACACAAAAAGCGTGCGCCCGCGAAAAAACAAAATGAAAAAAAGTAAACCTCCGGCAAAAAAGAAGGCGGAAAAAACCCTTCGAAAAAATAAAACGGGTCTGAAATAAATAAATTGTTATGGCGGAAAAGAATTCAATATTTCGGTTGTTTTTATGAGCGAAAAAGTGAAAATAAGCGTCTGCATGCCAATTTACAACAACGCGCAGGTAATACGCCCGGCAGTGGATTCCATAATCGCGCAAAAAGGCGCGAAATTTGAGCTAATTTTTGTAGACAACGCATCCACCGACGGCACAACCGCCATATTGGAGGAGTATTGCAAAAAATGCAAATTTGCCCGCCTTGTAAAAAAGAAAAAAACAACCACAGTGCGCGAGAATTTCAATGACTGTATCCGCGAGGCAAAAGGGGAATATGTTGCAATTTTTCACGGGGACGACATTTACAAGGACACGATAGTTGCAAAAGAGGCGCAATTTCTTGATACGCACCCGCAAATTGCCGCCGTATTCACAGAATCCAAAATAATAAACGACGAATTAAAAGTGTTCGGAAAAGGCGGGCCTCTCGAGCCCGGGAAAAAGGAAATTTTCGGGCTAAAGGAAATTTTACGCTCGCTTGTTATCAACAGCCACAACCCGCTTACCTGCCCTACTTTTATGGGAAGAAAATCTAACCTACCCCCACCTCCATGGTTTTTGGATTCACAAAGCTATGCAAATGACGTGGGATTTTTCCTTCGCATTTTGGAAAAGCATCCCATTGGCATAATTCGCGAGCCGCTTCACCTTTACCGCCGCTCTCTACAGCACGGGGCGCTAACTGCGGTAACCACATTGCAGCAGCAAAACCCAATCTACCAGATACTGGACGGGCATATTCAAAAGCACAAAGAATGGTTCAGCCCGGATGAGCTAAAACTCTACTCTTTGCTAAAGCGCTCAAACCTCTGGCTTGCGGCAATAAGCGCGGACGCGGCAGGCAATTCCCAGGTTGCAAAAGAAATTTGGGAAAAAAGCTTTTCCTACTCATCCCTTGCCTCCTCTGTAAAATACAGGCAAATGTGGGCAAAGTCGGCCGCCGCACTCGCATTTGATATCTCGCAAAAGGCGGGGCTTTCGCGCCAATGGGCGCAAATAGTGCAAAAAAGGCGCCTCTCTCAGGCAAAATAATAAAAATTTTTTAGGAAAAATAAAAAAGAAAATAACGCTTAAAAAATATGGCTTTTTACTTCTTTTTCCCAAGCAACTCAAGCAAGGAATCACACACAAATTCCACGTCCTCCTCAACAAGGTTGTGTGCCGCAGGCAAAGAAATTCCTTGCTCCTCAACCTTTTTGCACTCCGGATTCTCATAGCGTGCCTCCAGCGCGGGAAAAGTGCTCATGCGAGGAAACGCGGCACGCGAGTGGATGTTTCTTTTTGCAAACTCCCCCACTATGAAATTCCTCTTTTTCTCATCAACTTCCTCAAGAAGGGCGGAAGGGTATGTGTAATTGCTAAAGCATTTCTCCTTCTCTTTTATCAGCTTTATCCCCTCAACATTTTTCAGCCTCTCATAATACCAGCCAAATATTTTCCTCTTGTTTGCCACAAGCTCGTCAATTCTCTCAACCTGCGCCAATGCAAGCGAGGCAGGTAAATTGCCTATCGTGTATTGGTAGCCAACAAAATCAGACCAGAAATTCTTTTTTGAATTTGTCCTTCCCATATTCGCAAGAAGCACCGCCCGCTCATACATCTCCTTGTCATCAGTAACAAATATCCCTCCCTCGCCGGACACGGCTATTTTCGCCCCCTGAAAGCTGAAGCAGGCAGAATCCCCGAAGGTGCCCGTTTTCTTTCCGTCAAACTTTGAGCCGAGAGAGGGCGCCGCATCCTCAATGACTTTCAAATTATGCTTCTTGGCAATCTCCATTATCTTGTCCATCTGCGCCGGATGCCCGAATGAGTGCACAAGCATTATCGCCTTTGTTTTCTCTGTTATTGCCGCCTCTATGGCTTGAGGGGAAATGCACCATGTATCTGGGTCAATGTCAACAAATACCGGGGTGGCGCCGGTATACACAATAGAATATGCAGTGGCAACCCAGCTAAAATCCGTGCAAATAACCTCATCCCCTTTTTTCAGCCCAGCAGAGGCGCACGCAAGATGAAGTGCCAGGGTGCAACAATGCGTCCCAAGGGCGTATTTTCTTCCCAAATATTCGCACACTTTTGCCTCAAGCATTTTGGTGTGCTTCTCAAAAGTGGCATACCATCCGTTTCTTAGGGCGTCAAGCACGTATTCCTCCTCTTTTTTGCCTATCATTGGCCCCGCGAAGCTTATTTTTTTCTTGCTAAATTTCCCCATCAGCATTACCCCCGAATTTCAATATCCTTTTGCATGCCTCCTCTATCACTTTTTTGTCTTTTGCAAAGCAGAATCGCAAAATATTTGCCCCGCCATCAAAGTAAAACGCCCTTCCCGGCACTGTGGCGATTCCTGTCTCTTTCAAAAAATTCATCGCCTTCTCCCTTCCTTTCTCTCCCTTTACTTTGCTTGCGTCTGCAAGCATGTAATATGCCCCCTGCGGCACATAAGGCTCAAGCCCTGCCTTTTTTAGCGCAGAGGCGAGCATATCTCTCTTTTCCTCATGCTCTTTTCTTATTTTCTCATAATAGCTATCAGGCAATTTCTCAATTCCTGCAGCCACACCCGCCTGCAAAGGCGAGGGCGAGCAAACGTAAAGCAAATCGTTCAGCTTTCCTATTTTAGCCGCCCACTTCTCATTGCACACCGCATATCCTACGCGCCAGCCCGTGATGCTAAACGTCTTTGAATATCCGAATATGCTTACCGTGCGCTCTGAAAGCTCAGGCAGGCAAGCCGGGCTCAAATGCTTTTTCCCATCATACACAAAATACTCATATATCTCATCTGTAAAAACAATCAAATCATTTTTTTCGCACACTTTTGCTATTTGCAGCAATTCCTCTTTTGAGAAAACCTTTCCTGTGGGGTTTGATGGCGTGTTTATTATTATGGCGCGGGTGTTTTCTCCAACAGCCGCCCCAAGCTCCCCTGCATCAAACTTCCAGTCCGGAGGATATGTTTTCACAAAAACCGGCTTTGCCCCAACCGCCAATATGGTGTCCACATGGTAGCTGTAATACGGCTCAAAAATAATCACCTCATCCCCAGGCTTCAAAAGCGCGAGGCAGGCGCAAAAAAGCGCGCCCGTGGTTCCTGCAGACACAATAATATTTTTTTTCGCGTCCGCCTCTATGCCGTTGTATTTTGAAAGCTTTTTTGCAATTGCGGTGCGCAACTCATCAATTCCGTCAAAGCGAGTGTAATAATTCAGCCCCCCTTCAATCGCTTTTACCGCCCCCTCCACAACCTCTTTCGGGGCGCCCATATCGCACACTCCCTGCGACAAATTTATCCCTCCAATATTGTCGCACTCTATGGACATGTCCCTAATGTCTGAGCCGCTCTCTTTTTGCGAATTAATATTTATCAAATGGCTTTTCTCATTCATACAAATCCCTGTCAATTTTCAATGCTGTTCATATATTCATTTCTCAAGGCTTTTTAGGCGCCCATCTCATCTCAAGCATAAATTTTTCAGCCGTTTCCCCTTCCCCTGCAGGCACCCATTCCACCCTCTCGCCTATTTTCTTTCTCACAATAGGGTTTTCTCTCACAGGCACAAAACCGCACCTCTCATACAATGAAATTGCTTTCGCGTTATCCGCATGCGTCTGCAGCCTGTAGCCCTTTACATGCAAATTTTCAATCCCCCATCCCATCATCGCCTTTAGCGCCGCGGTCATAAGTCCCGGCTCCCCCCCCTCCCCTCTCACAATGTTGTCAACCTCACACACTTCCCTCTCAAAGTCAAAGCGGTAAAATCCCATATGCCCTAGCGCGTTTCCCTCCATATCCTCAATGCAAAAAAGCATCCTCTCCCTGTTTTCCAGTACGCCCTTGTCAAGCCACCTTTTGGTGCCCTCCAAAGTGACGTTGAATTTCGCGGGAAACCATTCCTCATGCTTCTTTCTCCATTGCGCGAATTTTCTTATCAGCCCGGCATTTTCCAAGTCCTTGATTGTGACTATGCGCAATTTCGCCGCCTGCCCTCCCCCAAGCAGCATGGGTATTTCCCCGCTTACGCCCGGCTCTGCTATACAGTGCTTCAGGCTGTGAATAATCCGCGCAACATTTTTTTCAAAATCGGTTTCCATTCCCATCCTTTCCAAATAATATCTAAAATGCATTTTTGGCCTTTTTCCCGCTATTTTCGCGCGCCGCAAAAAGCCACCTATCTCCCGTATATCATTTGCATGCCATATTATAAAAACTATTTAGTGGGCAGGGCTAATCTTATTAAGCTCAAATCGCCAACCTTTTACATGGACCGCACTTCGGTTAATCCCCTCTCCTCACATGCAAAGGAAATAAGGCGAAAAATCCTCAAAATGATACACGCCTCAAAATCCGCGCACATAGCTTCCGCCCTCTCCACAGTAGAACTCCTTGTCTCCCTTTATTTCAAAATAATGAGAATAGACCCAAAAAACCCATCAATGCAGGGGCGCGATATTCTCATTTTCTCAAAAGGGCACGGTTGCAGCGCGCTTTATGCAACTCTTGTGCAGAGGGGGTATGAAAACGAGAAAATACTGCAAGAATTCTCAACTGATGGGGGAAAGCTTTGGGGGCATGTTACATCCGGTTCAATGAAAGGCATAGAGGCAACCGCAGGTTCCCTCGGGCACGGCTTGCCGATAGGGCTTGGCATGGCTCTTGCAAACAAAAAAAGAAATGTATTTGTGCTTATGGGCGACGGAGAATGCGACGAGGGCTCCGTGTGGGAGGCCATACTTTTCGCAGGCCACGCGCGCGCCTCAAATTTAATCGCAATAATCGACTTTAACAAGATACAGTCCCTTGGCAACACCGCCGAAGTGCTTGACATAGAGCCTTTGGCAGAGAAATTTCGCGCCGCGAAATGGGCGGCAAAAGAGGTTGATGGGCATAGCATACCTCATATTTGCGCCGCCCTGCAAAAGCTTCCCTTTGAGGAAGGCAAGCCATCGGTCTTAATAGCTCACACAACAAAGGGCAAAGGAATTTCCTTTATGGAAAACAGCCTTGCATGGCATTACACTCCTCCAGACGACAAGCAACTTGAGGGGGCACTAGGTGAGCTCTCATGAGAAAAACGTTTGTTGAGAAGCTTCTTCTCTATGCAAAAAAATATCCTTCCCTCATGGTGGTAACCGGGGATTTGGGCTACTCTGTGTTTGAGCCGTTTATGCAAAAATTCCCGGAGAAATTCATAAACGCCGGGATTGCGGAGCAAAACATGATGGGCATGTCTGCAGGGCTTGCGCTTAGCGGCAAAATTGTTTTTGCATACTCAATCACCCCTTTTGCAACCGTGCGCCCCCTTGAGCAAATAAGGGTAGATATCTGCTACCACAACCTGCCTGTGAGAATAATCGGCACGGGCGCAGGGCTATCCTATGGCACCCTGGGCCCAACGCACCACGGCACAGAGGATTTGGCGCTTATGAGAGCAATGCCAAACATGGCTGTTTGCGCCCCTGCCGACAAATACGAGCTTGCAAAAATAATGGACGCTTCAATGAAAATGAAAACCCCCCTATATATCCGCATAGGCCGCTCGCAGGAGCCGGACGTGCACTCCTTCCCGCCTCCTCTAAAAATAGGCAAAGGGCTTGAAGTTTATTCAAAAGGCGGGGATTTTGCGATAATTTCCTGCGGCAACATGGTGCACACCGCATTGCAAGCAGCAGCCATTCTCTTTAAAGAAGGCAAAAAAGGAAAAGTAATATCCATGCACACAATAAAGCCTCTTGATTCCGCCCTCGTGCTCTCTTTGGCAAAAAAAATGCCTCTCTTCACTTTGGAGGAGCACAGCATAATAGGCGGCTTGGGAAGCGCGGTGGCAGAAACTTTGGCAGATGCAGGAGTTTGTCCCCCTGTATTTGAGCGCTTTGCACTCCCCGACGCATTTCAAAAAGCTGTGGGAAAGCATGAATTTTTGCGAATGAAAAACGGATTAACTCCTGAAGCAGTTGCAAAAAAAATTATAAAAAAACTCTAAGTTAAAATGGTGCATAAAATGCAAGGAGTCTTCCAAATAATCCCTCCGATGGCATGGCTTGTTATCGCCGTGCTTGCAACAAGCGCATGGGCGCTTGTTGTGCGCGTATTGATGAAAAAGGAGGGGGACTTTCTTGCATCGGCCTCAATAACAGATGTCTTCTCAGTAATTTTCCTTATTCTGTTTGTGGTTCTCCTGGGCCCAACATTCGGCTCAACTTTGCCTTCCCTTGACTTAGGGGTTATCCCCCCATTTCAATGGGTGCTATGGGCAGGCGTGTCTATTCTTTACACTGGCTACGTTTTTTTCACCTTCAAGGCAAGCCAGAAAGTGGAAGCCGCGGAGAGGGCAATTTTGGGGCAGTCGCAAATAATATGGACGGTTGCGTTTTCCGCAATATTTCTCTCAGAACCGCTCGGTTTTGGCAAATTGGCAGCGATATTTCTTATCCTGGTTGGCTCAATACTTTGCATCTACCGCCCCACAAAAGCAAAATGGAAGCTTGAGGGGGTGCACCTGGTACTGATAGCCTCACTCTTTATAGGGGGAGCGTCTGTCGCAGATAAATTCAACCTACAATTAATACCGCCGCTTGTATATGCCATTCCAACTTATGCCGTGCCTGCCATCTGCTTCTCCATAATGATGGGCAAGGATTCAATTTCTCGCATGGGCGCAATAGCAAAAAAATACTCAAAAGAGGTCGCCCTCATAAGCTTTATCTCAATATCCTCTTTTACAACCCTTCTTATTTCTCTCTCCCAGATGGAAGCTTCTGTGGCGATTCCTCTTCTTAACACCTACATAGTTGTCACCGCCCTTGGCGGCATGCTTTTGCTAGGGGAAAGGGAAGCGTGGGCCCAAAAACTTATTGGAGCCCTTCTTGCGTTTGCAGGTGCCATTATGATAGCTTAAAAATAAGCTTTTCCATATTTTATCGGTATTCATGGTATATCTATTCACTTCAGAAGCTGTAACAGAGGGGCATCCAGACAAGATATGCGACCTTATCTCAGACGCGATACTTGACGAGATTCTAAAACAGGACAAAAAGGCGCACGTGGCTGTTGAAACCGCCGTTTCAACGGGGCTTGTGATGGTGCTGGGGGAGGTAAGCACAAGCAGCTATGTGAATATCCATGAGATAGTGCAAAACACCATAAAGGAAATCGGCTACACCAAGCCAGAATACCAGTTTGATTATCGGGGTTGCGGAATACTTGTTGGCATAAAAGCCCAGTCTCCCGACATAGCGCAGGGGGTAAAAGAAGGAAATTTGGAGGTAATAGGCGCAGGCGACCAGGGAATAATGTTTGGCTATGCATGCACAGAAACGCCTGAGCTTATGCCGCTTCCAATATCGCTTGCAAACAAATTGGCAAAAAAAATATCTGATGAGAGAAAAACCGGCAAAATCCCCTACCTGCGCCCCGATGGCAAAGTGCAGATAACAGTGCAATATTCTGATTCCCACGAGCCGCAAAAAGTGACAACTGTGGTAATAGCTCAGCAGCATGATGAAACTCATGGGGGGAAGCCCATCGCCCAAAAAACAATAGAGTCTGCCCTTTTTCCAAGCATAAAAAAAATACTGGGAAAATATTTCACAAAAGAGACAAAAATAATATTAAATGGCACAGGAAAATTCGTAATAGGCGGGCCTGCCTCAGACACAGGTATGACCGGCAGGAAGATAATAGCAGACACCTACGGAGGCATGGCCCCTCACGGAGGCGGCTGCTTCTCAGGAAAAGACCCCACAAAAGTTGACCGCTCTGCAAATTATATGGCGCGCTATATTGCAAAAAACATAGTTGCAGCCAAACTGGCAAAAAGGTGCACCGTCCAGCTTGGCTATGTGATAGGCATGAGCGAGCCAGTTTCGGTATGGGTAGACACCCACGGCACCGGCAAAGTGGACAACAACGAATTAATTTCCCTCATAAAAAAGCATTTCCGCCTAAAGCCGGGGCAAATAATAGCTGATTTGAATTTGAGGCAGCCGATATACAAAAAAACCGCGTGCTACGGGCATTTCGGGCGGGATGAATTCAGCTGGGAAAAATGCGATAAGGCGGATGCGCTCTCAAAAGAAGCTTAAAACAAAACGCCAAAAAGAGGCAAGGAAGCCAAGCCATGCGCGGCATAAAAAGGGAATTTTGCAAAAAATGCGGATTGGCATGAAAATGCTGCAAAAAGCGGGCTTATTTATTTTTTTAGGATGTTGAAGGTATGTTTATATGAAAATAGCAGTATTTGGCGCAAGCGGGCTTGTGGGATCCTACCTTTGCAAATCCCTTGAAAATGCAGGGCACTCAGTAATAAAATTAAGCAAAACCTCCTCTGGGATGGATTTTAATATAGACGCTTCCGACTTTTCACAAACTGAATCCCTTCTAAAAAAATTAAAGCCTCAAATAATAATTAATGCGATAAAGCCGAATCTCTCAACAGATGAGTGCGAAATAAAAAAGGGTGAGGCGCACAGGTATCTGGTGCAAATTCCGCAAAACCTCTCAAAGCTCGCAAAGCAATTAAAATGCAAATTCATACACTTTAGCACTGATTGGGTGTATGAGGGAAAAGAGGGGGAAGAATATGATGAAACAAGCCCAACAAACCCGCTCAACTATTATTCCATCGCAAAGCTTGAGGCAGAAAATTTGGCTCTTACTTTTTGCCCTGACGCGCTTATTTTGCGCATAGAAGGCGTCTTTGGAAAAGGAAGGGATTCCTCGTTTTTCTCACGCCTCGCATCCTCATTAAAAGAGAAAAAAGAATTTTTGGCAGCATCAGACCAATTCTCCCAGCCCATATATGCGGGGGAAATTGCTCGCATCTTATGCATTTTAATAGAAAAAAACGCTTCAGGCATTTACAATTTAGTGGGGCCGCAGCTTCTCTCAAGATATTCACTTGCAATAAAATTCGCAAAAAAAGAAGGGCTTGATGCCTCGCGCATTTTTCCCTCAAAATCCTCGGGCAGGGCAATTAAAATACCCATGCACCTAAAGGTAAGCATAAGAAAAATAGAAAATATTGTAAAATTGCTCTCACTGGATGAGCAAATAAATATATTTTTAGAAGATGATAAAAATGAGTGAAAAAAAGCCAAGCATAAAAAAGCTAAAGCTAAAGGATGCCTTTGTAATAGAGCCATACTTTTTTGAGGATTCACGAGGCTTGTTTCACAAAACGTTTACACAAGAGCTTCTAAAATCGGCGCACGCCTCCTCCTTTTTTGCAGAAGAATTTATCTCAACAAATAAAAAAGGAGTAATAAGAGGAATGCATTTTCAAAAAGGAAAATTTGCCCAAGCAAAGCTTATCACCTGCCTTAGGGGAAAAATATTTGATGCAATAGTGGATTTGAGAAAATCCTCCCCAACATTTGGCAAATTCGAAACAATAGAATTAAGTGAGAAAAATATGTTCACCTTATATGTGCCTGCAGGCTTTGCGCACGGATATTTATCTATTGAGGACAATTCAAAAGTAATATACCGAGCATCTTCCCCGCATAATGCAGCGGAGGAGGGGGGAATAATTTACTCAGACACAACTCTAAAGCTCCCCTGGCCGAAAATGAATTATACTTTATCAGAAAAAGACAAGAAATGGCCAACATTTGAAAACTGCTTTAAATTTGAATAAATTATTTTAGGAAGCTTAAGCATTAGCCGCAAATTCAAATTTTGGCATTAGCTTAAATATGCAAAAGCCCCTTCTTTATTTAGGCGTTTGAAATGAAAAACTCAACCTCTAACCTCACCGAAGGCCCCATAGGCTCGCGGCTGCTTCGAATGGCAGTTCCGATGATGCTTGGCATGGTTGCAATAATGCTATTTAACGTGGCAGACACCTTTTTTGTGGGGCAGATAGGCGCTCAAGAGCTTGCTGCAATGGGCTACTCTTTTCCAGTGATATTTGTATTAAATTCAATAGTTTTCGGAATAGGAATAGGCGCAATGTCAATAATCTCAATAGCAATTGGAAAAGGAAACCATCATCAGGTGCAAAGGATTACTACGCACACGCTAATACTTGCCCTTGCCCTCACATTCGCCCTCTCTGCAATAGGGCTTGCCACAATGCACCCAATATTCACCTCCCTTGGCGCAAGCGGCAACGTGCTTGCGTTGGTAGAGCAATACGTGTCCATTTGGTATTTGGGTATATTTTTCCTTGTAATTCCCATGCTTGGCAATTCAGCGATTCGCGCCACAGGAGACACAAAAACCCCTGCATACATAATGGCGTTTGCCGCCATAGTAAATATCATCCTTGACCCTGCATTCATATTCGGCTATGGGCCTATTCCTGCAATGGGGTTACAAGGCGCCGCAATAGCAACAATTATTTCATGGGCTCTTACATTTTTCGCATCCTTGTATGTGCTAAAATATCGATATGATTTGCTTGAGATTGCAATTCCAAAATTTGATGAGCTTATCTCTTCATGGGGAAAAATTTTGCAGGTAGGCTTGCCGGCATCTGCAACAAACCTTCTCTTTCCACTTTCCATGGGGATACTTACTGCAATGGTTGCAACATATGGGGATGAGGCGGTTGCCGGATTTGGGGTTGCCGGAAGAATTGAATCTCTTGCAATAATAGGGGTAATCGGAATGTCTACTTCCATCGCCCCCTTTGTGGGGCAGAATTTTGGCGCAAAAAAAATAGAGCGCATAAAAAAAGGGCTCTCCTTTTCCTTCAAATTCGGCATGGTGTGGGGTGCGGCAATGTTTGCAATCCTTTTTCTTTTCGCATACCCCATCTCCTCCCTTTTCAGCTCCGACCCCCTTATTATTTTCTCGTCTGCCGCATACCTTACAATAGTGCCAATATGCTATGGCATCTCTGCCATGGGCGCCTTTGTAAGCCAATCCTTAAACGCAATGCGCCGCCCTCTGGAAGCCTCTGCAATTTTGCTTTTGCGCCTTGCAATATTGGCGGTGCCGCTTGCATGGCTTGGCTCAACCCTTTTCGGGCTTGAGGGGCTTTATGCAGGAATCGCTGTTGCCCACATAGTAACCGGCGCAACCGCATACTTTTACTCAAAAAGAATGCTTCCCGCAGAATAATTTTTTGAAAAAAGGCGCATCTTTTTAGTTTTTCTTCCCCTTATTTTTATGCTGGTGGTTTTATGGGAAAAAAAGCAGCCGAAATAATAGGCGTTGGCGCAAAAGAGCTCATAGCCGAGCTTAACAAGGCGTTGTGCGACGAGTGGCTTGCATATTACCAATATTGGGCAGGTGCTAAAGTGATACGCGGCAAAATGTCTCCCGCAATAAAAGCAGAGCTTGAAGAGCACGCAAATGATGAGCTAAAGCATGCAAACATGCTCTCAGAGAGAATTATTACTTTGGGCGGCACGCCTGTGGTAAAATTTGAGGAGCTTCTAAAACTCTCATCCTGCGGCTATGACGCGCCGGAAAACCCGGATTCCCTCGCGCTTTTGGAGCAAAACATAAAGGGCGAGAGATGCGCCATCGATGTTTACAAAAAAATAGTTGACATGGTGCGCGGCAAGGATGACATCACCTACAAGATGGCGGTTTCAATCCTTGAGGATGAAATTGAGCATGAGGAGGATTTGCAATCCATGCAGGAGGACCTCTCAAAATAACTCTTTTATTTTTTCCTCTTATTATTTTTTTATGGCAACCGAATTTGAGAAAAACGTGTGGGGTGCGGCGGCGCTAATCCCTTCCGGCTGTGTCGCAACCTATTATTGCATAGCGCAGGCAATAGGAAATCCCAAAGCTTCTCGCGCCGTGGGAAACGCGCTTCACAAATCCCCCGGCATGCCGGAATGCCCCTGCCACAGGGTGATAAAATCAAATGGCAAGGCGGGCGGCTTTGCCTTTGGCGCGAAGAAGAAATTAAAGATGCTGGAAAAAGAAAACTAATTTTTAAGCCATCTTCTTTTCCCGGCGCTTGCGCTAAGAAGTTTTTTGATGAAACTTCTTTTGAAAAAAGTTTCAACGCTATGAGGTTAAACCCGAAAGTGAAGAAAAGTAATTCCTTCCTTGCATATGTACCCTAAGTACAAGACTTCATCACATTTCCTGCTAGAAAATGTGTTTTTCTTAACAAAACATTCCACCGCAATAAGCGATATTCTTGTTTTGGAGGTGATCTATCCGCAGGTTCCCCTACGGATACCTTGTTACGACTTAGCCCCCCTCACGAAATCCTGGTTCGAAAGCCCCAATAAGAGGCTGCCTCACCAAAACCCCGTTTGGGTGACTTGACGGGCGGTGTGTGCAAGGAGCGGGGACGTATTCACCGCGCGATGTTGACACGCGATTACTAGGCATTCCAGCTTCATGAGGGCGAGTTTCAGCCCTCAATCTGAACTGAGCTTATGTTTGAGAGATTAGCATCCCCTCTCGGGGTAGCAGCCCATTGTCATAAGCATTGTATGCCACGTGTAGCCCTGAGAGATTCAGGCCATACTGACCTACCGTCGCCCCCTCCTTCCTCCCATTTAACACGGGCAGTCCATACAGTGTGCACCCCGCCCGGAGGCAGAGTTAGCAACAGTACACGAGGGTCTCGCTCGTTACAGGACTTAACCTGACAGTTCGCACCACGAGCTGACGATGGCCATGCAGCACCTCTCGGCTCGTCGGGTAAGATCTTCAGTCTGACCGTCATCCTGCCGTCTCCCCAGGTAAGGTTCCCGGCGTTGTATCCAATTGAACCGCAGCATCCACGCCTTGTGGTGCTCCCCCGCCAATTCCTTTAAGTTTCAACCTTGCGGCCGTACTCCCCAGGTGGCAGACTTAACACCTACGCTACAGCACTGCGCCGACACGAAGTCGGCGCAACACCACAGTCTGCATAATTTACTGCTAGGGCTACTCGGGTATCTAATCCGATTCGTTCTCCTAGCCTTCGTCCCTCACGGTCGGACGCGTTTTGGTCAGGCGCCTTCGCCACTGGTAGTCCTTGTAGGATTACAGTATTTTACCACTACCCCACAAGTACTCCTGACCTCCCCCGCTCCCAAGCCGACCAGTATCCACTGCACTCCTGACAGTTAAGCTGCCAGATTTCACAGTGGACTTAACCGACCCGCTACGGACTCTTTAGACCCAATATTCGTGGGTACCACTCGCTCTGCCAGTATTACCGCGTACCGTGCCGTGCGTGCGAAAATCACGCGCATGGCGGCTGGCACTGGTCTTACCCAGATCTTATTCTGCCAACTTTTTAAATTGGCTAAAAGATGAGGACAATTTGCCCTCACCACTCGGAGTTCCCCTGTCACGCTTTCGCGCATTGCAAAGGTTCCGCGCCTGCTGCATCCCGTAGGACTAGGGCCCTTGTCTCAGTGCCCTTCTGGGGGCTCCAACTCCCATTGCCCCTACTGATTATCGGCTTGGTGAGCCGTTACCTCACCAACAACCTAATCAGACGCAGTCTCATCCTAAGGCCCATTGGCTCCAATTCGCCAAAGATTTAACTCATTAAGCATTCCAGCATAAATGGGTTATCGGGAGTTATCCTCAGTTTCCCGAGGGTATTCCCGTCCTTAGGGCAGATTGACTACGTGTTACTCAGCCGTTCGCCGCCGGTGGAAGTCCACCAGCAGACTTGCATGGCTTAATCGTACTCCGATAGCAGTACCCTCCAGCAGGATCAACTGGAGTCAAGTATTGTAAAAGTACTTCTAAACTTAGAAAGATTTTAGCGGTTCTTACACCACTCTCTACACTTTCGTTTGGTTCCTCATATGCCTCTCCTGCCAAAAAGGCGGGATAAGCATCTTCGAGGGCAGCAAGCCCTCAGAAGAGCGTACGTCGTGCCGGGCAGTTGCCCTGCACCCATAAAAAATTTTAATTTTGCGGCGAATATTCTGCCGCCCAAATAAAAATTTCACACGTTGTGCAAAAGCGCACAAGCGCGTAGCAATAAATAGCGCGCCACAGGTATATAAAGCTATTGCCCCTTTTCCCCGTAATTTCCCCCCCTCCAACCAAAAACTGCCCTCTTTTTATTGGCTTTCTTCCAATATGCTTAAGTGGTTTTTATGGAAAACAAATTAATTTACCTGCTATCAGCCTTTTCCATGCTGCTTTTGCTCTCTGCCTCTTTTGCGCAAGAGGTGCCGGGGCCCGCAATGCCAAAAATAACAGTGGATTTTCCGCCTCAAAATTTCTCAGCCGCCTCAAACTATGCGGTATTTATGTTTACTTACAACGGAGAGGATGAGAATGACTGGCAGCTGTGCTCAGTGCTTCTTAACAATCTTACTCTGGGGGAGAAATCAGTGCGCTCAGGGGATGACACCACCATAACAATAGCAAGAATCCCTGAAGGGGAATACAATTGGAGCATAAAATGCGCAAACTACACAACACAAACATACAAGCTGCATTTGCTTGCTCCAAAAAACGAGAGCGAAAATAATTCAACTGCAGGCGAGCAAATAAAAAATATAAATTCTTCTCAAGAAAATGCTTCTGAAAAAAACATAACTTCTTCCAAAGATGAGAACGCCCCGGCAGAAATCGCACCAGAACCCAATAATTCCAAAACAGGTATTAACATGCCGCTAGAAGGCACAATTTCATGGCAATCCGGGCTTTTTGCAACTACTACTGAAAACGGCATTAGCAGCAATTGGCTTTTGCTTGCAGCCGCAGCAATATTAATTGTTGGCGCAATATATTTTATGCTAAAAAGGTGAAAAAATGAAACTTAATTTCTGCATTTTTGCAATATTTATTCTTCCCTCGCTTTTATTTGCGGCATCTTTGGAGCTTGTCTCCCCGACCGCAGGCGTTGGAGTGGAAAATTCAGCCAATTTTATGGTAAGCTTAATATCAAACCAAACTTCTGTGCAGCTTGCATGCGGGCTTTACATAGACGGGGCGCTCACATCTGCAACAAGCATATATGATGAGGACGGAATATTCACTTTTAGGGAAGTAAATCTCACCTCTTTAACAAACGGCTCGCACAAATGGATGGCAATATGCAACTCAACATTGAGCGAGTTTCCATTGGAAGTAATTTCTCCCGAAACCTTGATAACAAAAGGAAAATTTGCAACAGTAACTTTAATTTCCCCGCAAAACAACACCGAGACAACAAACAGGGACATAACATTTTCATTCCAATATGAGGAAAACGATTTTGGAAAAGAGACCGCAGAATGCTATTTTTATGCAAACAACGACAAGCGCCTCGGGCCCCTAATGCTTCCAAGCGGAGAAGTAGGCTCAATAAACATAAATGACATATTTTTAGGGGAATACAACTGGTCTGTGAAGTGCGATGGCATCCGCTCCGGTACGCACCGCCTTCTTATACTAAAAGAGCAGCCGGCTCCGGCACAAAACACAACAACTCCGGGAGAAAACGAGCCGAAGCAGGAGAAAAATGTTGAGGATTTCTCTCTGGCTCTCTTTGCGGCAGGCGCGCTAATTCTCATAGCCCTTGCAATATATGCTTTTTTCATAAAGCCAAAGCCGGGCGGCAAGCCTCCCGAAAACGGGGGGTTCGGGGAAGAAAATTTGCAGCAAAACGGGGGCGAAGTGGGGGAAAAAATAGATTCAATCGCAGAATTTGAAAAAACAAACGACATAAAAAAAATAATAGAGGATGAGCCGCGCCAGGCGCATTCTGATGAGCAGGATGAGAAAGAGAGGAAAAAGCTAACAAAAAAGAAAAAAAGTAAAAAATAATTCAGCGCATTTTTTCCAAAAGCTCCTGCGCCGCGCAAAACTGCTCCGTTGCCTTTTTTATCAGGTTTTCTGCAGCCAGCCTTCCGAGCTTATTTTCTATCGCTTTTCTCAGATGCCCCGGTCTTTTCTGCACCTTGGCATCTGAAATCTCCTTGCAAAGCCCTTCAAATTTCAGCCCAAGCACAGGCAGGCGCATTCCGGCAACCATGTAATCTTTAACCGCGTCTTTTTTTCCGTCAATGTCTTTTATAATTCCAAAAAGAAACTGCATCCTAATTTCAATGTCATATTTTTGCGCGCCGATGCTCTCCAAAATCACTTTGTCGCAGTTATGCACCTGCCTGCCAAGTTCGGCTCTTTTGCTGTAATACCTCTCCCCCGCAATAACATATTTCCCCTTTGCCTTCTGCAAAAGCTCCGGCTTCTTTTTGGTGAATGCGTCGCAGTGAATTCCAAATGCCCCCTCAACCGCCTTTTTTGTTTTCATATCCGTGCAGTATGATTCAAACAGGGGAAGGTATTTCTCTTTTGCAAGCCGCTTCCATTCCCTGTTGCCAAGAGTGCCTTTGGTGTTTATGCATGAATTTATCGCTTTCATTATTTTTGTTGGCGCCATTTTCTCACTTATCTCTTTTGTTAACTAATGCTTAAATCCGTTTCTTGGAATCCATTTGCCCTGGATATAATTTTGCGAGGAATCCAAGTCGCTTTTCATGTCCGTGTTGTCCCTTAGCGGGGAATAAGAGCCGCATACCGCCCTTCCCCTGTAAGCATAATTTAAGAGCTGTAAAATCTCTTTTTTCCCGCCATTTTCAATTCCGCCGCTTTTCTCAAGCTTTTTGAGAATTTTTATGGCGTCATCATAATACACATACGCGGTTATGTTTGTTTTTTTCTCCTCATCCTCGCTGGCAAACCTGTTGTTTCCAACAATTTCTTTTGCGCGCAGGATAAGGTTTTTCGCAATTTTTAGCTGAACCTCGGATTCATGCCTTGCATTTCCCAGGCTCTTTTCATAAATGCCTAACGCATCCTCAAATCTCCCATCTTCGGAGAGCTTGTCTGCATACGCAATCAAATTTGCTTTCGCATTGCCGTTTTTTACCTTGCTTTTCCTGTTTCCGTTTTTCTTTTTCACAGGCGCATTTTCTCTTTTGGCGGTATCCAAAATTTGTTCCACCGCAAAAGAGATGTCTTTTTCAATAAGCGGCTCTTGTGCATTAATTTCTTTTTTCCCGCCGTCTGTTTTCTCCTCAACAGGCAATCCCTTTATCGCCTCGGTGGTGTCAACATCCCGTTTTTGCCAAGAGGGCCCCTTTTGAGGAAATTGCCCCTCCTCCGGAGGAACTCTTTTTATCCTCTTCCCACTTTTCAAAGTATTTTTATCAGAAGAATTTTTTGCTTCCCCGCCATCTTCAGCATTTTTCACTTTTTCCTCCGGCTTCCCAGAGGCAGGCATTCTCTTTGCAGCGCCTTTTATTTTCTGTATTTCAAAAACATAATTAAGCCCCTCTTCAGAAGTTCTTGCGTGTTTCACAACTACCAGAGAGCCGCTTTGCAGCAAATCAACCTCTGTTTGCAATTTTTGCAATTGCTGATAAATATTTTCCCGCACCTTTTGCGCTTTTACTGTAATGCTCACATTCTCCCCAGCAACAAGCTTGCTTGCAAGAGATGAATAATCCTGCGCAAAAACAGGCAAAGACATTATAGTTGAGGTTAGAAGAGCAAATGCAAGATTTTTCACAACTCCTCCCGCGCGTGTATGGCTTCCCCTGAAGTTGATTTGTTTTATTCCCATATATTTATATATACAACAACACTATATAAAGCTATCTGAAATTGGGTATTTCTTTATAAACCGCCAAAATTCCTATCCCTATATGGCTTTTCAAAAATCTAGGGGTGTATGTGTGGAACAGAAAAACAATATCAAATTTTCATCGGTGGCAGGCGCAATTTTCACGGTGTTTGTGCTTCTCTCGGTGTTTCTTGCAGGGTGCCTTTCCCAGGATAACGGGGCATCTGCCCGGCAGGTTATGCCCGCGCAGGGCGAAATTGAAAAAAATATGGACATAAGTGCGGCAGGCAACAAAAGCTCGTATGACAAGATGCAGGAGGAAATTCAGCTGGCGGTTGCAGACGGCACATATATGAAAAATGTAAGCTATGATTACCACAACGGAACCGAAACAATGGAGGTAATGCTTGAAGTAAAGGATGACCTCATCACATCCGCATCTATCAAGGGTGTCGGGGTTATGCATCCATATTCTGCAAAATTGATAAGCGCGGTAAATGAGCAGCTGCCATCCCTCGCGGTGGGGAAGAAAATAGACGAGCTTGACATCCCAAAAAATGTTGCAGGAAGCTCGCTCACAACCGCCGCCTTCAAGGGTTATGTGCAGGAAGTCATAGACACCTATTAGGCAAAAATATGGAAATAGAATCTCAGAAAAAAAATTTGCTGGGGACGCAAATAGAAATAAAGCTCCCCGGCAAATTCTCGTATTTTTTTCCAAAATGCTTCTCCCGCCTGCGGGAAATAGAAAATAATTATTCGCGCTTTATTGAAAATTCGCAGCTCTCATCCCTTAACAATAATTTGGGTAAATGGCAAACCGCCTCTTCTGAGTTTATTTTTTTGCTAAAAAAGGCGGCAGAATTAAATTCTACTACTGAAGGGCATTTTGACATCGCCTTAAAAACCGCCCTTGACTCGCTTGGCTATGATAAAAATTATTCTTTTAAGAAAAATAAAAAAACAGAGAGCCCCCTTCACAGAGCCGCATCTTTTTTGCAGGGAAATATTTGCATAGATGAGAAAAATTCCAAGGTTCTTTTAAATAAGCAAATTGACTTTGGCGGTTTTGGCAAGGGGTTTGCGCTTGATGAGGTTGCTTCATTGCTTGAGAAAAATAACATCTTCCACTATTATATAAATGCCGGCGGGGATATCATGGCAAAATCCGCCCCTGATGAAAAAGAGTGGCAAATATTGCTTGAGCACCCGGATGATGATTCGCGCGCATTAGGGAAAATTTCGCTCAACGGGGAAGCATTGGCGGCCTCGGCTCCAAACAGAAGAAAATGGGGTAGCGCGCATCATTTGCTTAACGCAAAAACAGGCATTCCGCAAAATAATGCAAAATGCATTTTTTGCCTTGCAAAAACAGGAATTGAAGCCGACGCGTATGCTACTGCGATTTTTTGCGCCGGTTTTGAGGAAGGAATATCCCTCTCAAAAAAGCTCCCAGTGCAAATTCTTTTTGTTTCTGCGCAAAACAAGGTTTACAAAAGCGAAAAGTTTGGGGCAGAAATATTTTAAGCAAATTTTCCCACCATCTCCCATTTTTCTTCGATAGCTTTATAAAGCCAAGTAGCCATATTAATTGCTACCCTTTCAGGCTAAGCGATGCCTGACATCAGCACAGAACCTGGTTCATGTGCGATGAAAAGAATAACCCTTAGTAATATCCACCGCCTTTTTGGCGGATGGAAATGATGCAGGGGTTTTTAGGGTGCGCTTCTTCCCGCTTGGGGAGAGCGCCGGAGAATATTTATTTATTCTCATCTGAGCGCTCAGAGAGGGCCAACGAACTTCGTTTCCCCGGCCCGTTTGCATCTGTGCGCAAGGTAATGTGTATTGAAGACAGCTATAACTGTCTTTTTCTAAAATGAAAAAGACAAGGAAACTTACAGATTGTGGTATGTTGTTAACGCCACTTAGTGGATGACTCGGCTTTAGTAGAGCATAGTGCCGCGGCAAGCAGCGAAATTCGTAGGGGAGGTGCAGGCACCCCTTGATCCTACGGTAGCACAGAGCCCTGTAATGGGCTAATACGCCGAAGATTAAAACATTCTAGTATCGGCAGGAAGAGAAACCAATTGGGATTTGGTTAGTAAGGGTGACTGAAAGCCAAAAAGCGCGTTCTGAATCCTACCAAGGCAACTTGGAGGAGATGTGGGGCGGATTAACCATGTAGGGAGCACAAGCAACTGGAAAGTTGCGCCATAGAGAGTGAAAGCCTCGTGTGCAAATCGTCATGGTGTGATGCCAAAAGAGTAGTGTCCTTCGAATATGGGGCATGAATACGGGAGTATCAACTTCCAACGCTAAATATAACTAAAGACCGATAGCGTATGAGTAACGTGAGTGAAAGTTGAAAAGATCCCCGGAAGGGGAGTGAAAAGACCTGAAACTAAGTGGCTACAGTTTGGTATGGCATGAAAGGAACGACGTCTCCCGAAGTGACTGTCCGCAGGGGCATGATCGAGGGAGAAATACCGATGTCATACCGTTCTTCTCGAAGCAAGAGCCAAGGAGTTGTTTAGCGTGGCGAGGCGAAAGCCGAAGCGAAAGCAAGTGGGTTTTTACCCGTCGTCTGAAAAGGCGATTAGTCACTCTTTACAGACCCGAAGCTGATGTGATCTAAGCGTGGGCAGGTCGAAGTCCGCCTGACGGCGGATGGAGGACCGCAAATGTTGCTAGTATATTCTGCTCATGTGACCCACGTTTAGGGGTGATAGTCCAGTCGAACTCAGCAATAGCGGGTTCCCCTCGAAGTATATCTTAGTATAGCCTCGCACGAGGCGGGCTATGGGGTAGGGCACTAATCATTTGGAGCGGACTCGAAAGGGTTCACCGAATTGTTAAACCTCGAATCCATAGCCGCCGCAGACTGCGGGAGTCGGATTCCGGCGGGTAAGCCGACGGGTCGATACGGGAAAGGCCGTAACTAAGGTTAAGGTCCCTAAATTTAGGCTAAGTGTGAATCCACAAGAAGTTTATGGTCTTAAACAGCCGGAAGGTAGGCTTAGAAGCAGCCATCCTTTAAACAACGCGTAATAGCGGACCGGTCTAGATCCTAGATTTCGAAGATAATCGGGACTAAGCCTATTACCGATACCTTAGAGTTCATCCCTTAGGGGATGAAACTGTTAGGGGGGCGAGCTGGCAGGGCTGAAGCAGGGTGGTAACCTCCTGTGGACCGGCCAGCTATGAATATCTTGGTATTAGTAGCAGCATACCTAGGTGAAAATCCTAGGCGCCGCATAGCACGCGGGTTTCTGGGCCATGTTTATCAGCCCAGAGTAAGGCGATCCTAAGCGCACCGGTAATTCCGACTGCGCAAAAGGGAAACGGGTTAAAATTCCCGTCCTAGCCAAATAGACGCGGCAACGCAAATTCCGCTCTCGACGGCTTGGGATAGGCCATGCAGAGGAGACTCTGCTTAACTAAGGCAATGCCATGGAGACTGATCGTCAGGAGAAGTGGTATAATCTTAGGAATGTTCAAGATGGCTGATTCCTGGGTTCCATGAAAAGAGCGCGGTTTCGATTTTGGCTAATCGTACCTAGAACTATTACAGGTGCTGCTGGCAGAAAAAGCCAAGGCGTGTCAGGATAACCCTGCAAAGGGAACTCGGCCAATTAGTCGCTTACCTTCGGAATAAGCGATGCCTGCATATGTTAAAGCATTCGCAGGCCTCAGTAACTAGGGGAGACCGACTGTTTACCAAAAACACAACTCATAGCAAAGCGGAAACGCTTAGTATTATGGGTGACGCCTGCTCACTACCGGTACGTGAAAGCCTGGTTCAACGGGCCTAAGCGCCGGCAAAGAGCGGGGGTAACTCTGACCCTCAACTTATACAGGGGGCATAAAATTTGGCTATATGCTGGAAACTCCAATGCCATCCTTCCAGAGCATGGGAAAATGGGATGCGCAGATGCGGACAATCAGCAGGAAACGGTGATTTATATGTTGCAAGAATACAATGACTTGGTAAAGGTGAGCAACCTTCCAAAGAAAAGAAAAGAGCTTGCATATTATATCGTCGGTTTTGCAGACGCGGAAGGGTGCTTCAACGTTGCACTGAAAAAACAGAAAGATACCCGATTCGGTTGGGTGTTGGACCCTGTTTTTCATGTAACGCAGCACAAGTCCCATCGGCACATATTAGAGCTATGCAAAAGGTTTCTCGGGTGCGGAAGAGTGATTCCAAAGCCCGGGCAGCCAGACGTATTGCAATTCTATGTTGATAACCGGCGGCAATTGCATGAAAAAATAATTCCGTTTTTTGAGCGCTACAAACTGCTTGTAAAAGCGCGCGACTTTGAAATTTTTTCAAAAATTGTGCGTGATTTAGAGCAGAAGAAGCATTCAAATATTGATTCTTTCAAGGAGATGGTAAAAATCGCCTTTGAAATGAACCAGAACGGAAAGCAAAGAAGATATATTCTTTCAGAAGTGATGAAAGACTTGTCTTTAACTGGATCCTCAGAGACTATACGCCAAACTACTGGTGAAAGCCAGAGATGATATAGTCCAGCACAATTTTTCTTCGGAATTTTTGTGTTGCTTGAGGTAGCGTAATACCTCGCCGCTTAATTGGTGGCTTGCATGAATGGCGTAACGAGTCTCCCACTGTCCCTTGCAGGGACCTGGTGAACCTACTACACTGTGAGTATGCAGTGGACTTCCAAGGGGAAACGAAGACCCCATGGAGCTTTACTATAGTCTGATGTTGTAATATAGGGTTGCTAACGCAGCGTAAATGGGAGCCGTTATGTCCGTCCTTTCGGGGGCGGGATAGGCGCCGTTGTAACACCATTTTAGTGGCCTTGTATTGCTTACCGTAAGGGACAGCGTCAGGTGGATAGTTTGGCTGGGGCGGTACACCCTCGATAAGAAAACAAGGGTGCCCAATGCTCAGCTTAGGTGCGTCAGAAATGCACCGTTAAGGGTTAAAGACAAATGCTGGGCTGACTGTATTCCTACAAGCGTGGAATGCAGAGAAGAAATTCGGGCTTAACGAACCTTGGTGGCCTTTTGATGAGGCCCCAAGCTGTCAGACAAGCTACCCTGGGGGTAACAGGCTCGTCGCGGGCGAGAGATGGATAAAATCCTCTTTTTTAACGTGTCGAA
>PFCD01000015.1:41405-54754 GCA_002778455.1 Candidatus Micrarchaeota archaeon CG10_big_fil_rev_8_21_14_0_10_45_29 | reverse complement strand
TGTGAAAATTCTTGACCAGGACGATGCAATTATTTGCAAGGACATGGCAAGCTTTGAGATTTTGGCGGAAATTGCCGGCTGGTATACAAAAGAGGAAAAAGCGATTGCAGGAGCTCCGCGCAAAACAGTTTATTCCACCTCGTTAAACGGGGCATGGGTTTCTTTTGAGCAGGTGCATTAGATGGAGCTTAATTCTCTTATCGGGGTTGTTTCCAACGTCGGTTTTCCTATTGCCATTACTGGCTATCTTCTTCTTCGCATGGAGAAAAAGCTGGACGAGCTCACGAGTTCAATTACAATCCTCAATAGCGTTTTGCGAGGGCGGAAGGACGAGTAAGCCAGTAGGGGCTCGGAGTGAATACGAGCTCGTCTGCTTCCTTCACCTTGTTTTGTTTTTTCTTTGCCATAACTTTTTTTGGCAACTTCCCCTTAAAAAATCTAGTGCCCCGTAGGGGTGTCCGCCTTGCAGTCCCTTATTTTAGCCAATTTTTCTGTTGTGGTAGCCTCAATTACCACACCCTCCGAGGTAAGCTATTTTTGCCCTGGGCGTCGCGTATCCGGATTCTGCAGATATCGGCAACCTCGGACGCTTTTTTGAAATTGAAAAAAAGTTTTCCACAGAGGGGAATGGCAAATGTGTAAAATAGGCTTCCCCTGCAGGGAAAATGCCTTTTTTCTACTGAGATAAGACTTGCTTTCATTAACTCTAAATCCTGTGCCTGCCCGTGGCAAGACAAACCGCAGGGGGAGGGACACCCTCCCCCTTCAGTTTTTCCTTGATTTCCTGATTCCCCCACCCGCGCAGATTTTCAGGTCTGATAGAAACCTTCAAACCTCGGCAATCCAGTTCTTCGCTTTCTCTCGCGCCTTCTGGCATTTTTCTACACTTTCCCAAGCAGCCAAATTGCCGCCCCTATTGCAGCTATAAGCCCCGCAGGCACGGCGAATTTAAGAAGCGAGAATACTGCGTTAAGGGTTGAGACTATTTCTGCGGACTGGGAGGCGCCAAGCACTTTGAGGCGGATGCGCACTTTTGACATGCCGAATTTGCATGGGGAAAGAAGCTTGTGGGAGGATTCGCAAAGGGTGAGAATTTGCGCCTCAAGCAAATCAATGTTTTCCACTCCCGCGGGATTAAACACGCCTTTTACGCTGTTTAATTCGTGCGTATCCGTGGTGAGAATCTGCACTAATGAGGTGCGCGGGAATTTTTTTCTTATAGAATTTTCAATATGCTCGCGCGCTGAATTTATTATTCCGTTTGAGTCAAGCAAAACAAAAAACATCGCCTTATGCGCCTCCCCCTCAAGGCACGCAACTTTTATTCCCGCGCTTGCAACTCCGCTTATGTGCGTCGGGAAAGAAAATGCCCAGCCTGCTTTTAGCGGGCCTGAAAATTTCTTTTTTGCAAGAGCATTCTCAAGCGCGTCAGCCATTTCAAATGAGGCGGGCGAGCCGCTCTCTATATAATCAACTTCCCCTGTTTCACAGTTGTGGCAGTCTATAAGAAGGGATTCCCTGCTCTCCCGGCGCATTCTCTCCATTAACGCCCATCCTACAGAGAGGTTGATATCCTCTGTGGAATATGGGGCGCGCGAGAAAAAGCTGAGCATATCATCATTTATTTCAAGGCAAGCGCAGTGCGAATCCCCTCCTTTTCCTTGCCTAATAGAGTAATGCGCGTTTTGCAATTTTATGGAGGAGAGAGCCTCGTTGCATTTTCTTATGACATAATTTATTGAGGATGAGGAGACAGGGTCCAAATCATGAGTCGCGCTTCCGTGAAACACAAATGCGCACGTATCGGCGCTAGAGAGCTTTTTTGAAATAAGGGAGGAAAATTGCGAGCCGCCCAAATTTCCGAATGGGCCGAAGTGAAAGTATGGCACTATCCATTGCATTTTTCCATTGCGTGTGGAGAAAGTGCATGCACCAATCCAGGTAAGCGCCTCTTCCCCAAGCTCGTCAAATGCGTCCTCCAAATCCTTTTCCTGAAAAAGCCACTGGCTTGAGAACATGGATAGCACGTCGTTGGAGGAGAGCCCCAAATTCTTTTTGAGAGGGCGGGAGGCAAGAAAAAGCACCGCATAGAGCGCGCCTACAAACACCAGGGAAGTAAGTATTACTTTTAGCAAAAGAAACCTTATGCTTCCATCATACAAAGAAGTGCCTGCAACAAGGAAAAGCGCGTGAAGCGCCATCTGCAAAAATGCAAATATCCAGCACGAGCGCTCAAGCCCGAATGCGAATTTCAGGGAAAAAAGCCATAAAAGAAAAGCAAGCCCGAAGCCGACAAATACCACGCTCTCTTTTGCAGGGTTGGAGCCGAGCGCCGCGGCGCCTAAAAAGAAAAGCAAATATATAAGGGATGAGAGAAGGGAAATTGCCATTGCCCGCCCAAGGGTTACCCGGTGCCTGAAAAAGGAGAGGATTGCGCCTGAGAGAATTGAGGGGGCGGCAACTGCTATAAGCGCGGCTGCGGCTCCGCCTATGAGCGCCCAAAGCCCCAGAGTGCGCTCATCAAGCGCGCCCATTATTGCGCCAAATAAAATTGAGAAAAATATGCAGGCGCCCAAAAGGAAGCGTGCGGAGGGAAGGGAAACAAAATATTTTGTGATGCCCAATGCCTTCTGCCTTGAGGATTCCATAATTAAAGATAAGAAATTAGCGTTAATAAGCTTACCATGCCCGAAAATGAGGGCAGGGGTTATTTAGTAAAGAAGCTACCTCTCGTTGTATGCCTTCTGCCGCCCGTTCTGCCTTGACTTTTGCGCGGTTCCTGCGGAGATGGATCGCAGGATGCCTTCCAAATCATACACGTTTTGCACATATTCTGCAGCAACCGCCTTGAAGCTCTTTTTTTTCTTATATGCAAGCTTTGTAAGCTCAAGGGCGATATAGCGCATCTCAGAATTTGCATTAGCCTTGTCCTCTTCCATGCATATAAAATGAGGGAGGAAGTTTAAAAACCAGCAACAGCAAAGCTTGAATAATGATAAGAATATGCCCAAGGTGTGGCAAAAGCGATGACAAGATTTCTTTTGTAGGGGAATTTTGCATTGACTGCACCCTTGAGAAAAAGAAGGAGAAGATGCCAAGCGAGGTTGAAGTTGAGCTGTGCGTAAAATGCGAAAGAGTGAGAAGCGGGCTGATAAACGCAAGAAAGAGCCAAAAATCCCCCCAGTCCCAGCGCTATAACAACAGGGTGCGCGGCGGGGAGAAATGGATAAAGCTTGACAATAAAATTCTAAAGGAAATTGTTTGGCTTGAATTTAAGAAAAAGGGCTTCTCCGGAAAATTTGATGCAAAAAATAATACTTGGCATGGCACCTTTGGGGAGGAGGCGGTGCCATACAGCGTGCCTGTGCAGATAAAATACAACAAGCAGGTGTGCCAGATATGCAGCCGCTCCACCTCCGGCTATTTTGAGGCAATAATACAGGTGAGAGGGGAGATGGAGAAGGTAAAGAGGGTGTGCGCAAAGCTAAAAAAACGCATAGGGAAAAATAATTTTTTGCCAAAAACAGTTGAGAAAAAAGAGGGCATTGATATTTATGTTGGCTTCAAAAAATCTATCCCCGAGATACTCAATGATGAAGGATACAAATTTGTGCGCACAGTCACCCTCTCCGGAGAGAGAAGGGATACGAAAAGGCTGTATAGGGACACTTTTCTAATAAGAGTTTGAAAAAATAAAGATGGGCCAAGGCTGGGATTTGAACCCAGGCTAAGGGGACCACAACCCCCCGTGCTACCAGGCTACACCACCTTAGCCACAATAGGCATGTAGGAGTTAATAGGGCGAAAGCAACTATATAAAACTGCGTTTGCTTGGAGAAAGCCTGCCGGAAATTTATTGTTTGTTTTTTACGGCTTTGTATAAGGGGTTGCGCAAGACCATATGGTATCCACTATTGGCGGCACCGGCATTCCGCAAACCGCAGATTCGCCCAATCCCACTGCCGCCTGCCTTCCGCAATCAGTCTCGTTTGAGCCAAAGGAGGGAAATACCAGCGGCTCGCTTTGCATTGAAAGCGATGATGACTGCAGATAAGTGTATTTTGCTATTATCTGGTTTCCGTCCGCATCATAGCTTATGTTTTGCACACAGCACATGTCCTCTTTTGGCAGGCCGGAAATAAGGTAAGCTGAATCTGGGTGCAGGGAAATGTTGGAGAGCTCTACTACGGGAATATCGGTCCATTTTCCGCAGTCAGGCCATGGCATGCAGTCGGCTGGGGAATAAGTATCTGGCGGGTTATCACCCAAACTTTTGCAGCATTCCACCGGCGGCTTGTTTGTTGTTTGTATCGCGGTGCAGGTTGTAAAAAGCTTGGAATCGTCGCAAAGCGGGCATGTTGAGTAGATGCAATCTGTCTCGCATTTGAAATTGTCTCCGCTTTGCGCGTTTTTTGTGCATGCCTGCCCGTCAAGGCATGCGGATGCCTCGCTTGTGCACACTCCGGCGGTTATTTCATAAGGCGAGCATGAGACGCATGCGCAGGAATCCTTTGCATATATTCTTCTTACCCCTGCCATTATTGAGGGGTGCAAAAATTCTTTTGAGCCCTCCTGCGCCGCGCAAAATGCGCTGTCCTCATCTTTTACAGTAGTGCCTGCAGGGTGCAAAAGCCGCCCAAATTCCTCATTTGCATAAGTTGAGCCCGAAGGGTCTGCATTATCAAGCGGGGGAAGAAGTATTGCAAGCACTCCGGAGAGGCTAAGCTCGCGCTCGCGCGCGTAAATTTCATCATATAATATGCTCTGCTCAAAGCTTCCGGCGCCATCCGCTCTCTTGTAATTTAATTTCCATATTGTGGGCCAGCCAACATGCTGCAATACCCGCCTTGACATGTTTGCGGTTGCATCAAGCTGTGCCCCAAGCAGCGCCTTGTCGGTTGTTTCCAAATTGCTCAAATCAATGTTGAGCACAAGGGCGCCCACGTTTGAGATGTGCGCAGGCTTGTCAGGTATCCACTCAAATGGCGCCTGCGCCCTCTCTATGTCAAATTCGGTTTCTTTTGTGCCGTCAGGGTAAGAGGTGTATTTGGAAATTGCTTCGCTTAATTCCTGCGGATAATGGTAATTTTCCCCTTGTATTTGAGAGGCGTCTATTAGCTTGGGGTATTCTAGCGCAAGTATGCAGTCAGGGCAGGCGGCGGCCGCATTCTCAGTTGAGCCTGCCGCGTTTGCGCATGCGGCGCTCTCGGGGCAGTCAGAGGGCAAATTAGAAACTTCCAAAATTACGGCAGAGTGCCTGCCTGCCAAATATTCAAGGAACCTGTCGGGGGATGAGGAAATTGTGCATTTTCTTCCAGGCACCCAGCCGCCCATGCAATCCTCGTTGTCAGGGGCCTGTATTGCGCCAAATGATTCGCATTTGTCCCATGGGTCGATGCAAAATTCCTCCTGCTTTTGCGGCACAACAAAAGTGTATTCTCGCATGTCAAGCAAAGGAAGAATTCCTGCCTGCTGAAACTCCTCTATTTTGCCTGTTAGAAAGCCGTAGTCAGGGTTTGTAATATAGCCGCCGGTTACCTCGCCCACAATGGTTTTTGCGGACGAGCCGGGGCATTGGCAGTATGCCGTATCCATGAAAGCCAAGCTTCGCTGGGTGCAGCCAATCGGGCAATAGCTTTTAAGAGATGGGGGGTAGCTTGAAATATTTTGGTAAGCCAGCGAGAGAACCGTGCCTGAGGGCTTGCAAATTCCGTAATTTACTATTGTGAGGCGGTCCTTCTCATCTGTTTGGCAGTCGCCCATGCTTCTTATTCTCCATGTCTTGCCAACAAAAATATAGCCGGAATTTACTTTGCCTTGCAAGATGTCCGGATTTTTAGTCTCTGAGCCGTATGCGCCCCATCCCTGAAGCTTTCGCGCGGGCGGGTATTCTGTGCCGTTGTAAAAGTTTGGCTGCACAAGCTCCACATCCCAATCATCATCTTCTGTTTGCCCCGGCTGGCGCAATTTGAGGTTGCATGCCTGTATTACTTTGAATTTGGTGCTGCCCCATGAGAATTTGTCCTCACTGCAGCTGCATTTGTATTCCCCTGTATTTTTATCATAGCCGCAATTGCCTTTCAATCCGGAGAGGGAGAGGTAGCCGTCGGCCGCGCTGTCGCACCATTCCATGTTTTCGGAGGTGCGGATAAACGTGTCATGCCCCCCCGGGTTTCCCACCGCCTGCTTTGTCGGCACCGGCTCCATCGCGTCCCCCCAGTTGCTGTAAATATGCACCGGGTCATTTGCATAAGAATTATCATCATCTTTCCAGCCCTCGCCATTTAGCTCAAGAGTGTATCCTGGAGGGCATTGGTAATTGTCCCTGTTTTTGCCGCTTGCTATGCGGATGCCGCCAATCCATCCTGGCACCTCATCCGAGCTGCCGCAAGTGAAAGCAACCCAATAATTGCCCCTTTCCGCGTATTCAAAGCTTGAATATTCATAGCAATTTGCCTCAGGCTTTCCAGAGCCTGAGCAAAATGGAGGGGCAACTTCCCCGCTTCCGTCGTTTTTTATGCAGATGGGGGTGTTTTTCATATATCTTTTTATTGCGCCCATTTCAATGTCTGGCTGATGCTTTCCGCCATCTTCTGTTTTTGAGCCGCCCATAACGCATGAGAAATCCTTGAATTGCTTTATGCCGATAAAGCCGTTATTAATTTGAGTGGTTCCATAACAACCTGTGTCATCCCAGCAGCCTGCGGCGGCATCATCAGTAGAATCAGTGTAAGGAATGTAGTACTCGCCCACAAATGCACCGGTTTGCGTATATTTGTAATCGCATACCACCATGGGCTCGCCGCTCTGCTCGCCCCCTCCCCCAAGCCCGAAATATTCTTTGCATATTTGCTTGTTTGCCTCGCAGGTTGCGCGCAGGGTAGTTTCTGCCTCATATATTTGGCAGGGGTATTCAAGCTCGCAGTTTGTAACATAATGGCAGCCGCAATCAACCGATGTGCCGTCGTTTAGGTAGCAGCTTCCGCGCGAATACTGGGAAGTGTCGCATGTGCCTCCCATGCAGTCGGAATTTTCTATGCATTCAAACACTTTCGCGCCCGCAGGGCCTGGCTTTGCGGATTCTGTGCTATATTGAAGCATGGCGGCGTTATATTCAGCATCGCTTCCATAATTTTCCTTTTGCGGAATTGGAAGAAGCTCCTTGTAATAATTGCGAGGGTCTTTCTCCGGAGCCAAATCCTCATCAGGCGCGGGAGTGGGATATGCTTTTGCAAGCTCTTGCCCGTATTTGTAAATGTCTGTGAAAGGCCATGCAATGGATGCGGCGGGGCGGGGAGAGACGCGCATGCTTGTGGTAAAAAGGTTTATGTTCTCATCGCATGTGCGCGTTTGGCTGAAATAGCAGTTTTTCATGCATGCAAGGCGCGCGGATTCGGGCGTCTGGTAAGTGCTTATAGGGAAGCGGGAATCATCTGTTGTGCAGTTGTATGAGACGATGCTGGCTGTGTGGGGGGCAAATTCCGGCTCGCAGGTGGTAAGGGGCGCCTTAAAGCCTTCTGAGGATGTTTTGAATATTTCAAGAGGGCCGGCTTTTCCCTTGCCATCAACATCAAGGTAGTTTGTGAATTTATCCACTACTGAATTTAAGTTTCCAGTTCCCCCGTAAAAGTCGGAAGGGGGAAGAAAATAGCGCGCCCTGTCATAATCCGAGAAAGAGCCCTGAATTCCCATGCGCAAAGAATTTACAAACCATGAGTCGGATGAGAGGAGGCGCGCGTTCTGCCTGTTTATGGGCTCTATTTTGCATATTTTCTCAACAAGCCCTCCTGCAACATCTTGCGCCGCCTTTTTGTATGAGTTTTCTTCTCCTTTTGGGCCCTCTAAAGAGGATTCTGCATCTATTCCAGACTGCGGCTTTGGCACAGGCTCTCCGCAAAACATTGCAGAGCACTGGGACTGCACGCACGGGTTTGCGGTTGCGTTAGCGCATATTGGCCCCAGGGATTTCTCTGTTGTGCCGCCCCCGTCCATTATATAGCAGGTGTTGTCCTCTTTTGAGTTGCTGCAGTCGGCACGGCGGAAATTGCAGTTGTTTGCACACAAGGAAATGTCGGATTCGGCTCCGGAGGAGTCAAATGCTATTTGCATGTCTTTTGAAAGTTTTGCGCAATTAGCCCCGCATTCTCCCGAGAGAAGGAAATTCCCGTCTGAATCTGTTATGGGTTTTCCTTCCGCATCAAATGTGATAGAGCATTCATACGGCTCTGCCCTTTGCCAGCAGCATGAAGTGTAGGTGAGATTGGAATTCGGGTCTGTGCACCCTGCAAGGAAAAAAAACGAAAAAATAGAAAGGGCAGAAAATGCCAGAAATAGCAGATGCCTTGAGTTAAATGCTAATTTAGGTGCGGGTGTTTTGTGTGTTTTCATCATATCACCTTTGCCACAAAGCGCATCAGCTCTCCGGCATCCCCGCCAAGGATGGGTGTTGCCGAGCTTATGAATATCAGGGAGGCAGTAAGGGCGGCAAGCGGTATTAGAAATGCCTCCGCCTGCAAAGAGGCAAGCTCTTTTCCTACCTGCGAAGCGTCGGGCGGAACGGTGCCGTCAATTACGTTGGGGGGCTTTTGGGAGATGGCTGTAACCATTCCGCTAAATGATGAGTAGCAGGGGGAGAAATTGTTGTCGTGCGTTTGTATAAGGTCTGCCGGGTTGGGGCGGACAGTATCAGGGTCAAGGATAAGAAAAGTTATCGGAAACACAAAAAAGAATGCTATCGCTATCGCTATCATTATGCTCCCTATGCCGCGCAAAATGGGGAAGATGCGCAAGATTAGCCCTATAGGGAGGAAAAGGGAGAGCATGTTGTTTGCAATATATGAGACAAACATGTATTGCGCATGCAAATTTATTGCTATTGGCATTATTTTGTTTGCAAGAAGGTGCGCCTTCTCAACAGTCGCGTGCAAAGAGACATCCCAGTCCCAGCAATATGCCTGCACAGACATGATATATATGCAAAGGGAGGAGAGAGGCTCGTTGTCCTCATTAAGCTTATACGCCTGAGAATAAAGCCCTTCCACATATTCTATTTTTTCCTGTATTTTGCATTGCACTATTGCGGGAGGGCCCATTTTCCACACATCAACTTGAGCGCCATAGCATTTGCTGCTTGTGCCTGCGGGAAGAAATCCGCTCCCCTGCAAAAACGCAAATACGCTCATGCCCATTCCCGCAAGCAAAAATATCATTATTGCCGAGGCGCTCACATTGTAAAATTCGGATATTGCAAAGCGCATCGTGGATTGGGAATTGAAAACTTTTGCCGCCACATACACAAGCGCGTTTGCAAGAAGGCAAACCATTATCGCATATATGCTAAGCAGATACCACGAGCCTTGCGAACCTCCCCCAGGCGCCTTGAAATACTGCAAGCCGGAAAGTATTGTGCCCTGATGCTGCTTATCCCAGCTGTAAGGGTAGTCGGCTGCGGAAATTGTTTGCAAAATAATTAAAAATGCAATTACCAAAAATGCCGCGCCCTTTGCATGAGAAATATTTTTCATTAAAGAGGGAAGGGAAGAATTGTTTTTATGGGTTGTTTTTTTCATCATACCATCCCTATAAGCCTTGAGGCGTCAACTTCGCCGCCGAAAATGGCGGCAAGGTCGCGCACAAATGAAACTATTACAACAAGCCCTGCAGAAGGAATTAGCAGTGCGCGTATGAAATTGTATGCGCTCATCTCGTAAAGCGGCGAGAGGTTTATTGTATAAAATGTCTTGTTCGTATCCTGCGCGCCTTTTGCCCTTTTGTAAAGGTCAGGCAAATCAAACCAATATGAGAAAATGTCTGTGCCTGTTATTGTCCGCTCATTTTCCGCTATTGCCTGCGCGCTTGGAAATCCGGTGACATTTATTGCATCATGCCCTGCATAAAGAGGAGGCAGTGTTATTGCTATTATTGCAAGAAACATGGGGTATAAGATGTAAAAGCCAACCCCTATAGCGACAAGCCCTCCTCCAGCTTCTCGCAAAAATGGGATTGAGCGCATTACAAGCCCTATTGGCACCAAAAAGAGAAAGAGCCCGCTTTTTGTTGAGAAAAGAAGCAACGAGAAAAGCTGGAATAAAAGAGATAGCAAAAATGTTGTGTTAACATTTAGAAGCATGTTAAGGTTGCCGCTCATTGTCCAGTCCCCTGATAGCGGCGAGACGCTAAAGCCCCCTGAGCCGATGATGCCGGCGCCGTCCGGCACATATTTGTTATATGTGGCGCGCATGCTAAGCACCCCAAGCTCGCGGCGTATGAATGCGGTTGTTATGTGAGTTTGCTGTATAGACCATTCAAGCCCTTTTAGAGACGCGCTCATCATTGTGTCCCCGTCATTTACTACGCCGTATTTTGCGGTTTCCACTCCAGCCATTTTTGCAAGCGCGCCCGCATCAAAGCTGCATTGCACGCCTATAAGCCATGCAATTAGCGCAAATATCAGGGCAGAAATTATTAGCTGCGTTATTTCGGTTTTTGCCCATACCCCAAGCCGTGGAAGGGAGAGGGATTCGGAGAGAGTGTATGCAAGCGCTATTATTATTATGAGTGCCATAAAGCCTGCCGCCATTACAGGCAGCCAGCTCTCTTGCAAATTTTTCGGGTCGCAGATGGGCGCGGCTTTTGCAGGGTCCGGCAATCCCGAGGAGAGAGGGGTGAAAAGCTGCACCGCCATTGAAGGGCCTTGCGCAGAATTTTTTATTCCGCTTGCCTGCACCTGAAATGATGTGCCCTCTTTGCATCCGCTGCAGTCAATTGACACGGTTGCACTAGGATAAAAATCTGTGGATACGAATTTGCCGTCTTTGTAAATTGTTATGTTGAAATTTGCAAACTCTCCTTGAGGGTCCTTGAATTTTAAGGTATATTTTTTATTTCCTATACCTGCAACAGAATTTTCCCTCAAGCTTGCAGAAAGCGAGCCATCATCAGGAGAAATAGAATCAAACTCTGGCTTGTATTTTGGGCGGTCTGCCTGCGGGCGCACGTAGAATGTGCCGGGTTTCTCGGATATTCCCCCCCCTGAGCCGAGCGCAAACACATATACAGACACGCTCGCCCCACGGCATTTTGCTATTGTGCATTGTATTCTAAAACTGCTCTCCTTGTCAGCACCCAATGATACTGTGCCCCCGTCTTTTTCGATATCGGCCCCTTTTTTTATCTCTATTGCATACAGGTGGGAAACCGCATCAACATCCCCTTCGCTGCTAAAAGAGATTTCAAATGGTGCATTATCATATGCGATTTGCGGCCACTCTTTTAGATGGGGCGCATCAAGCGCAAAAGAGAAAGAGGAGAAAACAAGCAGCGCCAGAGCGGCAAAAATAAATGCGTGCATACTGGCGGCGGGCTCTGCATTAACAAAACTTTTTTCGGATGAGGATGGAAAAACTGCCCTGTTTTGTTTGGCATGGCGCGCGCTGGAAAAATTGCCGCAACGGCAAATTTCTTTTTTGCTGTTTTTGTTTTCCATCAGCTCAGCCTTGCTATTGCCCACACATCAATTTCTGCGCCAAGCGCTTTTCCTATTGCACGCGCAGAGAGAATTGTTAAGGTAAGCACAAGGGCGCCCATGAGAAGGGTGCGCACTATTGCAATAAATATAAGGCGGTATGTTATGCTTGAATTGGCGGTTGCGCCCACAACTTCGGTGTTTGTGCCGTCCCCGTTTCTTAAGATGCCCCTTACCTTTGAGATAAAGTTGCTCTCGCTCGGCTCAAACGGGTTGCACTCATAATCAGACGGCTGCCCCAAGTCAAAGTTGTCAGGCAATGCTATGGAAGGGTAGTTGCTGGCGGTTGCATATGAGAGGGAAACATAGGATGCGCCTGGAGCCGGAGAGTAATAAACAAACTGGTCTGCCAAAGACTGGGAAAGAAGTATTGCTGTTGGAAACACCAAATACAGGGAAAGGGAGAGGGCTATTATTGTCCCCCCCATTTTACGGGTAATATGAAGGCTTCGCAAAATAATTCCTAGCGGAAGAAGCAGGGTAAGAGCATAATTGGATGCGAACGAGAGAAGAATTTTCATTGCCTCAAGCTCCATAAGCCCTGTGCCAAGCGCCATTATAAGCTGGGAAACAGGCCCGCGCATGGAGCCGTATGCAGAACAGCCGGCTATTCCTAATCCTGTTCCCACCATATTGCAAAAGCCGGAGACAGAGCTTGCCGCCCCTATCTTTGCGTTGAATACTATTGCCTGCGCTATCTGGTCTTTCACAATAATGATTTGCTTTTCATTCACAATATTTGCCCATTGGAGCGGGTTTGAATACATTGCCCCGCTCTCCGGGGTGCACAATGGGCTGCCGCCTGCGCCATAATTCATTGAGCTGCAATATGGGAAATAGGGCTCCCCGAGCCCGGCAGGTGATTTTGAGGTGCATCCGCTTCCAATGGATTGGGAGCTGCCGCACACCAGGCTTCCTGCCAAATTTTGAAAAACTCCCATCCCTGCAATTATTATGAGCGCTATTAATGCAGTAAGCACAAGGTTTGCCGCCTCGTCGTGAAGAAGCTGCTTGAAATGCTCTATATGAAGCGCGCTTATTGCCATATATGCGATTGCAATAACAATTGCCGGAATAAGCAATGCTATCCCTACTGCAGGCTGCCAGTCCGCGGCTGCAAAAATTGAAGGGGAAAGGGAAACAATTGCAACTGCCGCAAAAAGCAATGCCCGCATTTTGGGCGCAAATGCAAATTTTTCTTTTTTCATCTAAACAGCTTTGATAGCCCAGGAATTTCTATGTCCCCTCCCAAAAGGGGCGAGAGGGATTTTATGAAAGAGAGGGTTATTAGTATGCAGAAAATCGGCAATACAAATGCAGCGATTGCAAGAGCGGCGATGTTGCGCCATGCAGTGTTGCCCACCGCCCCGTTCCATGAGGAAACAAGGTCTTGCGGGGAGAGGGCGCTTCTTCCCTGCAAATTGCTTGCAGGAACGCAAAGCTCATCGCAATTCTGGCGCACATAAGGAAGCGAGAGGCAGTCTTTTTGGCATGAAAGGCATCCCTGGCACAGGCGGGAGGGCGGCTCTGCTTTGCAATATGATATCAAATCCGCGCATGCATCCCCTATGTCGCCTGTGTTGCACTCTGTTGGCAGTGCGGATAGGTCGCCTTTTTCTATTATTACCCTGCATCTTGCAGGGCATCCTATTCCATACCCGGTTGATGGAAGCTGGCAATTGCCGTCATTTGTTTTCTCAAGCGAGAATTCTTCTATATTTACGCCGCAATATCCATAATCTGCCTTGCCTTCGGTGTTGGTGCGCAAATCGCACTGGGATAGCACATCGCATTGCGGCTTTGGCCCGACTATTTTCCAATTGCC
>PFCD01000015.1:31626-41392 GCA_002778455.1 Candidatus Micrarchaeota archaeon CG10_big_fil_rev_8_21_14_0_10_45_29 | reverse complement strand
GGGGGACGTTTTTCGATATATCTGTTTGCGGCAAACAGCTCACATACAAAGAATTGTAATGCGCATAGCAGGTGCCTGCATCCTCTGCGTCGTTTTTGCAAACTTCCACAGCCGTTCCCCCGGATTTGCTTGAATAGGTGCCGCTGCCAACAGAGCCGCATAAATGCAAATCAGGGTTTTGCGCCTCCCCATCCGCACCTGTGAGGGAGAGGTCTCCGCATTCGTTGTAATTGGGGTTCCCCTCGTTTTTTAGAAGCTCGTCAAGCGCCGGGTATTTGTGCCCGCGCTCGCAAACTTGCGGCGTGTAATCCTCTTGCAGCGAATACAAATCAGAGCCCTCTCCGGCGCCGCAAACATCATCTGATTGGAACCAGGTTTCTGTGCATTCTTCGTCCCCATTCTCGCCACAGCACATGTCGCCTATGTTATAATGAGAACAGCCGTCATATGGCACAACGTTTCTGCAACAGTCCGGGTAATCGGTAATAGGGCATGAACTCTCAATAGGAGTTTCTACTATATAATCGGCAAAAGTCTCCACTCTTACCCAATAGTTTCCCTCCTCGCCTGTTGTGCAGGAATATGCGTTGTTATCTTCGCAATTGCTTACCCAGCCGTCCCATTCTCCGCCGTCATTTACCGGCTGCGCGCCTGTGCATAAGTGGTTGCAGTTTTGCTTGTATTTATCATCAATATCATAAACACAATATTCATTCGCGCCTTCTGGAAGGGATGCGCCGCTTCCATCTGCATTATAATCATACCTGCACTCCTGGGGGCAGGCGGCGCAGTTTGCAAATTCGCGGCTGTTTGGCTCGTCTTGGGGCGGCTCCTCATATTCGGCGCACTGTGCGCTTGTTGGGAAAGGCAGGCGGGGGTAGCAGAAGCCGTAGCATCCTGTTGCCTCTCCGTTTTTCTCTTTTGTTGCAAATTCAAGCGGGTCTATTCGAAGATTTGTGCCTGATTCCACTATTGAGCATGACTCATCGCAGCCGTATGGGAAAATTATCTCTCCGCCCGCGTTTAGCATCACCTGGCATTGCGGCCCTGTTGTGTTTTGCGCGTTGAGAGGATAGCAATCATCGCAATATTTTTCATTGCTGTTTATTTGCGCGTAAGCGGAAGTGAGGTCGCTCACCTGGCAGTAAAACGGCCCGCTCTCTTCCCTGTCAACTTTGCACGAGTCGGAGCAGTATTCCTCTCCGCTCTCATCCTCGCCTGTGCAAAATTTTATTGCATCATATGTCGTGCACTCGCCTGAAACATCGGGGTTTGCGGGAATTCTTCCGAATAAGAGGGCGGGGCGGTAAAATTCATCCCCTTGGCTTAATTTTTTCAAGCCGCCTTCTACCACATAGGGTGCCTTGTTTACCATAAATTTTGGGCAATACTGCACGTTTGAGTGCCCCACATACGCCTCTTTTGCTGGCGCGCATGCAGGCACTTCCTCCTCCACCGGCACGCTTGCGCATGAGCCGGTGCTTGAAATATACGTGAAAGCGTGCCAGGATGAGGGGTAGCGCTCGTCATTGCAGGTGTTCTCATTTCCATAATTTATTTTTATTCCGCAAGGGTATTCACTGCCATCATTTGTGAGAGGGTAATAATAGCACGGGAAGCTGTAATGCACGGATGAATAAAACGCGTCCGCGCCCAAAGAGTCCGGGTCTTTTACACTGTCCGGGTTTGTGAACCTGCACTGAAGCGGGCATCTTTTGCACTCCGAGCTTACAGAGGCATCCATAACAAATGTTGTTTGGTCAAATGTCGGCGCCTCGGCGCATTCTACCTCTATTCCAAGCCCAGGAAGAAGCCCTTTCTTTGTGTCCGCGCTTGCTCCAAGGGATTCGGAAGCATTTAATTTGCATTGCACAGGGCATGAGTTGCATGCGCCTATGTAATCTTTGCTTTCAGGAGTGCAGTATTTTACAAACGCCTCATCCCGGTAATTTGTGGCATCTGCGCCAAATACTATCCTGCAATCCACAGGGCAGGCATTTATTGTTGAGCCTCCCTCCTTTGCCTCAATATATTCTGCCAAAGAAATTCTCTGCCCGCATGAGCCGGTGCTGTCGCACGTGGTGCCAAGAAGCGCAGGAATTGCCAGCATGCAGTCGGGGGATTTTTCAAGGCATTGCTGGCATGCCTGCAAGCCTGAAATTGACATGCTCTCGCCCCCAGATGCAATATAGCGCCTCCAATGGTATGAGCAATCACTGCAAGGGGATTGCCCGCACACCCCGGAATTCTCTGAAGGAATTACTTTTTTGGAATTGTCTCCTCCATAGCTGTAAGGGTCTCCTGTATCATATTGCACCTGCGGCAACTGCATTTTGCAATACTCGGGGCATTGCGCTTCAGTGCATGCCCATTGCGGGTTTAGCATGCAATTGTCTGCCACATCACCCATATCCATCTGCCTTATTGCTTTGCATGCATTCGGCAAATTTGTGCATGCGCTTATGTCGCAATTAATTGGTGTTGGAAGATACCTGCATGCCTTTGGGCAATTTTCTGCAAATTCAAAATTTACGCCGGAGGAGGAATAATCCTTGTTAGGGTAGCATGTTTGTATTTCTTTTGAGAGCAAAGTTTCAACATCGCGCAAGTCCACAAGCGCGTCAGAGCCAAAACTGCTCTCTATTTGCACTATAAGCTCATCCCTATCCAAAGTTTTTGAGGCATCCATTTTTGTGCCGTCATTTACAGACTTTAAGTATGCGAATGGAGGCTCAATTTTGCATGAATCCGGGCACACCAACCCGTCGCCAGAATCCTGCGCCTGCTGCCCGTAAATTGCGGATTGCAGGCTTATCCATGCAAGCAAATAAGTGGCAGGCCATACTATCATAAGGGCAACGCCGCATGCCATCAAAAGCCCGCCGAGGCGGCGGGTGTATACAAGCGCGCGAAGAAGAATTCCCAAAAATAATGCGGCCGGGCCTAATGTTGGAATAATGCCCCCAAGCACAAATTTTTGCGCCTCCAAAGAAATTAGGGAATTTTGCAAATTTTGAAATTCAAGCCCTTTTATTTCCGAGTCAAGGCGCTTGTGCGCATTGGGGCGCATGGTAAAGCCTGCATATGCAGTATACCACCTGTCACTCATATAGCCGACAGAGGTGTATGCGGCGGATGCATAATCAATTCCTTCCCGCGTCGCGTCCCTGGTTGCCGCTGCGGCAAGGCGGGAGAAGCTTGACATATAGCAGTATGCATAGGTGAGCACAAGCGGGTCGCTTGCGCCGGGAGCATTCGTGCCGCCAAGGGATTCTTCTATGCATGGAGAGCTTGTCTGGGATGCAGAATATTCAAGCGCTGTATTTGTGAAAAGAATTATTGCAAGAATAGCCGCAACTATCAGCACGGTTGCGCCTGCCTGGAAAAGCTCTGCTTTGCTAAACTGCTTTAGCTCTTCTATTTGCATCATGCTGCCTGCCATATATGCAAGCGCCGTAATTATGACAACTATTATTGAGAGAAGCAAAAGCGGCGAGCCCATTCCTGCGGAAGGAAGCCCCAGAAATGCAAGGTAAAGCTGCCAGTTGCCCGCCTCCTGCCCTGCCTGATAATCCCCTATTTTTTGCTCGTCTATTGGAAATAACATTCCTGCAAAAAGCAAAATTGCAACAAGCCCTGCAAAAGCAAAATATGCCTTTTCTTTTCCCGCGCCCGCATCAAAATATTTTTGCGCGTTTTCTTTTTTGCCGCGAATTTCCTGCGTTTGCGGGCAGGCATTGGCGATGGTGTTGGATTGTTTTGATGGAGTTGATTCTGGTTCGCTTTGGATGAACTCTTGCGCGCGTGCGCTTTTTTTGCTTTTTCTAAAAATTTCTTTTTTCATCCCACCATTCCCTTAAACGCCTTTGAGAGCGCCATTGTCAGCGCAGTTGTTATCACAAGCGCGATGTTAAGGGGCAAAATTGCCTGCGTCGCAACAAACCCTACTTTTTGCATTCTGTCCCCCATTATTGAATCATGCCCAAGGTTGAAATTCGCGCCAAACGGGCGGGAGGGAATTGCCCCCAGTATGTCATTTTGCACGCTTGCGCTTGCATCAAAGAAAAATACATATGTAAGAGGCACTGCAAAAAACACTGCCATTGAAAATGCGAGCATAAGGTTTCCCACATCGCGCGTCAAAAATATTGAGCGGAAAAATATTGCCGCAGGTATTATAACCCCCAAAATTCCGGGCATCAATATTTCAAAAATCATTTTTTGCGCCATAAGCATTGAAGCAAGCGGCAGATAAATGTCTGCCAATACTTCTTTGTGCGATGACCAGGCAAACCTGTTCGCATTAAATGAAATTCCCCCCCCTCCCAGTTGCGCTATTGACCAGTAGGCATACCCTGTTGTGCCAAGCTGGTCATCAATTGACGAGCGCAAAATGTCTGATGCCACTGACGCGCCGTAATTTTCCAAAAGATTGTCTATATATTTTGTTGCAACTTGCGAGGGGGAAACCGCCGCATCATATGCGCCTTGTGCATCAGGAGTTAGATGCGAGCCTGTAAGAAGAAGGTTTGAGAGGGTGCAGGAAAAACCTAAAGAGCCGATTACAGCTACTGCCAGCATAACCGACCAGAGAAGCGAGACAATTTCTGTTTTTGACCATACCAAAAGCTCGGGCTTGTTCCACGAGGTGCCAAGCATATATGCGCCTGCAACAAGGATTGCCATAAATGAAAAAGCCGCCAGGATGGGAGAGCCAAAATTCGTTAAAAACGCCAAGTCATAGTTAAAGCAGGTGTATACAGAAGGGATTAATTCAGCCGCAAACGCGCTTCCGCTCAAAAAAACAAGCAAAGAAAATATTTTTATAAGTTTTTCAATTTTCATTTTATTTTACACCATTTTTGAAAGCCCGTAAAGCTGCCCCTCTGCGCCCAGCGCCTGCGCAAGGTTTTTTGCAACAACTATAGTTGCCATAAGCTGAAAAATCGCCATTAATATTGTGCGTATGTTGCGCTCTATCACGCGGGGCATTATATGGTATGCTATAGGGTCAAACCCTTTTTCAAGCACTTCAGACGCCTCCGGCCCGAAATTGTATGCCTCCAGCGAGCCGGCTATTCCCGCTATTTTTTTGCCAAGCCAAATTCCGAATTGGGACCATCCGCTAACTCCGGAAGTGGCATCAGGGATTGGGATGTCTCCAGTGCTCTCATGCCCAAAACATGCTGCAAAGCCGGGCCCAGAGATGGCGCATGCGATTGCGCCGACAATTGCGCCCAAAATGTCCTCTCCGATTGTGTTTACCACCTGCAAAGGCTTGTTGCATATTAGTGTTTTTAGCCAGTCGGCATCGTCTGCATCAGGCACTATTTGCGAGGAAACAAATGGCGCCGCCCCTTTTCCAAGAATTTCGGCAGACCAGAATACCGAGGCCGGGAATATGAATATTGTTGCTATTGAAATTGCTATCAAAAGAGAGCCGACTTGGCGCGCCGGGGGGATAAACCGCAAGAAAAAACCTAAGGGAATGAGAAGAAACTGGCATACCGTATATAAAAATATAAAAATTAGTTTAATTGCGGACGCAAGAAAAAGGCTCATGGCGCTTGTGTCAATTCCTGTTGTGAGCGCAAGCTGCAAAGGCGCCCCTCCTGCGCCCGGGCTTGCAGAGCCCCACGGGCCTCCCACATAAGGCACGCTTATGTTGTAGTTAAAGTTGTATGAAACTATTTTGCTCAGGCGCATGCTGCTTTTTGCCATTACCTCTATTGCATCCATTAGCGGCTGTTCCATGTATTTGAATATTGCCTTCTGCACACCGTCTGCAGACGTTTGTGTTGAGAAAGACGGAGGGGAGAGCGCCTGCAGCATGGATGCGCTATTTAGCAATGCGAATGAGATTAGTGCAAGCAAAATGGCGGAAAACACAAGCTCTCCAAGCTCTGATTTTGAGTATGCAAGAAGCTTTTGCGAATTTAATGCCCGCCCCGCCATGTAAGAGAGCGCCACTATCATGGCTCCTGCCATTGCGCCGTATGCAAATGCCAATGCAAAACTAAACTCACCCATTTTCAAATCCCCTTAATTTTTCCCCCTTTTTCTTTGCCATAAAAAACAAAACCCACTTTTGCTTTTTTCTAAAAATATATGCTTATTTTTTCAAAGCTGCGGCCAATTTCCAAACTTTCCCTTATGCCCCTCTCTTTGGAGCGGAGGCTCTGCTTTTGGCAAGCAAATCAAGGAAATATTTTCTTTTATCAGCCTTTGCCGTGAATTTTTTCCCTTTCCCCTCTCCAATCAGCACAAGGAATCCCTCTTGCATGCTTTGCACTTTTTTCTCTATTTGCCCCCGCTTTTTTTCATTAGAGATGTCGTATTCGTTTGCAAGGGAGAGAATTGCCTTGCCGGTTTTCTCATGATAATTGGAGGCAAATTCGCTTGCAAGAAAATCCGCCATAGTATCAGAGCAGAGGCGGTAGAATTTTCCTAAAATTTCAAATTTTCTTTTATGCCCAAGCAAATATTTTTTTGTCTCTCCTGCGCCCATTTTGCTCTGCATTAGCACTTCTTTTCTTTTTGCAGCAGAAGTGGAATTTAAATCCTCAAGCTTTCTTTGAGTTGCCTCCTGCACTATAAGGCATTTTATATATCTCTCAGTAAGCTTGCAAAGCTGGGGCTGCCCTACCGCCATCCTTGCGCTTAGCAAATTTTTGGTTTTATTATCTATCACTTTTTCACCTTATTGCATTCGCTGTTGGCTCGCCAACAGGTTTATCACACTGAGCATGAATTGGTTGTTGGATGCGCTTTGGTTAAGCAAATACTGCAAAGATGCGGTGCCCAGAGCATCCCATGCCCCCTCGCTCATTGTTGCAGTTATTCCCAGTTCCTTTATCCCCTTGGTTACCGCCCTGCTCCCCCCCATGGTGCGCAGTGAATACTGGTCCGGCTCAAGCAAAGAGAAGGGGTCAAATCTTGCAAGCTCCCTGTCAAATATTCTTGAGACGATAAGGTTTAGGGCGCCGGTTTTTGCATAATAATCGTCCGCTACCTTGTCAACCTGTTCCATCTCTTTTATTTTCTCATTTAGCTTCGAGTTGTTGTCTGCGCTTAATATGCCCGCCCCTTTTAGCGCTCCCTCAACAGCTTTTGCGCTCTTTTTCTCATACAGAAGGTTTGAGCTAAGCGCAGGAAGCTCGCGGGCGCTTACCTTTATCCCCCCGTTTGAACTGCCGCTTATTTCAGATTCTGTTGGGGAGAGATAATTCTCTATGGTACCGATGTCCCCTTTTGCAAAAACGCCGGATGAATCATAGCCCACATGAAACACTTCAAATGGCTTGTCTGCATTATTTGTTGTGCCTGCCACTACACGAGTACCTTCATTATCAGTATAAGTAACAAGAACCCTGCCATCATCGGTTTTTACAAGCTTTACTTTATCTTCCGTGTCCGCAACTCCGGAATTTTTCAGCACTTCAACAGTATTTTTGTAAAGGTCTTTCCCGATTTCATTTAATGCGGCCTCATACTGCCTTTTTCCTATTTTTCCCTCGCTTGCAAGCTTTTGCATCTCTTCTGCAGAGCCGCTGGCTGCCCATTGTGCGGCTGCCTGCGCGCCCTCTCGCGCAACTCCTTTTGTAGTGTCGCGAAGCACTCCCACACCAGCATTTTTAGCTGCATACCCCAATGTAGAGACAAAGCTTTTTCCTCCCCCCAACATTGCCATAGGAGTTAGCAACACTCCGCGGATTCCCTGGCTTACCGCGCTTTTTGCAACAGAGGTGCCTGCCCTGCCCCAAAAGCCCTGTTTTTCTTTTGCATTTTCCACCGCCTTTCCAAGTTCTTTTTGGGCGTTTTCAAGAGCTGTGCCTGCGTTGTCAAGCTCTTTTTTGTTTGCGGAATTCGGATTGCTGATGTATTTTTCCCTTGCCTCATTATATTTTTCCCCGGCTGAATCTAATTTCTCTTTTGCCTTGTCAACATCCTCATCATTTAGCCCAAGCAAATCAAGCGCGCCCTCGCCTGCCCAGTCTCCCAAATCCCCTATCCATTCCTGTATTTTGCCTGAGACAAGCCCCTTCTGGGATGCCCCTTGCATTCTTTGGTTAAAGCTTGGCTGGGCACTCTGAGCTTTCTCAAGCTTTGCCTCCGCCTTGTTTAGCTTTTGCTGGGCGATTCCTTTTCCTCTTGGAGTTTTTGCGGCTGCCACTTCTGCCTTTGCGCTCTTTACTTCCGCCTTTGCCTCTTTTGTGTCATCACTGTCACTATCGCTTGCGGCTTCGGAAACAGTGTTTGCAATCCTGTCGGCAGCACTCAAATATGCGGTAGGGTCAATTGAAACACTTTGGTGCATTGGGCGATAATAAGCGGCGTTTCTATTCATTTTCACAGAGCGCCCTATGCCTGGGTTGAGAAACTGGAACGGGTTTCTTCCCATTGTGTATGCGGCGGATGCTAAAAGCCCGAATAAAAATGCAAGCACCCAGCAAAAGCCGGCATTCTCATTAGAAGGCGTGGAATTTGTTATGCTTGCAAAGTCGGAGGAAGGCAAATATTGCTCTCCGCAATCCTCTCCCTGCCCTCCCACATACACATTATCCTCCACGTTTCCTGCTCCTGCGCAGTCGGGGATGTTTTTCCAGTTTAAGGGAGTTATTGCGTTCCCATTATCATCTTTAAGCTGGGCGCAGTTTGCCATCCACACAGAGCTTTGCTTTGTGGCATCATTATTGTCTTTTGTATATGGGCAAAAGGTTGCCTTATACGTCATGGATTTGCTGGCTGCGGGGTATGGAAGAGAGGTTGCTTTTGCTTTGCCGTCGGCACCTGTTGCCATTTTGCAAACATTATCAGGGTATGTGCCCCATGAGACAATTATAAGCCCGCCCTCAACGCCTATCGCGCCTATTCTATCAGTGCCTGCCAAAGAAGCTTTTTTGCCTGATAAAAGAGCTGCCCTTTCTAAAGAAGGGGTGTTTGCTGCTAAAAGAAGCGTTGGTCGGGTTTTTGAGAGGCTAATTGTGCCCATATAAAATAAAGATGCCTCAAGAGAGACGGTTGGGGGATTTCCTGAGGTGCCTTTTACAACCTCAAGAGGGGAGATTTTCAAATAAGTGCTCTGGGCATCGGGAAAGCATTCTACTGAAAAAGAGAGGGATGCGAGGGAAAGGATAATGATTAAGGCGCAAACTCCCCTAATGCTTTTTGCCTCACCCCTTAGCATATTAAAAACTTCCAAGAGCAGGTTAAAAAGCATAACCCCAAATAAAAATTCCAAAAAATTGAAAAAATATTTTCAGCGCCCAAAAAGCTAAAGCCCGCTGTGCGGATTTGGCAAGTTTGTGAGGGGGTTTGAAAATAAGGGATTTGCTCTCCCTGCACATATTTAAATATTGGCAAAATAACTATAGCATCCAAAAATAATGTTTCGTCTTTAGAGGTGTGTAATATATGTATCCGAGCGCAAACCAAGCCCAGGCATATGACAGGGCAATTACGGTATTCTCCCCCGACGGGAGGCTTTTTCAGGTAGAATATGCAAAAGAGGCAGTAAGGCGCGGGGCAACCGCGATAGGAATAGTGTGCTCAGACGGCGTGGTGCTTGTAGCATACAAGAATTCCCCCTCTAAATTGCTGGTGCCTGAATCCATGAAAAAAATATTTGAAATAGACGGGCATATCAGCGCCACCGCATCAGGACTTATTGCGGACGCGAGGCGCCTTGTGGATATCGCGAGAGTGGAGGCGCAAAGGCACAAGCTTGCATATAATGAGAGCATCACCGTTGAGGCGATTGCAAAGG
>PFCD01000015.1:15747-31615 GCA_002778455.1 Candidatus Micrarchaeota archaeon CG10_big_fil_rev_8_21_14_0_10_45_29 | reverse complement strand
GCAGGTATACACCCAATACGGCGGAATACGCCCATTCGGGGTTTCATTGCTTATCGCAGGAATTGACGGCGAGCCAAAGCTTTATGAGGCAGAGCCCTCCGGCGCGCTAACAGGCTACAAAGCTTGCGCCATAGGCTCTGGGAAAAAGGAAGTTGAGGAATTTTTGGAAAAAGAATACAAAGAGAGCATCAGCATCTCAGGAGCAATTTCACTTGCGCTCAAAGCATTGCGAAAAAACACTGATTTGAAGCTTGATGCAACCACTATAGAGATTGCCGTGTGCGAGAGAGGCACAAAGAAATTTGAGATATTAAAAGAGAAGGATGTTGAGAAAAACCTCAAATAATTATCTTTTGCGCCTGCAAAAGGCGCGCTAGGAAGGAGGTGAGAGAAGAATGGTAAGCCTGGATAAGGCAATGGTTGCCCATATGAAGGTAGCCGGAGAGGAATTTGAGCTTTTAGTTGAGCCGGAGCTTGCTTTGCAATACAGGCTTGGCAAAAAAAAAGAGCTAAATAATGTGCTTGCGGTAGAGGAAGTGTTTAAAAATGCAAAGAAGGGGGAAAGGCATAAAAGCTCTGCCCTTCAAAAAGCATTTGGTACAGAGGACATATTTGCTATTGCAGACAAGATATTGAAAGAGGGCACACTTGCCCTAACAACAGAGCAAAAAAGAAAAATGCTCGAGGAGAAGAAAAAGCAGGTTGCTTCCCTTATTGCAAGAGAGGCGGTTGACCCAAGAACCGGGGCTCCGCACACATTGCACAGAATTGAGGAAGCGATGGCAAAAGCGCGCCTGGATATTGACCCGCTAAAAGATGCGGCAATGCAGACGGGCGCGGTGCTGGATGCAATAAAGCTAATATTGCCTATAAAGCTTGCAAAAAGAAAAATCGCCGTAAAAATAGGGCCAATATACGCGAAAAAAGTTTATGGAATGCTAAAAATGCAGGGAATAGAAAAAGAGCAATGGACAAGCGACGGGAGCCTTGTAGTGGTGCTGACAATGCCTGCAGGGCTTGCCGGAGAATTTTATGACAAGATAAACAAGGCGACCGCGGGAAGCGCCGAGACGAAAATGATTGAATAATATTTGCAAATGAGAAAACCCCCTCTTAAGGCATAAATAGCAGAAAAAAATTTGGCAGCGAAAAAAAGCAAATGCGGGCGTTGGAAAAATGCCTTGGCAAAAAAGCCCGGGATAAGCGCAGAAGCCTGCGATAAATAAGCGGGAAAAAGATAATGATTCAAAAAATGAGGTAAAATGATATGGCAAGGATAGTGGTGCCCGGCGAGGCTGTCTCTGAGAAGCCTGCCAAAATGGCATATACATACTCAGACGGGAAAAAAACATATGCAACTATAATAAGCATGCTCACGGATGAGAACAAGCTTATTCCCTTGCAGGGGCCATACGAGCCTCTAAAGGATGATATAATAGTAGGATATGTTAATGACGTGCGCTTTGCAGGCTACTCGATAGCGCTTGGGGCGCCAAACTCGGCTTTTTTGGCTTCGCGAAACACAAGAAGCACATTTGAGCTTGGAAATATTGTGATGGCAAGAATTGAGAGCGTGGATGAGGTTGGCACAATAGACATCTCCGAAGCAAAGGTGCTTGAAAACGGCAGGATAGAGAGAATTTCCCCGGTAAAAGTGCCAAGGCTGATTGGAAAGAAAAATTCCATGATAAGCATGATAGCAGATGCAAGCCAGTGCAAAATAGTTGTAGGCAGAAACGGCTTTATCTTTATAACAAATGACGGGGACGGGGCGCTTGCTAACGAGGCAATTGATATTGTTGAGGCGCAGGCGCACACTCCCGGGCTTACTGACAGGATGGCCGACTTTCTCTCAAAAAAATGCGGGAGGGAAATAAAGCCAAGGCCGCAGGAGAATATGATGGAAATGCCCAGAAGCCCGCCTCAAAGAAGAGAGGGGGGATATGGCAGCCGCCCGCCAAGAAGGGAGCATGGAAGAAGAAAATACTGATAATAGGTGAAATAAAATGGCAGAAAAACCAAAATTGATAAAAGATGACGGAAAGCGCCTTGATGGCAGGGAATTGGACGAGCTTCGCCCTGTTGCAATAAAGGCAAGGGTGCTTAACAATGCAGACGGCTCGGCTCTTGTTATATGGGGCAAAAACAAGATAGTTGCAGGAGTGTATGGCCCGCGCGAGTGCATACCTCGCCATGACCAGTCGCCGTATCGCGCGGTTGTAAGATGCCGCTATAATATGGCGCCATTCTGCTCTTTGGAGGAGCATGGAAGAAGCGGCCCTTCGCGAAGAAGCCAGGAGCTCTCAAAAGTTATCAGCGAGGCGTTCCAAAACGTTATAATCGCGGAAAATTTCCCAAAGACTGCAATTGATGTATATATTGATGTATTGCAGTCTGATGGCGGGACTAGGTGCGCGGCTCTTACTGCTGCTGCGGTGGCAATTGCTGATGCTGGAATTCCTTGCAAGGATTTGATTTGCGCGGTGGCGGCAGGAAAGATTGAGGGAAAAATTGTGCTTGACCTCTCAAAAGATGAGGACAATTACGGGCAGTCGGACAACCCGATTGCATTTGCCTCAAGAAATGATGATATACTTCTTTACCAGATGGACGGGCTTCTCACGCGCGAAGAGGCGGCAGAGGCTGTTGAGATGGCAAGAGTTGCTGCAAAGAAGGTGCATGAGCTGCAAAAAAAAGCGTTGCAGGAAAGTTTTGAGAAAAGCGGCAGGATAATATTCCCGATAGATGAAAAGCCGCAAAAGGTGCAATAGGTGTTATTATGGAAGTTCAAAAAGAGCTAAAACATGATGTGGTTTCAAACTTGCTATCCCAGGGAAAAAGGGCGGACGGCAGGCAGAAGCTGCAATACAGGGATATTGTAATAAAAAAAGACGTGCTTGAGAATGCCGAAGGCTCTGCGCTCTGCTCGATTGGCAAAACGCAGGTTCTTGCAGGCATTAAGCTGGATGTTGCAACTCCGTATGCAGACAGGGCTGATGAGGGAATACTTTCCACAGGCGCGGAATTTACCCCGCTTGGAGCCCCGCATTTTGAGCCCGGCCCCCCTCGCGCCGAGGCAATAGAGCTTGCGCGAGTCGTTGACAGGGCGGTGCGCTCATCAGAGGCAATTGACCTTAAGAAAAACGTTATAACGCCGGGCGAGAAAGTGCTTGCCATCTACATTGACTTGTGGGTGCTTGACCATGGTGGAAATTTGTTTGATGCCGCCCTGCTTGCATCAATGGCGGCGCTAAAGGGAACCCGGATGCCAAAAATAGAGGATGGGAAATTAAACAGAAAAGAGAGCAGCGGGATGCTTGAAGTAAGCAAAGACGTTGTCTCCTGCACATTTGCAAAAATTGGCAAAGACTTTTTGCTTGACCCCTCTTTCTCGGAAGAGATAGGCTCGGATACAATGGTTATACTTGCCACCGCGGGAGAGCATCTCTGCTCAGGGCAAAAATCAGGCAAAGGCGAGATTTCCCAGAAGGAGCTGGGGGAGCTTATAGACATCTCTTTTGAGAAAGCAAAAGAATTAAGAAGGGCTATCGCCTAAATAAATACCTAAACACTTGTAGAGGTTATGCTATGACAGACACAAATGTGCGCGCAGGCGCGGAATTGAGAAAAAGGGCTTCCAAGATGCGCGCCTCCAAGACAGGAAGCTATGTTTGCCCAAGGACAGGCAAAAAGGTGAGGCGAGTCTCAAATTCAATCTGGGAGTCTGCCGGTGGGTATGTTTATGCGGGCGGGACCTACTCGCTTGTGACAGCCGCCGGAGAAGTATTTGCCAGAATGATGCGGGAGCTTTCCCTCAAAAAGAGGTAAAAATATGTATACGTGCTCAAAATGCAAAAAAGAAACCCAGGTTCTTGAGGCAAAATTCACAAGGTGCCAGTATTGCGGCTGCAGGGAGCTTTACAAGACGCGCCAGCCCATTGCAAAAGAAGTCTCCACTGATTAATTTTTTATTTTTAATATTATTTTTCTCTTTAGAAAATTTCAAAGTGTTTATTGCCTAAAAATTCAAACCCCGCAATTTTTTCACCACATAAAAATTTCCGCCAGAATGCAAAAAAAATTGCCGGCTGATTTTTGGCGCATGCGTTGCTTGATGCGATAAAAAGCGATTGGCAAAATTTTGGTGCTTTTGGTGAAGGTTAAAAACTTCTGCCGGGTGTAATTTTCATGCTTATTACGGCTTCGAAAAATGCGGATGCGAAAATGCGCAAAATATCAAAAGAAATTTCTGCGCATCTGCCTGGCTTTAAATATGTTCCGCGCTCATTCCGCCCGCTCTTGAAAATTTGCGCCCTGGCGGATGCAAAAGGGGAAGGGGCTATTTTTATTCTCTTGAAAAAAGAGGGGAAAATTGTTTTGCAAAAATATTTTATTGAAGAAAAAAAATGGAGATGGGATGAAAAGGGGATAGGAATTTTAAGCGCTGAATTTTTTTCGCGCGCAGATGATTTGCCCATTAAATTAATTGCAAAAGGAAAAGAAGGGGGAAAAATAGCAGAATTTTTTTGCCTGAAAACAGATGCATTATGCGCGCGCGGGTTTGAATGCTCTCCCCTGAAAATTGAGGCAGGAAAAGGAAGCCTCAAAATATTTTTCAATAAAAATAAATGCATGCAAATAAAATATATGTGGGAAAAATTGCGGGGAGAATAAACAAAAGGGCATGTTTCTGTTAAAATAAATTGTGCGTATGCTTTGGCAAAAAATGGTGCGAATATATGGTTTTCTCAAAAATTGAATTCAAATTTTCATCTAAAAAAGGCGCCGAGGCCGCAAAAAAAACCCTCTCCCGCCAGCTTGCAAACATAGGAAAAAGCAAAATAAGCATAATGCAAAATGAAAAAAATTTGCATATAAAGATAGAGGATGAGGATGCCTCTAAAAGAAAGGCTGCTTATTTTAGCGCCATGCGCTTGTGTGAAATGCTGCGCGATATTGACGGGCAGGTATAAAAAGGAAGAAAAACATATTCAAAACAGGTGTTTTAAATGCCAAAAAAAGAATGGACAGTAATTCTTCATAAAGCTCAAGAGGGAGGATACTGGGTGGATGTCCCCCAGCTTCAGGGATGCATTTCACAGGGGGAGACAAAAGAGGAAGCTCTAAAGAACATCAAGGAAGCGATTGAGCTTTACCTTGAAACTGCCGGAGAGGCAGAATATAGGGAAATGAAGAAAAACGCCATCATAATTTCAAAGGTGCTTGCAGGTGCCTAAGCTTCCGGTTATATCTGGCGAAGAACTGGTTAAGATTCTTACAAAAAAGGCAGCCACATAATCCTCACCCATCCAAACAAGAAGCCAATCACTGTTCCCCTGCACAAGGAATTGAAGAAAGGAACGCTTAGAGGGATTATGCGGGCGGCAGGGATTGATGAAACAGAAATTTAAATTTCATGGTAAGCATTAAAACCCCAGCAAGTAATATTAAAATAACTAATAAAGGTGATATTTATGGCAGAGCCGATAAGAGACCCGAAGAAATTGCAGGCACAGGTTGAGGAATTCCAGACATTGCAAAGGCAGGCGCAGGTGCTTGGGATGCAAAACCAGCAGATGCAGATGCAAATTGAGGAGCTAAACCTTGCGCAAGAGGCCCTAAAAGATGCGACCGGAAAGGTATATGCCGCCATCGGAAACCTTCTTGTGGAAACCGAGAAATCAAAGGCAAAAAAGGATTTGACAGAGAAGATAGAGGTTTTTGAGGTAAGGAAAAAAGCCCTTGCAAAACAGGAAACGCAAATAAAAGAGAAGCTTGAATCTTTGCGAAAAGAGCTTGAGAAGGCGACCGGGCAGCAAAGTAAATAAGGTTAAAAATTAAGCTTGCTTGAGAAGAGCATGGGCTTGCGCAAGATAGATTATTCAAAAGTGCCTTCAAAAAAATTTCTCGCTGCATTAAAGGCATTGAGGGGAAAGAGGTGCATAATTACTTTTCACTCTTTGGCTGATTTGGACGCGTGCGCATCCGCGCTTGCCCTTGCGCAACATATGGGAAAAAAATGCATAATTGCAATGCAGGATAGGATAAATTCGCAAAGCAAAAGGGTGCTTGGGGAAGATGCTGCAAAATTTTTTGAATTTGGGCGGGCAATTAAAAAATTCCCAGAAGCGCAGATAATTTTGCTTGATTGCAATGATAAGATGCTTTTGCCAAAAATGCAAAGCCAAAAAGTGCATATTTTAATAGACCACCATGCAAAAAGCGCAAATTGCATAAATGCAAAATATGAATGGGTTAACCCCGAATTTTCCTCCTGCTCGCAGATGGTAAGCTCTCTTCTTAAAAGTGCTGATGCGAAGCAGGCAAAAATCCTTATTTTGGGAATATTGGCAGACAGCGCAAATTTGCTCTCTGCTGATTCTGATGCGTTTTTTCAAATTGCGCGCCTGCTTGAAATTTGCGGCGAGGATTTTGAGAGGCTGCAAAGCCTTTTGCATGCCCCCCGCCCTGCGGAAGGAAGAGTTGCGGTGCTGGAAGGGCTGCGCAATATCTCTTTTGCAAAAAAAGGGGATGTGGTGTGCGCCATTGCGCAGGTCTGCTCATGCGAATCCCATGTAGCGGATGCGTTTATACGCGCAGGCGCGGATGGGGCATTTGTGGGCTCTGGCTCAAAAAATAGCGCAAAAATTTCTGCAAGAATAAGGGGAAGGATGGAGGCCCACATAAATTTGCCTGCATTGATGGATGAGGTTGGAAAAATTATTGATGGGAGCGGAGGGGGGCATCCTTTAGCCGCAGGGGCAAGCGGCAAAAATGCGCAAAAGCTTGAGGAGGCGCTGAATTTTGCGCAAAAAAAGTTTTTTGAGCACACGGCGCCGAGGATAAGGATAACTCCGTAGATTGGGGCTTTTGAAAGATTTATTTTGCACTGGCAGGTTGTTTTGCAGGAAATGAAAAAGTATAAGTCAAATGGCGATTTGCTTGTTTTTTATTTTGAATGTGGAAAACTCCTTTAGCAAGCTTCTTAATATTTTGATGCGTAAGAAAAAGCAATGGGCATAGTAGAGCAATTGCGCTCAAAATTGGGAGAGGCGGAATTTGAGCAAAAAACAAATGAAAAGCTTGGGGAATTTCACCACCTTATCCGCAAAGAGAGCGCCCAGTATCTGCTTGCGCTTGAAATAATAGGCGCAAAGGCGCAGGCGTTAAGCATAGCCGAGGCAATGCAAAAAAATTCGCAGGCAATGCTGCATGCGCGCGTTGAGAGGGTGTTTGAGCCGCGCGTGTTTGAGAGAGGGGGGGAAAAATCCAGGGCGCAGAGAATTTTGCTGCGCGACCAGAGCGCAGGCGCGACACTTGCGTGCTTTGATGCCCCATCATATGCCATTGAGAGGGAAGTGATTTGCTCGGATTTAGTGGAAGTTGGCCCGGCTGTTTTTAGAAAAGACGAATTTCACCTTATGCCGCAAGGGCATATAAAAAGGGTGGAGAAAGGGGAGAGAGCAAAAATTTCAGATTCTGCCCTTTCCGGAAATTTTGAGGGGGAAATAACCGCCGTGTATGGGGATTTTCCGTATAAGGGAGGGCAAACCCGGCTTGGAGGGGGGGCGGCGCAGCTTCTTATGAGCGCATTTGAAATAAATGACAAAAGCGCAAGCGCGAGGGTTGTAAAATGGGATAGCGGCGGAATTTCAAAATTATTAAAAAAAGGCATGAGAGTTGAAATAGAGAATGGAATAAGAAAGAACGGGGAAATACATATTGGCAAATGGAGCAGGCTTGTTTTTGAAAGGCAGCATGAAGAGCGCCCGAAAATAGGGAAAATAGAAATTTTTGAAAAAAATGCAGTAATTGAGGCGGGGGGGAAGAAAATTGTTTTTGATGATTTGCGCCTTGCGGCAATAAAATTCGGCATAGGGCAGGTGCCTGATGCGATTTCGCCCAAAACCGCGCTTGAGCTAAAAAAAGAATATTGGATTGGCAAAAGCTTGCCTGAAAATTGGGAAAGGCGGGCTTGAGAAGATTTTTGCCGTATTGGAGGCAAAACAGAAACTGGCAAACTGATGCTAAAAAGCCGGGAAAAACAGAAAATATTGCTTAGCTTCTAGAGCCTTTTTGCCAGACATAGATGCTCATATTGCCAAAATAATGGCAAAATGCACCGGCAGAAACTTCTTTTAGCCCGTAGATAGGGCGCACCACTTTTGCAATCTCATCCTCTTGCCAGTTTGGCTCTTTTCCAAAAGAGAGGGAGATTGGAGCAGGGTTTGCAGGAATGCCGGAGTCCCCTATATTTGTGCATTGCATATATGCGCTAACATAATACTCTGTTGAGGTTGCAAGAAGTGCGCGGGAGGAATCATAATTTGAAAGGGTTGTGCCGGCTCTAAGGTAAGTTGGCGCCTCTAATATGGATGGCCCTCCTCCAAGCCCGAGCACAATATCTCCTGCAAAAGAGTTGTTTTTTCCAAAGCCTGCGCGGGTGGCGCCTGCCGCATTCTTATACCAATATTCTCCTCTGCCCCCCGCATTATAATCCCCTGTGCCCAGAAGCAAATCCGAGATGCGGTGCGCCTCATTTTGCAAATATGAGCCTTCTTCCCCCATCTGGGAGCGCAGAGCATACCAATGGTTTATCAAAATTGAAATAGCAAGCAAAAATATCACTGAGGCAACAATGGCGTCAAATGAAAAATACTGCCCGCGTAGAAATTTCATTATTGCACCTCTATCCACTCCCCGAAAGAATCCCGGGTGTGGTTGAAAAATATCCATCCTTTTGCAGGGCTTATTTTGGTTTCCTCATATAATGCCCCATCAACTGCAGTGTATTTTCTTTGAGAGTTTTGAGGGCATTGGCTACTTGGGCTGCAGCCAAGCGAGAAATTTGCAAAGCCAAGAGGGTAAGCATAGCTTGTAAGGCCGCGCCTATCATCATTTATATCAATATACATCCAGCCGGAGCTTACAAATCTTATTGCATATTCTTTGCCGCTTATGTGGGTTGGAATGCTAAAATTCGCGCTAAAGCCGGGGCCTGCTGCTATTGCAAATGCCGCATAATCTCCCACCTGGTCTGCTGTTGCTTTTGTGTAGATAAATTGCCTGCGAGAAATATCTGTATTAAAGTCTGAGAGCATGAAAAGCAAAAACACCACAAAAATTAGCATAAAAAATGCGATATATACCATAAGCTCGGCTGATGCCTGCCCATGCATTTTTTTTGTTGGTTTTTTTATTTTCATTTTTATTTTCCTCAATAATTAATTCCTGGATAAAACCTTACAATATTTACATAGGTTCCTTCGTTTTTTATTATTAGCACAGAGAGCCCGGGGCTTAATTTGCCATCAACCCCTCGATTATAATCAAGAGATGCCTTTGCATCCCCTCCTGCCGCCCCCACACTGCTAAACACCGGCGCAGGGGAAATATAGACTATTTGCGACTGCCCGCCGCTCTCATCCTCTATTTTGATGATTATGTCTTTTCCTTTTGCCTTGTTTTGCTCCAAAGAAAATTCCCCTACCCTGCTAATTTCCGGAGAGAGGAAAATGTCGCTTATTCCATCAGGCGCATTTACTAGAATGGTGCGCCTTGCCCCTTTTCCCTCATACCACACCTGCCCGGCAGCATCTGCTATTTGCTGTGCCATTGCTTTTGCCTGCATTCTAGAGAGGTCATCAAGCCCTAAATTTGTGGAAGAGTAAAACATCAGCACAAGAGGGATAAGAAAAAGCAATCCGACTCCTGCAATAAGAAGGGTTTCCACCGCCGACTGCCCCTTAAGCGATTTTATTTCAAAATTTTCCAAAGCATAATTCTTTTCCCGCCCAAGCCCGCCCGAGGGCACCTTGCGTGCATTTTGCGCGCGAGATAAAATGCGCTTTGGCAGCAGGTTCGCATATTTTGAAATGTTTGGCAATTTATTTTTCATAAATATTACCTGCAGTTGTCCCCCCACATCACCTGAGGCTCATATGTGAGGGCATCGATATTATACCTTTGCGAGGGGTTTTCATCTGTTTTGTTTGTGAGCGCAAAACGCCCTGGCCCATAATCGCGCGCAAGCGTCTGGTTTGAGCAAACTTCCAAAGTTTTGCAGCCGGGCATTCCTTTCTCAAAATACCCGCTGCAGGAGGGAGTGCTCTCCCCAGAGTAGAATTGGTAGTCTATGCGGCTGCTTGCCTCAAATTGCTCGCGGCTCTCATCATTCATTCCCCCCGCCCAAGTGCCGGAATTAAAGGATTCTATTCCCTGCCCAAGCTGGGAATATTTTGTTGAGATGCCCGGCGGATAATCGCTAAGGGCGGTAAAGCGCTGCAAATAAGAGGGGCCGAACGGGGATTTTACATAAAAGCCGCATATTGCCAAATCGCGCGGCCCTGTTAAATCCCATATTGAGCTTTTTGCCATGCTGCCTGCATTTTTTTTGTTGAGCCTGTTTACATCGTTTATATTGTTTTTGTTTCCTATGCAGGGGTTGAAGCTTCCGTCCGGGTCGCATATGTCTGAAATATTTTCTATTTGGTTGTGAATTAGCATTTGAGGCAAATTAAGATGATAATTAAGAGGCACATCAGGCAATCCGCCTCGCAATGAGACGTATGGAATGTCTTTTTTTGCAGGCATATTATAATATTCAATTGTATTTGGAACAGAAACTCCTGCGCAATTTGGGCCTCTTGCCTCATATGTGCGGGTGCAATAAAGGCATCCTATCTGGTCTATTGCGTCTATATAGCAGCTTGGGGCATAAGTGTCATCATAAACAGTGCGTGTAGTTCGGGTGTTTTCAGGCTGGCTATACAATATTATTCCGCCAAAGTATGCGGATTGCTCGCGCGCCAAATCCGCACTCGTTGTTGCAAAAATATATTGGTCTATTTTGGATATGTTAAGCCTGTAATTTGTTTCGCTAAATGCGGCCTTTGTGGAAGTTGTGACAGGCCCGAAGAACCAGCCGATTCCCTCATTTGCCTCCAGCGCCTCTGAATCATATTCTTTTGCCTGCGCATTCAAATAATTGTCAAATACATCTGAGTGGTAAACATGCTTGTGATGCCTGCAATTTTTGTTTATTAAGCACGCGTTTCCCCCGTATGCCGCAACACTCTCGCACGCGTCCGGGCGGTGCAATATGTCCTGGCGCATGAGATACGGGTCGCTCATGCCTGAAATATCCATGGAAATGTTTGCGTTTACTACTTTGCTTATTTTTATTGTGCCGTCAGCATCCTGAAAAGTTACAGGCACCTGCATAAAAAGATGAATTGTCCATGCATCGGTTTGGTTGAAGCTAAAATTCTCGGGCGTGCCCCAGGTGGCGTTGTAGCCAAGCATTTTTGCGGCGCGGGTTGTTTGCTCAAAATAATTTGAGACAAGGTATTTTCTCTCATAATCAGTATAGGTGAGGTTGCCGGACAGCCCGCCGCACTCTCCCCCGTAAAAAACATTTTTCCCGTATGCGAGGCTGTTCCCCTCATTTGCCAAATATCCTCCGGTGCTGCCATAAAACATAAGCTCATACATTGTGGCATTTACATAATAGGTGTTATCAACATAATTGTTTTTTGAGCTTTTCATTATTCCCCTCACGTCGGGGTTTGGGTGCTCTTCCAGCTTTTTTGCAAGCGTGTCTATTGCAAATATCATGGAAACATTTGCAAATTTTCCAAAAGATTCGTCGCTTATCATCGCAAGGGATGAGCGCATCGCGTCAAGCTTGAATTTTTGCGCGGAGCGCCCCTCTTCCACCTGCTGCCCCTGCGCCCAAAGCTGCACAGAAATAAATATGAATGAGATTAGTATGAGCGCCAGCACCGTGAAAACAAAGCCTTTTTTTGCGTTAAAAAATTTCATTTTTTAGCCCCACACCGTAAGGCGCATAAAGCCTATTTGATAGTCCCCGTGCTCAAATGTTGTGCCAGCATACGGCTCACAAGGCACAGAAGTGCATTCTGCCGCAGGGGTGTTTCCCCCCGTAGAAGGCTGGTAGCCTTTGCAATTTACATTGCAATAAGGAGAATCCCCTATGCGAAGCGGCTCTGAATAAACGCCCATAAGAATTCTTGAAGATGCCTGCACCCTGTTAAATTGGTTGTTGCAAAAGCGGGTGTAGCCAAATGTTGCTTCTGTGCTGCATTCTTTTGACGCGTTAAATATCATGAGCCACTCTCCGCTTGAGAAATCATAATAATCATATGCAAAAGAGTATTGCTCAGGGATTGCCAGCACTGTTGCTTCAATGAGCGACTCTGCGTTGTATGCGCTTACAGAGAGCTTCCCGGTGCCTGCATCTCTGCCAATTATTCCATCAAAAAGCGAATCCTGCCCGTTGTGCACCCTTGCCTGCGAGAGTGAGGAGAGCGTGCCTGTTGCCAGATAATTTGCCTGCTGCATGCTCAAATAATACCCTGAAGGCGCGGATGAGATTGCAAGAAGGGATTGTATTGCTATTAATATTAGGGAAAAAGCCACAAACGCGTCCAATGAGAAAACAAATCCCTTTGCCAACATCCCCATAATCAAAACTAAACTTAAAATGCTTTTAAAGCTACGGGAAAACAAAAAACCATGCGCATTGCCTAAAACAAAAAAATACCTGCAAATGCAGCCAAAGCTGCAAAAAAATCACCCGGATGCCGGAAGATTCTTGGCGCAACGGCTTGCGGGCTTTGCGCTAAAAAATAATGAAAAAAGATGCTTGTTTATTATATAGTGGAGCGGGCGGGCTTATAGGGTTGGGAGTGGGTTTTATATTTGGCAAAGCAGTCGTTTTTTCGGGTGGTTTTGCTATGCGCGGGCAGCTGTCGGCTGAAATGCTCATAATCCTTGCAATAATGCTGGGAATTGTTTTTATTGTTTACACCCAGATGAGCGCGAACGTGAAGAAAATAGGCGAGGGCTCGGGAGAGCTTGCTGATGATTTTGTGCAAAAAACACAGCCTCACCCATTTGATTATGTTTGCGCAAATGACAAGGACTGCCAAAGGTATGATAATGAGTGGAGATGCGACACAAGCGATGGAAGATGCACATTTAGCTAAGGGGCAGCTTACTTTTGAGGCGCTTCTTGCAGCAGCCTGCGCGCTTTCCCTTCTTCTTATAGCCGCGGCTGCAATATCCAAAATGCACGAGGCGCAAAATTATGCATTTGAGAGAGGCATTGTTGCCAAGGAGATGGATGCTATTGCAAATTATGCTGATGAGATTTGCATTCTTGGGGATGGGAATGCGCGCGCCGTGCCTCTTGCACCTGTGCGCCTTTTGCTTGAAAATGAGGGGGATAGGATGCTTGTTGCCTCTTTAGGAGAATGGAAAATAAAAAAAGCAATTATTTGCAAAGCGCGCGTTGAGGCAGAGGTGCCTTTTTCGCAAGAGGCATATCTTTGGCATGAGAGGGAAGGAGAAGAGCCTGTTGTGGTTATTTCATCAACACAAAAATTTGAATAAAAATTCTTCCAAACAAAAACCCAACCCTTTAATACATGTAGCAGAGTTAATTGAGAAGTATCGGCGTTTGAATTGGAATAAGCAATTTGAAACCAGAATAAAAGAGAGGGGATACTATGGTAAAGATGGCATACAGATTTGCTTTTGTGTTTGCGCTAATAGGCGCGCTGCTTATTACAGGGTGCATCTCGCCTTTTGATGATGCCGCCCCCTCTGGAGGGAATGGCGGGGATTTAAGCCCTGAGAGAAAAAATGCAAGCGCGCTCAATATTTCTTATGAGCCGCAGGCCATGGGAGAGGAGCTAAAGAAATTTGAAAGTGGGGCAGAGCTTGAGGCATGGCTTGCCGAGAATAGAAAATCTGCGCAAAGGAATTATTATGGCGATATGGCAAAATATGAATCCGCGCCAGAAGTTGACTTTTTAGGGGGAATGGTAACGTCCGAAACCGCGCCTGCGCCAACTTCTGCGCAAGGAAGCAGCGGAGGAGTTGATTATTCAACAACAAATGTGCAGGTTGAGGGAGTTGACGAGGCAGATATCATAAAGACGGACGGGAAATACATTTATTTGATACACGGGGGCGAGTTTCTCATTGTGGACGCAAAAGGAGCGGACTCGCAAATAATAACAAGGATGCAGCTCTATGACAAGGGCGCAAATTACCGCGAGCGCTCAACTCCGGAGCAGATGTTTGTGAGCGGGGATAGGCTTGTGCTTTTTGCAAGCGCCTATAAAAAAGAGATAGTTTTCCCAAAATACAGCATAGAGCCAACTGAAAATTACGAGCCGGTTATACAGGCTCTTGTCTTTGACATGCATGACAGGAGAAGCCCCGTTTTGCAGGCAAACGTCACAGTATCAGGGGATTATTACCAGTCAAGAATGGCGGGGGATGAGGTATACCTCATCTCACAAGAAACACCCGCATATTACGGGCCCATAATAATGCCATATATAGAATATGATTATGCGGGAATGGCTGGCGAGATTGCGCCCCCTGTATATTATTTTGACCACCCGGAAGAGGAATATGTTTTCAACACCATCACAACATTCGGCTCTCAGGACGGAGAGGTGATTGATGCGAAAACATTTTTGCTTGGCTACTCAAACACATTTATGATGAGCCAGGACAACCTCTATATTGCATACAAAAAATACGCGCCCTGGAATTACTGGTGGGCTCAGGATGAGACAAACACAAAAGAGAGGTTTTTCTCTGTTGTAGTGCCTCTTCTGCCTGCAGAGCTTGAGGCGCAGATTCTTGAAACAGACAAGCAGGATAAAAGCGATGATGAGAAATGGGACGAAATTGAGAAAAAACTCTCAGATTATTTCGGGCCATACCTTGAGAAAGATGCGGCCCTTAGCGACGGAGATATAAGATGGTACAAAGAGCTTATGCGCGACATCTCAGATGCGCTGGCAGAATATGACGCCTTGCGCAAAATTGAGGACTCCCAGACAATAATACACAAGTTCTCCGCAAATGAGGGAAAAATAGAATATGTGGCAAAAGGCGCTGTTGACGGCTATTTGCTAAACCAATTCTCAATGGATGAATATGGCGGCAAATTGCGAGTAGCCACCACCGTGGATGTGTGGGCCGCAAAGCATGTGCAATACAACAACGTGTTTGTGCTTGATGAAAATATGGAGGAAATCGGCTCTTTGGAGAGAGTCGCGCGCGATGAGAAAATTTACTCGGCACGCTTTATGGGCGAGCGCCTGTATTTGGTGACATTCAAGAAGATGGATCCCTTCTTTGTGATAGACCTTGCAGAGCCGGCTAAGCCTGAAATTTTGGGGGCGCTTAAAATACCGGGATACAGCGACTATTTGCATCCCTTCGGAGAGAATTATATAATAGGGATTGGAAAAGCCACAGAAGAGGCAGACTGGGGCGGAGTGGTTGCTTCCGGAGTAAAGATTGCCCTCTTTGATGTGCAGAACCCCGCAAACCCCAAAGAAGTTGGCAAGGTGGAGATAGGGGACAGGGGCTCGGATAGCGCCGTCTTGCATGACCACAAAGCATTTTTGCTTGATGCCACGCGCGGGATAATGGTTATCCCCATAAAAGAGACAGAAGTAAAAGAGGGCTGGTTTGCAGACAGGACAAATGTTTGGAACGGCGCGTATGCGTTTGAGGTAAGCAAGGAGAGCGGATTTGAGAAGATGGGAACTGTTGAGCACTCATCCTCTGATGACTATTGGAGCGGGTGGTGGGACTCTGCAACCGTCTCGCGCTCATTATATATAGGGGATGAGCTTTACACCCTCTCTGATGACTATTTGAAAATAAATAAGATGGAGAATGGGCTATCCTCCCTTGGAAGCATAGAGCTGCCGGGAGAGGAGGAAGAGGATGTTTGGGATGTTCCTATCCTAAAGCTCTTTGAATAGCCCTCTCCTCCCTTTTTATTCTTTTTTTAGTCTAATATTATCTGCCA
>PFCD01000015.1:9094-15709 GCA_002778455.1 Candidatus Micrarchaeota archaeon CG10_big_fil_rev_8_21_14_0_10_45_29 | reverse complement strand
TGAGAAATCTGGAAGCCGAGGGTTCAAATCCCTCCCTTGGCATTAATAATTTTTTAAATTTGCAAGGTCGGTTTTGAGCTTTGCTCAAAAACTGGACAGCAAAGCTGTCCATCCCTCCCTTGGCAATTTTGAACCCGAGGAGAGGGTTCAAATGGTCAAACTTCGAAGAAGTTTGAGCTGTCAAAGCCGCAGGCTTTGAACACCCTCCCTTGGCAATTTTAATTTCAAATTTGCATTAATAATTTCATTCTCAGCAAATATTAGTTTTATTCTTTTTTTGTACTTACGTTTTTCCCCGCAAACAATAACTTCTCAAAAATTATAGGATATGTTTATAAATAAAATAGGTATTAAATCAAACAAGGTTGGTGGTAACGTGGTTAATGTTTCTAAAAAATCAATTATGCTTTTTGGTTTAGTGTTTGCGATGCTTGCGGGAATTGCGGGCGCGGATGGCATGACAAGCGTTCTGTTTGTAGGCTCTGCTGGATACGGCATAAATGATTCTGCTGATAATTGGTTCTCACCATATCCATCCACATGGTTGGATATGATAAACATCTCAATAAACATTACCGGCGAGCCGATTACTGCAGACATCAGTGATGTCAATGCAACTGTTGCAAATGCCCAGAATGGAACAGTGTATGGAGTATACACAATGACAAACTACAGCCAGGCAAATGCGAGCGAATGGAACCTTACACTTAACTTATCAGATGTTATTTGGGCGAATGAAACGATAATTTATCCGGTAAATATTACAATCACAATAAACGCGACCAATTCCACGGGAGACGGCTACCTTGAGACAGGGGCAAGCAACCAGACGATTACAATAGTGGCTCACGACCTCGGAAAAGTGCAGGGTCCGCCGGCAAACGCGACAGGGCCGGGCGGAATAAACGCATCCATCTGCATGCAAGAGGGAAGCGGCACCACCAATATGAGCGCTATAGCAGATTTTAATGCAACTAACTTTGTAATGGTAATTGACCTTAACGGCTCTGCAAGCTGCAACCCAAGCGGAGCAGGAGCCCTGCCATGGGGCAGCACATACCAATCAATGGCAATGTTCAATTTCACTTCGGTTGACATGAGCACCCAGGCAAAGGCGCAGGCGGTTATGAGCGCCATGGGAAGCTCAATACAGGTGCAGATAGCGCCTCCGCGCTCATATGGCACAACAAGAATTTATGTGAATTCAAGCGCGGTAACAGCGCTTAACACCACAGCCACGGTCACCTTGTATAACCTGCCGTTTTCCGCATTGCCGAATATCACATATGATGAAGGATTTAGCAATGGGGTTAGCTGGAACTGGTCGCAGGGCGGCTGGAATGCTACCATGGGCACAATGATTGGAAATCTCACCATTGGTATTGGCAACTTTTCTGGATACAATATTTCAGATGTAATAGAACCTACCATAACGATAACCCAGCCCTCAAACGGAACCAACTACAGCCTTGCCTACATAAATATAACAGTAAACGGAACAGGCACAGATGTGCAGAACATTACCCTTGAAGTGTTTCAGGATGACAAGTGGTGGATTAACGGTAAATACTTATATAACCAGAGTGTTGGAGGGACAAGCAATTCCATAAACTGCACTAACTCCTCATATCCGGGGCTTGATATGATACAATGCGAGCTTGCAAACGTGACAGTTCCGGCCAGACCAGGAAACATAACACTAAGAATAACTGCGTATGACTATGGAGGCACTGCCGGAAACAGCTATACTGAAACCTCGTGGTTTATGAACAACACGGCACCATATATATCAAACATAACCATAACAAATACTACAGGACACACGGCAATAGCCGCAGTTACCATAACAGACGCAAACGGCTGGCAGGACATCGGAGCTTACAATCTGACCGCAATAATAAACAACACAGCCAATTTCACCTGCTCCCAATTATCCAACACAACCACAACCTACACAATGACAGTGCAATTTAGCTGCACCAATGCGACAGAGTTCAACTTTACAGTATCCACAGAGCAGTTTAGCCTTAACATAACGGTAAACGACACATTCAACAACAGCGTGAGGTCAAATACCACAACAGGCATAATACTTCCAAACTATGCGCCCTCATCCACAACCCCGACTCTATCATCATCTATCCTCTATGAATATATGAACCTTACATGCACCGCAGGGAACACCGATGCCGACAGCGATCCGCTAGGATACAGGTTTGTCTGGTATATTAACGGAACAATTCCAGAGGATGGAGGAACAACTTCTAACGGAAGTGCTATTAACTTTACCCTTGACGCCGCCAACTTCACCAACGGCTCCACAGTAATCTGTCAAGTGTATGCAAATGACAATGTAACGAACGCCAGTAGCGCGGTCAATTCAACCACGTTGACTGTCCTAACAGCCACATACACAAATTTCACAGATGTGGATACAGACAATATCACAACTGCAGACCTTGTGCTTGACTACAACACAAGCACCGGGGCGTTCTTGGCAAATGTCAGCATACCGTCAGGAGTAACCATAACAAGCCCAGAGACAGCCGGTGTGAGATATTCTCCAGGAATAGTTTCAATAACAGAGGCTACCGCGCCAACAACTGGAGATTTGTCTGGTGCCAACGCGCTTGGAGTCAATGTCATATTCGGGCCAGAGTACAAAAACTTTAGCTCCAACGTGACTGTTGTTATAAACTACAGCGGCTCTTCAAGAGCAGCCCAGATAGAAACCGCGCTAACAACAGGCAACCTGACTGTGAAAAAATGCCGGGACGACGGCTCAAGCTGCCAAGATTTGTTGCCCCAAAGCTATGACACAAGCACAGACCTGATAACAATAAACATCAGTGGCTTCTCTATGATAGGGCTGTATGATTCCACCCCTGCGCCAGTGCCTGGCTATTACACAACCACTGGAGGAAGCAGCAGTGGAGGAGGGGCATACACAGGCGCAGTAGCGCCATCATGCACCCCAAGCTGGAAATGCACTGACTGGAGCTCTTGCAAGCTCACAGGAGAGTCAACAACTGAAGGGGAGAGAACAAGGGATTGCACTGACCTCAACAAATGCGGCGTAAGCACAAACAAGCCGTCTGAGAGCGCAACATGCACAATAGGCTCTGATGAGATGCCTCCGGAAGAGACGCCTACAGTAACTCCGCCGGAGGAGGTTCCGCCAACCCAAACAGGGCAACAGACAGGGGCGCAAGGCACAACTCCGACAATAACACCGCCGGCAGGCACAACAGGCACTGGCGAGGAGCCGCAGCCGACTGACTGGACGCTAATAATTGGCGCCATAGTAGTGGTTGTAATAATAGGCGTTGTCGGGCTTGGAGTGATTGGAGGGGGCGGAGCGCTCTATTTCCTCAAAAAGCCAAAGGGGCTAAAGGGAGTTTAAAACTTTCCAACCCCTCTCTTTTTATTTTCTTTACCCTTAATTCTATTTATGGCAAAATTATATGAGAGAGTGCTTGATATTGCGGTGCAAAGGGGGTTTCTTCTTCCCTCTGCTGAGATTTATGGCTCAATGGCAGGAATTTACGACTATGGGCCTATAGGTGCGCCCATAAAAAGAAAAATACAAAATTTATTCAGGGAAATTTTCATCACTTGCCCCGGCTTTTTGGAAATTGAGAGCTCTACAATAGTGCCAAAAGAGGCGCTGGTTGCATCAGGGCATGCCGCATCTTTTTCAGACCCGCTGGTAGAGTGCAAAAAGACAAAAAAGCAATACCGCGCAGACCATCTTTTGCAAGAGGCAACAGGCAAAAGCTGGGAAGGAAAAAGCGTAGAAGAGCTTCAAAAAAGGCTAAAGGAGCATAAAATTACCTCTCCTGATGGCGGAGAGCTTGGGGAGATAAAGGCGTTTAATTTGATGTTTGGCGCATCCATGGGCGCAACAAACGAGAAAAACGCTTATTTGCGCCCAGAGACCGCTCAGGGAATATTTCTTGATTTTAAAAGGATTTTTTTGCAAAACGGCTCAAAGCTTCCCCTTGCAATAGGGCAGGTTGGGCGCTCTTATAGAAATGAAATTTCGCCCAGGCAGGGGCTTGTGAGAATGCGCGAATTTTCCCAGATGGAGCTTGAGTATTTTTTTAACCCGAAAAAGGATGAAATGCCGGGCTTTGAGAAGATACAAAAAAAAGAGGTAAGGGTGCGCCTTCCAGGGGAGAAAAATGCAATTGAAGTAAGCCTTGAGGATGCAATAAAAAATAAATATTTTGCAAACCAGATAATGGCAACACTTATTTATTGGCAGCATCAGCTTTATTTGCGAGTGGGAATTCCTGCTAAAAAATTTCATTTTGCAATATTGCCAAAGGACGGGCTTCCCCATTATTCGCAGGCAAATGTTGATTTGGAAATGATTACCTCTTACGGGGTTATTGAGGGCTCTGGCACTGCTTATAGGACAGACTTTGATTTGAAAAACCATGCAAAGCACTCAAATACGGATTTATCCGTGAAATTGCCGGAAGAAGAGGAGAAAATAATTCCGCATGTAATTGAGCCATCTTTAGGGGTTGATAGGCTTTTTTACTGCCTTCTTGAATCAGCATATAAGGAAAAAAGCCCTGAAAAAGAGTGGGAATGGTTTGATTTTCCCCCGGCTGTTGCGCCGTATTTGGCAGGCGTGTTTCCTTTAATGAAAAAGGACGGGCTTGATAAGCTGGCAGGCGAGATTGTGCAAACTTTAAGAGAGGGGGGGGTGGAGTGCTATTATTCACAAAGCGGCTCTATCGGAAAAAGGTATGCGCGCGCGGATGAGATAGGGGTGCCATATTGCATTACAATTGATTATGATAGCAAAGAGAAAAAAGATGTTACAATAAGGTATAGAAATGACGGGGGGCAGGAAAGAATTTCAATTTCTTCTTTGGCAGATAAAATAATTGAGGATGCGAAAAAAGGCAAAGTAAGCTTGAAATGTTAATTCTTGCTGTTTTTAAGGGACATGCCGGTAATTTTTTCGCTTGTGTTTTTTATGGCAGAGCTTAGAATTGAGCAGAAAAGAATTTTCATGTTATAATAGATGTTTTAAGATGTATATAAACATATGCTTTTTTGCAAAAAATTAGGTTTATATAGTGGAAAAGGCACCAGATATATGCAAACGGCCCCCGAACCGCCCGCGGGTTTATCCTGAGGAAGTTCTGCCCACGGCGCTATAAAGCCCCCCGTGCTTAAGGCACGGGGCGGGGAGCAGAAACGGCACCCAATATGCCTGTGCAACAAATGAGCTTAACGCGATGGGGCATGGCGGGATGAAACGGCTCCGCTTTAGGGGGCAGCCGTGCAACGGCATTTTTGCCGGCTAAGTCAAATGCGGTTTCAAACAGAAGGCAGGCTATGAGGGGCCGTTTGCAATTAACAAGGCTAACAGAAGTTTTTTGGCAACCTACATTTTTTCTCCGTTCGTTTGGCATTGCCTATAAAAAAGGCGGAGAGGGGCCGTTTGCAATTATACAGGGTTGGAGCGCAAAAACCTTTACTCTTTTAAACCCCTGCATCTCTAATAAATAACGCTGATTTTTTATTTTCAGCAATGAACCTATGATGGCAAATCCTAAAAGGGTTTGACACGAAGTTGGATGCGCGAAGCGCAGACAACAACGCAATTGAGGTGAGCTTAGATGGCAAAGAGTTATGTTAAATACCAGACTCCGAAAGAGATTGTTGCAAAAGCGCTTGAGGCGCTTACTGCGGCAAACGATTCCGGGCGAGTGAGAAAAGGCGCAAACGAGGCAACCAAAGGAATAGAATCAGGAACATCTCAGCTTGTTTTAATAGCCGAAGATGTTGAGCCTGAGGAAGTGGTTGTGCATTTGCCTGAAATTTGCAAGGAAAAATCAATAGCATTTGTATTTATCCCGACAAAGAAAGAGCTTGGAGGCGCATGCGGGCTCCCTGTGCCCTGCGCCGCAATAGCCATTGACAAGCCGGGAAATGCGGCAGAGATGGTAAAGGCAATAGTTGACAAAGTGATGCCGCTTTGCGGAATAGTAACAGCTAGCCAGAGCGCAAAGAAAGAGGAGGCGCCGAAAAAAGAGGCTAAGCCGAAAAAAGAAAAAAAGGCAAAGAAAGAGGCTAAGCCGAAAAAGGAAACCCCGAAAGAGGGTGATGCTTCCGAAGAGGAGAAAAAGGAAGAGGCGCCAAAAGAGGAATAGGTGAATAAATGGCACAGCCACATGATGCAATACCTGTTGAAATAGTCGGATTAAACCCTATAAAGACAGGAATTCACGGCGAAGTATACCAGGTGCTTTGCAAAGTAATGGACGGCAAGGATAAGGGACGGGTAATCCGCCGAAACGTCAAAGGCCCTATAAAGAAAGGGGATATTATCATGCTTCTTGAAACAGAGAGAGAGGCAAAAGAAATAAAAGCACGGTGAAAATATGCCATACGATTCATTTTCAAACGAGAGCATTCCGAAAGGAAAGGGCATAATGTATGTGAAAAAGGACGGCTCTGTCCTTTTTTTTGAAAACTCAAAAACATACAAAAATATGCTTGGAAACAAGCGCGAAGGGCGAAAAATGAGATGGACAAAGAAAACTTTTGCCGTTACCACCGACAAGAAGAAGGTGGAGAAAAAGGATTCTG
>PFCD01000015.1:8310-9082 GCA_002778455.1 Candidatus Micrarchaeota archaeon CG10_big_fil_rev_8_21_14_0_10_45_29 | reverse complement strand
TTCTTTTTTAATTGGCAAAAAGCGCGGGCAGCATTTTAGCTTTTATTTGGCGCAAAAGCCGAAGATGGCTTTGCGTGCAAAAAAAGGCGCTTTTGCATTTTGCACGCCTTAGCTTTGCATGGCATTTGTTTTTAATTCTTTGAAATCAAATATATGCAGGTGATTGAATATGGCAGAGGAGAGAACACTTATATTGCTAAAGCCGGATGCACTCCAGAGGGGCATCACAGGCAAAATAATCTCGCGCATAGAGGAGAGGGGGCTGCAGATAGTCGGCTTGCGCATGATTGAGCTTGATGATGTCAAATGCAAAGAGCATTATTCACACCTTGTTGGCAAGCCCTTTTACCCCAAATTAGTTGAATTCATGACCTCAGCGCCTGTAATAGCGCTTGTGGCGCAGGGAGCCGAAGCAGTAAAGGTGGTGCGCGAGATGTGCGGCCCCACAAATGCGCGAAACGCGCCTGCAGGCACCATTCGCGGGGATTATTCACTCTCTACCCAGTATAATGTGATACACGCGTCCGACTCTTTGGAAACTGCGAAAAAAGAAGTGGCGCGCTTTTTTGCAGACGTGCAAATATTTGCATGGAACAGGGAGCTTTCAAAATTCACTGCGGCAGAGGATGAGAAATAAATTCTTGCGCTAAGGGGCGCATGGCAATTTCTAAAGCCGCCCCGGCGCATTTTTCTTCTCGTATAGGGCAACGATTTGTTTTTAAACCCTTTTTACCATATATGATACGTCAGCGGCCATAGGAGCGGGGCAACA
>PFCD01000015.1:0-8298 GCA_002778455.1 Candidatus Micrarchaeota archaeon CG10_big_fil_rev_8_21_14_0_10_45_29 | reverse complement strand
AGCGGCCATAGGAGCGGGGCAACACCCGAACCCATCTCGAACTCGGCAGTTAATCCTGCTCACGATTGGCTCGTTACTGCGATCTCGCGGGAAGACCGATTGCTGCTGGCACTTAAAATTAACTATTAGCCGAAGGCATATCCCTTGCCAAAGCCGCAAACAATTCCCCAAATTCCAAAAGCCCTGAAAGATACAAACGCAAACCCGCAGAAACAGGTTTTGCAAAAAAATGCTTTTCTGTTTTTCTAAAATATTTTTTTGCGCAACAGGCGTTTTTCGGCGCGGGCTTGGGCGTTTATTTTATTGTATTTTTGCAGGCAAGCACAATTAAAAATATGAGAGCAATTAATGCAGCATGAAAAAAATTGTTTTAAGCGCAATGTTTCTTTTTCTTGCAATTTCTGCCATCTCTTTCGCGGCCGATGAGGAATACGGGGGCGGCGGATGGGCTGAATATGTAAGTGTACAGGTGCTTGATTCCCTTGGAATACCCATAGAAGGGGCGCAGGTAAACATCACATGGGAAATAACGGATGCGAGAGGATATGCGACAACAAAAACACTTATAACAGATTCCGTCGGAAAAACCGGCAGCTTCATGCTCACAAACCAGGAGTATAACGCAGAGGACACAAATTATGACTATATTGTAAACGCAAGATACAATGATGCGTATGCAAACAAAACTTTCACTTATGGAAAAGGAAGCGCGCCAAGGACTGTTTTTCTCCCCCTCTCCACAATTACTTTCCGGATAAGGGACGGCGCGGGCTTGCCGGTGCAGGTAGAGCTTGTGGTAGACAAAAAATACAGCATGCACACGAATGCAAACGGAATTGCCACAATGCTTCTTGCAAACGGAACGCACAGCGTGCAGCCGTATTATATGGACATGCAGGATACCACGGATTTTATAGTTAAGGGGCTGCAGACAGTGGACCTTACAATGAACCTTTATGCTTTGGCGGTAAGAGTAATAGATGACGAGGGAAACCCCATAGCCGCGCAGGTGTATGCAGGCACCCAGACGCAAAAAAGCATTGATGATGGCTGGGCATATTTTAAAAATATCACAAATCCGCAGGTGGTTGTAAAAACAAGCTATGGAAGGTATGCCAAAACAGTGCCTGTTGACCTTGATGCTGATGACGAGGCGATAGTTGTTTTTGACACCCATCCGCCAGAAATTGAGAGCATACAGCCCCAGTGGCAGGAGAAGAATTTGCAGGTAAGGGCAATTATTGAGGATAAGGGAGCTTATGCAAGCGGGCTGAGGGGAGGAAATGCCAGTGTTGAGCTTTATTATATGGGAAGCGACAGGGTGCAAAAAAAGGTGCCGATGTATTCTGTTGGATACAAATTGTATGAGGGGCTTATTGAGACAGACGGGCAGGTGCAGACAATAAGGTATACGGTGCAGGCATCAGATGCTGACGGAAACACTGCAAGCAACTCAGAGACGTTTGTGATACCCACAGCAAACCCAAGCGGCTTTGTGGGGGGGGCAACGCCTCCTGCAAACCCGGTTAGCGAGCAAAACAGTGCGGACTGGGCGATTATCCCGGTGATAGTATTTGTGATTGCAATAGTTGCGGTAATAGGCTATTATTATTATAAAATGAGAATGGCGGCGCAGATGGATGCGGAAGAGGCAATGCAGGCAGAAGAGAAGAAAAAAGAATATTCTTACTCGGAGAAGCCTTCAATGTCAGAGCTTGTCCCGAAAAAACAGGATTCAGACATGCAGATAAAGCCCCCGTCTCCGCCAAAAAGCCCAAAGCTTGAGGAAAAGTGAATGTATGGATGAAAATTTGCGCAAAATACTCTCAGAGCCCTTCGGCCCCGTGCTAAGCTCAAAAGATGCGGTAATGAAAATAATGGAGCAAAGGCATCCGCTTCTCATTTGCATAGGGGATGAGAGTTTGCACAAAATGCTCTCATACGGGATAATGCCGGATATTTGCGTTTATGACAAGATGGTGAAAAGAAAAAGCGCTCCAAAGGAGTGGATTGAGGAAATTGAAAAAGCATTTAAGGGCAAAAAAATAATAAAAGTGAAAAATTTGGCGGGAGAAATAACTGATAAGCTTATAGTTGATATTAAAAATTGCATAAAAAATAAAAAAGGAATAATAGAAGTGGAGGGAGAGGAGGATTTGGCTGCCTTGCCCTCTCTTGCAAATGCGCCTGCGGGAACCCTTATTTTATACGGGCAGCCTGATGCGGGAATTGTCTTTTTAGAGGTAAATGAGAAAGGGAAAAAGAGGGCGGAGGAGTTGCTTGAAAAAATAAAAAAAGCAAATTAATTTTTTACTCATATCTCAATGCCTCAATAGGCGGCAGTTTTGATGCATCCCATGCAGGAAGAAAGCCTGAGATTATGCCAACGCCGAAGCTGAAACTGAGCGCAAATAAAATAAGCTGCAAATCAAATACTGCGTCAAACCCTACAAGAATAACTATTAAGGCAACAAAGCCGCCTATTAAAATGCCTATTATTCCGCCAAGCATTCCAAGAAGCCCGCTCTCAACTACAAAAAGCGCAAGCACCGCACTGTCGCTTGCACCTATTGCCTTTAGAGTGCCAATTTCGCGAGTCCTTTCCATTACAGCCATATACATGGTGTTCATTACCCCGACTCCGCCAACAACTAGGGAAATTGAGGAAATAACCGCCAAAAAGAGAGAGAGCAAATCAGTAATAGCGCCCATCTGCTCCATCATGGATTCGGATGTCATCATGGCAAAATCCTTATCCTCAACGCGCAGATGATGCGCTGCGGCAAGCTTTATTTCCGCCGCCTCGGCGACCTGGCTTACGTTAAACCCGTCTTTTACCCGAAATATTATTCCGTTTACCTCGTTTTTGGATAGAGTCGTGGTTGAGAGCCCGTTCAAATCATCAAAATGCACTATTATTGCATTGTCATTATCCTCTCCCTCAAGCCCACCTTTTTTCTCAAGTATCCCTATCACTCGAAATTTTTTCTCTTCCGGCCCCACATAAAGAAACTGCCCAACAGAAATTTTTCTCTCAAAAGTTTCATCCGCAATATTTGCGCCAAGAAGCATTACATTCCTGTCATTATCACGCGGGAATCTTCCCTCCCGCAGCACATAAAAGTCCTTGTAAATGCGAAAGAGGGCATCCGGCTCCACCCCCATCAATGACACCCTCAACTCCTCTTCGCGAAAGCGCACGCTCTGCGAATTCATAAGGTAACCGGTGATGTCGCCTACTCCGGCAACCCCCTGCAAAGTGCTTATGTCTTTTTCAAAGAGCCTTCCGGAAACAGGGCGCCCGGTTGGAGCGCCACCCCCGCCCATCTGGCTCTCAAGGCTTCCTGGCATCACCATCACGTTGTTTGTGCCAAATGCGCTTATCATCTCGTTTATTGTAAAAGAGAGCCCCTGGCTTAATGAAATTAATGAGACCACCGCCGCAATCCCGATTACGATGCCAAGCACTGTAAGCGCCGAGCGCAAGGTGTTGTGCTTGAGGGAGCGGAACGCATACCAAAACATTTCAGCTATCGGAACCATAATCTCACTTGTTTATTGCCGCGATGGGCGAGAGCTTTGAGGCGCGATATGCGGGCAAAATTCCTGAAATTATCCCTATGCCCATGCTAAATGCAATTGCAAAAAATGCCAAAAACGGGGTTATTACAGTCTTGAAATCAAAGACAGAGGCAATGAGGGAAATTATCCACCCTGCAAAAAGCCCCAAAGAGCCGCCTGCAAAGCCGATTAGCGCGCTCTCCAAAATTATGAGCAGCATAATGTCTTTGCTTGTAGCCCCTATTGCTTTTAGCGTCCCTATTTCCTTTGTTTTTTCCATCACAGTCATAAACATAGTGTTTGCAACCCCGAAGCCGCCCACAAGAAGGGAAATTGAGATGATAAAGCCAAGCACTGCCGTGAGCACCCCTATTATTTGCCCCACCTGCTCAAGTATAAAATCCGCAGTAATTAGGGAAAAATCCTTCTCATCCAGCCTCACCCCGCGCGAACCCGCCAAATTCGCCTCCACGCGCGAGAGAACCGCGTCAACGTCATAGCCTTCCTCGACAGCAAAGCGTATTGCACTCACTTCCCCCTCCAAAAGCGCATCTCCCGCCAATTCTTTTGCATCATCAAAGGGAACAATAATCATTGTGCCGCTTACAGAGTTTGAAGGGTCCAAAATTCCGACTACCCTAAATTTTATTCTCTCCTCCCCCAAATAAAATACAGAGCCGACGCCCATTTTATCGTTTTTAAAAATATCCCCTTGCGCATAATCCGCGCCTATTACCGCAACATGCCTGTCATTATCCCCCAAAAACCGCCCTTCCAATATATCAAGCTTCATCAGCTTGTTAAACGGCTGAGCCTCCACCCCGCTTATGCTTATTGTTATATTGTTTTTTTTGAAAGAGAGAAGCGAGCGCACCGAAATTCCTTTTGCGGCATCCACGACTCCAGGAATGGATTTTACCCTTTGCGCATCCTTGTCAAAAAGCCGCCCGGCAGAGGGCGGCGCATATCCCCCTCCGCTTATGGCAAAGCCGGAAATGTCGCCGGGCACCACCACCGCGTTGCGGGGGCCGAACGCCTCAAGCTGCTCCTGCACTCCGGCATACAGCCCGTCGCTAATAGACACAAGCGAGACTACTGCGGCAATTCCTATTACAATGCCAAGCACGGTAAGATAAGCCCTAAGCTTTCTGTGCGCAAGCGAGCGCAAAGAATAGGCAAGCAGGTCGAGGGGATTTGCCATTTTAGCCCCTCACCTCGCCTTCTCTTTTTCCGGCTTCGCGCCTTTTTCTCCAGCCAGCCCCTTTATTTTGGGCAAGCCCTTTTTGTTTAGCACGCAGTACCAGTAGCCGCCTCCCACTACCGCGATAAGCAAAACAAGCAAAATAACCACAGCCATAATGCCTGCCTCGCCCATTTGCGCGTCATTTAGGTTTTTTATCTTAAGATATACTACCTGCGATTTCTCAAGGTCGCGGTTGTAGCTGTCCTTGAATTTCATGGTAACGTTTAGCGGGTAGGTGCCAGAGGGAACGTTTGCAACCTTTACCTTGTATTGCACGGTGCTAAAGTCATCCTCCACAAGCCCTCCGATAAATTGCTCGTCTTGCGCCTCCTGCAATACAAAGTCATCCCCTTTTGCGCTCACTATTAGCGCCTTTATGGGAGATGTGCCAACGTTTGAGATAAGCACTGAGAGAGTGTGCTCCCCGCCTGCCATTATTGGAGCAGGGTTTGCAGACACAAACACTGAAACATCGCTCAATCCCTCCACATTAAGCCCTACAGGGAAAAGCTCGTCCGCTTTTGAATCCCCGTTTGCATCCTTTCCTTTTATCACAAAATATTGCTTGTAAAAGCCGGGCTTGATGTCATTTACCCCTACATGCAAAATAATTTGCTTTGCCTCGCCCGGAGAAAGGTCTCCTACAGAGCCATATGTTGAGCCAAGCGCTGTTAATATATTATCATATGCGCTCAAATCTGTTGCGCCTGATATTGCATTTATTGCGCTCGGGCTTGCAACCCCCGCCTGCACGTCATATGCCCATTCATCCCCGCCGTTTGAGATTATTACAGGCATCATAAAGTCATGCCCAGGCACAAAACGGATTTCATCCCCTATTGACAAAGCTATGCGGGCGCTCTTTTTCTTTACATCAATGCGAAACTTTGCCTCTGTGTTTCTCTCCTCCCCCGCCTCATCAACATATGTGATTGCAACAGGCACGGAGTAGGTGCCTGAAGTTACTGCAGGCGCAAGAGTGAGCCCCATTTTGAAGTTTAATTTGTCCCCGGTGCCTATGTTGCCAAGCATCAGCGGATTCTGCCCTGTCTGCAAAAATTGGGTTGAATTTATTGAAACGCGCGATGATTTTGCAATTCCGCCCCCGTTCTCAATTAGCATGTCAATCTCAAAATCGCCGGTGGTATATACGGTTTTGTTTATTGACTGTATTGAGAAAATTGCCGGATTTATTACAGATATGGGCACCTGCACGTTTTTGTAGCGGCTTCCGTTCCCCTGTGTCCATGTAAGGCGCACGTTAAGGGAATATATTCCCGCATCAGCATCCTCTCTTACAGAGAAGGGCGCTGCCAGCACGTTTGATGCGCCGTATTTTAGCCCGCCTAAGGAGGTGATGCTGTCCGAGCGCACATCCCCCGTGCCTGATGCGATTGCGTTTATTGAATATATTTCATCAGTGTCTGTGTTTGTCACCGTCATGCTCACAACACCGCTTGCGCCCGGGCGCACGGTATCCGGCAATACGGAAATGCCTGATACCGACAAATCCGCAAACGTTATTGCGCAAAGCAGCATCAGCGGCAGGAGAGCCGCGAGTTTTTTTTCAAATACATTGCCCATAAAACCACCTATAAATGTTTTTTTCCTGTGTCAGATACTATCCGCCCGTCCCTTAATTTTACCTGGCGCGGGCTTTTGTTAGCAATATGCGCATCATGAGTCACCACTATGAGGGTGCGCCCGTCCTTGTGAAGGTCGTCAAAGACTTTAAGCACTTCTTCCCCTGACTTTGAGTCAAGGTTTCCTGTCGGCTCGTCCGCAAGCAAAATAGACGGGTCGTTTACAAGCGAGCGGGCTATTGCCACCCTCTGCCTCTGCCCTCCCGATAATTCTGAAGGCAAATGATGCAGCCTGTCTCCCATTCCAAGGCTCTCAAGCGCCTCTGTTGCCCTTTTTTCCCTCTGCTCGCGCGGCACGTCATAAAACATCATCGGAAGCGCCACATTTCCAAGCGCGCTCAATGATGGCACCAGATGAAATGCCTGAAATATGAATCCTATTTTTTTTCCCCGAAAATATGAAAGCTGGTTATCCGATAAAGTGGAGATGTCTGTGCCCCCTATTCTCATCAGCCCCTCGCTTGGCCTGTCAAGCAATCCCAATATGTGCAAAAGCGTGCTTTTTCCCGAGCCGGAAGGCCCTGTTATTGAGAGGCGCTCGCCCTCATGCACTACCAAATCCACGCCTTGCAAAGCATCCACTGTTACCATGCCCATCTGGTATGCTTTTCTTATGCCAGACATTTCAAGCACAATGTTGCCTTTTTTTGCCATAAATGCACCTATGCGCCGCCTGTCGCCTCAAAGAATTTTTGAAGCATTTTCTCCCCAATCAATATCTGCTTGTAATAATTTTGCAAAATTTCAACCTGCTTTTTTTCCCTCTCCGTGAGCTTTCTTCTCCTGCTTGCGTCCAACATTCTTGGCACCGCCGCCTTTGCCGGCAATAACACCTTCTGATAGCGCATTTGCAAATGCTTTTTGATTACCCTTAACATCTCCTTTTCCATATAAAAATACGCTTTTTTTGTGCCCGGCTTTCTTATTCTTTGCGCAAAGCCGGCGGCTTCAAGCATTTTCATTTTGTTGGATATTGAGGGAAGGGAAAATCCGGTTTTTTTCGCGATTTCTTCCATGGAAATTTCCTCTGGCGAGAGGTAGAGAAGCGCCACTATTTTCGCGCTTAAGGAATCCAGCCCAAAGCTTGCAGAAGCTTCTGCCATAAAGCCGCAAAAATCCTTTTCTATTTTGTTCATATATACCAATTTTTACTATTTAATAAAAATTATAAAAGCTTAAAAGCTTATAAAGCCCGCCATTCCTCCTCTGCTGGGTATTAAAAGATTGGCTTTCTGAAAATTTCCTATGGGCTCAACAAAAATGAAGGCGCTCTTTGAGATTGCAAGAGTGATAATCGCGATAGCGGTAGGATATTTAATTTACTGGCAATGGGATATTATTCGCACGTATGACCCTTCCGAATATGCAATAGGCGCCGGGGTAATAGTTACCATAATGTGCTTTATATTGCTAAAAAAACTCAACAAGGGCGGGGACTGAAGAATATTCTTTTCTTTCAAGCTTTATTTTAGTTCTGCCTTTTTCCTAAAGGAAAAAGAGCACACTATGAAAAGGCGTGTGGCTTGCGAGGCTGCCGCCTCGGGGCAAAGAAATAGGGCAGGCAAGCAATTTATTGGTTTTGCAACAGCGCAACCAGGTCATTTGCCAAAATTTCAAGCTTGCTATAGTTGTTTGTATTTGCTTGCATGCCTGAAATAATCGCCTTTACTTCTGCTTGCATATCAATATTTCCTTTGCCTAGCACCCCAAGACGGGCCGAAGGCCGGCGCCGAGGACCCAGTAGCCGAAGTCGCAGTCGAGGGCAAAAAGCCCATTCCAATTTTTGCCATCAGCCCTGAGAATATAGTTTGCGTTTGGATTAGAGATATCTGATTTTACAAAAATGTTGTT
>PFCD01000001.1:164792-171443 GCA_002778455.1 Candidatus Micrarchaeota archaeon CG10_big_fil_rev_8_21_14_0_10_45_29 | reverse complement strand
ATTCCTTTTATTAAAATGCTGTTGCCTGTTTTGGGGTTTGTGAATTTTGCGTATCCTCCTTCGCTTACTTTCACTTCCCCAAGATAATTTCCATTTTCATCAAATATTTTTACAAATGCCTCTCCCTTGTCAAAATACACTTCCCCAAGCCTTAATTTCATCCCGTCAATCTCAAGTTCGGTGGAATTATCAAGCACTTTTTCCAAATAGCCGGGGCAGTCGCAAAGGCAGTTTTCTCCCTCCATCTCAAAAGTGATAGTGTTGTTGCACTCATATTCGACATTTGCGCAGGTTCCAAAGCAGGCGGGATAAGATGCCTGCTCGCATGCTACGGCATATGAAAAAGAGGCAAAAGCCATAATAGAAAAAGAGAGAAATAGAAATATTTTCAAAAACCCTGAGTTTGCATTAGCCAAGCCACACCACCCAAATTTTACCTAAAATATAATGAAGAAACTAAGGGCGCAAAAACTTAAAAACAGAGCCAGAATAGAAAATGCATGGCAGCTGGGCAGTCGGCAATGGAATTTCTTCTTACCTACGGGTGGGCATTGCTTGTTATTGCAATAGTGGTTGCGGCGCTTATGGTGATAGTGCCTTTGCAAAGCCCTGATACGTGCACTTTTAGCACCTCATACATAAGCTGCTCTGAGCACCGGCTTCTCTCGGAAGATGAATCAACCTCTAGTTCAGGAAAAAAGCTTACCAACGTGGTTTATGCAAATATTAGAAGCGGCGAGAAAGACGCGATAGAAATTTACGGGATGGCTTGCGCGAGGGGAGGAAAGCCAAAAATAGCAGAGGACGGAAATTTCAAGGATGCGCTTTTTCGCCTTGATGCGGGAGGGAAAATAACCGGAAGCAATGCAAAGGCGATTTTGCTTAGGGGAAACTCGCTGAATGTGGGCAGCATGCCTGGCACAATAAAGTTTAGGATGCAATGCGTTGATGTGGATGAGGGGGGAAATGTTTTGGCAGGGCAAAAATTCTTGCCTGGAGAGACGTTTTCGGGAGATATTTACATCGCTTACAAGTTAAGGGGAGAGCCGGAAGAAATTCCGCCGAAAATCGCGAGGGGAAGGCTTGTTGCAAAGGTGCAATAAATTTTTTAACAGTGTTGCAAGGGTGAGATAAATTTTTTAGCAAACAATTACTTTTAGCCCCTTTATGTGCTCAAAATGCTTTTTGTTTCCTGTTATTATGGTGTTTACCCCGTTTGAGAGGGCACAGCCGGCAATCATGTAGTCGGGCTCACCTATTGGCTTTCCCTTCTTTCTTAATGCCGAGTATATTTCAGCCGCCTTTTTGGCGCATTCGGAATCAAAGGGGAGGACAGTGATGTTTCTTAGCAAAATGTCAAATTTGCTGGAAAAAATTTCAAGGTGTTTTTCGTGCATATAAAACCCTTTAAACACTTCATAAACATTTATGCTTGAGGTGTAAAAAGAGAAGCTTTTTTCCAATTGCCCCACTTTTCCCTCTGTTTGCGTGTCGCTTTTTAGCAGGTTTATCAAAACAGATGCATCAAGAAAAGCTCTCACCAGACATCCCTCCATTTTTCCTTTCTTGATTTTTCAATTTCTGCCTGTATTGAATCCAATTCCTTGGAATATTCTTTAAGAAGCCCGAAGCATTTTGTTATGTCCTTTTTAGAAGTTATCCTTATAACTGCCTGCGAGAAGCTCTCGCTTTCCTTTTTTGCCCGCTTGAGGCACTCATACGCCTCGTCGTTGAGTGAAATATTTACGCTACCCATACACATATGTGTACACATAGAAGTTTATAAGCGTTTTTAGGGTGTTTTTCCGTGAGAGAATTACCCAAATATTGCCCCTACGCCCATTTCCGCGCCCTGCTCCTCATCATCTATTTTTTTCAATATTCTTGCCTCATCCTCAGGAGAGCACCTTTTTGCAATTCCTTCAAATTTCTTTGTGGCAAAAGGCAAAAAGTCGTCCGGCCCCTTCAAATATACAAATACTTTTTCCTTATCCTCGCCAAGCATAAGCCCTTCCTTGAATTTGTAGCCGTTGCGGGAAAAGCTTCTTCCGGCAAACTCTCCCTGCTCCTCTTTTCCGTAAGGGTCTGCCTCAAGCAATGAGATAACTTCCGCCTTTTTTGAAATTTCTGCCTCAAAAACACATTTCACTTAAAACACCTCATAAACAACTTATTTTTTATTTTCCAATTTTACTTTTTCCGCCCGCGAAGGCGCGGGCTTTTCTTTCCCGCAATTTTCATTTTTTAATTTTATTTATTTTCTGAATTCATATATTAATAATGCAAGGGCGGCGCAAAAAAGCGCCAATGGGCCTGCAGGGATGTCTGATTTGATAACCTCAAGCTCCTGCGCAAGCCAGAGAAGAGAGAGCAAGCCCACAAGCAGCGCGGGCCATATTAATTTGGGCTTTTGGAAAGCTAAAGTTTTTTTACCCATATTTTAACCTTTTTCCCGTCGATTTCCCATTCATCCGGCAGGCTGCCTTTTCCCCCCGATTTTCCTATCTCAAAAGTTTTTGCATTGACCGCCTTTGAGATGGAATCTTTTGCCTCCTGCGCTATTTTCTCCAATTTTGCATCAGCCTCAATAAACACGCTTACAAAATCCTCATTTACAAGCTCGAGCTTTTTGCGCATAAACTGCACCCTGCGCGCAAGCTCCCTCTCAATTCCGAGCGCATAGAGCTTCTCGTCAATTTCGGTTTTTACATACACTTTTCCCTCGTCGAATGTTCCTATGCAATACCCCGGCGCGCTCTCCTCCACGCTTGCCATCTCCTTGTCTATTTCATATTTCTCTTCGAGCAAAAACGGGCGCTTTGCAAGCCCTTCCATTATTTCCTGCGCCTTCATTTTTTTTAGCAAAGAATTCACGTGCGCCGAATCTTCCTTGAATTTTGCCCCAACTTTGGAGGCGCTTATTTTCACTGCAAATTCGGACTTTGGGGCGCCTGTGCTAATTTCCACAGTATTTGTCATGGCGCAAAGAAATGCGTTGGCTGATTTTACCGCATTCGCAACTTCTGTAGAATCGGAAGAGACAAGAAGCTGTGCCGCGGGCCAGCGCAATTTGAGGTTTGCCTTCATGCGCGCGTTTGCAGATGCGTTTATTATTTCGCGCAAATACACCATCTGCTGCTCAAGCAAAGAATCTTTGTGCTTCTCCTCCCTTTGGGGCCAGGAAAGCATGCCCACAGACTCTGCGCCCACATGCGCTTTGAATACCTGCAAATAAATGTGCTCGGCTACAAATGGCACATAAGGCGAGAGGAGAGTAGTGCATGAAAGCAAACAATCATATAATGCCTGCATTCCCGCGTCAACGTTTTTTTCCTCGTTAATTCTCTGCTTTAGGCGCTTTATGTAAAATCGGCTCACATCTTCCACTAAAAAGTGGCGCAATGCAAGAAGCCCGCTAAAGGGCTCAAAATTCTCAAATGATTTTGTAACCGTTTCCACCACGCCCTGCGTGCGCGAGAGAAGCCATTTGTCCTCAAGCTCGTATGAGGAAATATCCACAGGCGCTGCCGGCTTTTTGTAAAAGCGCTCCATCCACACGCCCATGTTAAGAAATATATCTAGGGTGCGCCTTGACTCGTCAAGCTCTTTGTAGCTGAATTTCAAGTCGTCCCATATGGTGCCGGATAGCCCCCATAGCCTGAATGCATCTGCCCCGTATTTTTCTATAATTTGCTCAAGAGGCACGAAGTTTCCTTCCGACTTTGACATTTTCTCCCCTTTCTCATCAACAAAAAATCCGTGCATTGTGAGGTTTCGGTATGGCGACTCGCTGTTTAGCACCACGCCGGAGCCAAGCAACGAGTAAAACCAGCCTCTTGTCTGGTCTTTTCCCTCCACTATGAATTCTGCCTGCAATGAGCCGTCTTTTTGAGCCCATTCTTTTTCCTCGCCGTCCCTCATCTGCGCCCACACAGAATTTCCGGAATCAAACCATACGTCCAGAATGTCGGGCACGCGGTGCATTTTTTTCCCGCATTTCTCGCACTTGAATTTTACCTCGTCAATATACGGGCGGTGAAGCTCTGTTGAGGGGTCAGGCAATTGCTTTGAGGAGCCCAATACTTTTCTCTCATTGCATTCCTTATTCTCGCATATCCATATTGGAAGAGGGGCACCCCAATACCTCTGGCGCGAGATGCACCAGTCAGGGGCGGATGAGACAAAATCCCTAAAGCGCACTTTTGCAAACTGGGGGTGAAAATTAATGGAGGTGTCTATTTCCTCAAGCATTCTCTCTTTTACTTTTGTTATTTGTATAAACCACTGGTTTGTTGCTATATATATAAGAGGCGTCTTGCACCTCCAGCAATGGGGGTAGCGGTGCGAAAGGCTGGCTTTGTGTATTAGTGCGCCCGCGCTTTTCAGGTCGCTTATTATTTGCGGGTTCATGTCAAGCACATAGTTTCCGGCATAATTTCCGGCGTCTTTTGTGTATTTGCCGGATGCGTCAACAGGGCAGAACGGCTCAATCCCAAAGCGCTTGCACACAATAAAATCCTCCGGCCCGTGCCCGGGGGCGGTGTGCACAAGCCCTGTGCCCTCCTCCAGAGTAACGTGCTCATCCGAGAGTATTATTTTTCTCTCAAATTCTTTTGAGAGGTTTTTTTGCAAAGGATGCTCATATTCGATTCCCTCAAGCTTCATGCCGGTTGTTGCGGAAAGAATTTGGGAAGGCTCATCCTGCACAAGCTTTGCTACATGCTCAAGGCGCGCCTTTGCTACAATCCACACTTCATCCCCTATTTTTGCCCTCACATATTCATGCGTGGGATGCGCCATCACCGCGCGGTTTGCTATTAAAGTCCAGGGGGTTGTTGTCCATATTACTAAAAATTCGTTTTCTTTTCCCTTTATTTTGAATTTTACGTAAATTGAAGGGTCGTCCTTTTCTTTGTATTCAAGCTCATAATTTGCCAGCGAAGTTTGGCAGCGCGTGCATTGCGGCACAACATAATTTCCCTCGCTAAGAAGCTTTTTTTCATCCGCCGCCTTTATTGTGCGCCATATTGAGTCAATATAATAATCCTCATAAGTGACGTAAGGGCGCTCCCAATCCATCCATACCCCGCACCTTGCAAACTGGGAGGAAATTACCCCGATGTATTCTGTTGCAAAAGTTTTGCATTTTTTTATGAATTTGTTGACTCCCAATTTTTCAATCTGCTTTTTGTCGTTTATTTTAAGCTCTTTTTCCACCTTTACCTCTATTGGAAGCCCGTGGGTGTCGTACCCGGGAATGTCGCGCACCCGCCTCCCGTTTGAGCGAAAATAGCGCAAAACAGAATCTTTGAGGCATTTGTTCCACGCAGTGCCCGGGTGAATCTGCCCTGTTGCGTACGGGGGGCCGTCGCAGAAAAAGAAGGGCTCGCCTGAGGCGTTTCTCTCTTTTATTTTTTTGTATATTTGGTTTTTTTTCCAGTAGGACAGGATGTTTTCCTCTATTTCTTTTAGTTGAGCCATGAGTATCACTATGCAATAATATTGGAATTTGCGCTTGATAAGTATATAATATTTATCTGCGCTGATGCTCTTTATAAGCCCTTGTTGCCATAAAGTGTTTGCATGGAAGAGAAAATTGATATTGCCCCGTGGACAGAGAAATACCGCCCGAAAAATTTGGATGAAATTATCGGGCAGGCGGATATTGTAAGCTCACTAAAATCCTTTGCAAAACAGAAAAATATGCCTCACCTTTTATTTGCAGGGCCGCCCGGCTGCGGGAAAACCACCGCCACTTTGGCGCTGGCGAATGAATTGTATAAAGATGCGCGCGGCGAGTGCTTGCTTGAAATGAATGCCTCTGATGAGAGGGGCATAGACGTTGTGAGGGGAAAAATAAAGGATTTTGCGAGAAGCGTCTCGCTTGCAAGCGTGCCTTTTAAAATAATATTTTTGGATGAGGCGGATTCTCTTACCTCTGACGCGCAATCCGCGCTTAGAAGGACGATGGAAATGTATGTTTCAAATACCCGCTTTATTTTGGGCGCAAATTATTCTTCCAAAGTGATTGAGCCTATCCAGTCGCGCTGCTCCGTGTTTCGCTTTACCATGCTCTCAAAAGAGGAAATGAGAAACATGGTTGAGAGGGTTTGCAAAGGAGAGGGGCTATCTGTTGATGATAAGGCGATGGATGCGCTTATTTATGTTTCCGAGGGGGATATGCGCAAATTGATTAATGCCATGCAGGGGGCGGCTTTGAGGGGAAAGAAAATTACCGAGGAGAATGTGTTTAAGTATTCCTCCCGCGCCCGCCCGAAGGAAATCTTGGAGATGATGCAGCTTGCAATTGACGGAAAATTCAGGGAAGCAAGAAAGAATTTGCATTCTCTTATGGTAAATTACGGGCTTTCCGGCGAGGATGTGCTTATTCAGATGTACCGCGAAATTGACAATGTGAAAATTGAGGAGAGGGCAAAGGCGGATTTGATAGATAAAATTGGGGAGTATAATTTTCGCGTAGTAGAGGGGGCGAATGAGATTATACAGCTTGAGGCGTGCCTGGCGCAATTATATGTTTTGGGAAAAGGCGAAGAGAAAAAATAAATCACCCCGACAAACAACTCCCTGATACTCAAATTATATAGGGGGGAGGGTCAGGAAAGAACCTCAAAACTGGGGATCCTACAAATC
>PFCD01000001.1:160115-164786 GCA_002778455.1 Candidatus Micrarchaeota archaeon CG10_big_fil_rev_8_21_14_0_10_45_29 | reverse complement strand
ATTTGGGACAATCTTCGCCAAAGGCGAAGGTGTGCCTTTTTGGCGATAAGCCAAAAAGAGCATGCCAAAGCGCGAAGCGCTTTGAGCAGGGGGGTGTCCCCCCTCCGCGGTTTCGGTTGGAAAACATTTAAAATAATAAATAACCACAATATATGCTAATAAAAATTTTGTGCGGTGAGAAAATGAGCAAGCAAAAAATAATTATGAATGAGAATACCCGCCTTCCACAAGTGCAGACAGCGGGAGACAGGATAAAGACTTTTTCTAACAAGCTTCTTGAAAATAAAAAAGTAATTGCAGCAGGGGCTGGAGCCGGGCTTGTCGTTGGTTTGACATATGCGTTTGTAAGAAGCGTTGACAAGTCATTTGAGAAGGCGATAAAAAAATAAAAAAGTTTGAATCGTGTTTTTATGGCAGGGCTTATATTTTCAAGCGGATGCGGCAGAAGAGAAAGGAGAAATTGCGTTAAAAATGCCCTGAAAATATACTGCCGAAATAAAGGGGAGAACGGAGAATTTGAGAAAAACCTTTTGAGAGCGGGCGGGCGGGGTTTTGGCGGGGAAGAGAGAAGAATGGGTGAGCGCTGGATTTGCGAGAAAATAAAGGGCTATTTGCTGGAAGCCATGAAAAATGAGAAGGTGCTTGGGGAGAGAGAATACCGCAAAAGGGCGTTGTCATGCTTGAGCTGCATCTTTCCGCTGCGCGTGCAGAGCATGGAAAATATTGATGCGGTTATAAGCAACGCGCCCGTAGGATGGTTTGCAAGAAGGCGGCTTGAAAAATGGCCTGCCAGAGAATTTTTGCAGGTGCTGCCTGAAAATGATGCACCGCTTGTAAACAAGGATTTGTGGGCTAAGCCGCCGCAAAAAACGCAGGGATAAAAAAGAAAGCTGTAAAGAGAGCTCAGAGCCGAGATGCGATAAAAGAAAAATTGCTCCGGCATGTTTTTACTCTTTTGGCGGAAGCGCAAAGCGCAAAAACGCGATAAGCCCCCCAAAGCCATCCAATTCCGCGCCGCCGTCACTCTCGTGCGAGAAAATCATTACCTTTACCTTGTTTTTCTCAGCCATTTCTATTATTTCATCCACTTCTTTTTTATTTCGCAATAACTCGTCCAATACAAGCACTTTTTCTGCCGCAGAAATTTCTATTGCCTCTTTTACGTTTTTTATCCCGTAGCAGATTTTATCCGAGGATTTCGCCAATTTAAGCTTAAACTCATCCATTATTTGCATTTCCAGCGCAACACGCTCATCCGCAGCAACGCGCGAGACGATTCCCCGCTTCATCAATTCATTTACCCCGTTTCTCTCCGCGTATGAGCAGTGCTCCATAATAAAGCGCGAGGAGAGCTTTGCATCCTTTTGCTTTGCAAATTCTGAGAAATTTTTTGGGGCAAATCCGGGCCCTGCCACTATTATTTTATTTACATCTTTTAGAAGCTGCAGGCGCGAGAGAATTTCTCCGAAAAACTGCTTCTCTCCCTCAATCTGCTTTTTTGATTCCTCCCTTTTGCTTGCACGGTTTTCCAGCTCCCACTCATAATTTATGCCAAAGCCGCGCATGGATGCCATTAATGCTTTTCTCTCATCCATTACAAGCATATGCAAAAGCGGGCGCCTTGTCTGCACAACAGCCTCTTTTAGGCGGGAGAGATGATGCCCTCTCCAATCCTTGTAAATGGAGAGAGAGGTTCCCGGCTCAACATCTATTGTGTGAAATGAGCCGGCCTGCACATATTCCTCAGGGGTGCCTGAGAGGATTTTTCCTGTGACGCGCAACCGGTTTGCATGGCGCGCAAACTCTATTTTTTCCGCCTGCAATGTTACGTTTATTTTTTTCTTCTCCTGCGCGCTTTTCTCATTAGCTTTGAATGAGCGCCATGAAACTGCCTGCACCTTGTCGCCGGGAGAGAGAACCCTCTCAATATGCCACAAATCCTCCAAATTTTCAGGAATTAGGCGGATTAAACCCTCCTTTTTGTCCTGCTTTGATATTTTCATAAGAAAATAAGGGGGCGGGAGAATTAGAAGCTTTTGCTTATTTTGAATTTGCAAAAAACCCAAAAAAAGCAGGTGAAGGGAATTTTTGCCTGAGGCGAAAAATTATAAAAAATGAAAAGGGTTAGATTCGCCTGCTTATTGCAAAGATTGCAAAAAGAGACATTGTTATCGGCAAAAACGGGCATGCTGAGGGTTGCGCCCATGCGCATGTGCCGTTTATGCATTCGTTCCCCATATTTCTCTCCTGGCATTCTTCATTTGTTGCGCAGGAGGCATCCGGAATTTCCCATGAGCACTCATTGTTTATGCAGGCGTCCCCCATATCCGCATCAATGCATTCCTGCGCGCTCTGGCAATAAGTATCAGGCAAAGCCGCGTTGCCGCAAATGCCGTCCATGCACGCGTTTCCCAAGTTGGCAATCATGCAATCCTCATCTGTTATGCATTCTCCTGCAGGCTCCTGCGCAAACCCGCAAATGCCGTCCATGCACGCGTTTCCCGCATTAATTTCCATGCAGTCCTCATCTGTTTCACAGGGCACCGCCTCAAGGGCAAAAACAGCCCCTGCAAGAAGGGCAAAAACTGCAAAAAGAGAGAGTTTAGCCATAATATCACATATATGGGGGATTGGCAAAACATATAAACGTTTATTTAAGGGCGGGGCTCAAATATATTCTGGAAAAATATCAGTTTAGTGGAATTTATGGTATGGAAAATTTATGCGCGGCTAGCGCTAATTGTTGCATTGCTTTACATGCTCTATGATATAGGCATGCCCCCGCAATACGTGGCATTTTTGGGGGCTCTCTCAGTTGCAATGATATTTTTGAGGGGAAAGATATACCAAAAGATAGAAGGCGTGATAGGTGCAAAATTCCCGAAATACCACGCGCTTCCCGGCTGGGCAAAAAAGGCAATAATCATAATAATATTTATGGCGTTCTATATTGCAATAAAGCAGGTTGTTTATGCAGCGCTTGCAATGGCAGGGTTTGACGTGCAGGCGGAAATTGAGCAAAGCTTTGCCTCCTATGGAAAATAGCAAGCTTTTTGAGGCAGAAGAGGCAAAAGCAAATAGCCAAAAAGTTGAATATTATGCCAAGAATTGCAATAATTGAGAGGGACAAATGCCTCAAAGAGAAATGCGGGTATGTGTGCCAGAAAGTATGCCCCGGCGTGCTGATGGGCGATGAGACGGTGGTGGTGGACAGCGAAGGCTATCCTGTAATTTCGGAAATTTTGTGCACAGGCTGCGGCATCTGCCCGAAAAAGTGCCCTGCAAAATGCATATATATAATCAATTTGGAGGAGGAGAAGGGAAAGCTGATGCACCAGTATGGGGTAAATACTTTTCGCATTTATGGAATGCCTTTGCCTCAGCAGGGGATAACCGGGCTTGTTGGAAAAAACGGAATAGGAAAAAGCACCGCGCTCTCAATTTTATCAGGAAATATTTTGCCGAATTTGGGAAATTTCAAAAATCCCCCGCCCCTTGAAGAGCTGCTTCCCAAATTAACAAAGCCTGAGGCAAAATATTTCAAGGAAATGCAAGGCAAGCAAATTAAGGTGGCGCTAAAGCCGCAAAATGTTGATAAAATACCTGCGGTTGTAAAGGGCAAAGTAAAAGCGCTTTTGGAAAAGGCGGATGAGAGGGGCGCTTTGGGAGAGGCTATTGCATTATTTTCACTTGAAAAAGTGCTTTCCAAAAATCTGGATGAAATATCGGGAGGGGAATTGCAAAGGGTTGCAATTGCCGCCTGCTGGTGCAAAAATGCCGACATGTATTATTTTGACGAGCCTGCAAGCTATTTGGATATTTCACAAAGGCTTCGTGTTGCAAAGGCGCTAAAAAAATTGGGAGAGGGGAAGAAAGTAATAGTTGTTGAGCATGACTTGGCGCTATTTGATTATGTATCTGATTATGTTTATGTTTTCTTTGGGCAGGAGCATGCATACGGAATGGTCTCGGGCCTCAAAAGCACGCGTGCCGGAATAAACCAGTATTTGCACGGATTTTTAAATGAGGAAAATATTCGCTTTAGGGAAAACGAGATAAAATTTCAAAAGGGAGCGGCGGTATCGCGCAAAGGGCATGTGAAATTTGAATACCCCGCATTTGAGAAAAAGTTTGAGGGCTTTTCGTTTGCATCAGATTCCGGCAAAATAAACAGGGGGGAAGTGATAGGAATTGTAGGCGAGAATGCGATTGGAAAAACATTGTTTGTGAAAATGCTCTCCGGCGCGCTTGATAGCGATAATGAGAATAAAATGGAGCAAAAAATTAAAGTTTCCTACAAGCCGCAGTATGTAAAAGCGCAGGAAGGAGTGACTGCTTTGGAGCTTTTCTCCCGATATAAAATAAACGGCGCGTTTTTTGAGGAGGCGCAAAGAAGGCTCGGGGTTGCGCCTTTAATGGACAAGATGCTGGACACTTTATCCGGCGGGGAATTGCAAAGAGTTTCCATTGTGCTTGCGCTCTCGCAGGAGGCGGATTTGTATTTATTGGATGAGCCTTCCGCATTTTTGGATGTTGAGCAGCGCTTGCAGTTTGCGCAACTGGTGCAAAGCTTAATTGAGAATTCAGGAAAATCCGCCTTTGTTGTTGACCATGATTTGGTGCTAATTGACGCCATTTCCTCGCGCATAATGCATTTTGAGGGAAAGCCCT
>PFCD01000001.1:157514-160105 GCA_002778455.1 Candidatus Micrarchaeota archaeon CG10_big_fil_rev_8_21_14_0_10_45_29 | reverse complement strand
CTCAAAGGGCTTGGCATCACTTTGAGGCGTGATGTTGATACCCACCGCCCGCGCATAAACAAGCCCGATTCTGTGATGGATAAAAAGCAAAAAGAGGCGGGAGAATATTACTATTATGAGGGGTAGTTGAAAAGAAAAAACAGACAATTAAAAAGATAGTGTCTGAGGATACTTCAATCTAGATCATAGATCAAAGTTTCTTTAGGCGATAGAGACGACCAAAGATCAGAGAGAGCTAAACAATTTCCAGATAATAGAGCGATTCTCTTAAGATTCTGCATTTTTTCCCCCACCAACATCGCCCCCAACTTTTTCTGTAGTTTGATTATTATTAGGTAAACAATATCTTATAATATGTTTGTCTCTTGTCTCAAGCATATACTTGGCAAGCCATTTTTTAGAAAGTTTCCATAAATCCCCATTATCCTTGCTCTGTATTACCGGTAGCCCTAGATTAATCGCTTCCGTAGAATCTATAACGTAGTCGTGGCAGGGGTAGTTAAGAAGCTTCTGAACAATATCCTGAATATTACTTTTATTTTTATAATTTGAGTTTTGTTTAAGTATATTAAGAGCATAATGATACATAGTTGTTCTGAGCCCAGAACATGATTCGATAACAAATGGGTCTAGACGATCAGCAAGCGCTTTCATTGGATAAGGAGACTCCTCAGCAGATTTGTCCTTAAAGTAATCATTTAGACGCCCAAGTGCGTTTATAGGATGATTGACAGACATACTGAAATCCCCATATCCAGTTTGTATATCAATAGGACTTAATTGGCTCATTGGTCCCAATACTATCTCAGTTCCAGTCAAAGCGATTAGTGTCCCACCACTTGCGGCAATATGTGGAACACAGACAGTTATCTTACTGAAAGTTTGGCTTAGGATTTTGGCAATTTTGTAGGAAGATTCTACAAGTCCCCCAGGACTATTTATAAGAAGTACGGCTTCGGGTTTTGAATTATTCTTCTTTTCAATTTCATCGATCATCTGTTCAAATCCAAATTCTTCAGATAAACCGATAGACATCCTTGCTCGCTCTATAGGAGAGATCCTCGCAGGGGCATAGGTGGCAATAAATGCAATCATAACCTTATTGTTCGTATCGCAATATGAAATTATGTCTGTATCAGATTCATAAGCCACATCAGTAATATTATTTGCTTTTCCACTTTCACCGTGCATTGAAACCCCATAATTCATAATAACACCATAAAAATATTAGAAGAACAGGAATAAATATTAACCGGTAGTTAGCTGAGATGAAGTTAGAGATAAAAACACCTATTTCTCACGAAATTTTATTTTTTCCCATTTGCATCCTATGGATATTTAAATTATCCACGAGTATAGCGGCATACAGTAAGAGGCAAAACCATGGAAAGCTTGGTTCGATCAGTATTGGGTGAGCAAGAGTCGGCTCCGACAGAAGCTATCGGCTCAGACAAAATTAGGATTGTAGTATTGGGAGTAGGAGGTGGAGGAAACAACACCATAAACCGCCTTATTCGCTCAGGAGTTAAGGGCTGTGACCTTGTCGCAGTAAACACCGACAGGCAGCACCTTAACATGATACACGAGAAGGCGAAAAAAGTCCTTATTGGAAAATCGATTACAAAAGGGCTTGGTGCTGGAGGCTACCCCGAAACCGGAACAAAGGCGGCAGAAGTTGACAGGGCTCTTTTAGAGAAAGAATTGGAAGGGGCTCACTTGGTCTTTATCTGCGCAGGAATGGGAGGCGGAACCGGAAGCGGTGCTGCGCCCGTAATTGCGGAGATTGCAAAAGAGCAGGGCGCAATTACTGTTGCCATGGTAACATACCCGTTTAACCTTGAGAGGGCAAGGAGGACAAAGGCTGATGAGGCAATAGGCAAGCTAAGAAAGAACGTTGACTCTGTCATCGTGCTTGATAACAACAGGCTTGTGAAATTGGTGCCGAATTTGCCGATGAACGAGGCATTCGCTGTTGCGGATGAAATTCTTGCTAAGGCAGTAGGCGGATTGGTATGGACCATTACACAGCCATCACTTATCAACATTGACTTTGCGGACGTGCGCTCAACTGTATCCGGCGGAGGAGTCGGATTTATTGCGGTTGGCGAGGGCAAAGGAAACGACAAGGTGCGCGGAGCGGCAGAAGGAGTGCTCAAAAACCGCCTTCTTGACGTTGACTTTGACGGTGCAAACGGTGCGTTGATACATATATCCGGAGGAAGCGACCTTACTTTGGGAGATGCCATCAAGGCGGGAGAAATTATTACCGACAAGATGGATGCCCAGGCAACAGTCAAATGGGGCGCCCGCCTTATACCCGGCTATGACGGCAAGCTTGAGATAGTTGCCATCGTAACAGGTGTGAAGGGTGCCAACATATTTGGCCTTGAGGCAGAGCCTAAAGAGGAGAGGCCTCATGTCAATTACTCGGATATAGAAATAATCGGCTGAAAAAGCCGAGCTTTTTTATTTTTATTTTCTTATTTTTTTAAAAATCCTAATTTTACTTTCCGCCATTTTTTGCAACATCACGAGGAAGCAAAATAAAAAATATCATATTAGTTTATAAGCTTTATCTCCTTTAGAAACAC
>PFCD01000001.1:153669-157491 GCA_002778455.1 Candidatus Micrarchaeota archaeon CG10_big_fil_rev_8_21_14_0_10_45_29 | reverse complement strand
AAAATACAAGGGGGGATAGGTTTGTTAGATGGAATTATTGCCCAGGCAAAAACAAATTCTCCTGCTTTTGGGGCTAAGCAGGAAAGTGAGAGCATGCTCTCAAACGACAAAATCCGAATTGCCATATTAGGCGTCGGAGGCGGCGGATGCAATACGGTAAACCGCATGGCACGCCAGGGCATGAAGTCGGCAAAGACGATTGCCATCAACACAGACAGCCTTCATTTGAGGGTTACGCAGGCAGATAAAAGAATACTTATTGGAAAATCCATTACCAACGGGCTTGGCGCCGGGGGTTTTCCGGAAATTGCCGAGAAATGCGCACAGGCATCAAAGTCAGAATTACGAGAAATGATTGGAGAGAATGAGCTTGTTTTCCTTGCAACAGGATTGGGAGGAGGAACAGGCACAGGCGCTTCCCCCGTAATTGCGGAAATCGCGAAAGAGCAGGGCGCAATTGTGGTGTCAATTGTTACAACCCCATTCTCGCTTGAGAGGGCGCGTGTCTCAAAAGCGCAGTGGGGATTGGAAAGATTGGCAGAAGTATCTGATACGGTCGTAGTAATAGATAACAACAAATTGGTAAGTTATGCCCCCAACATACCAATTAATGACGCATTCAACCTCGCGGATGCGATAACCGCAAAAGCGGTAAGAGGAATAACAGAAACCATAATGGAGCCGTCTTTGATGAATATTGATTATGCAGACGTAAAAGCCGTTATGGAGAATGGCGGAATCTCCCTTATTTCCATCGGCGAGGGCTCCGGCAACGAGAAAATAGAGCGAGTCTCATCAAGCGCACTCGAGCACCCCCTGCTTGACGTGTCATATGAGGGAGCCAAGGGAGCATTGCTTCACATAGAAGGAGGCATGGGCCTTACCCTTGGAGAGGTAATCGAGGTCGGCGAGAAGATAACAAGCAAATTTGACCCGAATGCCAACATAAAGATAGGCGCCCGCCTTATGCCAAAAGAGAACGATTCCATCAGCGCAACTGCAATAGTAACAGGATTGCAGTCAGAGCAGGTGAGCAAATTCTTGCAAAAGAAGCAGGAGGCCCAGCAGAAAAGGCAGGAGCTTAGCACCCTTGAGAATATAAACTATATTTAGTTTTTTCTCTTTTTCTTATTTTTTCTTTTCTTTACTTTGGAGTCTGCCTTTTTATTCCCTTTATTTTGTCAAAGTGCTTGTCATATGAGCAGATGGTTGAAATCCCATTTGATTTCATGGTTGCGGCATGGCATGCGTCAGAAGTTTCGAGCCCTGCCTCAACAAATTCTTCAACATAACAAAGAGTTTGCTTGTCTAATGCCAGAATTTCCAAATTATGGTAATTTAAAATATTTTTAAGTATTTTATTGGCTTTAACCGCATTTGTATTTGTCAGGAAAAAATAATGCACTTCATTTAAAACTAAGGTGCTTGTGTGCGCATTCATTTCCCCGCTTAAAATACGCTCAAACTGGCGTTTGCATCTTCTCCCTTCAGGAGCAGTAGGAGAACGGACTGCCTTTATGAAAATATTGGCATCAAGGAACATTTAGAATCTCCTTTTTTCGTTTTTCTTCCGTCTTTTTTATAAGCTCGTCAACTTCTTTGTCAGAAAGATTAGAGAGAGTTCCATCCGAACAAAGAGCTTCAAATTCTGCCAAAACATCATATTCGGGCTCCATTACAAGCTTATTGTCTTTTTCATAAAACCTTACCCTTGAACCGGGAGTAAGATTAAACCTTTTGCGCAAGTGTTTTGGAATTACAACCTGCCCGTTTTCATAAATTACTGACATTAAATCAACCAATTTATAGTTTGGTCTATAATTATTTATAACTCTTCCTATAAATTGAGAAACGCCCATACAAATAAACCACGGGAGCAGGATTAATGCCTTTGCAAAGGGTGATTTTCCGCTTAATTATATTTTGACGCGGGAGAAACAGTGGAAAAGTCCGCAGTTCATAGCTATTTATATACTTGAAGTTGCCAAAGGAAAATGTGCTTACGCCTTAAATTAGGTTGGGCACAAAAAATAATGGGCGCGTGGTCTAACGGTAGGATATCGCCTTCGCAAGGCGGGGACTGGGGGTTCGATTCCCCCCGCGTCCACTCCCATATGGGGAACACAAGAGTTTCCATTGTCCCCCTAAGGGCTTCACCCCCTATAAAAAACCTAAGGCAAAGACATGAAAGTAGCAATTCTTTTCTCTGGCGGCAAGGATTCTGCCTATGCCACGCATTTGTGCCTTAGCTGGGGCTGGGAAGTTATTTGGGTTACGGTTTTGCCTCAAAAGGATTCTATGATGTTTCATCACCCAAATGTGAAATGGTGCAAATTGCAGGCGCAAGCATCTGGAATTAAAATTCATGAAATAAAAACAACGCATAAAAATGAATTGGAAGATTTGCAAAAGAAATTAAAAAAGCTAAAAATAGACGGGATAGTTACCGGCGCAATTGCCTCGGATTACCAAAGGCAGAGAATAGAAATTATAGGAGATGCTTTGGGAATCCCTACCTTTAATCCGCTTTGGCATAAAGGAGAGGAATTTCTAAAGCAAATGCTTGAGGAGATGCAGGTATATATTGCATCTGTCTCGGCAGAAGGGCTTGGGGAAAAATGGCTTGCAAAAGAATTTTTGCCAAATGATGTTGATATTCTAAGCGCCATGAAACCCCCAATAAGCCCTTATTTGGAAGGAGGGGAGGGGGAAACATTTGTAACTGATGCGCCTTTTTTCAAGAAAAGAATTCAAATTTTAGAATGGGAAAAAAGCTTCAAAGGGATGGCTGGAAAAGCCGTTATAAAAAAGGCAAAGCTTGTTAAAAAATAAAATTGCAAAGGCTCTAAAAAAATTTGAAAAAATAAGCTATTTCTTTTGCGCAAGGTTTTCCACTCGGCTTATCATGTCATTTAGCTCTTTGCCATATACTGCAGAGACTTTGAGGGTGGCGGAAAATTGCGTCTCTATGGGAATTTCCTTATTTATATTTACCATAACCCCCTGCATTGCTTTTTTGGAATCTATTGGCACCTCGGAATTGAGCTCTATGTCATCCTCTATTTTGAGGTTTAGCACCTGCCCGGTGCTGGTTTTTGCAAGCACGTTGGTGTTAACAGGTATTTTGCCGTCAATTTTTAGCGAGAAGCCGTCTGGAAGTATGTCTATTATTGGAAACGTCTTGTCAATTACAACAGTTGTGCGCAAAGGCGAGGACATTACTATTTCTTTTTGCTGTATTGCGCGCAAATCATCTGCTATTGCCATAAGCTCTGCCCTGTCCGCATCCCCCAATCCCCTCGGGGCGCTTATGCTTATATAAAGTGAGAGAAGGGAGAGAAGCACTGCCACTATCACCAATACGGTGCTGAGGGAAAGCCCTGAGGAAAAGCTTGAGGGCATGGAATCAAATTCGTCGTCTTTTTTCTTTGCCCTGACCGCGGAAGGGGTTGAGGATACTTGCGCCAATATTGCCATATTAGGAAGAAATACCTTAATGCTTAAAAAAGAAACTGGAGTGAAATAATGCGGTGATAAATAATGCCTAAAGTGACTTTTAAGTCGGACAATATTACAATTGAGTGCCCCGAGGGCTCAAAGCTTGTGGATTTGGCGGAAAAAAACGGCGCAAGCATAAACTTTTCCTGCAAAGAGGGAGTTTGCCTCACATGCCTCATAAACGTGGTAAAAGGAATGGAAAACCTCGGCCCCATGACTGAGAATGAGAAAAGCACATTGGAAGCCTTTGGCGCAAAAGAGAACCAGAGGCTTGCATGCCAGGTAATTGTGAACGGGGACTGCGAAATAGAGAATTCTGGCTGA
>PFCD01000001.1:120124-153635 GCA_002778455.1 Candidatus Micrarchaeota archaeon CG10_big_fil_rev_8_21_14_0_10_45_29 | reverse complement strand
GCATAATCTGGTAGTGCGCTGGTCTTGAAGAGCCCTTTTTAGAAAAAAGGGCTTCACCCCAAAAAGGGGTCAAGAAAACCAGTCCCTTACGGGATTGTAGGTTCAAATCCTGCCGCCGGCGCTCACTTCGTTCGCTTGTCGGCAGGCCGACAGCCTTCGGCTATCTGTCCTGCCGCCGGCGCTCGCTCTTGCTCGCTTGTCGGCAAGCTGTTCAACCGACGCATCGGTTGCCCATCCTGCCGCCGGCGTCGCTTTGCTCCGCCTTACGGCAGTCTCTCCAGCAAGCTGGAGATCCGTGCCGCCGGCGTTCTATTTTTTCAACTCAAATTTCTCAAGCAAATTGTGCTCATGCCCGCCTAATATTTCATCGCTTTGCATAAGGCAAAATGAATTTGCAATCCATGAAAGTGATAGGGGAGTTTTGTTTGTTTCCTCTAAAAATTTTGAAGCGTCTTGGGAAAATTTGCTTCTTGCAAATGTTAAATGCGCGCTAAATGGCTTGCCTTCTGAAAATCCCTCTTTTGCGCACTCTTCCCTTACTTTTTTTGCCAATTGAACTAATCCTTCCCCTTTTGCGCCAACCCATAAAACCCGCGCATTTTTTGCATTTGGAAAAGCGCCAACATTTGTGCATTCTATTTGAAAAGGAGAGGCACTTGAGGAGATTTCCCTCATTTTCTCCTTTATTCTCTCGGTTTGGTGAAGAGTTGCCTCATCTCCCAAAAATTGCAAAGTAAGGTGCATATGTTCCTCTTTTGAGGGGCGCCAGGGGCTTTTTGGGTTTTGCAAATAGCCTTTTGGGTTATAGGGGCGCGAATCGCCTATTTTGGGGGCAGTGTAAGAAGAGGAGAGCTTTTGCTGCAAAGAGAGAAGATGCGCCTTTATTTCTTCAGGCAAAGGGATTGCGATAAAAATTCTCATAAAAGAGAGAGGGAGAGAGAAGTTTTATTTCTTTTCAGCAATAAAGCCCTCAACTAAGTTGGGGGTCTTATTTCGCTTGCGAAATAAAGTCCTCTACCATCTGCCTTGCAACAGGGTCTGAGTGCTGCACAGGCGGATGCTTCATGAAATAGGCGGAAGGCCCTTCTATATATCCTGCAAGCCCTCTGTCAAGGGCTATTTGGGCGCATCTTATTGCATCCACTGATATGCCGCCCGAATTTGCTTTGTCATCCACTTCAAGCCGTATTTCCATATTAAAGGGCACATCTGCCCACATCTTGCCCTCTATGCGCATAAAGCCTAATTTTGTGTTTGAAAGAAAGGGGATAAAATCGGATGGGCCGACATAGATTTGGTCGTCGGGAAGCCGCTTTTTCAGTTGCGACTGCACGGATTCTGTTTTTGAGATGCGCTTGCTTTTTAGGCGGGACTGCTCTTTCATGTTAAGAAAGTCGGTGTTTCCGCCAACATTAATTTGGTATGTGCTCTCAATTAGCGCGCCCCTCTCATCCACAAGGCGCGCCAGAGTGCGGTGCACTATTGTGGAGCCAACCTGCGCCTTTATGTCATCTCCTAATATGGGAAGCTTTGCGTCCGTGAATTTTTGAGCCCATTTCTCATCGGATGCAATAAATTCAGGGATGCAGTTTACAAATGCGCAATTGGTGTCTATTGCCATCTGCGCCCAGTAGCGGGTCGCATCCGCGCTTCCCACAGGCAAATATGAGAGAATTATTCTTGCGCCGGAATTTTTTATTTGCTCTTTTATTTGCTTGTCAAGAACATCTTTTGGCTTATTTTTTATTGGCTTTACCCTCTCAAGTATGTAAATTCCAAGCCCGTCTAAAATAGGGGATTCCTGCACTATTACTTCGCTTTTTGGCATTTCTTCCTTTTTTATCCATCTTACTTCATTTGGGTGCGCATATGTTGCCTCTACCAAATTTTTCCCCACTTTCTCCTCGGATACGTCAAATGCTGCAACAAATTCAATATCATCTAGCGTGTATCCGCCCAGGACAGGGTGCATTAGCCCGGCCGCCTCTGTTATTTCATGGTGCCTGTAATATTCAAGCCCCTGGTATAAACCTGCAAAGCAATTTCCAACGCCTACTACGGCAACTTTTATTTTTCCCATTATATATACACCTGTATTATTTATACACTTATAAAATAGTTGAAAATTTATAAATAAGACGTTATGCAAAAAGAATTGAAAAAAGGAAAAAAATTACTTTGAGCTTACCCACGCCAATATTGCAAGCGCCAAAGTGGCAAAAAAGAGGGGCAATATGGAGAGGATGCCCGAGATGGGTCCATTAAAGCCCATTGCAGTATGCAATATGGGGTTTGAGGTTATTGCAAAAAGCATAAATGAGATTAATGCAAGCAAAAGCCCTAATGTAAATTTGCATTTTAGCTCAAAATAGTCGCGCAAATAAGTAAATATTAGAAATGTTGAAAAGCCGAGGATAAGCAAGGTCATGCCTGCGCGCAGGTATTCGTATATTTCAAATTCTAAGCTCATGGGCATTCCCTTGAAAGGGAAGAAATAATTCACTATTACAGGCAAAGCAATTGCCGCGGCTATTAGAACTATAGTGCAGGCGCCTGCCATATATGAATAATTATTTTCTTTTTTTCCTGCCACCATTATTATCACCTATAAGCTCCTTTAAATAATCGTTGCCTTCCCATTCCGGAGAAATAAAATATATTGCCCCATACTTTTTTCCCTGCACATCCAATATCCCGTTTTCTGAGAGAAGCTCCACATGCCCCTGCACAGTCTTGTAATCATAGCCCAAATCAAGGGATAGCTTTCTCATGTTAAGAGGCTGCTTTTTAAGTTTTGCCAAAATCTTTGCCCTTGTAGGGCCCCCCCTTGAGGCGCTAAGAAGCCAGTAAAGAAGGCGTGTTCTTGAGTCCATTGAAAGAATTGAATTGCCAAATATTAAAAATATAGATGCGCTAAAAAAAGCATGAAAAAAATAATTCTTTTGCTTGCCATTCTTTTTGCAGGGATTTCATTCGGGGAGATATGGGAGGAGAAATGCTCTGATGGCACAGGGTATTTCCAATGCTCTTCTTTGAGCCCGGGGTATGCCTGCCTGCCTGATTCTGCGGCATTGAGCGGGCTGAGTTTGCAAAAAGTTCTTGACCAGGTGAATCCGGACGGGCACCCAAAGCAGGGCGAGCTTACTGATTTGGCTGTTAAATGCGCGTGCGCGAATTTTGAGGGGTATGAGGAGCAAAACAACAAGTGCGTGAATCCTTCGGATCCTTCCACTTTTGATGAGCCTGCGGCAAACGCAAGCGCCTTAAATTCGAGCGCTCCTGCCGCCCAAAATTCCACTTTAACACAAAATGCCTCGGATTCTGGGCAAGCCGTAAATTCTGCGCAGGGAGACGGAGTAATTCTTTTGAATGCGCCGAAAGAGGAGGAGAAAAAAGCTGAGCCTCCTGCAGATGGCGGGATTCTTGGAATGTTTGGCTGGGTGCTTGTTATCTCTGTAATAGGCGCGGGCTTTGTAGGAGTTGTGCTTGTTATTGCAGGAGTTTCCTTATTCAAGCTTGGGCGCAAAGGCGACGGGCTTGGCGGAGTATGAACAGGGATTTATTTAAAAATGAGATTATCCATAATTGTAATGCTTTTTGCCTAGATAGTGTAGTGGTCTAGCATTCCGGACTGTCACTCCGGCGACCGGGGTTCGAATCCCCGTCTAGGCGTTCGCTTTGCTCACGCCAAGACTATTTTTTGCTTTAGCAAAAAAAGTTGTCCAGATGCTTCGCATCTGTCCACCCCGTCTAGGCGCTTAGTTTAAGAACGGGCTTGCTGTTCAATATGGAAAATGGGAAGTGTTCCACATAGATAAAGAGTGATGAAATGAGGAATAACGATGAGCCTGCACGCATAGAGGACAATTTTACCTTAACTGAAAAACTCCAGTTATGGGTAGGAAATAATGAACCGGCAGATACTGCGACTTTGAACAAACTTATAGAAGAATCCAAACTGGATAAAGGCATTGTTTTTCTCACCCACATAAGATTTTGGATGAAGGATATACTGCAGATGACTTTTGATTTGTCTAAGGTTTTCTGAGGTTTAGATCATGGTACGAAAAACAACAAAAATAGAAAAAGAAATGCTCAGAATCAGCGAAAACATGATCGAGATAAGTAAAAGCATGTTTATATGCACATTATTTATTTTCATACTAACAAATATTATGGCAACCGTGCAAATATTTTCTTATGCCTTCGAGGGCGAGCGGTCTTGGTGGATTATGGGGTTATTGACAATTTATCTAATAATGATTACGACGATGAGTATTGCGTTGTGGAAACATAGTAAACAATGGAAACAAATTAAATAGAACCAAACCTTTTTCTATCACCCTTTGTATAAAGCTTTTTTCAAATTCAAAAATTAATTATAAGCATCATTTACAACCGACATCATAAACGACAATGTCTTTGTCGTCAGAAGAAGGATAATAAACAAAACGACCATCTTCATAAACTCCAAATATCGAATATATGCTCGAGTATTCATAACCTGGAATTATTTTATAATAAAAGGCAGACGTATTACGTAGAGATTTGCTATTAGAACGATAAAAATATGCCAGCATATCGGTTGAAACATATATGTCTGTTTCTCCTGCGTTATAGATATTATATTTTATTTTTGTTACTCCGCTAGAACATGATGAAGATACTGACATTTTGATTTTTCCGTCTTTAGATTCCCCGTACCCCCCATTAAGAGTACTAAATACTTGGCAATTGATATCGGTAAGAGCAGTACAATTATCTGGACAAAATGAGTCATTTAAAGTTAAATCACAAGGGATACAGTCAGGATCAGTATATTTGTTACAGCCAATTTGACACGAACGATCTACCCCGCATTTTATAACGCATTCAAGTTTTTTGGGACATACTTTTTCACAAATACCATCAGCCATGCATTGATTTATTTTGGTATGCTGACAAGATGTTCCAGTTTCATTTCTTACACAACTATCATTTGTAGTAGTATTTCCATCATCGCAATCAGAATCAGTTATACACTCACTTACTTTGCATACCCCGAAGACACATGCTTCATTTTCTCCGCAGCCACAATCTTTATTGCAGGTTGAACAATCTTCACCATCCTCACATATGGAATTTCCACAGCATGGAGATTCTTCTTTCTGGATACACTCGCCTAGAGAACAAATGCTGCTTTTGCAAACCTCTGTGCCGCCATAGCATCCTGCATGCTCTCCGTCAAGGTTTTCATGCTTGCAGGTATAATCGGTTTCTTCCCCACAGAAATCTTTGGTGCAGGGGTTGCCATCATTACAAGAAACTTGGCATTTGTTGCAATCAGCCAAATTAGAAACATTGTTTCCATCAGGGCAAATATATGTTTGTGTTATTGAAGAATTATCAGAGGCTGTATCATCAACAGAACCAAGGCAACCAAATGAAAATAAGAATAAAGCCACTACTCCAAAAACAAGCAAACGCATAGCCACACCGTTAAACTGATAGTTTTGTTTAATATAAACCTACCTTCCCTTAAAAATTTCTCTCCCCGCCGCAGCAAGCAAGTTTCCCCCAGTAAAGAAGATGTCTGCCTTTGCCTGCCCGCCTTCGCGAGATTCAAAGGTTATGGGCACCTCAGCTATTTTGGCGCCCAAAGCGCCTGCCTGCATAATAAGCTGCAAATCCAAATCCCAGTATTTGGCGCTTAGTTTCATTTTTTTCAATAAAGAGGCGCGGATTGCCTTCATGCCGCTTTGCGGGTCAGAGACAGGCAAATTAAGCAATTTCTTTCCTACTAATTGCGAGAAAAAGAGGGAGAGGGCGCGCCTTACATGCCCGTTTGCTGATACTACTTGCCTTTTTGTGCATACCACATCCGCGCCGGCATCAATAGCGTTTTTTAATGCGGTTAATTCCTCAGGCATATACTGCAAATCAGAGTCCATGAAAAATATTAATTCCCCTTTTGCCTTTGCAAAGCCCACGCGCAATGCGGCCGATTTGCCATGCGGCGCGCCTACCCATTTTATGTTTTTGTGATTTTGGGAAAAATGCGTATAGGTGTCGCGGGTGTTGTCCCAGCTTCCGCTGTCAAGGATAAGGATTTCACTCTCTTTGCAAAAGGGGAGGGCAAGAAGCCGCTCTAAAAGCGGGGCTAATGCGTCGCCCTCGTTGAGGGTTGGAAGAAGAATGGAATATTTTGTTGAAATAGCCATAATTGCCAACGCTTTTGAAAAAAGTTTCCCGCGAGTGTGATTTGAACACACAACCTTCCGGTGGCTGCAAATATATTTTAAATGCCACGATGCGGCGCGATTGTCGCATGCCGGTTCTACAGCCGGACGCTCTACCATTGAGCTATCGCGGGTGGATAGTATTGTATAAACCAAGCTTTTATATATTCCGTTTTATTTTACACCCGCTTTTTTTGCAAAATTGATTGGCTGCAAAAACATGCCCTTGGATTTTTGTTTTGCGCCATTGGATTTGCAGTTTTTGGATGCTGTTTTTTGCGCCCAAACAGGGTTTTATGCCGCCCTTTGCCTTTTTAGAAGAAGAAGCCTTCCCTCCCGCGTAAGCCGGTAATATACGAATTTTTTTGAAGGAAGGGCGATTCTCTCAACAAGCCCCATTTTGCACAAGGAATCAAGGTGCTCGACTACGGTGGATTTGCTTTTTTGCACGCTTCGCGAGATGTCTGTGGGTATTTTCTCAACTTCGGAAAGCTCGTTTATTATTTGCATCTGCGTCTCCCCTATTGAGAGCTCCTGCGGGTAGGGGGGCGGGGAGGGATGCCTGAAGTAAAATGCGAATATTGCCAAAGCTATTATAGATAGGGCGCCAAGGGCGAAAAAAGCCATTTCTTGCGGGTTTTTTTGCAAAAATTCACCCAAAAGGTTTTCTTGGGCAGGGGATTCTGCCCCCTTTTGCGCTAATGCAAGGTTTTCAAAGGATTGCTCATGGGCTGGGATGGCGGCAGGGGGATTTTGCGGCGGCGCGGGCTCATCTTTTTGCATTGCGTCTGAAGCGATTTGGGTTTGGAAAGAATCTTCTCCAAAGTTTTCGCCTGTTTGGGAGGCGGATTCATCTGGAGAGCCGCCTTCATTAAGAGCAGGGATGGCTTGCAATGTTTCGGGATAATCTGATGGAATTTGCCCAGGCACCACAAGGAAAGCGTCTTCAACTCCGCCTTGCGCTGATGCCCCCCCTTCCGGCGCATAGGCCGGCTTCGGAGGGGCGTATTCTGGCAAAGGCATTATTGTTATGTTTTCGCATTCGCTTGCGTTTGTGGCATTTTCCCCAAATGTGCAGTTTTCCTGCAAAGTTGTGTTTTGCGCAAAGCAAAAAGCAAGCAACAGCAATGCAGGAAGAAAAATTGCGAATTTCATATAATATTTATGCAAAAAAGGGGCTTAAATATTGTTCGGTTATCGTTCGGAAAGCTTTTTGCGCTTGAGGCGCAAAAACCTTGGAAAAACTGTTTACGCCTTGCAGTTCCCGTTCTAGGACTCGTGAGGGGATTTAGGTAAGCTTTTTTGCCGGAGGCGCAAAAACCTTGGAAAAATTGGATAACTTCGGCAATGCCTGTTTTAAGCTAATTTAATTTTTTTGCCATGTAAGGCCCTTCCAAAGAGTAGCCGGTTTTTCGGTAATATTCGCGCGTGCCTACCCCTGAAATTATTATCATTTTGTTTTTCTTATTTGCTTTGGCTATTTTTTCGGCGCGCTCAAGAAGGGCTTTGCCAAAGCCGGAGTGCTGGGAAGAGGAGGAGGATGCTTTTTTGCCTATTTCAATTTCGCTTCCATATACATGAAGCTCGCGCACTATCGCGGTTGAAGGGGTTATCTCTTTTCGGTGCGAGTTGCCGGGGAGGCGGAGGCGCAAAAAGCCTGCCAAAAGTTTTTGCTTTTTATCCTCAAATGAGAGAAAATATTCCATTCCGCCGGAGGCGCGGTATTTTTGGCAGTATTGCCTGAAATTCGGCTTTTGCGCCTGCGTTTTGCCATCCCTCTGCATTGAGAATATTTCGCGCGAGCGTATGTCGCCCAATGTTTTTCCTTTTTTTGCAAGGGAGGCGGATGCCATCTGGTGCAGATTGCCGTGTTTTACGCCTGCCGTTATTTTGTGCGCGGGGATGTCCCTCTGCATGCGCATTATGCGCACCCATGGGGGGAAATATTTTGAGGCGATGGATATTCGCCTTACCGCTTCCTCGGAAGTTATGGGGGTGAATTCCCCCCTCAAATATTCCTCGTGAAGAGGGGTGCCCTCCATCACAAGGCAGGGATAAATTTTTAGCATGTCTGGGCAAAAGTCAGGGTTTGAGAAAAGCTCGCGAAGCATTTTGACGTCTTTTTTATAAGAGGAATAAAGCCCTGGCATAAAGTGGTAGCACACCTTAAAGCCCGCGTCTTTTAATTCGCGGGTGGCGCGAATTGTCTCGCTTACATCATGCCCTCTTTTCACTTTTTTGAGCACCTTCTCATCAAGGGACTGCACCCCCAATTCCACGCGCGTTGCGCCGTAGGCAAGCATCCTGTCTATATGAAATTGCTTGCACCAGTCAGGGCGTGTCTCTATTGTGAGCCCTATGGCGCGATGGGCGGATTTTTCGTTTAATTTTTGGGCAATTGGGAGGGAGGGGGAATTTTTTTTATTAAGGGCGTTGAAGCATTGCAAGATAAATTTATCCGCGTAATTTTTCGGGATTGCGAGAAAAGTGCCCCCCATTATTATAAGCTCGCATTTCTCGCTCGGCTGCCCCAGCGCCTCATATTGGGAGAGGCGCATAAGGATTTGCTTTTTTGCGTCAAATTTGTTTTGTATGGCGCGCATTGTCGCCGGCTCAAAGCCGGTGTATGACTTCGGGGCAGTCATTGTTAATTTTTTTTTGCCTGAGGCATCAATTGTTTCTTTCATGGAGGTGGGGCAATAGGTGCATTTTCCCGGGCAGGGAAAGGGCTTTGGCATCAAAGCTATGGGAGTTACGCCAGAACCTGTGCGGGTGGTGCGTGTTTTTAGCTTTTGCACCATTAGGGGGGTGCGAAATTTTTTTGGAAGCGAGGCGAGTATGAGCGCGTTTTTTATTGTGCTTATTTTGTATTTTGCGCCCAAAGAGTTTTTGAGCGCCTCTATGTCGAGGGAGGGGTTTTTTATTATCGCCTCCGCCGCCTCAATTGAGAATTTTTTTATCGCCATATCCTGCATAAAGCTTACCTTTGGGAAAAAATTATTGTAAAAGAAGCGCGATAAGCCCTGCTATTGAATACATTGGCAGAAGCTGTATGGGAAAAAGAAGCACGCCGTAAGAGGTTGACTTAAAATCTGATTCAAGGTTTGAGCGCACCTGCAAATTAAGCTCCCCCTCATCATGCACAAGGGGGGAGGATTTGGATTGCGCGGATAGGCGCATGTTATAGGTTGCCTCATCCTGTCCCTCAAGCTCATAGCTGAATGTTTTGGAGGCGCCGGGCATAAGATACACTTCCCTCTTAAATTCCCACCCCTTTGCACCCGTGGAAGTTACCGTGAAAACATCTTTTGCAGAGCCCTTGTTTATGAGGGTGATGCTAAATTTTGCCCTCTCGTATGCGGTTGCGCGTATTTCATTCGGCTCTATTTGCATCTCAAATATGTCATGAAGCACTTTTGCATGCACATTAAACACCACCTGCCCGCCGATATTCTCCTGCCCCTTCTCATCCTCCACAAAAATGTCAAAATAATAGTCGCCTTCAGGAGCCATCTTGTCAGAAGTTATTTCCACGATAAGGGGGTTGCCGTATATTTTGCTCTCGCGCGCTATCCACCCTTCAGGCAGATTTATCGCGTAAGCCCTGTCCCATTGCCCCAAAAAGCTTTTGTTGCCAGAGCGCACTATGGGGTTTATTTGCACGGTGAATGTCTGCCCAGGCCCCACGTTGCCGTATTCCGCGATTTCCCCGCCCGAGATGGTTGCCGCCGGCTCAAGAAGCTGCAGCGAGACGCCAAATAGGATGGAACATAGTGCAAGCGCGGGCAAAATAAGCAAAAGTTTGCATCTCATGAAATGATAAGATATTCAAATGGTTATAAATATTGCCTTCACAAGCAAAAAGTATGGGAAAGGGGGGAAAGCTGCTAAAAAGGGTTGCGACAAGGATAAGGCCCTCAAAAAAGGAAATTGAGAATTTGCAAAATGTGCAAAAGTGGGCGGTTGGCAGGCTGAGAGATGTGCTGCCAACAGACGTGGATGTGGGGGTTATGGGCTCGGTTGCGAAGGGAACCGCCCTTGCGCTAAATAATGAAATTGACATATTTTTGCTTTTTGGAAAAAAATACGATGCCGCGCAGGTAAAGAAAAAGGGGCTTGAATTTGCAAAAAAAGCTATGAGAGGCAAAAAATGGGAAGTGAATTATGCGCAGCACCCTTATTTGAAAGTTTATGAGAGGGGGGTGAAAATTGACATTGTGCCCTCGTTTAAAATAAAGGAGGGAGAGGGGCTTGTTACAGCCGTTGACCGCTCCCAGCTTCATAAAATTTGGGCAAACGCCCGCCTTGATGAGAAAAAAAGGGACGATATTAGGCTGTTAAAGCAGTTTTTGAAAAATATAGGCGTGTATGGCGCGCAGGCAAGGGTTGAGGGTTTCTCAGGGTATTTGTGCGAGCTTCTTGTGATAAATTACGGCTCTTTTGAGAGATTGCTAAAAGAGGCGGGCGCGTGGCAGAGGCCTGTGATTGATATTGAGGGGCATTACTCAGGAGAGGGGGCAAGGGAGCTTTTCCCTGCCGCCGCGGTGGTTGTGATAGACCCCACAGATAAAAAAAGAAACGTCTCTGCCGTGGTGTCGCAAACCTCTTTATCCCGCTTTATTTACGCGTCCCGCGAATTTTTGAAAAATCCTTCAGAAATGCATTTTTTCTCCAAAAAAGAGGTGCACTCAAGGCAAAAGCTTGCAAAAATGATGAAAGAGAGGGGCACGGCGCTTCTTTTGCTAAAATGCCCTTCCCCAAAGGTTGTTGAAGATATTTTGTGGCCCCAGCTAAAGAAAAGCGCGCATGCCATTCTCTCACAGCTTAAGGGGGCGGAATTTCGGGTGTTTGGGCATTATTTTTATGCTGATGCGAAAGATTCGTTTATTCTTATCGAGCTTATGGAGGAGACGCTTCCTTCCGTGCGCCATGTGATGGGGCCATATATTTGGCATGAGTCGCATGTGCAGGCGTTTGAAAAAGAACATAAAAACGCGCTTAACCTCCATATTGAGCATGAGAGAATAGTCGCCATCGAGAGAAGGGGGGCAAGAGATGCAAAAAAGTTTGTGGATAAGCTTTTGAAAGACGCCGGCAGAATAGGGATTCCGCCCTCTTTTGCAAAGGCATTGAAGAGGCGGGAGTGGCTTTTTGCATATTCGGCTCTCTCGGATAAGAGGGTGCGCTCTATTGCCTCGGATTATTTCTCAAGAAAGCTATAAGGTGCTTTAGTTTTTCGGCGGATTTTGCTTGTTAAAGCTTTAGTGCCGGCTTTGCCATGGGCGCGAAAGGGGGATTTTTTGGGAAAAGCCGCATTTTTTGGCAGTTATGGCAAAAAGTTTATATTTATTTATGACAAAGCTTTAGCATAGGCAAATAACATATAAGAGGCGATCGGATGAAAGTAAATGGCTTTTTGGCGGCAAGCTTAGTTTTATTGCTGGCGTTTGCAGGAATTGCAAGCGCGATAAATATATATGAGCAGTCATGCTCGGATGGCACAAAATATTTTCAGTGCTCACAAGGCACGCCCGGTTATGCCTGCCTTCCTGATTCCACTTCCGGAAACGGGGTAAGCCTTCAAAATGATGTTGAAAGCAAAATAGTAAAAACAACTGACGGCACAAGCCAGCCAAAATGCGCGTGCGCGAATTTTCCGGGATATATGGAGAAGGACGGCAAATGCGTGAAAACCACTTGCACAGACACCAACGGAAAAACCTTGGAAAGCGGCGCCTGCTCTGTTACAAAGCCGAATAGGTGCATTGACGGAAATCTTGTTGAGAATTCACTGGCATGCGGATGCCCTGAAGGAAAGCAAGTGGCAAGCGACTCAAAAACATGCGTTCGGGCGGTTGGATGCAGGTGGGGAAACCCCCCGTGCCAGCCAAATCAGGAATGCAAATATGTGGAATCAGCAAAGGATGAGGGGCACTGCGTTGCAAAGCAGGGGTGCGCGTATAATACGGTAACATGCACAAGCATGCAGTATTGCGACACTTCAGGAGATTCTAACGGGGTGTGCACCACGAGGGAAGGGTGCCAGTATTTGAACCCGCCGTGCCATGCAGGGGAAACATGCAATTCTGCCACAGGTGTTTGCGAGGCAGGGGAAAGCGCGGATGAAATTGGAAGCGCATCAACCGCAGGAGCGGCAGTTTCTGATGACTTTGTAGCCACCTGCTGCTGCGCCCCAGTGCTTGCGATGGCAGGGCTTGCAGGAATTGTTATTGTGAAAAAGAGGGAATAATTTATTTTTTATTTTTCTTATTTTTTTGTGAAAAATAGCTGCAAGCTTGGAATTTTTTATCAGATTCGCCGAAGAGCATCCAGCCCTGAAGGGCTGGGTTTGTAGCTCATTCGGCGAATTCTCGCCAAGTCGGCCATCGGCATTCACTCCGCCCGCTAAAGCGGGCGGTTTCTCTGCCGACTTGGCGATAAAAGATTAGGCAAGCTTTCCTCTTGCCAATTTTTCGCTGCCGCCCCCTTTTGCCCCCTTTTCTTTGAGAAGCTCAAGCGCGCTTTCATTTTTGCCTTCTGGCACGGCTACAACGATGAATTTTTCCTTGTTTGAGAGGATTGCTATTAGCCCCTCATCGCTTATTTGCTTGGCTGCTAAATCCACCTGCCCGCTCTCCCAGCACAAATTGGATAGCTCCACAGCCCCTTTTCCCTCTTTTTTCGCCTTTTCTATGTGCCCTTTTACTATGGAGGAGGCAAGCTGGGCCTCAAGCTTTGAGAGCTTTTTGCCCCTCTCTTTCCATTCCTCAAAAAAGCGCATTACAGATGGAACAAGCTGTTTTTGCGGGATTGAGAGCGAATTTGCCAAAGAGGAGATTATTTTCTCCCTTTCCTGCACATATTTTACCGCCGCCAAATAGCATTTGAATGTTACCCTCTCCACCCCGTCCTGCACAGATTCCCTTTTTATTATTTTGAAAAGCCCGGCGTCCCCGGTGCGGCTTATGTGGGTGCCTCCGCATGCCTGGTGGTCTATGTCTGAGATGGAAATTATGCGAAGATTAAGGCCAGGCACCGCGCCCCCCTGGTAGATGCGAAAGCCAAAATTTCCTTCCGCCTCCTCGCGGGGATAAATTTTCTGTGTGACAGGCAAGTTCGCGCCTATTATTTCGTTTGCCCTCATCTCTATTGCATCAAGCTGCTCCTCGCTGATTCGTTTATAATGGGTCAAATCAAGGTGGGCCTTGAATTCGTCCTTGTGGGAGCCGCACTGCCACACATGCATCCCCAATACGTCTCGCGCGGCGGCGTTGAGGATGTGGGCGCCTGTGTGGTGCGCCATTATTTGCCTGCGCTTGTCCATCTTTATTTCCCCTTGCGCATTATCCCCCACTATGAATTTTTGCGGCATTGCCACCTTGTGCAATATTACCCCTGCCTCTTTTTTCACTTCCAGCACTTCTTGCAAGTTCAGGGTTCCCTCATCAGAGACCTGCCCGCCGGATTCTGCGTAAAAGCCGGTTTTGTCAAGTATCACCCAGCCGTCCTTTATTGCAAGCACGCGGGCAGTAAAAGCCGCATCATCATTATAGCAAAGCATCTCTGTCTTTGGCAGCCCTAAAACATCTATTATGGGTTTTTTTGCCTCCCCCTCATCCGCCTGCCTTACTTTTGAGTAAAAGTCATCAGGTATTTTTACCTCAAGCCCCTGCTGTTTTGCGACGCTTTGCACGGTTTCCGGAGGTATCCCGTCGCTCACATAGAGAGTGGTAAGCTCCTCAAGCGCTATTGCCCGGTTTTCGCGCGATGCCCTCTGCACTATGGACGCCACTTTTCCTTTTGCCTTTTTCTGGGTGTTTTTGTATTTTTCAAGCTCTTCTGCCACCACATCTATTGTGGTGCAAACACCTTCCTGCAAATGCGGAAAAAGCGGCTTTAGGTGCTTTGCGTGCCCCTCTATTATTTGGGGCCAGTCAAGCCCCCAGCCAAATTCGTCGTTAAAGCCGAAGGCGCGCCTTAATATTAGGCGCAAATTGTACCCGCCCCCCATGTTGGAGGGAAGCTGGCCGTCTGTGATTGCAAAGAGAAGGGTAGAGGTGTGGTCTGCCACAGAGTAGAGGGAAAAGAGGGGGTTTAGCTGTGAGAAAAGCTCATTTTTGTCAACCCCAAGCTTTCTTGCTATTGCTTCCTCCTCAGACGCGAGGGAATGCCCTTCCTCCGCATCCACGACTCCGGAGAGCTTTGCATACCCTTCATGCAGTTTTTCATCCACGCTTACCCCGGTTTTTTTCTTCATTTTTTCAATTACGTCTCCAAACACCAAATCATATGAAGTTGGCGAGCCGTGGGTTATCCAGCTAAGGCGCGCCAGACCAGCGCCCATGTCTATTACTTTTGTCTCAAGCTCGCGTGAATTTCCATCAGGCAAATTTTCATATTGCATAAATACGCAGTTGCCAAGCTCTATGCCGCGGCAAAAATATTCCATTGAGGGGCCGAAGTTGCCCCCTCCCATCCACACATCTTCTTTGAAAACCAGTTCATCTTCGGGCAGGCCCAATGCCTTGAGGTATTCGATATCATGGGTTATTGCCTCCTCTTTCCAGTAAAAGAGCCCTGTTTTTTTGCTGTTAAAGGCGCACTGCCCGAACATCACAAAGTTGGTGTAATGCCTTCCTGTGACGCCCACGTTGGTCAAGTCAGAGAAGCGTATGCATGGCTGGGGCACTATCAGCGGATTTGCCGGAGGGGGCATCTCGCCGTTTACCACATAGGGCTGAAAGTCGTTTATGGAGGCGATTGTGAAATATAAGTCATCGCGCCACCTTGCGACCGTGGGATATGGCTTTATTTCTGTGTGCTTGTGCTTTGTGAAATATTTGCTTATTTCCTTCCATGTGCCTGTGTAGGAGAGCTTTTTGTTGGAAGGCGCGTTGCCTATGAATTCGTATCCTATGCATGAGGAATCGGCGCACACTTCCCGCTCGTCCTTTGACCAGAAGTGGTAGCCGCAGGATTTGCATTTTTTCCTGCTAAAGCCCTTTTGCTTTAGGATGTCAAGCTCGTAGTGCTTTTGCCACTCTTTTGAGAATTGCTCCCTTAGCTGCGCCTTGTCTGCCATAATATACACTTTTTAGAGGAAATTAATTAATATAATCTTATAGAGATGCATATTATTGTTTAAAAACAAAACTATGCCATATAGTATCCTTGTGGATATATTAATTGCTGCAAGAAAATAACTTCGTATTGCGTAGGGGAGGGTCAGGATGATGCGCTTTTTGCCTTTGGGCAAAAAGGCACGCCAAATTGCCGCAAGCAATTTGAGCGACCTCAAACTGGGGAGGGGACTTCTGATTATTATGTGTTCCCCTCCGCGGTTCGGGGGCCCGTGGTGGAATGGTTAACACGTTCGCCTCACACGCGAAAGATTCCCGGTTCGATCCCGGGCGGGCCCATCAACAATAATAAAAGGTAGTAAGGCGAATATATATTCCACGTGCTCCCATCGTCTAGCCCGGTCAAGGACGCAGCCCTCTCAAGGCTGAAGCACGGGTTCAAATCCCGTTGGGAGCGCTCATTATTATTCTCGCCCCAACTACTTTTTGCTTCGCAAAAAGAGCCGTTCAACCGCCTATTTTTTGCTTTTGTAAAAAAAGAGTGCAATTTGGCGATTTTCACCAGGCTTTATTATGCCACCGTAGGTCTGCCCCTTGATGCCAAGCGGCTTTAGCTTCTCTTTTGTTGAAATATCCATAGCCATATTTTGTTATGCTAAGGATTTTGGAAGGCAAGGCAAAAGCTTACATTTTCTCCCTTCTTATGGTTTTTATGGAAATTGACATGGGTGAGAGATTTATGGTATGCCCCAACTGCAAAAACCGCTCTTTTTGCATGGAAAGGAAGGGACATTGCAAGGTGTGCAACTTGTTGGAAAGCTGCTCTGACGGCGGTTGTTCAGGCATATGAGTAGTTCGGGCATTGTTTCTTTTTGGGGCCCAGTTGAAAGCGCTTTATTTTTCCCTCTGTTAAGAAAAAGGGATGGGATTTATAAATCTCTTTAAAGTTTTATAGGCGGTGAGATTTATGAGCAAGGAAATTATTGCAGCAATACTCTCTTTTGTTATTCCCGGATTGGGGCAGTTTTATATAAAAAGCAAATATGCGATGCATTATTTTGTTGGATGCGTAGTTGCCTGGATTTTAACTACAATTGTGCTTGTTGTAACCATTGGGCTGTGCGTGCCGATGTATTTTGTGCCGCTTGCATGGGCGATTATTGCGGCAGTGGACGCCTACAATGAGGCGCTCAGAAAGCCCAGAATAATGAAGGAATACATAAAGTAGATTTGGGAGGAGAATTCTTTTTCCTGTTTTTTCCCTTTTTTATTTATTATTTTCCCTTATTTTTACCTGTTTTCTATTTCCTTGCATTTATTTTTTTCAGGCGCTTTCGGGCTAAACCTATTTTAATGTTATCCCTGTTATTGCAGGCAATAGACGGATGGTGCAATGGGCGTTGGGGGAAAAATAAATCAATTCAGCTCCAGATACCCAGAAGTAATGCGCGCCATTGAGGAAATGAGGGAAAAAACTTCTTTTGAAAAAAGCTCGGACATGAAAAAAAGCCGGGAAGAAAAAGTAAGGGAAACAAAGGAAGCCCTGCGAAAGCTTGGGCTTATATTTCCCATTCTCCTCTCGCATTCTCCTCCTGGCAGGATTGCGGAGAGGACATCCATTCGTGTGGAAAACCTTAGGAAGGGCTTTGAGAATATGCAGGTTTGCGAGGTAAGGCGCGAAATTGACGAGGTAGGGGAATTTTTGCGCGGATATGCAAGCCATTCGGACGCGGGAGTAAGGCGGCAGGCGCTTGCATCCATGAAAGCCATCATGCAATATATTAGAAAAAGCAGGGTAAATATGATTGGCGCGATTGGATGGATGGCTATAAATGACAGAAGCGTGAAAAACAGGGATGACGCGCTTGCAGTTCTTGAGGCGTGCACCACTTATTCCTGCGGGTTGCCCAATTTTATCAATATTGAGGCAATGCTCAAAATTGCAAAAGAGGCAGACACGGACAGGGAGAAGGAGCTTTTGCGCGGGGTTGCGGACAAAGCGATAAGAAAAATAGGGTATTTGCAATGGCATATGAGAAACCCCTCAAGCGGGCTGGTGCCATACCTTAACAAGTCGGCAGAGAAGGCAAAAAGCGATGAGGAATTAATCGCGATAGCAAAAATATTGGAGGAAACCCGGGATAGCAGGTGCGTCCACGGGCTTTTTCGCGCCCTGAAGCGGGCGGAAGGGGAGAAATGCCGGATTGCGATTATTCGCGCGCTTGAGAAGTATAATTTGCCAGACAATGATTATGCGCAGATTATTGAGCATGCTTTTGTATCAGAAATTCAAAAAGAGGGAAAAAGCGGCTCGGCTGTGCAGGTTGGAGCCGTGAGGGCTCTTGCCACCTGCAAAAGCATGGAGGCATGGTTTTTTTGCGAGGAGAGGGTGAAAAATCCCCGGTGGGGAGAGAAGATGGTGGAGGAATTTATGAGAAGCCGCTACATTATATGGGAAAAGCTTGATTTGGCGGGAGAATTTGATGTTAATTGGAAGAATAAGGTGCAGCAATACAGGGGAAGCTACGCGAAAGAAGAGGAGACGGCAGAGAAAATAAAATTGCCGGAAAATTTGCAGGATTATAAAGTGGCGTTTGAAAAGAAAGGGGTGCCGGCAAAGAAAGTAAGCACCGTAAAAACCCATACCATAATAGGCGGAATTAAAAATTAGCTACTGCCAGCCCATGGCGCTTCTTATTTGCTGCGCCGCATTTGTTATTTGCTTAAAATTTTCCTGGGCGGCAGGATTTTCCTCATTTGTGTCTGGGTGGTGCATTAATGCTCTTTTGCGGTATTCTTTTACAAAATCCTCGCGCGAGCACCCTTGTGAGAGCCCAAGCATATTAAATGCTGTTTTTACCTCAAGCTCTTCCCCTATTGCCTTAGCGCGCGCCTGCTCTCTTTGCATTTTGAATTGCTGTGCAAATGCGGATGCTTCCGCCGGTGTCCAGAAGGATTTTAATACTCCGAAAGTGTGCCCGCCTTTTGAAATTTCCCATGAATGGGCGCATGAGGGGCAGCAGGTCTTTGAGCGCGCGGTGCCTGTTTTCACATGCCCGCATTTGGGGCAGCGAAGCACATGGTATTTGCATAAAAACACATTCATTTAATCACCAAGTAAAAGAAGCAAGGTGAATAATAAGCCGCTTTTGAGAGGGTGTTTTTCCGCGAAAAAATAAACTCTAATCAAATCTCAAAGAGCTTCTCTGCATCTTCCCCTTCTTCCAAAAGCCTTTTTATCCCGTAAAGATAAAGGGCGCCTTTGAGATAGGCATACACTGCATCGCGGCTTTTGAACATTAGAAGGATTATTTTGCCCTCTTCTTTGAGATATTGGTAAAGAAGGCGCTTTCCCCCGATTTTGGCGGTTCTGACGTTTTTATAGTGCAGAAGGGGCTTGAATCTCTCCGGCTCGCTTATTATGTCCTTTATGCGCCCTTTGAGAAGTTTCTTTTCCGTCTTGCCAAGATGCGTTATGTCTTTTGAGAATGCGTTGGTTTTCTCAACAATCATCTACTCAAGCTCTTTGAAAGAAAATTTGGATGTTTTCTCTTTGCCTGATTTGACGTTTTTTAGGATTTTGCCGGCTGCCGCCTCAAAGAGTTCGTCTTCGCTTATATGGTTGCTTTTGTCAAACTCAAAAACGGTGAGGCGAAGGGCTTCTGTTTTGGTCTTTGCGTAGCCCTTTGCAATCATTGAGTTTAGGACTGTTTCCATGTATCCACTTATTTCAAAGTTTATGTTGCCCATTTTACCACTATAAGAATATTATAAGAAATTCTTATAAAGGCTTCGGCGCCCTAGAGAGATACTTTCTTGAGAATTATTTTCTTCTCGCCTTTTTCATCAATTACTTCTACAGAAACGTATTCGCCTTGCTTCCAGCCCAATAAACCTATTTCAGAGGTAAGAAAGACTGCAGTGCCCTCGCCAACCTTTGCTAATTTTTTGACAGCTTTTTGTGCGGGTGCCATTAATGATTATATATAATATGCTTGATTTAAACAAACTATATAATTTATATAGATTATATATAATAAAATCATGTAAAATACAGAAAAATCGCGCAAGATAAGGTGCTCTGTTGGCTGGAAATAAAAAATCCAAAAAAACTAGAAAAGAGATTGTAGCGGAGATACTGCATCGAATTTTGGTTTTTGGATTTATATGCTTTCTGGGGCTTGTGATAGCTTCACTTAGTTTTATTGGGGGAAACGATGCCATAGGTTCTCTCCTCTGCTTATCTTTCTGGATTTTGCTTGGGATCATCACAACTGGGTATGGATTGCTGAAATGCGTGATGGAATATTGGGCAAATAAGGGGTGCAAATAATGGATAAAGAAAAAATGACAAACCAAGAGATAATATCGTTTATAGCATCCAGAATTCTTGTGCTCTTGTTTGCTGTAGGGCTCGGTGGGTTCGCTGGTTTTATTTGGACTTTGGGCAACTCTGTTTGTGCAATTTTAGCAGCCATCGTTTTTGGAGGTATTGGGATTGTTTTTGTATTATATGACATATCCAAGATGAAATCCAAAAGAAAGAATGATGAAAAAGAGGGTGAGAACAAATGAAAAGTATTGTGTTAGTTGTGATTATAGGTTCTGTTTTGCTGCTTTCAGGATGCTGTGCACAGACAGGGAAAGTACAGGCTACTGGCAAGAATACGTTTCAGCAAGGAACCTCGGCATATGCTACAACCCAAACAGAAAAAATCTCTGCTAAAATTGAGGATGGGGAAATAGGGTTGCCGTATACGATAGAGTATCTGGGTTCCAGATATGAAGTAAGACTTAACAAAGTTGAAACAGCATATGCCTATTATTGGAATAAAGAATATTTGATGGCATACTTTGAAATAAAAAACACAGGAGACAGCAGTGACTATTTCTCTCCAGATATTTATTTTGTAGGGCAAGATGGGGAGAAATATGATAAAACCATTGCTATTGGAATTGACGATAACACTTATGATAAAACTCTAGATTTCTTCAAAAAATTGACCCCGGGAACGAAAATGTCTGGATGGGTTGCTATAGAGGTTCCGAAATCCGAGCAGAGAGGAGACTTGTATTTTGAATACACAAATGTATGGCTTAGCAACACGCCAAAATATATAAAATACAAGATTAACTCGTAGAATCTACGGGCTTATCCTGTGCCTGTCGCGGGGGAAAAGTGTTGCCTCGCGGATGTTGGAAAGGCCGCAAATTTTCATCACAAGGCGCTCAAGCCCGATGGACCAGCCGGCGTGCGGGGGGGCGCCCACCCGAAACGCGTCTATGTAAAATTTGAAGTCGGCGGGGTTGCAGTTGTGAAATTTAAGCTGCTTTTCAAGCAATTCAGGAATATGAATTCGCTGCGCCCCGGAGGAAATTTCAAGCCCCTTATACACCAAATCATATGCTTTGCAAATTTGAGGGTTTTTCTCATCAGGCATAGAGTAAAAGGCGCGGATTTTTGTGGGCCACCCTGTTATCAGGTATGCCTCTTCATCAAGAATTTCGCAAACGCGCGCCTCATGCTCGCGCGAGAAATCCTCCCCCCACTGCATTTTCATGCCGTCTGAATTTAATTTATCCACAAGAGAGGAGTAGGTGTGGCGCGGGATTTTTTTGGGGACATTTAATTTTGCGCCCAAAATTTCAAGCTCGCTTGCGCAATTTTTGGAAATCTCACCCAAAATTGAGAGAAAGGTTTTCTCAAGCGCATCCAAAGCATCATTTTCAACGCAAAAGCCCATCTCAACATCCATTTGCAAAACTTCATTTAAGTGGGTAGTTGTATTATGCTTCTCGGCGCGAAATACAGGAGAAGTCATAAATACCTTGTCCATGCCACCAATTACTGCCATTTGCTTGTAAAGCTGGGGAGACTGCGCCAAATACGCCTTTTTCTCAAAATATTGCAATTCAAAAAGCTCGGCACCGCCTTCTGTGGCGGCAGATACTATGCAGGTGGGGTGAATCTCATCAAAGCCTTGTGATGAGAGGTAATTTCTAAATGCGCCTATCGCGTGAGATTTTATTTTGAATATTGCGTTAACTTCCGGCTTTCTCAAATCAACATAGCGGTGGTCAAGGCGCGTGTCAAGCTCTGCAGGGACTTTCTCTGTGATGTCGAAGGGCACTTTTGCTGATAATTCCGCGAGCACCTGCACTTTTGAGGGAATTATTTCAATTCCTGACTTTGCTATTTTGGATTCTTTTACCTGCCCCTCTATTAGCAATACGGTTTCTTTTGGGCATGAGAGAGCGGAGAAAACCTCTTCAGGCACATCACCCTGCTTTGCAAATATTTGCACAATTCCGGTTTTATCGCGCAAAAGAAGAAATTTCATTTTTCCCTTGTCCCGCACTTCGTGCGCCCAGCCGGCTATTGTTACGCTTTTTCCTATCGCGTCCTTTGCATCTTTTATATAATGGGTCCTTAGCATCTTATACCACCGGTTATTCAAAAACAATGTCAATATCTTTTTTTAGCCAATCTTTAATAAGAGATTTAATCATGAGCGCGTCAACAAAAAGCTTGTGCCGATCCCCTTTTGCGACCCTTAGCACAAGCGACTGCCCCCCCTCATGAAAGCGGGTGTTTATTCCAAGCAGGCGCGCTGGAAGAATCAAATCAGTTATCATGCGCTTCTCATCCCGCCCTTCCCTTATTATTCTCACTTTTTTTCCTGTGGCGGCGGAAATGGCTGCCACTACTTTTCCCCCTTTTCCTATTAATATGCCAGGCTCGCTTCTTGTGAGAAGAAGCATGGTGCCCTCAAAAGGAATGGTGCGCGAGAGGTGCGCCTCGCTTATGTTGTGAGTCTCATTTATTCTGTGCAAAATGCGCGAGACTTCCACGTCAGAATCGCTAAGTGTCCCGGTTTTTTTGAGGTGGCTGCACTGGGGGCACAAATCAGTTGCCCAGGCGCATCTTTTGCATATGGGACAGTTCACGAAAACACCTCCTTAAAAGAAAAAAATAAAATGGGAAAGAGAGATGCTTATTTTTGCATCTTAATCTCTATTGATGAAACTTTGGATTTCGAGCCGTCCTCGTTTTGCACTTCCTCGGTGGTTATGCTTATTGCGTCGGATTTTGCGCCGGGAAGAAACCTGCCCTTTGCGATTTCGGCAACATCCACGGCTTTTGAGATAAGCTTTCCCCTTGCTTTTATTTTCACTTCTTTTGCGCCGCTGTTAAATTGGGTGACAACTGCCAAAACATAGCCCATTGTGCTTTTTCTTCCTATGAAAATTGTGTTCTCGTCGCGCGGGGAGCGTGCTTGCTGAGGGCGTGGCGCAAATGCTTTTGGCTCTTGCGCTTTTGCCGGAGGCGCTTGGGATATGGCTTCTGCCTGCCCTGCAGGGGCTTCTTGTGGCTCTGCTGGCGCGTCTTCCTCCGTTGGGCTTGCCTCTTGTGGCTGTTCTGCCGGAGCTTCTTGCGCTTTTTCTACAGGCGCCTCTTGTGAAATTTCTTCTTTGGAAGTTGCCTGCTCTGTTGCCTCGTTTATTTTTTCTTGTTGGGTTGCAGTTTGTTCGTCGCTCATAGTTGTTTCACCTCATGCGCTGTTTGTGAATTTATTTCTCTTGCAAAGAGCGGCTTTTTCTGTATTGCTCCACCATTCTTTGCAGCATATCAGAGGGATTCAAACTTTTTAAATTCTTGGTGGTTTTGCTTCCATCTTTTTCCTTTTCCTGCAATTGCTTTTTTTTCTCTTCTGTGTTTTTTTGATGCGGTTTTTCGCCTTTTTTTAATTTTTCTTTTTTTATTTGCATATTTTCTTTTTCAGCAAACTGCGCTTTCTCTTTTTTATTTGCGCTGGAAAATTTGTTTGAGAGTATTTGCGCCTTTTTTGCAAGCTCGCGGATTCTTGCCTCAAGGCGCTCGTTTTTTGCCTTTAGTTTGCGGTATTCCCCCTCGCGCATAAGCATTCCCCAAGCGCCCCCCTTAAGGGAGGCGGCGCGCTGCTTTAGAAGCAAATTCTCATTCTCAAGAGAGAGGATTCTTTTTTGCAAAGAGGAATTTATTCTTGCCAATTCGCTTAAAGTTTCATTTTTCTCCTTCAATTTTAGCAAATTCTCTTTTTTTGCGCCTGAAAAATCAGTACTGCGAGAATTTGCGCCATTTTCCTGCGCAGGGGGGCGGGAAACGCTTTTTTGATTTTCCGGCGTTTGCTGCAAAATTTCAAGCGCAATGTTTCTATTATAGCCGTGCAAAACAAGGTGGCATAATTTTTGCTTTATCTTTTCATCTATATTTGAAGCCAAAGCCGAGCGAAGCGTGTTTTGGTTTGCGCGCCATGCAAAAATTGCTGCAGAGAGGGCGTCCCTCTCATGCGCATTTTGCACATTTGCATATTTTTTTGCTATTTTCTTTTTCTCCTCCTCTCGCAAAACTTTTTTGGGGCAATAAAATTTTACATTAAAGTAGGAGGCAAGCTTTGTGATAAATTCTGGCGCAGGCGAGACATCGCATGCAATTAGGGATGGTGTGCCCCACCCCTCTATTATTGAGACTGCGCCCTCTATTCCTTTTCCCTCAAGATGAGCAAGGTGCAAAACTTTTCCTTCAAAATCAAGGGCGCAAAGCCCTATTGTGTGCCCGGGGTCCGCGCCTATAATTAGAAACCTCTCCTGCAAAAAATTCAGCCCTTTACTTTTCCTTTTTTCAAATCCTGCTTTAGCTGCAAATGAGTTGAGCGCTCGACATTCTCACTTACTATTACACCCGCGCCAATCCAGCAGTTGTCCCCTATCATCCGCCCCGGCATTACTGAGGAGAGGACGCCCATTTTCACTTTGTCGCCTATTATGGCGCCAAGCTTTTTTCTCTGGGTGTCTATCACCACTTCATTTACTTTTGCTTTTATGGAATTCTCATCAAAGCGGTAATTTGCTATTTGCGCCGCGGCTCCGAAGTTGCACCCCTCACCTATTATTGAGTCGCCTATGTATGCAAGGTGCTTTGCGTTCACGTTGTCAAATATTATGGAATTTTTCACTGTTGTAGAATCCCCTATTGAGCAGTTATCCCCTATCGCGGTTGTGCCCCTAATGTATGCGTGCGGGCCGATAGTGCTGTTTTTTCCTATGTATACTACCCCCTCCACGTAAGAGTTTATTATTTTCGCGCCCTCCTCCATTATTAGTTTCCCCTTTATGGTGCAATTTTCTATTTTTCCCTTTTTCTCATTTAGCTTTGAGAGAAGAAATTCGTTTGCGTTGAATAATTGCCAAGGCATTCCCATGTCAAGCCAGTATTCTGAAGTTTTTATTGCCTTTACTTTTTCTTTTTTTAGCACATCCGTCATTTCGTATTCGCCGCGGGTTGAGCGGGGCACCTCGTTTAATGCGCTGAAAATGGACGGCTCCATAATGTAGAGAGAGCAGTTTACAAATCCGGTTTTTGGGGGGGCTTTGGGCTTTTCCTCAAATGAGTGGATAAATCCGTTTTTTATTGAGGCTATTCCGTATCCTTGCGGGTTTTGCACCTCTGTTAAAAGGGCGGATATTTTTCCCTCATGCCCCTGCGCCAATTGCTTGAGGGCGGCAGGGGTTGTTATCACGTCTCCCGCAACGGCGAAAAATGTTGAGGTAACTTGCTTTTTGGCTTCTGCAAATGCGGCGGCGGTGCCGTATTTTTCCCCCTGAGTTATGAATTTTATATTTATGCCGAGCTTTTTGTTTTTGAAATATTCTTTTACAACATCTTCTTTGTATTTTACTATTACAAATGCCTTTTTTGCGCCGGCATCGCGCAAAGCGTCGAGCACATGGTGCAAAATAGGCTTTCCTGCCAAATTTATCATGCATTTTGGGCGAGTATATGTTAGGGGGCGAAGCCGCTTTCCCTCGCCTGCCGCCAATACCACTGCCTCTTCTATTGCCATAGCTAAAATTATGAAAAATATTGTTTATAAGGCAAATGCTTCTTGCGAGGGGTAGGCACATGGCATTTAAATATTAGTTTATCTAAGTTTAACCTGTTAAGCATCTAGCTTATGCCTCAGTAGCTCAGCTTGGTTAGAGCGACTGGCTGTTAACCAGTAGGTCATCGGTTCAAATCCGATCTGAGGCGTTCGAAGCCTTTTAACTTAACTCAAATCCACGAACGTGAAAAGGCTTACGCTCACCCAAAATCACGTTCTCCCAAAGTTAGAGATACTATTTTCATAAACAACTCCATTATCAAGCCTGCTCGCTAGTTGTGCCAACGGTTCAAAAGGTTAGACTCCGCCACCGGCGTTTTTCTCTCAAACCCGGGTTGAGGCGAAGAGTTATAAGCCCTTTTCCCCGCAAACCTTTATTATTTTCATTAGCGCAAAGAGAGTGCGTGATATATATGAAAAACCTCTTCTTTGCCATAATATTTTCTTTTGTAATCTTGGGCGGATTTGCCTTTGCCCAGCATGATGCAAATACATGCATAGACGGAACGCCCGCCGGCAAATGCGCTTATGAAAAGCCCAAATATTGCACGGTGGGGCTTAATTTGGAAAACAATATTGACATGTGCGGATGCCCGGAAGGGATGGTGCCAAATGTTGCAAAAACAACGTGCATAAAGAAGAGCGAGAGTTCCCTTGTGGGGGATTTGTATTTTATTTCAGGAAGCCCGTTTGACGCATACGGCGTGAATCCGATTGCATATGTTGAGAATCCTATTTACAAGCAAAGGACAGGGGAGAAGACGAGTGCGCCTGCGGCTCCCGCGGCCGTAAAAAGCGCGGAAGAGGGGCAGGTTGCGCCTGAAACATATTTGCCAAAAACTTCTAGCATAGAGGAAGAAACACCGGTGGCAATAATTGAAGAGCAGAAAGAAGCAGAGCCAACACTTGTGATAGAAGAGGCGCAGGAAACAGTATCTGAGGGCGCGGCAGATGTTTTGGATGCTCAAAAAGAGATTGCAGAGGAAACAATAACTGAGGAGCAGAAGGCGCAGGCAGAGCAAACGCAGGAAGCAGGAATTGCAGATGAGCAGAATATGGACTCAAAAGAAGTTGTAAGCGAGCAGATAAAAAGCGTTTACATAAAAGAGGAGCCGCTGCCAAAAATAAAGGAGGAGAAATCCCCCGAGGATGAGGCAAGGGACAAGATGTATATGCTTGTTGCACTTGCGCTTATAGTTGCAGGGGCAATATATTACTGGATAATGCCAAAAAACCTTTAGAAAAACAGCATAAAACTAAAAAGAGAATGCGGGGCAAAAATGCCCCGAATTTTTTATTCTTTCTTATTTTTTCTTTTTGTGGAAGAGGAGATAATTGTTTTCTCTCCCCCTTTGCCCGAATCATCATCCGAGCCTGAATTGCCGGAGCCGGAATCATCACCGGGGCGCGCCTGATTCTTTGCCTTTAATTTGTTTACCATCATGCCTATGCGCGCAAGCCTCTCAAGGCGTTCTATGCTCTCCTCAAGCTCGCGGCGCGCCGAGCGAAATTCATATAATATCTGGCTAAAGCGCTCGGATGCTGGTTTTTGCACCTGCTGCGCAAGCTTTTGCTCTGCTAAGGGTGAGCTTACTTTTTCAAAAGAAGGCCTATAGTTTTCTATGACCTCAGGTACCCGCACTTGTTCCAATTCACCAAACCTGTTCATGCCCATCCCCCCAACTTTTTTCCCGCGCCGCCAAGCGTTGGAAAAATTTTCTTATTTTTGGTCGCTAAGAAAAAATATGATGAGAATATTTATAAACACATTATATTTTCACCTGAAAAAACTAGTGCTAAAACGTTTTTTGGCAAGCCTGCATTTTTTCGGCGGCTGAAAAGCAGACAGCTATAAAAAAGGCGGCTAGGAGAATTTGAAGTTGCAGTCATCGCGGTATTTTGCATCCGTTATGAAGTCGCAGATTGAGCGGTTGTTTTGCTCGGAGGCAAAGCGCATATAGCACCTGTATTGCCATGGCTGCACGTCCATTACCTCGTGGCAGGATTCTATGCTTTTTATAGGCACTGTGCCGGTTATCACAAGGTTGTAGCAGTTTGTGCGCGCGCTGGTAAGCGCGTTGCATGAGCGCAAATCTCCGTTGTCAAATGCAACTTCAAAATAGCACTGGCTGCGAAGAAGGCTGTTTATTACTCTCTTGCATTCGGAGTAGTTGCCTGTGGAAATTGAGTAATTCATATAGCAATTGTCCCGCTCCACTTCGGGAGAGGCATACCTGCAAAGAAATGGCGAGCCCTGCAAATATGCAAAATGCGCATAGCATGAGTTTGCGTATGGGGAGCCATCTTCTGCCAAAGAGCACCAGTCGGAGTTGTTTGCCTTGTATGCGGCTATCTGGTAGCAGTAATCCGCAACTATTGAGAGGTTGAATTGCTCGCAGATGCCTGTGTCGTTTGCTACCAATGCCTTGCATGCAAGGTATAGTGCCCTCTCGTTTTGGGGGATTTGCTCGCAGGCGCCCAAATTGGAATTTTTTACTGCCATGTCAAAAACACATTCATTGCTTCTGCAAAATGAGGAGTCGTTGTTAAGGTTTGCAAGGCAGAGGTTGGTATCTGCCTCGCTTGGCTCAAATGAGCAGGGAGGGGAGATGCTCTCAAGGCAGCTTTGCTTTCTCTTGGAATCTGATATTTTTACGCAATAGTCGGTGCTGTTAAGCGTAAGGGCGGCAATTTCATAGCAGTCGTTTTTCTTTGAAGGGGAGGAGAGCTGCCCGCATAATGACGCGTCTGTTTTGCTGAAAGGAATAAGGCAATCATCTCTTGTGGAAATTGAGTATATTTTATCGCATATTGAGAAATTTTGGCTTGCTGCCGCCAAATTAAGGTAGCACTCGTCGGCTTTTAAGATGTTTTCATATCCTGTGCATGGCTCCGGAAGCAGTGGCATCAGAGTTGTGTTGTCTTTTTCTTCCGGTTCAGGAATAAGTATTTTGCCCCCTGTTTTTGGGGTGTTGTCTATGCATCCGAATAATGCAAGCGATGCGGTTATTAATAGGATTAGCAGGATGCGGCGCATTTTATTACCGATAAGGAAACTGAGAAGGAATTTAAAAGGATTGCGCTAACGGCTTAACAACGGGCAGGATTTGATTATTTTTCGGCTCAAACTCCTGCCGCTCGGGGTACCGTCTTTGGCAGCATTTTGCTTTGAGCATCTGTTACAAACTTCTCAGGGTAGGTTTCGATGTCTGCCATCAATTCTCCAAGGGCATAGTGCATGTTTTCAATAAGATAGTTTCTTTTTGAATTATCGGGGAATTGGATTACGCTGGCAATATTTTCCGCCAAATTTACCATGACCACGATGTTGGCTCCAGGAATTACTGAGTTGTAAAAAGCATCCCCTATGTGGCGGTTTATTCCTACAGAATATTGCATGCCCTTTGCCTGCGGGTTTGCGGGGATGCCTGTTTCAAGCAGCTTTGTGATTTCTGATTGCATACTGTCAATGTTTTGCAGGAATTTGAGACGTTGCCCATCCTGCTTTGCATCCGAAAGTGTTGCCCTAAATTCATGATAACCCAAATTGAAAATTTTTGGAAAATCTTTTTCAAATTGCCTTGAGTAAAAAGCTAAAGAGTTGATTTTTTTCCCCAAATCATTTTGAGGGATAACTTTAATCTCTTTTTTCATTTGTGTTGCATCTGCCATTTTAATCACAATTTATATTATGGAAATAAATGTTAATAAATGTCGTAGTATGGATTATGGTTTATTCCCTGTTGATAATCTGGAACAGGCATCTAAGCCCCCGACGAGGATTGAACTCGTGACCTTTCGCTTACAAGGCGAACGCTCTACCGCTGAGCTACAGGGGCATTTATGCAAAATAGTTTTTGCAGGCACTATATTTATATAGGTGGGCATTCAAACTAGTTTTCAGTAAAACTAACATTAGTGTAAGGTGCAATTAAATGGGAAAATTCGCAGAAGCCGACGCAATAATATCATTGATAGTGATTTGCAAGAAGTGCAAAGCGCGCAACAAGAAGGGAGCCAAGCACTGCAGAAAATGCGGCTACAAGTCGTTCAGGCCGAAGAGAAAGGACATTCGCGCCAAGAAGTAGTTTCTTTTTATTTTTACTTTTCCTCAATCTGGGTTAATCTTTTTTCTATTAATTTTTTTGCCGCCTCAAGCCATCTTATTGCCCGATCGGCTCCCGCCAGCTTGGATGCATAGAATTTCCCCTCTGTTTCTTTTTGCTGCAGATGCGAGGAGGCACATCTGAGGGCAATTGAAAGGTTTTGGGAAAAGGACTGCTTTAGCCGGAAGTCGGATGAGAAATAAAGATCCAAGCCCTGTCCAAAAGAAATTTTTTCAGAAATTTTTCTTGATTCGCCGATTAATCCGAAAAGCTTTTTTTCAAGCCCGTCCAGGGACTGCAGGTTCTTTCCCCCCTTTTCTCCCGAAAAATCAGTTTCTTCAAGGAGGGAGACTGCGTTTTGGGCGTTGAATATCCAGAGGGAATGCAAAAAGCCCATGGAAGAGAATTGGTGCATGTGCATCATCCCTGTTTTGAATTTTTCTTCAAATACTTTTGATTTTTTTACCTGCTCGAGGGTATTTTGCATTTTCTTGCAGTTTTCAGATATTGACTTGCAGTATTCTTCAAGAAGAGGGCGGGTTTGGCTGAAATGGGATTTGCCCAACTTGTGCCTCTCTTTTTCCCTGATTGCGCTCATGCGCTCAAGGTCGGCTTTTGCAAAATGCAGGCCTGCTTTGAGTTTTTCCTCCTCAGTGCCTTGTATAATCCGGTTTTTGCTTCCCGCAAATTTGCGGTATTTTACTAACTCGCCCCGCCTCAGTATTAGAGAGGCCTTTCCGTCTGCCCTTAGTATGGAAACCTGCACTGAGCGCGCCTTGTTTGTCTGTTTTTGCATGCATGTATTTGGCAATGCGGGTATAAAAACATATTGTTATTCATGCTAACACATACATATTTTATTGCAAAAAGAAGGGGTTTTTCTTTTGCAAAGGTTTTTTACCTCATGAGGCAATAAACTTTTTGCAGGGGTAGCAAAGTCTGGTCAAATGCGCAGGGCTTAGGACCCTGTCTCCTAGCGAGTTCGTGAGTTCAAATCTCACCCCCTGCATAATGCAAGGGTTCAAATGGTCAAACTTCGAAGAAGTTTGAGCTGCGACATTGCGAAGCAATGGCTGCACCCTCCCCCTGCATAAAAAGAGTTGTTATATATGCAGGAAGTTTTGATTTTTATATTGGGGCTTGCAATGGGCATTGTTACCTCGATTTCCGGAGGCGCTGGCGTCTTTGGGATTCCCATAATGCTTGCCTTCGGGCTTCCGCCGGTTAACGTGCTTGCCCTGAACAGGGTGTCTGATGTGGGCACTGTTTTCGGGGCATTGAGAAAATACCATGCCTCAAAAGGAATTGACTGGCGGCTTGCCGCAATAATTGCGGTTCCCATGGCAATTGGCTCGTTTATTGGCGCAAGCGCGGTGATACGGCTCCCGGAGGAAACCCTAAGGTATGTTATTATCGCAGGGATTGGGGTGGGAATATTTTTCCTTCTCCGAAAAGCCAAGCCAAAAGCGGCGCAGGGAAACAGGCTCAGCTGGATTGGGCTTGGCTTGATGCTTATTGTGGGAGTATGGAGCGGGGCGCTTGCGATGGCAGGGGCGACTTTTGCGGTTTTGGTTCTTGTGTATTTTTTCAATAAAACATTTTTGCAGGCAAGAAGCACAGACATTGCCGCCGCAATTCCGGAAACGCTGGTTTCCTCCGCGATTCTTATTGGGGCGTCAACCGTCTCGGCATTTGCACTGGCGACAATGTTTGTTTCAAGCTTTATCGGGGCGTGGATTGGCTCGCATTTGGCAGTAAAGCACGGAAATGAGTTTATCAGAAAAGCGATGGTCTCGGTAGCGCTTGTGATGGTAATAAAAGTAATTGTTGACATAATGGGTTAGCGGGGAAAAAATCAAACATAAAATAAAGAGTTGTTATATATGCAGGAAATTTATCTTGTGATAGAAAAGGAGTTTAACATAATAACCCCGCTTTGGGCTTATTTGAAAAAAGAGGATGCGCTGGCAGAGTGCGAGCGGCTTGCTAAGGAGAAGTATGCGCAAAAAATTGAAATTTCGCAAAGCATAAAAGATAATTATGAAGTGGGAGAATACAGCGACTTTGAGAAGAATGAGGGGTTTGCGCTCTTTAGCATGGTAGGCAAAAAAAGAAACAAGGCGGAAATTTATTTTTGCGCCATGAAAATAAAATTGCAATAGCAACCTATTTATATAAGCAAAATAATAAACACAAAGAGAGGGGAAACTTTAAGCAAAAAAATTGCAAAAGGAAAGGTGGAATTTATGTTTGACATGGAATTGGACCAAATAGTGTTTATCGCAAAAAACAAGGAATGGGTGTCTGTAAAAAAACTTCTCGTAGACCAGCATGTAAAAAATGAGGATGTTTCATTAATTCTCTCGCAGATACAAAAGACAATTAACGGGCGCTCTTTTGAATACGCAGGGGTGGATGTGGAGAAAGTTGAGGAAGTTGCAGCAGAGTATTGCGCGGGCGCAAGGAAAAATATGATATCATTGTCGGAAATTTTTGCAAAAATTAAAGGCCCGAAATTAAAGGAGCAGCTTCTCCCCGCATGCAAAGCGCCGGAGCAGTATCCTGTTGCAGAATTTTGCTTTGTAAGATGCGTTATTGAGAAGGTAGGGTATTTCGCATACCCCACGCCCGAAATATTGCAAAAGGTTTATCCGAATTTAAAAGTTGCAAAGCCTAGGGGGAATTACGGCAAAAAAAAGAAGAAATGAATTTTTTTGCCGGACTTATTCGTAAGAATAAGCGGACGGCAAAAAGAAGAAAAAATAATTCTGATGGTTCGGGAGAGGCGCAAAAAGAGGAGAATAATGAGGTGCAGAAAAATCAGGGTAAAATAAGAAAAGCCGGAAAAGTTGCGGGGACAATATGTTTATAAATAAGAACAGCCCAAACTATTTTACTTCGGCTTAATCTGAAGTGCGCAAAATGCGTTATTGGGTAAGCTAAAAATATTTTTTAAAAAGTTGAGAGGTGCAATAAAATGGCAAGCAAAGAACATTTGAACCTGATTTTTATCGGGCATGTTGACCATGGAAAGTCAACCACAGTAGGGCGCATTCTGTATGAGACAGGCGCGCTCAGCGAGCAGCAGCTGCGAAAACTAAAAGAGGAGGCAGAAAAAGTTGGAAAAGCAACATTTGAATTCGCATTCACTATGGACACCCTCAAAGAGGAGCGTGAGAGGGGAGTAACAATTGACTTGTCACACAAGGAATTCAACACAGCCAAATATGACTTTACAATAATTGACGCGCCGGGGCACAGGGATTTTGTGAAAAACATGATTACAGGCGCGTCCCAGGCGGACGCCGCAGTTATCGTGTGCTCTGCAAAGGACGGAGTGCAGGCGCAGACAAAAGAGCATGCATTCTTGGCAAAAGTGCTTGGAATCAGCCAGTTCGTGATTGGAATTAACAAAATGGACGCGGTTGAGTGGAAAGAGGATGCTTACAACACAGTAGTTGCCGAGCTTAAGGGATTGCTAAAAAATGTAGGCTACAAGGTGGATGAGATTCCATACGTGCCATATTCTGCGTTTACAGGGGGAAACATCGCATCAAGAAGCGAGAAAAGCCCGTGGTATAAGGGGCCGACCCTTTTGGAATGCTTTGACAAATTTACGGTGCCGGCAAAGCCAAAGGACAAGCCTTTGAGAATGCCTATCCAGGACGTATTCACAATCACAGGGCATGGAACCGTGCCTGTGGGGCGAGTAGAGTCTGGAGTGCTAAAGCCTGGCATGAATATTTGCATTATGCCTTCCGGCGTAAAGACGGATGTGAAGAAAATTGAAATGCACCACAAAGAGCTAAAGGAAGCAATTCCTGGCGACAACGTGGGCTTTAACATCAAAGGTGTTGACAAAAAGGATGTGCAAAGAGGCAATGTAATCGGGCCTGCGGATGTGCCCCCCACAGTTGCAGAGGAATTCAAGGCACAAGTTGTTGTGCTTGACCACCCCACTGCGATTGCAAAGGGATACACTCCGGTGTTTCACTTGCACACAGCGCAGATTGCATGCACGGTTGTTGAAATCCTTGAGAAAAAGGACCCAAAGACCGGGCAGACAATGGAGAAAAACCCTGACTTTATCAAGACAGGGGACATCGCAATCCTGAAAATAAAGCCATTAAGGCCTGTGGTTGTTGAGAAATTCTCCGAATTCCCGGCATTGGGAAGGTTTGCAA
>PFCD01000001.1:0-120110 GCA_002778455.1 Candidatus Micrarchaeota archaeon CG10_big_fil_rev_8_21_14_0_10_45_29 | reverse complement strand
GTGAATGAATGGGAAAAGCAAGAATAAAGCTAATTGGAAAGAGCCCGAAAGAGCTTGATGATGTGTGCAACCAGATAAAGGAGATTGCCGGTGCCACTGGAGTCGACATTTCTGGGCCGATTAATTTGCCTACAAAAAGGCTAAAGGTAACGACAAGGAGAACCCCCTGCGGGGACGGCTCTGACACTTATGAGCACTGGGAGATGAGGCTTCACAAAAGAGTTGTGGATGTTGCCGGTGACGAGCGCACTTTGAGGCAAATTATGCGCGTAAAAGTGCCTGATACCGTGCATGTGAAAATCAGCTTGGAGTAAGTTTTCTTTTTTTAAAATTCTTCTTTTTGCAGGATTTTCTTTGGATTATTTGCTGCTTTTTTGCCGATATTTGTTTTATAAGCTTTTAAGAGCCAATTTAACCTATGGAAAAGTATACCGTCGTGGTTGAGAAGGGAGAGAACGGCTACTATATCGCTTATGTGCCCTCCATTCCGGGATGCCACACACAGGCAAAGACTATCCGGCAGCTTATGGAAAGAATCAGGGAAGCAATTGAGCTTTGCCTTGAGTGCGGCATGAAGCCCGAGCAAAAAACCTCTTTTGTAGGGGTGCGCACGGTTGCGCTTGATGGGCATGGCACGGCTTCGCCCGCTTAAGGCGCGGGTTTTGGTTAAAGTTTTGGCAAAATTCGGCTTTGTTCCATTAAGGCAAAAGGGAAGCCACCTTGTTTTGAGAAATTCCCCTGGAAAGAGCACTGTTGTGCCAATGCATTCAAACGAGGAGATAGATGTTAGCCTTGTGCGCTCAATATTGCGAGAGTGCGGCATAAGCCTTGAGGAATTTTTGAAGGAAATATAGCATTAGAATGCAAAAGGGAAGTTTTTATACAAGCACGGGCAAATTATAATTGAATGATGATAAGTACGACTCCGAGAGCTAACGCCCTGTGAGGATGTGACTTGACTCTGACAAACAATTATAAGCGCAGTAAACAAATGTGAGAGTATGGAAAAAAAGAAAAAGGACCTTTGGGGCTCGTTTGAGAAGTTTTTCAGCCGCAACAAAAAGGCAATGGACATACTTTCAAAACAGTGAAACCCATTATGGTTGAATACCCGACCAGTGAGTATGTAATAAAGATAAACGCCTCTGTTACGTCCGCATACGGGCAAAGGGGCGTTCTGCTGCAAGCCTCAAACCTTGAGCATTATTTGGATGGGATGAAAAGGTATGCGCAGGACATTAAGGATGAGAAAGCTGCCATTCTAAGAAAGGGAGCGTATATACTTTATCATCTTGCGTATGATGCGCATGCGTTTTTGGACGGAAATAAAAGAACGGCCATATCAGTAGCGTTTTCATTTTCGGACACAAATATTGAAAATTTCGAAGATTCGAAAATTCCGGAAGAGGAAAAGGCAAAAGTGGTAAAAGAGATAGCAGAAGGCATGCATACCATAAGCTTTATTGAGAGATGGCTGCAAATATGCATAGAATAAATGAAAAATGCAAAAGATTGGATAAAAATGGAGATAATAAAGGTGCCGCAGGCAAGGATTAAGGCGTTGCGCGGGGACAGGGGCTCAGTCACCAGAATGCTTGAGGAAAAATTAAAGGCAAGCATTTCGCTTGACAAGGACGGCACGGTTACCATTGAGGGCGAGCCTGTGGATGAGTTTTTCGCATTGCCTGTGATAAAGGCAATTGCAAGGGGGTTTGAGCCGAGGGTGGCGCTAAAGCTTCTAAATGACGAATACGGGATGAAAGTGATTGATTTAAGGGATTTTGCAAGAAACGCAAAAACCATGGCAAGGGTAAGGGGAAGGATAATAGGCGAGGAAGGAAAGGCGAAAAAGATAATAGAGGATGAGGCAGAGGTGCAGGTGGCGATTCACGGGCACACGGTTGCCATAATAGGGGAGCTTGAATTGATAGATATTGCGGCAACTGCTGTTTTCAAATTGGCGGAAGGAGTGCCCCACGGGGGAGTCTATTTATATTTGGAGAAAAACAGAAGGCGAAGAAAGGCAGAGGAATTAAAGAGAAAGGCGGGAAGATAAAGGCTTATTTTTGCAAAATTCTGTTATCAACAGAAAGCAGGTCAGAGATAAATTGCAGCATATGCTCTCGGTTATAGGAGTAGGGAAGCTTGTTATCCACCTTAAGAAGAAAGCTGTATTCTTTTCCGGGAAGAAAATATTTTATTGTTTGCACAGATTGCGCGTATGCGGCAAAATCCTGCTTATATATTTCATTTGCTATTGAAACCAGCGCCTGCCTTTGCAGTGGAAGCATTGGCTCATACCATTGGGGCAAATTTTCAATCGGAGAGATTTTTTCAATATATAAGCACTCGGGAAGATAGCTTGCACCCAAATCCAATGTTCCGATTCCCGCTTCTTTGAGGGCTTTTCCTTTTGCTAAGCGCACCTCGGTGAATAATTGCTGTGATATGGAGGTTAAACCGCTCTCTTCTAGTTGGTTGGCTCTGCCTACTTGCCCGGCAACCACTGCCAGCACTTCATCGCGGCGCGAGGGGCTTATTTCCATAAGGGTTATTTTGGCAAATTTATTCACTAACCTGTTTTTAGAGAGCGCCGCGGCGGCAATTAGCCTGTGGGGCAAATGAGTTAACTTCTGATTCATGCAATTATTTGCATAATTCATGTATTTAAGGGTATTGGTGGTGTAAAAACGTGTATAATGTGTTCAACTAATTGCAACTATCTTCCCTATTGCTTCTTAAATTCTATCTACAAAAACAAAAATGCGACCAAAAAAAGCAATGTGATTTTAATGGCTGACAAAACAGACAAAATATTTACCAACTTCAAGGAGCACTCTGTTGCAGAGTTTTTTAAGAAAAACAAGCAAATGCTCGGCTTTGCGGGGAAAGTGCGCTCACTTACCACGATTGTGCATGAATATGTGACAAATTCAATTGACGCTTGCGAGGAGGGGGGCATATTGCCTGAAATTACTGTAAGAATAGCAGAAATTAGCAAAAATGAGAGGTATACGGTTGCAATACAGGATAATGGGCCAGGAATTCCAAAAAAGCACCTCGGAAAAGCATTGGGGCAGATGCTTGCAGGCACAAAATTTCACAGATATGCGCAGCAGAGGGGGCAGCAGGGAATAGGCGCCGCCGGATGCACCATGTTTGCGCAAATTACTACAGGAAAGCCGGTAAAAGTGGTATCAGAATACAGGGATAAGCGCTTAATGTGCAAGGTAGGGGTTGACATAAAAACAAACAGCCCGGACATAACTGATGAAATTGAGGAGGAAAATCCGCAAAAAGCGCACGGGCTTTTTATTGAAGGCGAATTTGGAGAGTGCAAATATGAGCGCTCTGCGCAAAGCCCCTCGGAATATATAAAGAGAATTGCGCTTGCAAACCCGCATGTAACTATTTCATTAACAGAGCCAAGCGGGGAAACTACCACTTATACGCGCTCTTCGGAAATTGTTCCTGCAAAGCCGAAAGAAGTGCTTCCCCACCCCCTCGGGCTTGGGGTTAGCGATATTGTGGAAATGGCGCACAGGGACGCAAAGTCAAGAAGCATATCAAAGTTTTTGCAGTCAGGGTTTCAGAGGGTTTCTTCTGCAAGGGTGGATGAGCTAAAAGGGTTGCTTGATGGCAGGACAGAGGGGCTTGCGCCCATTGATTTTGAGAAAAAGCCCCCTGAAATGACATGGGGCGAGGGAGAGGCGCTCATAAAGGCGTTTGCGATGGTGAAATGGATTGCTCCGGCTGCGGATTGCATCCGCCCCATAGGCGCCGAGCAGATACAGGCATCGCTTGCAAACATACTTGCGCCTGAATTTATTGCGGTTACAGAGAGGCCCCCTAAAATTTACAAAGGAGGAATACCTTTTCTTGTGGAAGCTGCTATTGCGTGGGGAGGGCAGGCAGGGAGAAGAAGCTCTACAAATGAAATTGGCTCGGATATTATACGCTATGCAAATGCGGCGCCGCTTTTATTTGACACTTCAGGATGCTCTATTACGCAGGCAGTAAAAGATGTTGACTGGAAAAGGTATAAAATGAAAAATTTTGAGGAGGAGGCAATTAGCGTTTTTGTAAATGTTGCATCAGTGCATGTGCCATACACATCCGCAGGAAAGCAGGCTCTCTCGCAGGAGGAGGAAGTGTATCAGGAAATAAAAAATGCGGTAATGGAGGCGGCAAGGCGGTTGCAGCTTCACCTCTCAGGCATAAACAAAGAGAGGGATCAGGAGCTCAGAAGAAGCGCGATATTAAGGTATGTGCAGCAGCTCTCAAAAGACGTTGTAGACCTTGCGGGAAAAGGAAAGGCGGATGAAGTTAATGCAAAATTGCAGAATTTGATTGAAACAAAGTATAAATCCCATATAATGGGAGAGGATGCTTGAGTTGATTTTATGGTTAAGAGAGCAAAAGGGCGGCAAGAATCAGGGGTTGTCATAAAAAAGCTTGAAGAGCTTGGGCAAGGAATGATTCGTGAGATAGACGCGCGAAAAACCCCCTCTTTTCAAACCCCTTTGAGAAGCAAGGGAAACGTGCATTATGATGAAAAGCTTGGATGTTTGCATTTGGGGGAGAAGAATGAGACGCGAAGCTTTGTTAATGTGGGGCAGGCGCGCAAATTCATGCAGACTGTTGCGATTGCGAATAAGTGCAAGAAATTTCTAAAAGAGGATGCGCATACTTCCATCAGAGGTCTTTTTTACCAGCTTAAATTCTCTTTGGGGGAAAATTTGGATGAGGAATTATTTTCAGAGCAGAGCGAATCAAACCCGCTTATAGAGGATTTGGAAGTTTCTTTGGATGTAAAAAGAGAGGATTTGAATTTAAATACAGATAGAAAGGGGGTTGTGGCAGGCCCGCTTATACTAAGGGACAAATTTGGGGGGGAGGAGACGCGCATAGACTGCCGCAAGCAGGGAAGAAGCGGCTGGATGGTGCCATCTGACGTTGATAATGGGATGGAAATTGAGGATTTGGATGCTGATTATGTTTTAGTAGTGGAGAAAGACGCTATGTGGCAGAGGCTTAATGAGGATAAATTCTGGAAAAAGGAGAATTGCATTTTAATTACTCCCAAGGGGCAGGCATCGCGCGGCTGCAGAAGGCTTATTTCAAAATTGGCTGCAAAAAAATTGCCTGTAATAGTGTTTACAGACTGCGACGCGTGGGGATGGTATATTTACTGGACAATAAAGACCGGCTCTATGAATTTGGCTTATTTGGCAAATGATATTGCCACCCCTTCGGCAAAATTTGTCGGGGTGACGATGCGGGACATTAAGGATTATGAGTTTTTGGGGCAGATGACTATTAAGGCAAAAGAAGTTGATTTGAAAAGAGCCGAGGAAATGATGAATTATGAATGGATTGCAAGGCACCCGGAATGGGTTGAGGAATTAAAAGTTGTGCTAAAAACCAAGAAAAAGCTGGAGCAGGATGCTTTGCAGGGGCCCTCTCTCTCATTCGTCGGCAAATACTTGAAAGAGAAAATGGAAGCAAAGAAGTTTTTGCCTTGAAATCTTTTTTATTTCCTTTCCCCTCCCTTTTTATTCATTCTATCCCTATTTTTGCTTATGTCAGAATCATTGCACCTTGTCTCTGATGCAAATAATTTCCTTGATTCGGTTAGCGCGGAGAGGGGAGATGCTGCAAACAGGCTGGAAAAATTAAATGAATTTAAGGCGCGCATGATTGCAAACGGCTTTAATGCGCCCTTTGGGGCGCTTATGGCATCTGCAAAGGAGGCGCAGAAGCCGGGAGCTGACGAGGTGGCTGACCAGAAAAAGCATGCCTCTTATATGAGGTATGTTGCAAAGCTGAAAAAATTCACCTTAAACAGGGTAAGGGTTGCAATTGCGGCGCATAAAATGGCACAAGCGCTTGAAGATGCGAATTTGGATGAAATGAAAGAATTTCTTCCCTACGGAGGGGAATATCGCAAAATGCTAACAAAGGAGGGAGAGTATGCCGCAGACGGGTATAAATCCCTGCTCTCGCGCTTTGAGCAAAAAAGGTATCCCATGAAAAGCGCATCGGCTCTGATTTCTCTTATGCATGATGGAGAGGAAGTTGAGAGAACGGTGCAAATTGATGCAAGCAAAAATGCCGCGCAAACAATTGAGAAAATGTTTGGCAAAAGCGCAAAAGTAAAAGATGTGCAGCTTATGCGAAAGGCGGCAGGGCTTATAAAAAATTATTCTACAAAGGTTGCGCTTTTTAGCGCCGCCTGCATTTATGCCTCTAAAAAGGCGCAAAAAGAGGCGTTGAGAGAGGAGAGGGAAAACAAAGCTCTTGCAAAATATAACCAAATATTGCGGGAGGAGGGGCTTTGCGCCGATTGCACGATAACTCATGCAGACAGGTTTGAAAATGTGAAAAAAAGGATGCAAAAGGAGGGCTTTGTGCAAAAAATCGGCGCCGACATGATAATGGATGCGGAATTTGAGGCGCTGCTTCACAGAAGGCGCGCGCAAAAAAGAAAAGACAGCATGCAGATGGCGGCTTTTTTTGTGTATAAAATTCTCTCATGGTATTATGTTTGCATGCATGAGGCTGCAAGAAAGGCATATTCTGCCCTTCCTTCGGTGCTGGCAGAGCCTGATGAGGCGCACCTCTCTATTATGGAGGATTTGGTGCCGCCGGAGTATGCCATAGCGCACCCTGCAAAAACCATATGGCATAAAATTAAAATGGAGGAGAATGCCCCGCCACTCTCATCTGCCGCATGGGGGCCCGCGCTGGTGTGCATAAAAGAGGGAGTGGGTGCCTCTTTTGCTGCTAAAGAGTTTAATGTGCCAAAAGAGGAAGTGGAGGGCGCTATCGGGATAGTGAAATCGCTTATTGAAAAGCCCCATGGAAGGGGCGCGAAATTCCTAAAGAATTTAAAGGAGTAAATTTATGTGGGAGCTTGAAGGGGCGAGGGGGAAAATGATGCGCGAAATTGCGGCGCATGCGGGCGAGGGGGAAGTGAGGATAAAAACAAAGCCATCAAAAACTATTTTTCTCTCTCTTTTGGAAAATACACGCGTGAAAAATATTTATATGAGCAAAGGGATTTTTGCAACCGTGCCAAAGAAAGTGGTGCGGGCGGTGGAAAGCGCGGGCGTGCGGGTAATTTGCATAGAGAGGCGCGCGGGAAGAAAAAGCAGGTTTGGGGGAGATGTTAGAAAAAGCGCGCAAAAAATGCTTATGGAGGGAAAGAGGGCAAAGCTTGTGGCAAAAAAGCTCGGAGTTCCTCTCACTTCGGTGTATTTTTGGAAAAAAAGCATTGGAAAAAAGCTTGATGCAAATATTTTGCCTGACTGCACTTAAAGTTAAAAAAAATAAAAAATAAGAAAAAGAAAAACTAGCTTTTAAAAACGGATTAATAGTCGTCGTCGCGCCTGCTAAATCCGCCTTCTCTTCGGCCTCCGCCGCCTCCAAAGCCGCCTCTGCGCGGTGGCCTCTCGCCCATGGGCTTGGCAACGTCAACCTTTAACTGCATGTTGTTCTCCATTTCTCTGCCGTTTAGCTCTGCGATTGCCTTGTCTGCCATTGCATCATCTGCAACGGTTACAAAGCCAAAGCCCTTTGAGCGGCCGCTCATTCTGTCCATGATAAGCACTGCGTCGTCTATTTGACCATAGTCGGCAAACAATGCTACCATCTCTTCCTTAGTCATACTGTAAGGAAGGTTTCCTACGAAAAGTTTCTTGCTCATTTCACTTACCTCTTTGACTTATTTTCCTATCTGCAAAATAAGTTTCAATTAACTATTAGTGGAGGTATATAAAAAGCTATCTATGGGCCGAAATTCCGCCAAAAAGGGAAAAATTCTGCTTTTCAAACCCCTTTTTTCGGGCAAAGAAAGCGCAGGGGGCATTTGCCGCATTTTGGCGAGCGGGCGGTGCAATATTTTCTCCCGTGCAATACCATCCAGTTTGTATACATGCCCCACTCGTTTTTTTCCAAAAGAGCCATAAGCTCTTTTTCTATTTTTTGCTGGTTGCGCCGCGTTGAGGTGAAGCCGAGGCGGTGCGAGAGGCGCATGCAATGGGTGTCTACCGCTATCCCTTCGCTTTTTGAGAAAGCGTGAAAAAGCACTATATTGGCGGTTTTTCGCGCAACTCCTGCCAATTCAAGAAGATGTTCCATTGTGTTGGGCACTTTTCCTCCGTGCTTTTCATAAAGTATTTGGGCGGTTTTTTTGATGTTTTTTGCCTTATTTTTATAAAAGCCGGAAGGGCGGATAAGGGATTCTATTTCGGGAAGGGGCGCCGCGGCAAGGGATTTTGCGTCGGGAAATTTTGCAAAAAGCGCGGGAGTTATCTTGTTTATGCGCGCGTCGGTGCATTGCGCAGAGAGTATTGTTGCAATAAGAAGCTGGAAAGGAGTGGAGTAATTGAGAGTTGTCCAGGCGCCCTTGTATTCTTTTTTTAAGAGAGAAATTATTTTTTTGGAGCGTGCCTTTTTTTGGGACAAATTTTCCCCCATTTTTATCCCTTAGAATTTTATTTCCCCGTCAATTATTTTTACGCCGTCTTTTTCCACTATAACAGTGTGCTCAAATTGGGAGACAAGCCCTTTTTTCGCCTCCCGCAATACCGGGTAGGGGTGGATGCATCCGGCATTGAAAAGCTCGCGCAAGGAGGCGGAGAGCACAAGCTTGCTTTTTATCTCATTTACCAGCCAGCGCTTTGCAAAGGGGAGCGTCACATATTTGTTTACAAGCTTCAGGAGAAGCTCGCGCGATGAGCGCATTCTTATTTTGCCGTCAGATACTACGCTAAATATTTCTATGTCTGCAGTATCAACAACATGCCCCTCTCCCGAGGTGGCAAAAGGCTCTATTGCAAATATGTCGCCTTCCTTGAATTGGTAATCTGAATCCATTGCCACGTTGGGAATATCCACCCCTGCGTGCAAATTATATGGCTCTATCATGTGCCCGGTCAAATTGTCTATCGGCTTGAAGCCATAGGATTTTATTTTGTCCTCAACTATTTTGCCGATTTCCCCGTTTCCAACTCCGGGCCTTATGGATGCTACAGCATCATCAAGTGCGGATTTGGCAGCTTCCAAAAGCTTTCCGTTCTCCCCCGAGAGATCTACTGTAAATGCATTGTCTGCTATGCACCCATCCACCGCAACCCCAAAGTCTATTTTTACAACATCGGTTTCGCCTATAAGGGATTCGTCCCCTATTTTTGGGGTGTAATGGGCTGCCAATTCGTTTATTGAGATGTTTGTGGGAAAGGCGGGAACTGCCTTTGCATCAAATATCATTTTCTCTATTGTTTCTGCAATATCAAAAAGAGATTCGCCGGGAAGCACTAGGCTTTGGGCGTCTTTTCTTATTTCCTCTGCAATTTTTCCGGCCGCGCAGAAGTTTTTTATTATTTTTTCCCTCTCCTCGCCTTCATTTGATAAATCTTTGCTTAAAGTGTCGCTTACAACAGACATGATATAACCTCAAAAAATGATAATATAATATAGAAAATGAGATTAATAAAGGCGCGAGTAGAGGCAGGGGGCGTATTTTGGCATAAAACATGGAGCCGATTTTTGGCAAGGCGGTTTAGAGAAGGCGGCTTAATTGGGAAATTTTTGAAATTCTTGCGTTTGAGCCGCATTTTTGCTTATTTTTTCCATGCAAGATGTGAATTGTTATCATGCCTGCCGCCTTGGCGGCGCGAATGTCTTTTTGCGGGCTGTTTCCTAACATTATTATTTTTTTGGGGGGAATTTTGAGCTTTTTTGATATTTTTTTGTAAAAAGCAGGGGTTTTGCCCCCGTGGCGCAATTCGCTTACAAATACTTGCAAGAAAAGGGCCTCAAGGCGCAGGCGTATTAATTTATCCCATTGCTTTAGCGCTTTTCCTTCGGATGCGGCGCATATTATGTATTTTTTGCGCAAAAGAGAGAGGGTTTTTTTAGTGCCTGGAAACGGATGAAATGAGGATTTGGCGCAATGGTATGCATGCACCCCAGCCGCGATGCAGCGGGCTTTATTTTTGCATTTAAATTTTTTTGCCAAAAAATCAAAGTGATGCGGGGAATTTGAGCCATGCTTTTTTATTATTTTTAAGAGGGCGGCAGATGCGTTTGCATAAGTTGCACTCATGCCTGCCTTAATCATCGCGTTAATTGCTTTTTTTCTTGCCAAAGAGGAGAAGCGCGAGGAGGGGAAAAGCGTGTCGTCTATGTCAAAGAGGATTGCTTTTGCTTCCTTGAAGTTTTTCATAAAAAGAGAGGGAAGGCGGGGTTAATTAAGATGAGTTTTTTGCAATGGCGCTTTCGCTAAAAAAGAATTTTTTAAAAGAGGGGGGAGTGGTACACCATAAAGGCTCCATTCCCGCACCTCCCACATTCCCCATAAAGGGGAATATAGGATTGAGGACACAAGTTTAAAAGAAGGGGGGAATTTTGTGTTAGAATTTCAAATGTTGAGAGGTTATTCTGTGTTCTCATTTTGCAAATTGAGTATTGCCTGCGCGATGTCGCCGCCTGCGCCCTCTAATGCCTTTTTTGCCTCATCCTCTGGCACGCCCGCCTGCTCGGCAACCATTTTCACGTCTTCTGCGCTTATTTTGGCAACTTCGGTTATTGTGCCAGAAACCTGAAAGGTGTCCTGCCCCTGCATACTTACCTTTACCACCTGCGGGTTTGCAATTTCAAGGGTTTTTTCCTCCAATTCTATTATCACTTTTTTTGCGTTTATTGTCGAGGTGTCTATACCCATCTGCTTCATCATTTTTGCCATTTGCTTTGGGTCCATGCCTCCCATTCCCGGAATCATCAAATCACCTAATGCAATATAAATAGGGGGCAATAATAAAATAGGTATGCAAACCCATATTCACAAAAAAGAGAAAAGCCCTACCATAAAATGCCCCAAATGCGGGGCTTCGAATTTGACTTCCCAGAAAAGCTGCGGCAAATGCGGGTTTAGGTTTGAGAGACGGGGAGGGGAGGCGAATAAGGGGAAAATGCCTTTTGGAAGCGTTAGCGGGGCGAGGGGAGTTGGCGAGGAGCAGGGCAAATTTTCAAATAATGAGGGAAGGGCAGGATTTGCAGGCGGGGAAAATAGCCATGGCGGCGGATATGGCGCAGGATTTTCAGGCATGGGAGAGAATATGCAAGGGATGCCTGCACATGGTGGAGGCGCAGGAAACGCTGATAGCGGCGAGGGCGTGGATGCCGGAAAAGAAGAAACCCATAAAGTTCCTGATAAATTTGCAAAAAACGGGCAAAGCGAGGGGCTTCTTAAAAGCCGAAAGCAGTGGGTGCAATGCCCTGTTTGCAATTCAGATATTCGCCCTGACGCGAAAAGGTGCCCGAGGTGCGGGCATAAGAATTAAAGTGGAAGAATTATTTTGCGCCCGATAATCAATAGGGAAGGTTCTTTTTTGCCCCTATTGAGCGCAGATAAGCCTCAACCTGCCCGCCGCGCTTGCACCAGTCAAGAGGAGTGGCACTAAACTCGTTTAATATGTTAATGCCTGCCCCGCGCTCATGGGCAATCTTCGCCAGCTCCAGATTGTCCGCCTTGGCAGCTATATGAAGAATGGTATTGCCGTTATTATCTTTTGCATTTATGTCTGCCTTTTTAGTATCAAGGAAGAACTTCAGGACCTCGAGATTCCCGTTTATGGCGGCTATGTGAAGGGCATCATCCCCATGCATGTTTTTATGGTGAATATTTGCACCGCACTTCACAAGGGTTTTTGCCATGCCCAGGTTCCCTTCCGCGGCTTTTTTATTGAGGGCGCTATCCCCCCTGCCATCTTCCCATTCAATATTCGCACCGTTCCTGGCAAAAACTTTCACAACTCCGGAATTTCCTGCATTGGATATGTTGTATAAGAGTTCGCCCAGATACCACCGGTCGGTTGACCTTAAGAATTGCTTCTCAAACAAAAATTCTACATATTCTGGCCTGACCAAATTGATATATGAGCCGAACAGCAGGTCCCGCATCTCATGGAGCAGGCCCTCGCGGTATAAGAGCTCAAGCTCGCCAGAATCTATCAAAGTCGCAATTTGCAGCAAGTTTCCTTCAGCAAGCCCGTTTTTTGCGGCAAAGTCCGCCGCGCTTTCATATTGCGCCTTTCCGTCCTGAGTTATCATTTTTGCAATGTCGTTATTTGTTGCGCCGTTAAGAGGCGCGGCTGAGCCGCCGGTAAGATAGCATAAGTAAATGACTGCCCAGAGGTTGCTGCTGCGTTTTGCATACTTGTTCTCTTCTGCATAAAGAAAATGCACTGCTTTTCCCTGCTTGTTTAGAATCTGCGCCTGCTCATAAATCCAACCGGGCCTGATATTTAGGTTTCCCCCGTCGGTTACAAAAACATAATTTTGAAATTTTAAGGAGGGGTCGCACGCCTCCTCTATTGCGGAGATGTTGTCATCAAGGTCGGCATTGTCTTTGTCTTTTGGAAACAGCTCCAGCTCGCCCTCAATATTTCTGCTCTCTTGGGAAAGCCCGCTGAAACTGCGGGCGGCTTTGGATATTTTTCCAAGAAATTTGTAAAAGCTGCCCGAAGTGTCAAGAAGAATCAGAAATGAGAGATTACGGGATTGGGCTATTTTTTTTATTGCATCCTCGCATTCGCCCAAAGTTGCCTCGCTGGAGGGAAGGATGTTTTCTATATCATATTTTTTTTTCGAAGCTTTCTGCGGAAGGGTGCGCACCGGAATAATTTGGCTTAGCTTTCCTCCAGTTTTGGAGGCACTCTGAGCCTCTGTTAAAATGCCTTTTTGAGCGTCCTGCTTATTTTTTTGGGCCGGCATAAATGCAGATACCGCTGTAAGCATTAAATAGGCATCGCTGAATAAAAAAATAGAAAAAACTTATTAAAAAAAATAGAAAGAAAATTAAAATAAAAAAAGCGGTTATTCAAAGCTTTCGGCAAGTTCGCTCTTTTTTATCTCAAGGCGCCTCATGGGAGTAATGTTTTTTATCTTCCCAAATACTTTTGCGGAGAATTTGCCGAATATTACCTCTTGGCTTAATGCCGAGAGGTTAAGCTCTCCGCCCAAAGTGCGGATATTCTCGCCTATTGCTTTGCGCAAATCATGGCGGATATTCTCAGATACTTTGAATGCGGTTATTGCAACCGATTTTAGGCGCAAGGTGTGCCCGTCGGTTGTTTTCACATTCTCCACATTGTATATTATGGAGCGGCGGCGGCGCAAAAGCGTCTTTATGTAGCTGGGAGAGAGTTCGTGCCCTATGAATTTTGTGGAAACGGTTTTGCCGCTAATTCCGGTAATGCGAAAAGAGACGGCGGTGAAAGCGGCTCCCTGCCCGAATGAGCCGGTGACTTCGCCTAACCCGAGGCGGATGACGCGGTTTTTGAGCGAATCCTCCTCAATAGCCACAACCTGCCCTATTTCTTTTCCTTCAAATATTTCAGGCGCCTTTATGGTGTACCAGTTTTTTAGCTTCCACTTATCCACCACGCGCGCCTTTTTCTTTGGTTGTTGTTGCTTGTTATCAGCCATAATAATCACTTCACAATAAGGGCAGCACTCTCGCGCTTATACTTCCAATCTACAGGAAGGGTTCCCTTTCTTATGTAATATTTTGCAAGCCTTTTTATTTTGGATTCAACATGAAGAAGTTTTGTTGTGTTTGTGCCATCAGATTTGTGCTTCTGGAGGTGGTTTATCATCCCAACCGCCCTTTTTATGAGGGCAAGCAAATCGTCCGGGTATTGCACTTTTACGCCGTTCTCTTCCAAAATTTCAGAGATGCGCTTGTTGCATATTGTCCTTACCTGGGGAATGCCGTGCTGGTCCCGCAGGATGCGCCCTATTGTGGTTGCGTTGTTGCCCTGTTTTGAGAGCTTTACAACCAAATCCTCAACCTCGTGGGGGGAGTATTCCACCCACTCCGGCACAACCTTTAGCGTCGGGCGCTTTGAGCCGGATGTGCCTCTTTTTCTTGAATGCAGTTTTGCCATATTTTCACTCTTTTTTCTCTGTTAGGAATTTTGCCAGCTTCTCAAGCGCAATGGAGCGGTGTGAAATTTTCTCTTTCACTTCAAAATTTTTAGAAAAAGTTTGCTTATGCCCCTCTGGAATGAAAATGGGGTCATAACCAAAGCCTTCTCCCTCAAATATTTGAGTTGAGATGCTTCCCAACACGGCGCCCGTGAAAATACGGGTGCCGTTTTTATCCGCGTACGCAACCGCGCACTCGAAACGGGCGCCTCTCAGACGCTCTTGGCCCAGCAGGCGAAGAATTCCCTCGCAGCCGATTTTATCTAATGCAAATGCAGAATATGCCCCGGGAAAGCCGTTTAGCGCGTCTATGAAAAGCCCCGAATCCTCTACAAAGAGGGGCTTTTTGATGCGCAGGTATGCTCTTTTGGCGCAAATTCTTGCAACTTCCTGCAAAGAGTCGGATTGTATCTCCTCTCCCTTGCCGGGGAAGCTTACTAACTTTAGATTATACTTGTTTAAAATGGTTTGTGCTTCGGTTATTTTGTGCTTGTTGGAAGTTAGGAATAAAATTTCATTCATAGAAAACGACCTTGCCGAAAAATAATGGGAGGAAGAGAGGCACTTTTCTAAAGTTTAGGGGGGAATCAGAAGGTAACCTAGGAAATGAAGGGGGGACAGAGGACTTGGGATGGTTCCCCCCTGCGTTTCTGGTTAAAATGGTTTGTGCCTCTGCGATTTTGTGCTTGTTGGAAGTTAGGAATAAAATTTCATTCATAGAAAACACCATAATAAACTAAATTGCCTGATAAAAAAATTCAAATAAAATATTAGCCGGCGTCGGGCTCTGGGATAGAAAGTTTAATGGAAAGCTCGCTTCCGTCTTTTTTCTCAATTTCTTCTATGTTGCACACCGATTTTAATTCATCTTCCACTTTTTCAAAGAAATGCATTTGCTCTTTTGGCAGGGCGAGGGAGAGCTTTTGCACCGGAGAATTTAGGGATAATTTTTTGTTTGCCTTCTCCTGCCTTATTTGCGAGACAAGCGTCTCAAGAAGCTTTCCGGCGCCCGCTGTCGAGGGGTGGCTGAAAATTTTGGATGCTTGCGGGTATTTTTCAAGTTGCACCGAGGAATTTTCCTTATTTTTGAAAATTTGCCAAACTTCTTCGCATGCGTGAGGGGTAATAGGCGCAAGAAGCAAAATTATTTGCGAATATATTGTGTGCAAACAATATTGAGCCGCGCGCTTGTCAGGGCTGTCTTCTTTGGAATAGATGCGGTTTTTCACGTATTCCAAATAATAGTCGCAAAATTCGTGCCAGAAAAAGTCATGCGATGCTTTTATTATGTGGTGAAATTCGTAGTTTTCCCAAGCAGATGCGCATGTTGTGATAACCTCGTTGAGCCTGTGCAAGAAGTATTTGTCTATTGTGCGCAAATTTTTTGCATCCTCCTGTGAAGAAGTGTAGCCCGCGTTTGCTTTTTGCACGAATTTTCCGGCATTTAAAAATTTGTTAAGAAAGCTTTTTGCGTATTTTATGTCCTGATGGGAAAACGGGCGGTCCTTTGCCATTGCGCCCGAGAGTGCGGCCCATATGCGCACAGAATCCGCGCCGCTCTCATCAATTAATTTATCTGGCGCTATTATGTTTCCCAAAGACTTTGACATTTTTTTGCCGTCAGGCGCAAGCACGTTTCCGTTAAGCAGAAGCTCGGTGAAGGGGGGCTTTCCCGTCAATTCAAGGCAGCGGTAAATTGTGTAAAATGCCCAGGTGCGAATTATTTCCACCCCCTGCGGGCGAAGCGAAGAGGGATAAGTGCGCTTGAAAAATTTCTCATCCTCCTCCCATTTGGAAATTATAAGCGGAGTTATTGAGGAATCCACCCAGCAGTCAAAGACTGAGGTTTCCCCTTTTGCATCGCCTCCGCATAAACATTTCTTTTTTTGCGTTGGGGGGTTTGCCGGCAATTCTTCCTCTTTTGCAGGAATTATTTTTGAGCATTTCTCGCATACCCAGAAAGGGATTGGGGTGCCGAATATCCTCTGGCGCGAAATTACCCAGTCCCATTCCACAAATTCTGCCCAATTCTCAAGGTGGGAAATTGCAAAAGAGGGAATCCATTTCATTTTTTTTGCCGCATCAACTATCCGGGCGCGCTTATCGGTTATTTTGGCAAACCATTGCCATGAGTTTGCAAGCTCTACTGCTTTGCCGCACCTATCATGCACTTTTACTGCCTGTGCAATTGGCCTGGAAGAGAGAAGCTTTCCCTCGTTTTTGAATTTTTCAAGGATTTTTTTCTTTGCCTCCTCGCATTTTAGCCCGTCGAATTCGCCTGCATTTTTGAGGCGCCCTGCATCATCCATTGCCTCGATGTGCGGAAGCTTGTGGCGGTACATCCATACAACATCCTGCTTGTCTCCGAATGTGCACACCATTACAAGCCCGCTGCCAAATTCAATGTCAACATCATTGTCAGGAAGAAGGGGCACAACTTTCCCTAGCGCGGTAATTGCATTTGCGCCCGAATATTTTGTGTAGCGAGAATCTTTGGGGTTGAATAGCACCGCAACGCATGCGTGCATCAATTCCGGGCGGGTGGTGGAAATTATTGCTTCTTTTTTCTCCCCCTTGCCAGTTTGCAGTTCGAATTTTATGTCATGCAAAGTTGAGCTTCGCTCCATCTCGTCTGTGTCGGTTTTTGCAAGCGCGGAGCGGCAATTCGGGCACCAGAATACGGGATGCTTTGCGCGGTACACCTGCCCCGCTGAATGCATTTTAAGAATTGAGAGCTGCACTTTTTTGTGGTATGAGGGGTCCATTGTGCGGTATTCGTATTTCCAGTCGGCGGAAAAGCCCATCCTCTGCATCTGGGATTTCATGTTTGAAATGCATTGCTCTGTCCATTGCCTGCAAAGGGCGCGAAATTCCTCAGGGGGTTTGCGCCCGTGCTTTTTTTCCACCCTCACCTCTGTTGGAAAGCCCTGGCAGTCCCACCCTTGGGGAAAATATACGTTATACCCCTGCATTCTTTTGTATCTTGCAACAAAGTCAAAGTAAGAGTAGGAGAGAACATGCCCCATATGCAAATCCCCGGATGTGAAGGGGGGAGGGGTGTCTATTGAATACACTGGGAGAGAGGAGCCTTTTTCATCAAATGAGAAGCATTTGTTTTTTTCCCAAAAAGCCTGCCATTTTTCCTCGCATTTGCAATCCAGCCGTTGTGCCAATTCTGCCATATAAATACCGCTTTGGGGTTTGTATGAATAGAATGGGGGGCAAGGGTATAAAATGCTATTCGGCTAGCTTTTTTTGCAAATCTTTTTTTGTTTTCTCTTTTTTGTATTTGCCCCATTTGCCTGAATTTAAATTATAGGAAAACAAATCGCGCGCGGCAATTGTGCGCACTGCGCTCTCTTTTTCTATTCGCGCGGCTTCAAGCTCAGGGCTTTTTTGCAAAAATTTCAAGCCAAGGTGCGTCATTATGCAAAGCTTTGGCTTTGCCGCGCGCAAAAGCTTTATTGCATCATTTCCGTAGAGGTGCCCGGGAATAATATCTGTTATTGGGCGTATTACATTTGCTATAAGCAAATCGGCTTTTTCATAAGCAGCATCATGGAAAGAAGGGATGTATTCGGTATCTGAGGTGTAGCCTATTCTTTTTCCGCCCGCCTCCAGCACAAAGCCGAAGCCGTCCTCATCATCATGCTTTACTTTTACCCCTGTTAACCGAAAGGAAATTTTTTTGCCTTTTTTCTCTATTAATATTTTTTTGCCAGTTCCGGCGCCAAAGATAATGTTTTGCGAAAGCTTGCTTTGGTGGTATAATGTTATGCACCTGTCCCCTTTTTTGTCCCCTTTTACTACCGATTTTGCGCTGATAAGAGTGCCTCCTTTTTTTAGCATATAGGAGGACATCGCTTCTATTAGAAGAGGGGCTTCAAGCATGTGGTCGATGTGGTTGTGAGTTATTATTATGGCGTCTATTGACATTGGATTTATCTGAAGCTCGTTGAGGGAGGAGAGGGCGCCGGGGCCGGGGTCCACCGCGATGCGAAGCGAATTTATTTCTATTAAAAAGCCACCTGTGCGGCGGATTTGGCGCAAAAGGTTTAATCTTCCCCCGCCGGTTCCCAAAAATATTATGTTTGCCATGAAAAAACAACTATTCAAAATGGGATTTGTGCCCGAATTTTTTTCTTGCAAGAAAATATGCTATTGTAAGAATTATGAGCGCGGCAATGGATTGCATGAAAAGCTGGGCGAGAGGGTATTTCTCCTGCGCTTGCATAAGCCCCGGCTCTATTACAAGCTTGTCGTCTTTGCCCGGCGCGCGCACAATAACGGGGAGGCTGCCTTTCATGCCGTATTTGCCTTCCCAGTAGATGGTTCCCTGATGCTCTGCCAGTGGCAAAATTAATTCGTTTTCGGTTCCGGCAATAAGCTCAAATTCGCTCCCGTTTATCTCAAGCCAGAGTTTTTCTATTTGGCCTGTTGCAGATACTGCCAAAAGCACAAGGGTTTTCTCGTTGTTGTAATTTATCACCCGGATGCCCTCAACTGTTGCATAAGATTTTTGCATCGCCTCAAGAGGGATGCTTTGCCTGTATATTTCCCCATTTCCCTTATCAAGCAAAACCGCGCGAAAGAGGTGGGTGCCGTAAGTGGAAGGGGTGAAATTTGCCTGCGCGGTTGAGCCGAAGAATTGGGAGGTTCCGCTCTGCCCGTCCCAGCTCCATTTTAGGGAGGATGCGCCATAGCTATCGGGCGCGCGTATAAGCACGCTGCCGCCCTCGCCTTCAAAGAGCGGGGCTTGGGGGATTATTTCAATCTCGCCTGCTCCTGCGCCGGCATCAACTTCGTAGGTAAGGGTGGCAAGATTTGAATTTCTTGAAAATACGTATGCGGTATGAGTGCCGCTCTCGCCGGCTTCAAATTCAAATTCAACGGAGCCGGAAGCGTCTGCCAATGCGCTTATTTTCATGTTTTTCTCAATTACAAACACCCGCTCCCCTGCTCCGAATGGGCTTAAGGTGGCGCTTATTTTCTGCATCTCGCCGGGGCGTATGAGGGATTTGTATGTTCCTGCATCAAGCAAAAGCCTCCCCTCCTGCTTCTCTGTTATGTTAAGGTAAATGGCGGAGGGCTGCAAATAATCCGCGCCAAGGGAGAGGGGGCATTTGTATATTGTGTTTGAATCAATGTTTTGCAATATCTCCCCTTCCCATATCGCATAAGAGGGCTGGGCGGGGGAGGTTGTGATAGTGGTGATTTCCCTCTCAAGGCGCACTATGGGCTCGCCTTCTGTTTTGCATGGCAGAAGGGAGAGGCGCAAAAGCCTATAATCTCCTGCAGGGTATTTTAGGTAGGCGATGAATTTATCCCCTTTCTGCAAATTGTATGCGGATGGCTCAAGCTCGAAGCCGGATATTTTCTCGCGCATGTTTATTTTTTTTGGAAAAAGGTTTTCTGCAGGCAAATTCACCTCGCCGGATTTATCCCATAAAAGTTGCGCCCCTTGCGCAGATACTTTGGCAGATACTTCAGCGGTGCTATACTCGTTTGTTGCCGTGCGCGAGAATGTGATGTGAGTTGCGTCTATGTGCCCCACCTCAAGCCATGTAGGGTCAACTCCCACCCATTTTCCAAGATAAACCTCTGCCCACGCGTGCCCTATCCAGATGTGCTGCTCATCCGAATACGCATAGCCGTTTGCAAAGCGCGCGGGATAGCCAAGCGAGCGCGCAAGGGTTATGAAAAGAAGGGAATAATCCCCGCAAACCCCCCGCTTTGATTCAAGTATTTCATATACCCCCGCATTCTTGTCAATATATGAGAGGTCGTATTCGACATATGCGTTTACCCATTCTGCCAAAGCTGAGATTTTCTCAAAGTCGCTATGCGCGCCCTTGGTGATGTTTTTTGCAAGGCTTGCAAAAAACGGGTCGTCGGATTTTACAGCGCCTGCGGCGCGGGCGTATTTTTGCATGCTGGGGCCCACCTGCCAGTCTGCCTCAAGCGAGGTGAGAACCTGCTCTTCTGCGAGTATTGTCGCGTTAAGCGAATAAATAAACGGGGACGGAGGGTTTTTTGCCTCCACTATAAGGTAGCGGTTGCCTTCCAAATTTCTCTCTATTGTATAATAGTGGGAGGAATCGGAAATAAGCATTTCCTCAGGAATTGAGAGGTTTATGCGAAGCTCGCTCATCCCGCCTGAGGAGGAGCTTATCGTATGTGAATCAATAAATGAGTATTGCGCGGATTCCACGAGAAGCGGAGTTATTTCCTGAGAAAAGGCCGCGTTGGAAATTAAGAGCAGAAACTGCAGCAGCGCAAATGATGCGAATAGCTTTTTTTCCACGCCCATAAGCATGCAAACTACGCTTATAAATATAATTATTTTTTAGCCAAAGAAGCCCCTGATGCCTTGCGTGCCCTTGCCGCCTGGGCAGGAAGAAGCGCCTGAAAGATTGCGGTTATTGCTGCTAATCAAAGAAGCCGGGCGCCTTGTAAACTTCGCTCCCCTTTAGCCGCTCGTCTTTTCTAAACACCCTTTTTCTTGCCTTCTTTGCCTCTTCAAGGATTTTGCGCTTTCTTGCGCTTCTTCTTCTTCTTGACCATTCATGGTAAATCCAGAGCAGCACGAAGTCTACAAAAAGAAATATTAAAATCGCGCTTATTGCTATGAGAGCTATCTGCTGCAAATTAAGCTCGCGGCTTTTTACTTTTATTGCCTCGGCTCTTGAGGACCACCTTATTGCATCCACTTTGATGTTGCCGTCCGCCTGCACTCCTGCATTGTATTCCAGTATTTCCCCGGGAACCGATATTGTGTAATCATATTTTATCCCTGCCGCCTTTATTTGGGAGAGGTAGGTGCGGTTTGCTATTGAGAAGTCTATTGTTTTTGGCACCCTGAAATTTCCGACACTCCCAAACCCCTCCATGTGCGGCACAGGCACCTCAAAAATCGAGAGTTCGTATATTGTGTATGGAAACGCCTCATAAGAGTTTAGCGCATACCCGTCGCCTGAAACCCTTCCCTTGTCTATTATTGCCCATCCCTGGCTCATGTGGCAGTATTCTCCCGGGGCGCGGGAGGAGAGGGAGTTGCACTCGTCATTAAAATAAGTTTCCCAATCAGAGCTTGTGTAATTTTGCGGCAGGGGGAAGCCGGAGCGGTTTAATGTGCTGATAAGGTTTTTTGTATAAATCTGGGTTACGACGCGCGAGCGCCCGTTGGGATAAAACTGCTCGTGAGTGTCTATGTTTACACATCCCGAAAAAAGAATCAACATTGCCAGAAGAAGGGAGAAAAATGCATTTGCTTTATAACTTCCGGATGCCATAATAGAGAAAATAAGATAAACTATAAAAACAACAGGCAGAGGCAGGATATACATAAATAAGTAGTTAGTATAACTTGAGATGACAATTATGAAACTTGGAATTATGCTTGCGCCCCCGGAAAACAAGAAGAATAAAAAAGGCAGGGCGGGAGGAACGGATGCTGCGGGTGGCACGGGAGTGTTTTCCAAAAAGCTTATGGGAGAGAAGGGAATAAAAGGCAACGGCATTGAGGAGGGAGTACATGCGGCTTTTTTGGGCGGAAACATTAATGAGGTGCGCGCAGAATTGCATGCGTTTCGCGCTATTCCGGCAGATGAAAAGGGCGGGACGGTTTTTAGCATAAGCGATATGGACAGGGTGGGCTCGATAAAATTTAGCAAGGCAAAAGGTTAATTTTATAAAGGGGAATATAGCATAAGGTAAATAGCGGATTTTCCCGTATTACTGCAAAGTTGCAGGAGGGATTCTTAAATGGATAAAAATCAAATAAAACAGGCATTGCAAAAAGTGCTTGAAAGCAAGGGAACAAAAAAGTTTACCCAAAGCGTAGAGGCAATATTCAACTTCAGGGGAGTTGATGTCTCAAAGCCGGAGAACAGGATTAACCTTGACGTTCAGTTGCCAAAGGGGCGCGGGCGGGAAGTGCCTGTCGTGGTGTTTGCAGAGCAAAAGCTTGCACTCGACGCCAAAAAGGCCGGAATTAAGGATATTTTCGGCAAAGCTGAAATTGAGGGGCTAAAGAGCAATCCCAAAAAGCTCAAAAAGCTTGCAAAAGCTTGCGAGTTTATCGCCTCCCCCCAGCTTATGATTGAGGTTGGAAAAAATTTGGGGCAGGTGCTCGGCTCTGCAGGAAGGCTTCCAAAACCCATTGCCGGCGAAATAGAGCCTGCAATAGCGCAGGCAAAAAGCAGGGTGAGGATAATGACCCGCGGCAAGTATTTGCCGACCGTGCAGTGCGCCATAGGCACCGAGAAGATGGAAGAGAAGGATTTGCTTGAGAATTTTGATGCAGTGTATGAGAAAATAAAAGGCAAAGTTGGCGAGCCCTCCATTGCATCGGTTTATCTGAAGATGACCATGAGCCCTGCGGTGAAAATAACAGCTCCTCCGAAGAAGGAGAAAAACTAGTTGGTATTTATGACGAAAATAAAAGGATTTAAGAAAAATCAAAAGCCAAAAGAGCGCCCTGCAAAAGAGAAGAAGAAAATGCTTGTGCAGGAACTTTCAGCCGAGATAAAGAGCGCCAAAACAGTTGTGTTGCTTGATGTCAGGAATTTGCCTGACAGGCTTTTGCAGGCTGCAAGAAAGCAGCTGCGAGGCAAGAATACCAAATTCTTGATGAGCAAAAACAGCGTTTTGAAAAGGGCGCTTGAGGCATCCGGCGCAGACGGCAAAAGAATTGCAGAGCTTATGAAGACGCCTTCAGTAGTTGTGATTTCACAGGATTTGAGCCCGTATGACATATTCAGGCATTTCAAGCTTAACAAGCAAAAAGTTGCGGCAAAGCCCGGGCAGATGGCAGAGAGCGACATCATTGTGCCTGCAGGCGAGACTGATTTGCCTCCTGGCCCTGCGCTCTCGGAATTAAAGCTGGCAGGAATAAACGCAAGAATTGCAGGCGGAAAAATAGCCGTTGCAAAGGATTCGACTGTTGCCAAAAAGGGAGAGAAGATAAGCGGAAATGTTTGCAAGGCTTTGCAAAAGCTCAACATTCTGCCCTTTATGGCAGGAATTAGCATGGTAGCGGGAGTGCGCGAGAGCACCCTTTATATGGCGGAAGTTCTGGACATTGATGAGAAGCAGCTGTTTGATGACTTGGTGTCAAGCTGCGCACAATGCTACAATTGTTCGGTAAATTGCATTTACCCGACAGAGATGAATATTTCTCATCTCCTCTCAGGCTCCATTATGCAGGCAGTCGGGCTTGTGAGAGAGAGCGGCGCATACTCGGAATCCCACATCCAGCTTGTGCTGGCGCCGGCGATGAGAATGCAGGATGCGCTTGAAGCGCGCGTGGGAAATTTGGCAGGCAGCTCCGCATCCGCGGAGGCATCGGAAGGGAGTTCAGAGGCCCAAGCCGATGCGGGAAAGCCTGAGGAAAAATCGCCAGATGGCGAGGGAGAGAGAAAATAATATTTTAGGAGGAGAGATATATGAAAATAGACCCGTATTTGCATGCCGCGCTTTTGCTAAAAGGTGCGGACAAGGAGATAAACGAGGCAAACATTTCGTCAGTTGTGAAAGCATCCGGCGCTGATGTTGACCCGGCTAAAGCCAAAGTATTGGCAGAGGCTCTCAAAAACGTTGACTTTGAAGAAGTGCTAAAAGCCGCTGCGGCGCCTGTTGCTGCTGCGGCACCGGCGGCTGCTGCCCCTGCAGAGGGAAAGAAAGAGGAGAAGAAGGAAGAGGACTCTGCAAAGAAAGAAGAGGCTGCGGCTGAAGGGCTTGCATCACTCTTTGGTTAAGCGAATAGCTTAACTTTTTTCTCTTTTTATTTTTCTTTATTTTCTTATTTTAATTCTTTTTCTAAATTACTTTTTCGGCTTTGCCTAAATTGCCAGTTTTATTAATTCCGCTAAAAATAAGGCTATTAGGCTTCCTAAGCAAATTGGAGGAAGAGCCGGCAAAACCACATGCCTTTTTATAACAAATTCAAGGGTAAAGTAAATTGAGATTATTGCGCCAACTGCTACCGCTATTGCGCCCTCAAGCCCGAAAGAGGAATAAGTAGAAACAGCCAATACTGCCGGAACCGCCAAATCCCCGCTTCCCAAATCAAGGCGCATTAATTCTTTTTCAGGAATTTTCTCGATTTTTATATTTGCTTTTGAGGGAGGCTTTGCCTTTGCGGTAATTGTAAATGACATGTCATGCGTGCCAAGCCCTTTTGCCAAAGTTAGCATATGGCGTGTTTTGAATACCGCGATATAGTCATAGAGCGAGAGAAGGAGTATGAATGCAAGGGCGGGTATAAAGCCTAATGAGAAGCCGAAAAGGGCGGCAACCCCTGCGGATGAGAGGATAGCGGCAGGATTTTTCAGGGAGGGGGTAAAGAATTTTATAATCGAGAATGCGCCCCCCGCCAAAATGGAGGAGAAAAGGGATTCAAAAAATCCAAATCCGGAGAGTGCGAATATAAATGAGAAGAGAAGCACCGATACCGTGCCGCCCACCACCGCAAGCTCCATAAGGCGGAAAAGAATTTTTGTCCTGAAAAATTTCATTATTAAAAGTGCAATTCCTGCGCCGATAAGCACGTAGAAAATCAGCAAAAATGCGTTTAATATGCTGTTGGAATCATCAACTACCGAGATGCTCATCATATTTACATATTCGTTTCCGCGCGCGGAGGAAATTAGCAGAATGCCCGAAATTAGCCCGATTATTTGCGTTATTGCAAACATGAGGGTTATCATAAGGATAGGATTTTGAAATAATGGCAATCTTTTCATGAATTGTTTTGGGTGAATAGGAATAAAAAACAAGCATAAGCTCTTTGAACTGCGGGGAGAGAAGCTATCGGCGGGTTTGCAAGCTTGGGCGGTGATTCATGAAGTTAGGGTTAAAAGGGGGAAAAGCGAAAATAAATATATGGAGCATTGCTCATTTACAAGAAAAGGGGATGACGGGCACTCCTCCCTTGGAGACGGGAGCCGCCGCCCCAAAAGCGACAAAGTTTTCAAGGCGGTCGGCGCGGTTGACGAGCTGTGCTCGCTGCTTGGGGTTGTGAGGGCGCATTTGGAAAAAGAGGATAATGAAATTGAGGGAGTGCAGAAAAATTTGTTTTTTGCAAATTCCATAATAAGCGGGTATAATTCAAAGCTAAAAGATGCGGAATTTAAGCAAAAGGTGGAGGAGCTTGAGGAGAGCATAAAAAAAATTGACGCTTCCCTTGAGCCGCTTCATGAATTTATTTTGCCGGGGGGAAGCGTTGGCGCCTCTTATTTGCATTTGGCGCGCGCGGTTGCAAGGCGCGCTGAAAGAAGGGTGCAGGAATTGGATGAGGGGGGGCTTGCAAACGTTTTGATTTATTTAAACAGGCTATCCTCTTACTTTTTTGTGCGCGCCCGGCTTGAGAATAAGAGGGCAGGGGTTAAGGAGAAGGGGACAAAATAAGAAAAGCAATTATATAATGCGCAAAAAGGCAATAAAGAAAAAACCGGCAGAATAAGGGAGAACAAGATTCTGGGGCGCTGGTGCAAAACAGCAAAAAAGGTTTTTGGGCAGATGGGGGCAGAATTTGGGCAAAAGCAAATAAAGGGCAAAAGAGTTTTTTTATAAATGGCTTGGGGGCGTTTATATGCAAAAATCGGATAAAGAGTGGAAAAAAGAGCTTACAGAAGAGCAGTATCATGTGCTGCGAGAGAAGGGGACGGAATTGCCTTTTTCAGGAAAATACAATTCGCATAAAGAGAAGGGAATTTACAAATGCGCCGCATGCGGCAATGAATTGTTCGCCTCAAGTGCCAAATTTGACTCCCATTGCGGCTGGCCCTCATTTAACGCGGCGCTCTCTGAAAATAGAGTGAGGCTGGAGCAGGATAACAGCGGCGGCATGCGCCGCGTTGAAGTGTTGTGCGCAAAGTGCGGCTCTCATTTGGGGCATGTGTTTGATGACGGGCCGGCGCCTGCCGGAAAAAGGTTTTGCATAAATTCGGTTAGCTTAAAATTTGAGAAAAAATAATGTGTGTTTTTTGGCGGTTAAAGCCCTGCTTGCCTAAATAAATCGCCGCTATTTTCCCTCTCCTGCAAAAAGCGGGAAATTTGCGAGTTTATGTTGGATGCATAATGCTGCCCTGAGGGATTTTCATAAAAAAGCCATTGCCCTTTTGCGCCCAAAATTTTGCCGCCCACAAAATCGGATTTTTCAAGGCTTTTTATTTTCGGGTAAAATTCTGACAGGTCAACTATTTTCTCATCTGTGCGAAATTGCTCTGTCTGGGGGGCGCAGAGAACCTCGTCGGCTGCCTGTTGCAATTTTTCTTTTGCTTTTTTGGAATCAAAATTAATTCTTTTTATTTTCTGAGATGCGCGCACCGCCGAAGTGAAATGAAATTTATATGAGATAAACTGCTCTGCGGGGTATGCCTGGTCAGGCCCGTCAAATTCAAGCAATGCTATTGCAAAATCCGCCCCCTGCTCCCGCCATCTTTGCATATAGCGGCTGCGCCGCGTTAATCCCACTTTTGTGATGTCCTCGCCAAATTGCGCCAAATATATTATGTATTTGTGGGAATCAAGCTCTTCTTTTAATTCCGGATAGAGGGAAAAGTCGCCTACTGTGTAGCAGCGGGCAATATCCTTGAATTGGCATTGGGGGCATTGGCGCACATTTAGCGAGCCGTGGGTGCATTTTTCCCATTTTTCCCCCATTTTTTTGTAGCCTACGCAGGCTTTGATGGGAGAGAAGGAAAAATTCTGCTCTCCTTTTAGGGGGCGGGAGGTTATTTCCCCCTTTTCGCGCAAAAGCATTATAGGGGTGTCCTCTGATGAGGAGAATTGCAATATATGCTGCATATTCTCTATGTCGCTGTTATTTTGCATAAATTTACCTAAGGGGTGTTTTTCCGCGTGATTTAAATCAATTCTTTAGCCTCGTGGGCAAAGTTGCTTGATTTTTACGCTTTTTAGCGAATATAATGCAGTTTGGCTGGCAAATATTATAAATGTCGGCAAACATGAGAGGGGCTGGTGAGATATATGGCATCCCTTGATTCTATTTTAAAACCAGTGATTGATGATTTGAAGGCAAAGGATATTTACTGGAAAACCTATAAATTGGAGTCAAACTCCGGTGCGCACGGAGTGGTTAACGGCAAAAAAGTGCTGATGTTTGGCACAAACAATTATTTGGGGCTCTCAAACCACCCTGAAATGGTGGAGGCGGCAATTGAGGCAACTAAAAAATACGGCGCAGGCTCGGGCGCGGTGCGCCCTATTGCAGGCACCATGGATTTGCATATAAAGCTTGAGGAGACGATTGCAAGGTTCAAAAAATCAGAGGCTGCAGTGTATTTTCAGACAGGCTTTGCCGCAAACGCGGGGGGAATTCCGCAATTGCTTGACAAGGAAACGCTTGTACTCTCTGATGAATTAAACCACGGCTCAATAATTGACGGAGTAAGGCTTTCAAAAGCTGAAAAGGGAATTTACAAGCACTGTGAGGTGCAGGATTTGGCGGCTAAATTGGAAGAGGCGCAAAAAAGCGGAAAACACAAGAAAATTTGGGTAATTACAGATGGAGTATTTTCAATGGACGGGGATATTGCGCCCCTTGGCAAGATACAGGAAGTCTGCTCAAAATATGGCGCATATATTTGGGTGGATGATGCGCATGGCGACGGGGTGCTTGGAAGCCATGGAAGAGGAATAGTGGACCATTTTAATTTGCACGGGAAAATTGAGGCGGAAATGGGCACATTTTCAAAAGCATTCGGCGTTGTTGGCGGGCTTGTCTCATGCTCATCCGTGATGAAGGAATATATGCACAACAAAGCAAGGACTTATTTGCTCTCCGGAAGCGCACCCCCCGCAACTGTTGCGGCATGCACAAAAGCGCTTGAAATACTTGAGAAAGACGATTCGCTTGTCAAGAAATTGTGGGAAAACACAGAATATTTCAAAGAAAAGCTCTCGAAAATGGGGCTGGATACAGGAAATTCGCAGACGCCCATTGTGCCTATAATGACAGGGGATTCAACAAAGGCAAAACAGCTCTCTGCAGGGCTTTATGAGGAGGGAGTGTTTGCTGTGCCAATCGTATTCCCCATGGTGGCAAAGGACAAAGCGCGCGTGCGCACCCAGATAAGGGCAGATTTTTCAAAAGAGGATTTGGATTTTGCGCTTGAAGCCATTGAAAAAGTGGGCAAAAATATTGGGTTGGTAAAATAGGCAAGTTTATAAATATAAATACACATAATTAGATTATGAATAACATATTTAAAGTATTTGCTAGGTGGAAGCCGCAAACAAAGAACGGCGTGGCAAAAGAATTCTCAGGCAACGGCAATGGGCAGGATGCCTGCATTGTGAGAATCTGCCCAAAGGATATGCTAAGCCAGCTTGCACAGACGCTTAATGCAGGAGATGCAAATAATGTTTTGCAATATTATTCTAAAATAATGGGAGAGAAAGATATTCTCCCCAGCATAAAGCTTCAAACAGAAACAACGGTTGGAAGATGGGTAGTGAAAAAGGTAGATGAGTGCATAAACAACAGGCGCCCTGAGAGCGAGATGGAACAATATATAGTTATTGCCCGCAGCCTTAACAACACCGAATTTTTCTTTGAGGCGCAAAAAAAGATATTGGGAAATGCAAGGGCATCGGTTTCGCAAGAAACTCAGTAGGCAATTTTTTCAAGCATATCTTTTTTGGCAGCATCTTTTACTTCTTTTGCAATTCTTCGCGCAGTGCTCATATTCTCATCAAACGAATACACGGAATAGGGCGAGCCTTCGGGATATATGTTGGTGCCTGCAACTATTCGCGCGCTTATTTCAAAGGCATAAAATTGCAAAGTCTCGTCCACTATCAGCTCAAGGCAGAAGGGCCCGGGTATGCCGCCAAATAATTTGTCTGCCGCCTCAACAGTGTTTTTTCCCATTTCAAGCACTTCAGGCAATAAGGATTCGCGCAACACAAGCGGCTCGTTTCCTACTACGGTGAAGGATGCCTTTATGGGCACCCCCGCCATCATGGTGCGGTAGCTCTCATCAATGTTTGACTCAAAGCGCCTGTCAATTGACATCATCTCAAGATGCCCGCCGGATGCCCTGTATCCTTTTTTTGAGAGAGGGGAGTAGAAATAATGCGGATATACTCTCACCCCTGTGAGGTATTCCTGCACCATTACCCCTTTTACATTTTCAAATTTTGAATGAAATTCCTCGCTCGAGTGCACTATGGCGTATCCGCGCCCCCCTTTTGCCCCCAAATGCTTTACAACGCATGGGCGGTCTATTTTATCGGGGTTAAATATTAGAGGGGTGCGCAATCCTGCCTTTTTCATCCATTCAAACATTTTTGTGCGGTCTTTTTCCCATAGCAAAGACAATCGGTTTCCAAGCACAGGCACCTTTAGCCCATCCAAAAGGTCGCCGGTGTATTCCACTATTGAGCCGTGCGGGATGATAAGCGCGTTTTTTGAGAGAAGCTCGCTTTCAGGAAAATCCTCTGCATCCTCCACTTCTATAAATTCATCCGGCTTTGCCTTTGGAAATGCGTCATAAAGCTTTTTTTGCGCCTCATTTGTAACTAGCCCTATTGTGTGCACCTTCTCTTTTCTTGCGCCGTAAAAAATTTGCAAGGAGGAGTGTGAGCACAAAGTTGCGAGCGAGAGGTTTTTCTTGTCATAGCTTTTAAGCACTTTTTCTATTTCTTTTCTGCTTATCATTATAATGCACCAATCTTGCCTTGAATTTTTTGCGCCTGCTTTTTATTTTTTATATTTTCTTGCGCTTTTGCGCTATATTAAGCAATCGCTTTTTTCTTTATTTGCTGCCCATTGCCTTTTCTTATGTTATTATTCTCTCTATTTTGCCGGTTTTTAGCGCTTGGGAAACTTCCAGTGCTATGCGCGAGCCCACGGAGGCGGATTTGCCGAATAAATATTCGGTATATGGAGTGAATCTTGTGCCCGGTGAGCCGGGCACCCTGAAGGATACGTCAAATATTGTAATTTCCTCGCCCTTCTCGCCCGGCACGAGCGCGCCCTGCAATGCAAAGGGCCCTATTAGGCCCGGAGAATATTCTTCTTTGCATGTTTTTGCAAATTTCTCGCCTATTTCAAATACCTGCTCAAGCAAAGATTCCCTTATTGTGCAGGCGATGTGCCCTGCCTCTATATTGTTTACTTTTGCCATTTTGGAGATTTCAAGCTGCTGTTCTGCAGGCAGATGAAGCCAGCCGTCCAAATTTGTCTGGCGCCGCGTGTCTATTCCCAATAATTCAAGCTCGCCTGTGAGGGGAGAGAGAAAGTAATTGAAGTTAAAGGGTGCGCCCAGTGCAAATTCCTCTATTAGCGCCCCTTCAAGCCCCTCTTTTGTAATTATTCCTTTTTCTACCATTTTTTTTGATTTTTCCTCGTATTGCGCAGGAGTGGATGCAAAAAAGAATGCCCGCTCATAGCTTCGCTTTGCCTCGCTTGCCTTTATTATGCAAAGAGAGTTTATTTCCCCGTGCGAGGCGAGGGTTTTTGGCACCTTTATTCCGGCTTTTATAAGCAAATCGCGCTGGTTGTTTTTCTCACCCCTCTCTTCTGCGCGCAATAAATAGCGGTTGCCAAATATAGGGATTTCAAATTCATTCTCTATTTTATCATACCCCACATATACGGAAAAAGAGCGGTGAGGCACAAATATTGCCTGCTTTTTTTTCAAAAATTCCAGCGAGTCCGAGTTTGCAATGTCTTTGAATTTCTCAAGAAGAAGAATCTCATCAACGCATCCCTGGCTTCCTATGGCGTTTTCGCGCGCCTTGTAATGCTGGGAATATGTTTTTTCCCGCCCCTTTTGGCATACTACAAGGTTTGGAATCTCGTGCGCTTTTGCGCCGTGGCAGATGTCGAGCGCGGAATGGGAGCCCAGCACGCTAAGTGTGGGATTGGAATAATTTGAAGCCGCCTCTTTTGCGTTTTGTGTTGTTTGTCCCATAGGAATATATAAATGGCATAATATTTAAGGCATTAACATTGCTGCCAACGCAACAGGGGTTTTGCATGCTTTGATAAGATTTTTAAGGATTAGAAGTGTTAATATATAGGCGATAATGTAAAATTAGCATTGTTAAGCTTAAATAAAAACGTTGGGGAAATAAATACAACCGCATAAGGTAAAGAAAATGGCAAAAAAATACGCAGAGCTCTCCATTTACGCTCCAAAAATAACTTCGGAGGATTACAAGCGCACATTTGACATGCTTACAAAAAAGCATATACCGCTCCTGGAGGCAATAGACCTATCGCGCGCTTTCTCTTTTCGCGGAGTGGAATTTGTAATAAAAAGGTATAACAACACCATAAAGATGTTTATCAAGGACAAAGACAACATATACGGGCAGTCGGCATTGATGTTTCCTTTCAGGATAAACGACCCGGCGCCCCTCGAGCTCTCAAAAAGCAAATTTTCCCTTGGAACAAAAGTTGTAGGCGGCACAAATTTCTTCAACTTTTTGATAAAGGAAAATGTTGAGGAGATAAGGATTAGAGTCATAAAATTCTTTGGCATTTACTACGGCTTTGGAAATTTTGTGGATTACGGGGGGAGGCGCGGGATGCTTGCGCTTACAAACCCCATGAAATTTTTGGAGATAGACCTTGAGAACAACCCCCTCTTTTACATAGAATTGCTTGACCCTATTCCCAAGGCGGTTTATTTGGAGTCGCCAAACCCCGTGCTTGTGAGCGACAGCGCGCGCATAGGGGTAAATAATTTTGACGTTTTCCAGCACGGCATCATTGTAGGCACTTCGGGAAGCGGAAAATCCAAATTTATACAAATACTCATAAAAGCGGTTTTGCAAAAATACAAAGATGTGCGAATAGTTGTTGTGGACCCGCACGGAGAATTTGCAAAATATTTCCCTGACGCGAAAATAATTGACTTTCGCAACAATTATGTGGAGCCCTTTGACGTGGGCACAGGAAAAAGCCCGCTTATCACCCAATTGGTTGCTCAGCTTATTACCTCCACAATAGCGCAGGAGTCAAAATACGCGGAGAGAGTGGTGTTTTACTCTGTGCACCTTTTGGCAGACATCAACGATTTGAACCTTGAGAATATTAATTTGCTTCTTACCGACTCTTCAAAAAGAATGGAATTCACCGCCATGAGCCAAAATGACGAGGTAAAGCGGTTTTTTGACAAGGAATTTCAGGACATTTATATGCACCATTTCAACGACGCCATATTGCCCGTCACAAATTTCATAGGCGAATACATGCTTTATTTGGGAAAGGCAAAGCATTTGGAAGATTTGGGAAAAATAGTGCAAAACGAGAGGCTTACAATCGTCTCTTTCAACCCCCACTTTTTCGGGCGCAGGATAATCAAATTTTTTGCTGGCGCCATAGTGAATCAGATGTATATGATGGCGATTAGCGAGAAGCTAAAAATGCAAACCATGCTTATAGTGGATGAATTTCCCACTGTTGAGACAAAGGTTGTAAAAGACATTTTGGCAGAGACGCGCAAGTTTAATTTATACACTTATGCCGCCGCCCAGTATTTGGGGCAACTCTCAAAAGAGGTGCTTGATGCCCTTATTTCAAATGCGCGCAACATATTCGCTTTTCGCGTTACAAAAGAGGATGCGCGCCTTCTCTCATCCATGATGGATATAAAGGTGGAGGAATTTTTCAAGCGAAGCGTCAGTCCTTCCGAGCTTGATGCCTCCAAGAGGGAAATGTTTGTGAAATTGCATACCCGCGAATGCATTGCCCGCCTATATGACGGCAAAAAATATATTATCCCCATGATAACCCGCACGGTTGATACGCAGGATTGGATAAATGTTGATTTGGGCATAAAGCATGACCCTTATACCGGCGAGAAGACGTATTTTAAGGGCAGGGGGCCGCTGGAGTAGTTTTTTTTCTTATTTTTTTAAAGAGCCGATGTTGTAGATATTTAATTCTAGCTTTTTCTCTTTTTCAAGCTTTTTCGCAATTTCTTCCAAAACCATTTTTTTTATTTTTTCGTATTTTTCTTTTCCCACCTCTACGTTTCCAATTGCATAGTGCTTTGCCTTTACGTTGAAGCAGAAGAGGCAGTTTGAGAGTGATTCTGAGTTGTGGCAGAAGTATGAATCCGAGCAGTTTGCACACCCGTCCATCTCAAAGCAGCGGGTGAGGCTGGTGGAATTGTAGCAGTTTATGCAAAAGGAGGAGGAGAGGCAGGTGTCAAAGCCGAAAATGTATTCGGAGCTTCGCGGCCAGAAGCCATAGGCGCAATATTTTGCCCATACGGTTGCAAATGTTTTGTAGCAGTTGGAGGAATCCATTGCCGTTGGAGTGTCTATTATGTTCGCGCTTGCGCCCTCGTAATATTCTGGGGAGAAATAGGCGATTTTCCCAAGTATTTGGGTTATTTTGGAAAATTCAAGGCTTTGCACTTCTTCTAAAGAGAGATGCGCCGCCTGCGCGAATGCTGGGGCTTCATCCGCCCCTAGGAGGCGGTCTTTTGGCAAATCAAAGAGGGCGCAGTAGTCACCAATGAATACTGGCTTTCCCGAAATTGCGGATTTGTATGATTTTATTTCCCTCTTGTTTGTGGAGAGCCATTTGCCATAATCGTCTATTTTGCCAGGAAGCTCTTTTCCGAAAATGAGTTTGCAGGCTTTTTTGAAGGCAGATTCTATTTCCTGCAAATCTTTTTTCTCTTTTTTTGACTCTGGCAATTTTATTTTTTCTATTATGGATTTGTCCAATTTTGAATTTCTGGCAATTTCCGCCAAAGAGGGAAGGCGCTTGTGCTCTTTTAAGTAGGAGAGCATTTGGGAGAGGAGTTTTTTCTTAATTTGCTTGTATTGCTCAGGAGTTAATTGCAGGTTGCCTATGCAGTGCTTTTTGCCCTTTAGGTGGAAGCAAAACATGCAGTCAGAGCAGTTTGCAAGAGCGTACGAGTAGTAGCAGTCAGATACATATTGGCTCATCCATGCCTCAAGGCAGCGTTTATTCTCAAAAGTTTCTTTGCACTTTAGCACTATGGATGAGTTTCCTATGCCGTTTCCCCCGTATGAGTCCTCGGAGAATCTGCCCACCGTAGAGTATGCCGTGTATTTGCAGCCGTCGTAGTTGCCGGACTCAAGCATGTAAAACGAGTTTTGCAAATTTGAGGATTTTTCTATTGCGCCGCATTTTCCAAGAATTATGTTTCCAGCGTAGTGGAAACGGCCGGAGATTGAGTTAAGAAGCTCTTGTATATTTTTTGCATCCATATTTGGGGCAGGGTAATTTTTGGCAAAATCTATCTCTTCAAATGAGATTCTTTTTGAATTTTTTTCGTATTTGGTTACGTAGTATGTGGTTTTTTTGCCGGAAATTGAGGAGGCGGTGTGGTGGAGGGGTTCGGTGAGCTCCAGAAGCCATTCCCTGTAATCCTGCAAAGCGCCTATCGGCTCGCCTAGCAATATTTTGCATGTGGCATCCCATCTTTGTTGCAGCGTGTCTAGGGGTTCAGGCATATATGGATAAGGGAGTTTAATGTAATAAACTTGCATAGGGCATATGCCCTATTTTTCGCCCTTTTTTACGTGTTTTTTGATTAAATGGGGAAAAAGCTTGGATTCGGCGCGGCGCAGCCTCTCCTGCATGCTTCTTCTGGATATGTTTGCAAGCTCTGAGAGCTTTTCAAGATTTGTGCTTTTCGGCCATTTGTAATAGCCGTTTATCATCGCCATTATGAGCGCGTCTTTTTGCTTGTGGGTAAGGGATGGCAAGTCGCCGGAATTTTTGTATTCGCCCACGCGCATCATTTTCACGTCCCCTATGGCGTCAAGCTCTTTTGAGAGGTTTTTGATTCCCTTCGGATTTATTGCAAGCAAATTATATGTCTCAAAGCCCTCTTTTGCTATTACAGGGGAGGTGGGGATTGTGCCGCTCTCAAGGACTTTTTCATAGCTTGAGGAGGGGGATTTGAAGCGCAGGAGGATGAGGGCTTCTGTGCCTGATTTGTTCAGTATGGAGAGGCGCTTTGTGTCGTTTCGCTTTTTTATATAATTTAAGTATTCTTCTAATTCGGACTCTTTTTCGGCCTTTACGTTCCATATGAGGCTGTAGTCCATCCAGTCCTTTTCCCTTCTGAAATATACCACCGGGCTTACCTGCTCCAAAGTGATGTGGGGGAATTTTTCGGTGCTTATGCTTGTCTGGCAGTTTTGGTGGTAGAAGCCAATGGTTGCGGCTTTGAGCTTTGAGTCGGTTTTTTGAATTTCTTGGGGCTGTTTCTTTTTTTTCATTTTTTGCACCCTATGTTGAATATGGATATATCGAGATTCTTATCCTTTTCAAGCTTTTGGGAAAGTTCCATGAGTATTTTCTTTTTGAGTTTTAGGTATTCTTCTTTGGGGTATTCCACGTTGCCTATTGCGTATCTTTTGGCTTTTACGTTAAAGCAAAAAAGACAGTTTGAGCAGTTTTCTATGTTGTGGCAGAAAAGGGAGTCTGAGCAGTCGCGGCAGGAGTCCAGCTCGAAGCAGCGGGAGAGTTTTACGGAGTGGTAGCAGTTTATGCAGCTGGAGGAATGGAAGATGGTGTCGCAGCCAAAGCAGTTTGAGGAATTTACAGGCCAGAAGGTGTATGCGCAGTTTTTGGAATATACCATGGCTACGGATTTGTAGCAGTCGGAGGATTCTACTGGCACTACACAGTCTATTATGTTTGAATTTTGCCCCTCCCAGAAATCGGCGTCGAAAAAGGCGATTTTGGATATTTTCTCATGAGCATTTTGCATTGATATGGTTTGCGCCGCATCCTTGCCAATGTCGTATTTCTCCCCCAGTTCTTCCGCCTCTGCCATGCAGAGGATTCTCTCTGGCGGGAGGTTTATCCTGAATAGGGCATGGGTGCACATCTCAATGCTCTTGCCGCTTGCCGCCGACTTGCATGTTTGGCTGAGCCTCACGTGGCGCCTGAGGAATTGCTCGTATTTGTCTATGCTTTCCGGGGCATGCCCAAACAATACCAGAAAGGTTAGCGCGAATTCGTTCTCGATTCTCCTCTTGTTTGTAACTTCAGTTGAATTCTCGTCCCGGCGTGTTTGGGATAGGGGGGGTATTGAAAGCCTGCATTTTCTTGCAACGTCTACAAGGCTGGGAATCTTTTTTTCCTTTTTTAGAATTCCCCTGATTTCGGATAATAGCCTTTGCTTTATCCGGTCGTATTCCTCTGGCTCAAGCTGCACGTTTCCAACGCAATAGCGCCGGTTTTTGAGATGGAAGCAAAAGATGCAGTTGCTGCAGCTGTCTAGCCCGTAGCAATAATAGCAATCCGAGCTGTTGTTGCTCACCCATGTTTCCATGCTGCGCTTTACCCTCACAAGCTGGCTGCAGCTTAGGCAGAATGAGGATTCCCCGGAGCCGTAAACCCCGAATAGGGAATCGTCCTCGCGCCCGTGGTTGCACTTGAATATGTATTTTGAATTGGTTGCCTGTATTGCTTCATAGGCATAATGGCAATCAGATATGTTTGTGCTGCTCTCCACAAAATTTGAATTGCCCAGAATCAGGTTTCCTGCATAATAAAAACGGTCTGAAAGAGTTTTTGCCAGTGAAACAATTCCTGCCATGCTGGCCGGATTAATTTTTGGGTATTTTTTGCTGAAATCAACCTCATCTAGGCTGATAAAGCGGTTGCCTTCGTATTCCATCCGGGTAAATACCACCTGCTTTCCGGATACGCTTGATTTTTTGGCGCTGATTTGGCCCGGATGGATTGAAAGCCATGGGAGAAATTCCTGCAAATCGCCTACTGGCTCCCCGAGGACTATTTTGCAGGTCTCCTTGAATTTGCGCTCTAGGGTTTGCAGGGGTTCGCTCATTTTTTGCACCCTAAATCGCATATGTCAAAGCCCAAATCCCCGTTTTTTTCTATTTGGGCTAATATTTCATCGCAGATTTTCTTTTTTATCTCGGCGTATTTTTCTTTCCCTACTTCCACGTTGCCTATGGCGTATTTGAGGCTTTTTGCATTGAAGCAGAACATGCAGTTCTCAAGGTTTTCGCAGTTGTGGCAAAACATTGAATTTGAGCAGTAGGAGCATGAGTCCATGTCCATGCAGGCGGTTAATTGGAAGCAGTCATGGCAGCGGATTGAATATTTGGAGTGTATTGCCCTAAAGCAGCCGAACACCGCCTCGCTGTGGAAGGCCATTGTGTCAAATGCCGCGTTTTTTGAGTAGGTAACATCCCCGCACATGTATGAGTTTATGGCATTGAATTCCACCTGGGTGTATGAGTTGTTTGTGTTCTGCCCCTCCTTGAAATCCACTGCGTAAAAGGCGATGGCTTCGCATTTTTTAAGTATTGAGCCCAGATTTTCGGATTCGCTCAAAGTTATGTGGCGGCTTTCCATCTCGCGCGCCTCTGCCATGGTTATTGCGCGCTCGTGGGGGACGGCGCGATACCATGAGTACTTGGAGTAGAGGCCCTCGCTTCCGAATATAGTTTTTATTATCTGCACGGCATCCGAGCGCTTTGTGAGGAATTTCCGGTAATTTTTTACAGGGGAGAGGGGCTTTCCAAGGATTACTTTGGTGGCGGTTTCAAAAGCCTCGTCAATGGGCTTGAAATCCATTTTTGGGGCAAGAGTAGGCGTTATGGAAAGCGGCTTTATTTTGGACTTGTCTGGGGGTGGAAAATCATATACTGATGGGAAGGTTTTGTGCTTGTTTATGTATTCTGCCGCTTCTTGGGTGAGTTTTTTCTTCAGGGGCAGGTATTTGGATTTTTCGAGGGGCAGGTTGCCTATGCAATATCGTTTGGAGCGCAGGCCGAAGGAAAACATTGCGTTGTCGCAGCCAGAGCAGTCGAAAGTATAGAAAAGGTCAGAGGAATTGGTTATTATGTATGACTCGAAACAGCGGGCCAGGCCGGCGGCCCCCAAAACCCGGATTAGGTATTTGCCTTTGCTGTGTATTTCAGAGCCGAAGGAGTATTCGCTGTTGTCGCGCGCGTATGAAGAGTAGCCCAGCTGCTTTGACTGGGAGCATACAGAGCTATGGTATGCATAGTGGCAATCGGTTATGTTGTCGCAGGACTCGCTGTTGGTTGTGGAGCCGAATATTTTGTTTCCGGCATAATATGCGCGATCTTCTATTGCCTCAAGAATTGAGTCAATATCCTTGATTTTGTTTATGTCTAGCCGGTGCTTTCTGGAATAGCTTATTTCCTCCTGCGAGATGAATTTTGAAGTTTTCGAGTATCTTGTGGAGCAGAGGGTAACTGGTTTGCCGGAAATTGAGGATTTTACGTACATGGGCGGATAATGGTCGCGAAAGAGCCATTCAGAGAGTTCTTCAAGGTTGTGCTTGCAATCGGTTCCAAAGAGAATCCTGAATGTCTCGTGCCAGGATTTGTTTATCTCGTCTGCTATTTGGCTCATTTTCTTGCACCTATGTTGAATATGCTTATGTCAAGTTTTTTGTTTTTTTCAAGCTTTTGGGAAATTTCTGTGAGGATTTTCTTTTTTATTTCCATGTATTTTTCTTTTCCCACTTCTATGTTTGCTATTGCGTAGTGCAATCCTTTTGAGTTGAAGCAGAAGAGGCAGTTTTCCAAATTTTCGCAGTTGTGGCAGAAGTATGAGTCAGAGCATTTTGTGCATGAATCCATCTCAAAGCATCTGGTGAGGTAGGTTGAGCCGTAGCAGTTTATGCAGTATTTGCAGTTTGTGCCCTCGCGGCATCCGAATATGTTTTCGCAGTATAGCATGCTTTTGCAAAAGCCGATGTTGCGCGCACCGTGATAAACATCTTCCCCCATATACACATTCACACAATCTCCTGTTCCCGAAGATTTGAGAGCATTTTGATGTGTTTTGTAGCGAAAGTTCCCAAGATACAGGGCTATTGGCTCGCAGAATTTAGTTCTAAATGAGTTCAAATCCGCATCTTTTATGTCCTCGTAAGAGTAGGAGTTCTCTTTGTTTATTTCCCCCTCCTCCATTGAGACAATGCGGGCGGCGTCAAACTTTTTTCCAAGAAAGTCCCGCGAGGGTGCAAGCCACACTTCTTTTCCCGATTTTTTTGATTTTGCGCAATAAGGTAAAAACACATGCTCAGAAAGCCACTTTGAATAATCATAAAAAGAGCCAAGCTCTGCCCCAAGAAGAATTTTTGTCGTTTGTGCAAATGATTTCTCAAATTCATCCATGCAAACGCCCGCTCAAACCCATTATGCTAAAGTCAAGCCTGCCCTTTGACTCCAATTCAGAGGTGATTTGCTCAATTAAGTCCGCCTTTTTGGACGAGTATTGCTCTTTTGTAAGCTGTATATTCGCTACCATGTTTTTCTTGTTTTTTAGGTTGAAACAGAATATGCAATCGGACGAATTGAACACATTGTAGCAAAAAAGGGAGTCGCTTAAGTATTCCTCAACCGCGCACTCAAAAGTTCGTGCGTTGTTTTTGTGGTAGCAGCTGCGAATCACATTTGTATCAAAGCCGAATGAAGCGCACCCAAATACGTTTTGAGATTCTCTTGCCAGAAAGCAAAAGGCTGCGTTTTTGCATTTTGAGAGGTTTGCGCTTCCGACAATGTTTATGGAGTCAATTATTACATCCGATGCAGACACATTCTCAAATTTCCCCAAAATCTTGTTTGAGGAATAGACGTAGCGCTCGCGGGTGGCGTTTATGAGGGAGTCTATGTCTTTTATTTCATTTATGTTAAAGGGCTTGTTTAGGGTTGAGATTTTATCTATTTCCTTTTGGTAGTTGTAGAATTTTGAGCCCTTTGCGTAGTCGTCTGCCGCCGCGAAGGCGGTTTCCCCTGAGAAGGCGGATTTTACCTCCATGCCGGGAACTGCCTCCTTGAAGTAGGATTCATAGTTTTTCAAATCGCCTATCTCCTTGCCGAAGATTGTTTTGCAGGTTTGCTTGAATACGCCATTTAGGTTATCCATTTTTTTTGCACCCTAAATTGAATATGTTTAAGTCTAATTTTTTATCTTTTTCCAATTTTGCGAAGATTTCTTCCTGTATTTTCTTTTTGAGTTTTAAGTATACCTCCTTTGGATATTCCACGTTCCCGATTGCGTATCTTTTGGCTTTTGTATTGAAGCAGAACATGCATTCTGTGCAATTTTCCACGTTGTGGCAGAAATAGCAGTCGGAGCAGTTGTTGCAGTCGCTAAGCTCAAAACATCGGGTAAGGGAGCTTGAATAGTGGCAAGCGAGGCAGAATTTTGATGAGAATACGGAGGTGGAACCAAAGATGTATTCGGAATTGCGCGGCCAGAAACAATAGGCGCAATATTTTGCAAAATAATACACCGAGCCCCCGTAGCAGTGCCTTGATGTGTTGTAAACCACGCTTTCTTCAACATCCTCATTTTCTCCAAGAATTACCTGAGGGCAAGTGTATTTGATCTCATGAAGGATTTTATCCATGTTTTCAAGGCTTAGTTCATCGGCGGATTGCGGGCTTATGCGCCTTGAGGACAGCTCTGCAGCTTCATCCCGGCTTACAAAGGAGTTTTTCAGCTCCCGGTTAAAGAGCATGGGGATTGCGTGCAGGGGCTTTGAACTTATGGCTGATTTGGCTGAGATGGGTTTTTTCGTGTTTGCAAGCAAATATTTCTCATATGTCTGGAGATTTGAAAGGGGCTTTCCCAAAAGCACCTTGGTTGTGGCTTGAAATGCCTCCTCCACCTCCTTGGAAGGCGGGTGTTGTGTTTTGAAAACGTATTCGGGGCGCTCTTTTGGCGTTGAAGGGCTTGGAATTCCGGCAATAAGCTCGATTATTCCACGCATGTTTTTCTCCTTTTTTAGCTTCCGGGCGATTTCGGATAAGAGCTTCTGTTTTATTTGCATATATTTACTTTTCTCAAGAGGCAGATTGCCGATGGAATTGTTCTTATTCTTGAGATTGAAACTGAACATGCAGTCGGAGCAGTCCTCAAGGTTTGCCCCGAAATAGCAGTCGGAAGAACGGAGGGGGTGGGTGCATTCCATGCAGCGCACGGATTTTGTAGAATAGAGGACGTTTATGAGGTATTTTGTCTCACCCATAATGCTTGAACCGAATATGTACTCGCAATATCTCGCCATTGTTGAATTTGAGATATACTGGCAATCCGCGACTTCGTGGGATGCTAGTGCGTAATTGGTGTTTGTGCATCTGTGGGAATTCTCCACGTTGCTTGAGTTTCCGAGCACGACGTTTCCGCAATAATAAAATTTCTCCTCTAAAGAAGAGATAATGGAGTCTATGTCTTTGATTTGGTTAATATCCAGCTTTATTTTTTCTGTTTTTTTGGCATAAACGCCAAGCTCTTCCATTCCGATGACTCTCTTTGGGGGACAGGCGGCGTCATTGGAGAGAGTAATGCTCTTTTGGCTTAACGATGATTTCTGCGCCCTTACTGGCTCTATATATTTTTGGAGATAGCCACTGAAGTCGCTAAGCTCCCCTATCTCTTCTTTTAGCAGGATTCGGCAGGTGTTTTTCCATTCCTTGCTGAGCCCTTCGTAGGCTTGCGAGTATTTCATTTTTTATAGCACCCTAAATTGAATATGTTTAAGTCTAATTTTTTATCTTTTTCCAATTTTGCGAAGATTTCTTCCTGTATTTTCTTTTTGAGTTTTAAGTATTCCTCTTTTGGATATTGTTTGTTGAATATTGCATAGCGAAGGCTTTTTGCGTTTGTGCAAAACATGCACTCGGAACAGCCGTCGCAGTTGTGGCAGAAATAGCAGTCAGAGCAATGGGAGGAGTGGGAGGTTTCAAAACAGCGGGTTAAATTTACCGAATTGTAGCATTTTATGCAGAATTTTGAGGAGAATACGGTGTCCACTCCAAACATGTATTCCGAGTCGCGGGGCCAAAAAGAGTAAGCAGCATATTTTACATGCCCCATGGAGACGGATTTGTAGCAAAATTGGCAGTCAATGTAGTGGGCGCAAAATTCCATTTCCTGATTTTTTCCCATTTGCACGTCGGGAGAGTAATAAAGGATGTTTTTGAGTGTTTTGTCCGCGTTTTGGATGGTGGTTTTTTCTATGTCCTCTTTTTTTGCTTTTGTTTCCCCGAGTTTGAATGCCTCTTCGTTTGTAACATATACCCTGTCGATTGCGTGGTGAAACTCCAGCGGAGGTATCAGCTCCTCTTTGCCGCTTATTGTGGATTTTACGGTTCTTATCTTTCTTCGATTTTTCAAAAGCCAATCCCCGTAGTCGTCAATTTTTTGGAGGGCTTTGCCGAAAAGAATTGAAGTGACCGAGGAGAATGCGCCCTCTATTTGCTCACCCATTGACACCCCCCATTATCTCAAGTATTGAGCGTATTCTTTTCTTGCTCTCAAGAGTGCTTCTTATCTGATCAAGAAGCGCTTTTTTGCGTTTTGCATATTCTTCTTTTGGAAATTGCAGGTTGCCTATAAGGTTGTTTTTGTGCTTTTGGTTAAATGAGAATATGCAGTCGCCGCATCCCTCAAGGCGGGCAGAATAATAGCAGTCGGAGGATGTCCAGACGCTCAAAGTCTCAAAGCAGCGGCTTTGCTTGTATGTTTCAAAGCATTTTATGCAGTATTTTGCCTGCCCCGACCAGTTTACTCCGAATAAATATTCGTCAAAGCGCGCCATTGAGGAGTAGGCGATAAATTTTCCCCCCGCGATTTCTATTGAATTTATTACATAATGCGAATCCATCACATTGTCCGAATTTTCTATGTTTGAGCAGTTGCCGGTTATCTGGTTGCCTGCATAATAAAATTGCTCGCTTATTGAGGAGAGAATTGAATCTATGTCTTTTATCTGGTTTAAGTTTAGTTTTATATCCGAAATTTGCTTGTTGTATTTTTCCTGCTCGTCAAATGAGATGAATTTTGCATTTTTGCAAAAGTCCGGACGTGAGATTATTACTTTCTTTTGGCTTAGGGAGGAGTTTTTCTCATATATTGGCTCGACATAGGTTTGAAGATATTTTTCATATTTTTGCAAATCGCCTATTTCTCCGCCAAGGACTATTTTGCACGTGTCTTTCCACGCGTCGTTTATGTCCATTCATTCGCCCCTTGCTGAGTCTATTGGTGCTTTGAGAATTCCTCCTCGTCCACTCCGGCAAGCTCCAGGGCGCCCTTGAGGGTGCCTATTTTGAGTTCGCGATGCGCCGGGACGACCGTCCCTTTGCGCTCAGCTCCGTATCCTTTTGCAAGAATTATGTGGCTGCCCCTCTGGCGCACGATTTGGAAACCGAAGTGCTTGCAAAGTATCTTGGCGCATTCCATCCCTGAGATTTTCTTAAGAAGGGGAGGGGGCATGCTCGCGCACCTCGAAGGTAGTCATAAGCGGGCGGAAAAAGGATTGTGCCGGGAATTCCTCAAGATAGAGCTCGGTGGCTTCCCTGAGGTTGGCAAGCGCCTCCTCTATTGTACTGCCTTGGCTGACTGTGCCGACTTCCGGGCATTTTGCCACATACATGTCCTCATCTTTTAGTATGATGGCGCTATATGTCTTCATGAAAAGTGTAGGGTGCAGGAAAGTTATAAGGCTTTGGGACTTTCGGTTAATCCGCCGCTATGCCCATGTTGAATATGCTTATTTTGGGCCATTTGCCATTTTGATTAGAAAAAAGGGGAGAGAAAACCGCCTAATCTTTCGAGAGGGGGTTGGCGTTACCCGGATGCTATCAGCCACACTATTTGGGAAACTATTGCCAAAATGGAGAAATAATATAAAAATTTCTCGCGGGCGCCCTGCGAGAGGGCGATGAAAAAGGCGGCAAGGGCCGCGTTTATAATAAGATAGGCGGGAATGGCGGCGCGGGCGGCGGCTATGAGGGAGGATGAGGAGGAGAAATCAAAAATAGAATAAATGGAATTTTCCCCTGTTGCCGAAGGCGCGCTTATTTGCGATATTTGGGAGGAAAATGAGAGGGAAACCGCCAAAATTGCCGGGATGAGGAAGGCGGAAGCGGCTAAGATTGTGTAATTTTGAATAGAAAGAAGCGCCGCCCTCTCCCTCACAAGCGCAAGTGAGGAGAGCAAATCATCTGCCGCGCAAGAGAGCGCCTTTTGCATGCTTCCCCCTGTTTTGTAGCCAATCATCAGCAAAAGAAGGGCGCGCCCAAGTGAGGGGGAAGAGGTTGAATTTGCCCATTTTTCAAGCACGAATAATGGGTTGGCGCCTGCATTTATTTGGCGCAATGCCTTTTTTGACTGCTCTGCCAAAGGAGAGCCGGCGCGCGCGGAGGAGAGCATTTTCTCCAAAGAGAAACTCTGGCTTGTTGCGCCTGAAAAAAGCATGCCTGGAAGCTCCTGCTCTATTGAGGAGGCGTCTGCTGTTGCTTTTCCCTCAAAATATGCTTTTGAGAGGGAGGGAAGGGATGCAAAGAGAAGGGCAAAAAGGGGGGAGAGGGAGGAAACCCCGAGCAAAGAGGGGAGGATAAAGCCGGCGGCGCAGAGCAAAATGCTTGAGAGAATAAGGTGGGTTGTGCTAAAGGGAGGAAAGCCGGCCTTCTCGCACAAAATTTTTGCCTCATTTAATATTTGCTTTTGCTTCTGCGATGAGGCGAGGGAGGGGGCGGAGGCGATTACAAGCGCGAGGGCAAGGATGTTTATTGCAGGGAGAAGAAGAAGGTAAAATGCCCATATTTGAAATGGCTCGCCCTTAAAGCCAAGCAGCGGGCCGGCCGAGATGTTGAGGATAAGGAAAAAGGCGGGGAGAAGGGAGGAGGCGGCAACAAAGAGAAGGGAAAAAATTGCCGCCCGCGATGCCTGCAATTTTATTTGCGTGTGCTGGCGGGAAATAAGCTCCTGCGCAAGGGAGTCAAGGGCGTCCGGCTTTGCGCCGCTCTCATATACCGCGCAAAGCTGGTGAAAGGCGCGCATTATTGGAACTGATGAGATGCTTGCGGCGGCTTTTGAGAGGGCGGAAGGAACAGATGCGCCGGAACCTATTTGGCGCATGGCATCCGCAAATATTTTGGAGCATGAGTAATTTGAGATGGCAACATGCTCGATGGCTTTTTCAAAAGAAACGCCTATTCGCAAATGAAGCGAGATTGCGCGCAATGCAAGCGGCAAATCAGCTTCAGCAAGTTGCGCTTGGCGGGTTGAGAGCAGTTTGGGAATAAGAAAGCCGCAATAAAGGCAGAGGGAAAAAATTATGAGAGAGATGCCTGCCGCGCCCTCAAATGAGGGGAAAAGGAAAAGCCCTGCAAAAAATGAGAGGGGGAGAGAGGCAAGCGAGAGAAGGGCAATTATGTTAAGAAATGCGCTTGGGGGGAGGGGGGCTTGGGATTTTTGCAAATTTTCATTTATTTGAATTCTTCTCTCCCCTTTGTAAATGCGGTGAAAGGGGAGGGTTTCAATAAATAAGATTATTTTTTGCAGCATAATTCACCCATATGCGAATTTCTGGATTTTTTTGCATTCCTCTGCCGCGTCCTTGCATGTCAAGGAGGCGAGGAATTTCTCCCTCTCAACAAATATTTTTCTTGCCTCTGCGGAGGGAATTGCGAGCTTTTGCGATATTTTTTGCATCGCATCCTCAAAGCCGCGGGCTTTTTGCAAAGAATCGGATTTTTCACTGTATTCAAATATTGGAAGCAAATCAAAGCCAAAAAGCTCCCCCCTCTCATGCCTTTTTGGCATAAAAATTCCTATCATGCGCCTTGCCTCTGTTTGCTTTTTTGAGGAGGGGCAGTAGCGGGAGATGCGCCTTTGCAATATTAAAAAATCAAGGGATGCCAAATCGTCGGGCATTGCGCCCAAATTGCACATGCGCCTTATTGCCTCGGAAGCGGAATTTGAGTGAAAAGTCGCATATGAGCCGCGCGCGTGCCCTGAGAGAAGGGTTTCAACATATGCCTCAACTTCGGGAGGGGTGCGCACCTCCCCCACTATCACCCTGTCCGGGCGCATGCGCAAAGAGTCGCGCACCAAATCGCACATATTTATTTTCAAATCGTCGTTTGATACAAGGGAGGCGCGGTGGGGGTGGGGAGGGGTTATTTCTGGCGTTTCCTCTATTATTATGAGCCGCTCGCGCAGGGGCACAAAGGAGAGAAGGCAATTTAGCAAAGTTGTTTTGCCTGATGAGGTGTTGCCGCAAATAAGGACAGAGGAGTCGGACTGAAATGCTAGCCAGAGAAATGCGAGCGCGTCGGCGCTTATGCACTGGCTTTGCAATAAGTCGCAAACGCCCCATTTTTTTGCGCCATGAAGCCGGATGGTAAGCTCCCCTGCAGAGAGAGGGGGAATTGTCGCGTGAAGGCGCGAGCCGTTGGGCATCAGCGCGTTTATGCGCGGGCTCTGGCTTGTGATTCTTCTGCCTAGCGGGCGGGACATCTTGTTTATCAGGTGGATTAAATGTTCATGCGTTGTGAAATATGCGTTTGTGTCTTGCCAGCCCTTTTTTCTTATATACACGCGAATCGGCTCGTTTATTGCTATGGCGGCTATTTCCTCTATTTCATTGTCTGAGAGCATGGCATCAAGGGGCGCAAAGCCGTGCAAATGCGAGAGGGCCGCCTTTTGCAGATATTCCTTTTGCTCCTCGTCGGCGTCTATTCCCTCTTTTTTAGTTAATTTGAGAAATATTTTCTCTATCGCCTCTTTTGCCTGCGCCTCGGAGGAGATTTCGCTTGTTTTGCTAAATTCAGAGAATTCGGCGCATAAAAGGGAGAGGAATTTTTGCTCCTCCTCGCTTAAGGGGGAAAGCTGGCAGTTGTAGGCGCCTTTTTGCCTTTTTGCTTCCCAGCCAAGCAATTTTTCATCCATAAGCGCTAAATTTTTTTCAATCCCACGCGGCTATGGGAATAACCCGCTATGATTTTTCTTATTTTGCATCTCCCGGCTTTTTGCAGGCAAATCTATTTTTATCCTCTCATCTATTTTCATTTGAAGCGGAAAATCGCAGGGAAGCTCAAGCAAATATTTTGCGGGCTTGGTGTTTGCAACATATTTTGTAAATGGCTTTATTTGCCGGAAAATATCAGTTATTATAAAATTTTCATCAAGATAAATTGCGTCAAATAAAAAGGAGACAAAAAACGAGTGGATGGGATAAATGCCTTCCTTATCAAACGTAAAGAGGAGAGGGATGCATTTTTTGCGAAACATCAACCCTCTTGTGCGCGAGGAGGGAGTGTTGCAGATTTCCAAATTAATTTCAATAGACTTTGAAGTTGATAAATTTAATATTTTGGAAATGTTTTTTTCCATTTATTTTCCCCATCTTCTTTTTCTTTTTGCAAATTCGTCTATTGCCTTGTTAAAATCGGCGCGCGAAAAATCCGGCCAGAGCTTTTTGCAAAATAATAGCTCGGAATAGGTGGATTGAAAAGGCATGAAGCCGGATATGCGCGATTCTCCGGAGGTGCGGATTATCAGCTCAGGGTCGGGCAGCCCTGCCGTCCAGAGGCAGGACTCAAATTCTTTTTCCCCTATTTTGGAAGCGTTGTTGCCTGGAAAATCCTTTGCCAGTTTTTGCGCCGCTGCTATTAATTCGGCTCGCCCTCCGTAGCCTATAAAGAAGTTAAGGAAGTATTTGTCATACTTTTTTGTCTCGTCCTCCACTTTTTTTATTCCCAATTGTATTTTTTTGGGAAAAAGGGAGGTGTTTCCTATAAAGCGCACCCTTACTTTGTGTTTTTGAAATTCGGCTTCCCTTAAAACTTTTGAGAGGCGGGTTTCAAATGCCTCGAAAAGCCCGCTTACTTCCTGCGTGTCTCTTTTGAAATTTTCGGTGGAAAAAGCCCAGAAGGAGGCCATTTTTATGCCCTCCTCGCGGCACCATGTGAGCACGTCTCCCATCCTGTCTATTCCCTTCTCATGCCCGCGCAATATATTTAACCCGTGCTTTTTTGCCCACCTGCGGTTGCCGTCAGGTATAAATGCTATGTGGGAGAGAGACTTTTGCATAAGGGGATAATGGAAAACCAGATTTAAAAGAGGTGGGGCGGAAATCCGCTGAAGGGTGCGGAGTTTAATGGAGAAGGTACATATGGAAACGAGGATAGTTATGCCCTTGCTGAGGGTTTGCGTTTTATGATTTGAAAGAGGGGCTTGAGGTAGAGGTTAGGTATTCATAAAAGGTTGCCCCGTCCCCGCGCAGCAGGGATTCCAAAAAGTTTAGGTGGATGCGATTTAACTCAAAATAGAAATTCTTTGGAAGGTAAAGAGATTTTGAGTGCAGCTCTGCAGAGTATGCTTGAGAAACCCGCAAATCACAAAGGGCGCCGTCTATTCCGTTGGCGGCTATGTGCAAAAAGAAATACGCAGCGGCTGCCCTTCTTGGCTCTTGTAGGAGGAGATATCCCGTATTTCCTTTTACTATGCTTTTTATGAGAGACTTTGCAAGGGAGATTTCTTCTCCCATGTAATATTGCATTATTGCGGCTGCGGCTGCCCCGTCAGGGGAGAGAAGCAATGAATTTTTTTCATTATTATATGCAAGAGTTTTTCCTATAATAATTTCTTTCATGTCAAGGGATTTTGCCAGTGTTTTGATGCTGGAGGCAAGATCGGCCTCCTCTATGCCTTGGGCTTTTTGCTCCCCTTGCCATGGATACGGCCCCTGATGAAGCAGAAAGTCGGTGCGCAGCTGGGTCCAGCCCCGATTGCTTACCTTGTGCTCCAGCGGCCCCAGTTTTTCAAATGCTTTGCCCAAATTTGTTATTGCAGGCATATGAGAAACTATTGTATGCACAAGGTCCGAATTTATTGCTCGTATTGGATGTTTGCTTGTCATCTTGCATATTCACCTGAAAATCTCTCCCATGCAATCTCTGCATCAAACTGCAGGTTTTTGGAGAGGTTGTCCACTATTTGTTTTGGAGTTAGATTATAAAAAGGCCGCGAGTAGGCGTTTTCGGGTGCTATGCTCAGAAGGCGCTGCTTGTAATTCGGATTTGAGAAATATCCCTCATATATTGAGAGAAGCTCCTGTCGGACAGAAGGTTCTGAGAGCATGAGCTGCAACTCTGTCCAACGTTCCATGAAGGCTCCTTTAAGCTCTGGGCGTATAGAGCCCTCAGAACGAAAATATCCCCACAGGTGATTAAGCTCCATGGAATGCAGGGGAGAGGGATTTGAATATCCGAATGCCTGAAAGTCTATCCTTGCAAGAGTGCCTTTTGAATCCAGAAGCATGTAATTTCTCGTGTGCCCGTCGCCAAGGGCAAAGAAGAGTTCATCTGCCGCCCATGAGCCCCTTTGCTTTAGGTATTCTGATTTTTCCTCCCCTTCGGAGAGCAAGCCGGACAGTTCTGCTGGCCTTCCTGAGAGAAATACCTCCTCAGGGGTGGATATGTCAAGCTTTTCCATTATGCAAAAATCTTTTGAAGGGGAGTAAATGGCATGGGTATTTCTCCCGAAAAGGTTTAGAACTTTAGAGGCAATCTCCTCCTCCAGCCCGTCTTTTATTTTTAGGACAAACTCTTTCTTTCCAAGCTTTCCATCCGTGCTAAACATAAAGACTGGGGCGCTTCCCTGGTAGCGGACAGGAATCTGCCCATTAGTGTATTCGTATCCCATGGAATTGAGAGTTGATTTTATTTGCTCAAAATACGGCTCAAAAGAGTGGTGCAGGGAATTGGAATTAAGGTATTCGAGGTAATTCGCCATGTCCCCGCTGCTCTGCTTTACCCTCCATTTTCCAAAGGCAGACATTAGCCCGTCAATGCTTTGTATGCTATGAGATATTTCCGGGAGAAGAATATCTGGAAAGTTTTGCTGGTATATGAGGAACTGGGATTTGAAAAGGGCGGCGCGCTCTTGCGAAAAAGAGCCGGCATACGCCTTTGATTGCCCTTCTCCGATATAAATATCAAATTTTCCGGGTTTTTGGGACGGCTCAATGCTTATGCCCATGTCAGATTCTATGTTGAGGGCTTCTTGGGATTTGAGCGGAATCTCAAAAGTGAATTTTGTTGAGGGCTCCCCTGAAGCTCGCCCCCGCGAGTCGATGCGCAAATCCCCTTCCATCATTTGCGCAAGCTTCTGCGAAGTGCTCATCGCAAGCCCTGTTGAGGAGCCGACCGCGTTTGTGCTTGGCTTGCCCTCAAATGCGCTTGCCGCCTGCTCATAAGTCATGCCGGAGGCAAAATCCTCAACAGTTATCTCAAGGGTGCGAAAGCCGCTTCCATAATCGTTTTGCCGCAAGGAAAGTTTTATTTCCTGCCCATCGGGAAATGCGCCCGGGTTTTTGGAGGCATATTCTGCGGTGTATTTGAGGGAATTTGCAAGCATGTTTCCCACAATTGAGGAGAATGCCTGCGCATCAACCATCGCATAAATTTCGGGGGAGAGCCCCTCCACACTTATTTTTATTTTGGGATAGGATGCACTCTGGGAAGCTATTGCTTTCTCTACAAGCGGGGAGAGTTGCGTGCTCTCAAGCGAGAGTTGGCTTACCCCTCCGAAAGATATTTGAGAAACGTCGTATGTTGGCTCAAGGTAGGATGGAAGGGTTGAGCCCATCTCATCAATTGCGGAGAGGTTTGTATTTTTGCTCTTTTGCACGGTTTCCTCAAGGATTGTTTTTGCCTCTGCGCTTGTTTTGGAATTGTCGCGCAATATTAACTCAAGCTCTTTTATGTCTGCCTTAAGGGTTGAGTTGCTGATATAATCAAGGATTTGGGAGGTGTTTTTTTTCATTATGCCCAAAAGCTCCTGCGTGCCCTCCTGTGTCGGCTCTCGCATTCTTGACTCAAATTCGTTTTTTATGGTGTTTGAGGGGGCATCAAGCACCTGCAAATGGGATTTGAATTTTTGCTCAAGCAAATCAAGGCGCGCATCCATTACCCCGGAGTTTTTTAGGCGGGATATGTCATCAAGAATTAACTTGCTGGAGTTATATGCATTATATGCAGAGCTTTTCCAGTCATGGAGGTGAAGTTTTAGCTTTTCCTGGCTGTTTGAGAAATTTTCCATTTTTGCCTGTAGAGGGATTATTTTTGTTGGCTGCACATTCTGCTTGTGTGCAACTCCGCCGACAGGCTGGCTTGCTTTCCAGCCCTGCTCTGCAGAATTTACAAGCTTTTTGCCGTCAAATATAAATGAGGGGGATTGTCCTTCCGGGGCTCCGAAGCTAAATACTACTCTGTCGCCTTTTTTTAGAGTTGTTGCGCCATCAATTACTTGTCGTACAGACGGCTCTTGCGCCCTGTATACATATATCGATGTTTTTTGGTAGCCAAGGTTTTCCATATATTGCTCTGGGCTGAAATTTTGCGAGATGCAGCTTATTTCAAGCTCATTTCCTTTTCTTTGCAAAAGAAAATAATCGTTAAAGTCGCTTCGCCTGTATATTTCTAACGCTTTTCCTTCTGCAAGCTCTATGTATGGAGTGGTTTGGTCTATTGCCAATCTTCCTTCAAAATATTCTGGAGTATAAGTAGTTTCTAAATTTATATTTCTGCCAGTAGGCTTTCCGTCTAAACCTATTTCAATTGCCGAGGGGGGCTTTTTTGCAACTCCGCCGACAGGCTCATGTGAGAGATGGTATTGCGTATTTGCGATTAGCAGCTTTGCGTTGGCTATTTTGGATGCGATAAGGGCGGATTCTGCCGGCTCTTGTACGAATTTTGCGTCCTGCTCAAGGGCTTTTAGCTGCTTTTGAAGGGAATTGAGCATGTTTTGGTTTAATTGCCCCATTTTAAAATCATCTGAAAAATCTTTTGCCGTTTGCTCAAGCGAGCGCAAATTGGAAAGAAGGGTATTAAGCTCAAATTTTATGTCGTCCGCGCTTTTTGGGGCTAAAGTGCGCTCAAAATCTATCGGGGCGGAAATTCTTTTTGGCGGGGCGGGCACAAATGCCGTGCCGCCTACAGGGAATTGGATGTTTGGATTTTGTGTTTTTGGGGAAGAGGGCTTTCCTTCGGAAAATATTGATCCTGGAGAAACTGACCATCTTATGTCAAATAGGGGAGTAGAATTTTCATCTAACCCTTTGTAGGTTATGTTGTCAAGAAGGGTTTCTCCCTGTGGCGCATAGAAAATTCCATTATACCTGCCACTGGCTGTATTTGCAAATCCTCCCGGTAAATCAATGCCTGTGCTGCAGCTCACAAAAATAACCGAGGGATGGGAGATGAAATAGCGCCCAAGATCTGATCCGCTTGCGATTTGCTGCGCGGTTATGAGCCCGGCAGGCCAGGCGTGCCCAAACCTTATGCTTCCCACATCTCCGTGCCCGCCTACCCAGAGAGTAGATATAGGGCCGTAGTTGTTGTATGTATCAACAATGCTTCTTGCGGCTGAAAAAGGCGAGCTTGCCTCATAAATTTTAATGTCAAGGTTTTGGTCAAGGTAGCTTATGTTGTTTCTGACAAGGGAAATGGCTCCGCTGTAATCCGAAAGGGCATTGATGGCAAGCATCAGCGGCTTTGAGGAATCGCGTTTTCCGTAATTTTCATACTGCCTCAAAAGAACGCCTGCATCATACCTTCCAAAAAAGCGGATTCCCTGGTTTTTGCAAAGAAAGTCGGCTGCCTTCAGGTTCAGAGCATCAAGCTGCTTGATGGCATCCACATTAGATAGAAGGTTTAATGCCCAGTCCCCCCACACATCTTTTCCCAAAGAAAAACGCTCCCTGTAGCTTTGCGCCAATTGGAAGGAGTTGTCAAAGTCATATCCGCTCCTTTCCGCCCTTTCCCTGAATTCTATCATAGAGAGCTTATTGATGCGGGGCATAAAATCCAGAAAAGAATTTAAATTTTGAATATTTTCTGGCGAGAGATGCCCCCCCTCAAGCAGTTTGAAAAACTCTTTGAGAACATCTGCATTTTGCTTGATGTCGGTTTTATTGTGCAGTTTGTGAAGCAAACTCCAGTGTTCGGGCTTGAAATAACTGCTCTTTAGGATAGAACTGAGCGTAAGAAAAGCAGAGGCATGAGAGAGGTATGATTCCCCCTGTTTTAGGGAGAAGAGGAAATCCCTCCAGAGCGGATATGAGGATAGGTTCGGGTTTTGGAGCATCTCCATGATGGGGAAGGAAAGCTCTGAGCCGTATTCATCTATGAGAAGAGGGTGCGCCTTCTCAACCATAACAAGAAAGTTTAGGAGATTTTCTGCAGGGCAGATTGAGATTTGTGTCTTTAGGGCAGAAATTACATTTTCGGGAAGCGGGCCTTTCCCAAGGATGGATTCAAATGCATAAAAGTTTACCATTAGGCTTTCTTGAGGGGATTTTGAGATAATTTCCCGCAATATTTCTTTTGCTTCGGGAGTGTATCCTTCAAGCGATTCTATTCTTTGCATTGCCTTCTCTGTTATCCCGGCATCTGCAAGCTTTTTTGCAATAGTTTCATCTTGCAGTAGGGAAGAATTTTCCTCAATGCGGGGCTTTTGCTCGCCGCCGCTTTTTTTCGGGATAAATGCCGTGCCGCCTACCGGCTCGCGGGGGGCGGGCTCTTTGCCGGGGCGCAAATAATTTACCCCCCCTGCGTTTTCCCAGTGCATGCCCTGAGTTTTCAGCTCCACGGAAAGAAGGAAGTTCGCATCCATAAGGCAGGAGGTGTTTTTATCTTGTGAGATGCGCGAGCAAATTTGAGATATTTCCTGTTCATTAAAGGATTTTGAGAGGATTGCAATGTGGCGCACTATTCCCTCGTCGTTTTGGGGGGATTTTATTTCGGTGTTCTTTTTTATTGCGTCTGCCAAAGCAGCAAAATTTTTGTTGCGAAAATATTCCAGGTTAAAAAGCTCTGTGAACCACGGCAGCTGCGCGGGGGCGGAGAATTGCGCTCGCGGCCCCCCATAGCGAAAATCATGGGGAGAATATTTTTCCTGTGCGCGCGAGTTGAGCACCCCCAAAGATAGGATTGAGAGGTCAAGGAGAGATTGGAGGTTGCGCGGATTTACCCCGTTTATGTTTATGTCATCTGCCAGGTAAAGCGCGTCTTTTCCTATTGAGAGCTGGATGTAAGAGTGCGAGGCGCCGGATATGAGCGGGTTTTGGGACATGCCTGCAAGCATTGCGGTTCCGAATATTATTCGGTTAAAATCCTTTGTTTCTATTCCCTCTTTTATGTCGCGCGCACCAAGCATCCCAAATGCCGCCTGCCCTAATACAGGATTGTAAAGTGACATCCCGAATGCCATCCACAGGTTGGCGGTGTGCCCGTTTCTGTTTGCCCATACAAGGGCGTTGAGAAATGGGTTGTTGCCTGCCTGCTTGTAAAGGGATTCATAGTGCGCCTGCTCTGCCACAAGGGACTGGCAGTTTTGGAAAAATTCTTCGAATTTTATCAGCTCTTCCACTATTTCAAGCTTTGGCGCGCCCTCAAGCTGCAATTTGGCTATATTGTTTATGGCATCGTTTGCCTCAACTGCAAAGTCGGATACAAAGCCCAATATGTCGTTGCTTGAGGTTGTGACAGAGATGTAATTTGCATATGCGAGGGCGGAATTGCAATAATCAAGCGAGCATTGGGCAATATTTTCAGGAATGTTTTCCTCCTGCAATTCTTTTCCTTCGCGCGCAAGCTTATTTTCATCCCATATTTTCTCTATTAAGGAATTCTTTTCTTGCGGGGAAAACCAGATTTCTGTGCCAAGAAAGCGCAATGATTTTATGCCGCCTATGCTTGCGATTGTGTAATCCTGGGCAAAGGTGCGCGCTGTTGAGATATTTGAGGCAAGCTCTATTTGCTTTAGCGCCGCCTCCTCTGTTGCAAAATTTTGGGAAGGGGGCAGATATTCTGGCGAGAACTGTGAGAGGGAGGAGAGAAGGGATACTTTTTTCTCGGAAGTGAGAAATGTGCAATATTTTATTGCCTCAAAAACGTCGGCGGGCCTGAAAGAGAGCAAATTGCCAAGGTTTTGAAGGCGCGGGGAGGAGGAGATATTTATGCGCGTGGTTTCTGCAAGAATTTTTGCATAATTTTCAATTTTTTGCGCGATGTCGGTTAATCCGGCATCTTTTGCTATTTTTATAAAGGGCTGCGCGTATTGGGAAATAAATTCTGGAATATTTGTGCTGGAAATTGAGGAGATGGCAAGCAAATTCATTTTCTCTATTATGGATTTCTCATCCTGCGCGGGAAATGAAGATTCTGGGGAAAAGCGCGAAAGGGAGAGCTGGCGCGAGAGCATTGTGAAATCCTGCTGCTTATTCTCTATAGAGGTTTGCTTTGCTTGCGCGCGCGCATATGCCATCTCTAAATTCACATATGTGTGGTCTGTGCGCGAAATTGGAGAATTGCGCAAAGCAGGGGAAGCTTCTGCCAACGGCTCGCCCTCAAAAGCATGGTCTTCCCTCTGGCTGTTGGGTGCTTGCGCAAAAACGCCCATGCGCTAATTAAAGAGAGGTTGTTTAAAAACTCTGGGGAAAACTACGAAGAGGGAAAAATGTGCTTTAAAATGCGCAGAAATATTTTTGGCTGAAGAATTTTTATTTTGGCATTTTTATTATGCCGTGCTTTTTCAAGAATTTTGCAATTGTTGGCAGCCCTTGCGAATAAAAAGGGGTTCTTCCCCCTGCCGGGGAGGTTTTTTTTCGGCGCAAAGCAATGTCAAGTGGCATATCGCCCTCAACACAAGTGTATGCAGAGGCGCACTCAAATGTGAAGTGGGCGTCGCTTCCTCCTGTGAGGCACAAATTTTTCCCGTGCGCCCATTCCTGCGCCTTTAAATTGTCCTCGACTTTTCGCGAGCGGGCGTTAAATGTTTCTATTCCGTCTATTAAGCGAAGCAAATCGGATGGAAGCTTGTCAGGGCGGCATACGTGTTTTCTAAAAGAATCAAAGGGATGGGGAAGGATTGCAAAGCCTCCTTCATCATGTATGGCGTCGCATAAAGAGCCAAAGTCGGCTATTGTGTGCGCAGGAGGCATTGATTCAATAAAAAGCCCTATTACCTCTCCCGCATTGCTAAGAAATTCGCACCCCCCTATTACCTGTATAGGAAGCTTTGCCTCTTTTACATATGCTTTTGCTTTTTCATAGCCTTTCATGCTGCCATGGTCTGTTATTGCAAAGCCGGCAAGCCCCTCATTGTAGCATTTCTCTGCAATTGAGGCGGGCGAGGCTATGGCATCAAGCGAATATGAGGAATGCATGTGCAAATCAAATTTTCTTGCCATAAAAATTACCTTGTATAACGGGGGGAGGGGCAGGAAAGAATCCTACAAAGTGCTACGCACTTTGGGATCCCAAGACGCGGAGCGTCTTGTAGGACCTCAAAACTGGGGATCCTACAAATCGCCACTGCGATTTGGGATGCCAAAGCGCGAGGCGCTTTGAGCAGGGGGGTTTGCCCCCCTCCGCGGTTTCGGTGCAAATCAAATTTTCGTGCCATAAAAATTACCTTGTGAGCACACGCATATACGCATTTAAGGTATTTAATGAGAGCATTTTGGAAGTATTTGCCCGCATAAAAATTACCTTGTGAGCACACGCATATACGCATTTAAGGTATTTAAGGAAAGCATTTTGGAATATTCATCCATTTGCCCCGCTTCCATGAGAAGGGAATCGAATTTCATCAGTTTTAGCGCCTTTATTCCCAAATCAGTGCCATCCGCGCTAAGGGAGTCAAATCCGAGGCGCAAAAAGCGGTGCAAAAGCAAATCCATGCCATATTTTTTTCTCCATTCTTTATCATAGAGAGCAGGGTTTTGCGCGTGCATGGCTGCCAGGCGCCCGCACATGGCGCCAAAGAATATGCCGCCTCCGGAGGTGGCTTTTACCTGCCCGGCGGCGTCGCCGCAAAGTGAGATATTGAATTTTTTTCCTGCAACTATGGGGGAGAGTGCGCATTTTTTTCGTGGGGAGAGGGGAATAAGGGCGCCAAATTCGTGGGTTGGGGCATCTTTTATTTCCAGCTTGGAGAGAAGGGATTTTTTTGCGTGTGAGAGGTTTTCGTTTTTTCCCACCCCTAAGCCTATTTTTGCGTGTGTCTCATCTATTGGAATTGCCCAGCCGATAAAGCCGGGGGAAATTTCGGGGTTAAAATACACCTCTACCGCGTCTTTTTGAGGGCAGGAATATTTGAATTCGCCTTGCCAGCAGCCGCAATAAGAGGTGATGGGGGGAAAATTAAAGAGGCGGGCTATTGAGGAGATGGGGCCGTCTGCGCCTATTATATTTGTTGATTTTAATTGGGAAAAAGAGGTTATTTTCTCGCCAAAAACGCATTTTCCGCCCTCATCAGCATATTTTTGCATTGCAAGAGAGTCGAATTTTCCCCTGTCTATTACATATGCTTTTGGCAATGGAAATGAGAGGGTGAATTTCTCTGCTTTGCCGTGCATATTTGCCTTGGTTATGGAGTTTAGGGTGCATTTTTTATAGTCAACAACGTCTTTTAGCTGCTCAAGCCCTGATGCAGAGACAAGGCCTGAGCAGTGCACAGGGGCGCCTGCGGATGTGTGCTCTTCGCTCAAAATAACCTCTTTTCCTTCCCTTAACGCCGTAATGGATGAAAAAATTCCGGAAGGGCCGGCGCCTATTACATGAATATCGGCTGTTTTCATATGCATCAACAAGGGAAATTAAGTTAATTCTTTGGGGTGAACGCCCCTTTTTCTTTGAGTTAAGCTTATTATGAGACATATCTATAATAAGAATAGCCCGCGAGGGGGTTACTGATTAGATTTTTAAATGCTCAGAGGATAGAGGAGTAATAAATTAAGTGATATTCTATGGTAGATAAGCCGAACCCTACAGACGCAAGGACGTATTACCATAAAGGCAACCAGCTTTTTGAGAAAGGGGAGTATGATAAGGCGATTGAAAATTATAATATGGCTATTATACTTAACCCCACTTTTAGCGAAAGCTATTTCAACAGGGGGCTTTGCTATTATAATTTAAAAAGATTTGACAAAAGCATAGACGATTATTCAAAGTCCGCGGAATTGGACCCGAAAAACCCCGTAATTTACAATAACAGGGGAGATGCGTATTACAGAAAGCAGGATTTTGCAAACGCCATATCAGATTATGACAAGGCGCTCTCGCTAAATAAGAAATATTTGAAAGCATTTTACAACAGGGGGCTTGCATACGCCTGCCAGCAGGAATATGAGAAGGCGGTTGAGGATTTTACCCAGGTAGTGGAAATAAATCCCTCTTTTTCAGAAGCATACCATATTCGCGGGCTTGCCTTTGATTACCAGAATAAGCTTGATGATGCGATAAAGGATTATGAGAAGGCGATAGAGCTGAATCCCGGCTTTGACGAGGCGAAAAACCATCTTGAAATTGCAAAAGCAAAGCAAAGCGCAGGAGGGCCGGCTCCGGGGGCGCCGGGCGGGCCTGAAAACCCCGCAGGCGGTGCGCCGGGGCAGCAGCCACAGGGAATAAACCCCGTGAAATTACTCTCAAAGCCGAAAATGAATTTCAAGGATGTTGCAGGCATGAGAAAAATGAAAGAGGAAATTAATGAAGCTGCGGTTTATCCGCTTGTGCAGCCGGAGCTGGCAAGAAAATACGGCAAGATGGGAGGAGGGGGAATATTGCTTTACGGCCCCCCAGGATGCGGAAAAACATTTATTGTAAAGGCGACGGCGGGGGAGTGCTCGTCGGCTTTTATTAACGCAAAAGTCTCGGACATTGTTGACATGTATGTTGGGCAGACTGAGAAAAATTTGCACAATATTTTTGAGACTGGGAGAAAAAACGCGCCATGCATTATTTTCTTTGACGAAGTTGAGGCGCTGGGGGGAAGGCGTGAGGAGATGAGCGGCTCGGCGCAGTATATGAAAATGGCGGTAAACCAGCTTTTATACGAGATGGACGGAATGGAGGCAGACAACGCCAATGTGCTTGTTATCGGAGCCACAAACGCTCCGTGGGATGTTGACCCTGCTTTGCGCCGCTCGGGAAGGTTTGGAAAAACCATTTATATTCCCGAGCCGGATTTTACCTCAAGAAAAGAGATACTTAAGCTGCATGCAAAAAAACTTCCTTTGGCAGGCGTGATGCCATGGAGCTTTATGGCTTTTGCCACTTTGGGGTATGCCGCGGCAGACCTAAAAGCGCTTACAGAAGAGGCGGCTGCAATTCCCTGGAGAATTGCGTTTAAAACCGGAAAGCAGAGAAAAATTACAGCAATGGATTACTTTAATGCAATTATGAAAAAGCAGTCCACTTTGCCCCCCTGGTATGCGCAGGCAAACAAGCAGATTGGCAAAATTGAGGAAAAATCAGTAGTGGACGGCAAAGAGCACACAAAAATCAGCGACAGCAAATTAGGAGTTGCGGAAAGAGATGCTTTCAAGCCGCTTATAAAAGTAATCAAAAGAAAAAATGAGTGGTGGGACAAGGGGATAGTATATTTCTTGAAATATGCCGGGCTTGCAATGCTTTTGGTAAGGGGGCTTATTCCCGTATGAGGGAAATTATGCTTTTGAAAAGTGGGAAGAATGGGCGCTCTGGCGCGCCGCTTCTGCCAGCCTTATTTTTTATCTTTCTTTTTTTGCAGGCGGTGAGTGTTGCGCATGCTGCAAATATTACAAATTTGGAGGATTTTGCATACGGATTGCCTGCAAATATTGAAGTGGAGCAAAATGCGCTTAATTACACCCCCACGAAAATAACTGCGCGCATATGGGTTTCAAATTATTATGATAATGACTTGATAGTTTATTTGCTTAAAAAAGAGGATGACGGAGAGTGGAGGGCGCAAAAAGTGCTCGGGCTTGTGCAGCCGGGGGGAAGCGAGAAATATATTGTTTATTTTGAGGCAAGCTATGCTGGAAAAAGCCGCTCTTCCACCCAATACGCGGTTGTTGCCACCGGGGGAGCGGTGCCGCTTGGGCAATATTTTGATGTTGATGAAAATTGGGGCGAGTATGAGAAGGAGCAAAATAGGATTTTGTTTGAAGGGGCGCAGGTAATCATACCTGCTTTGGCAGGCTTTATCATATTTTTGCTTCTTGTACTCTCGGAATGGGCATATAGGAGCAAGGCGAACTCAAAATACAAAAAAGAATATACTATGAAAACTTTCTTTTTGCCGGTTATTAAGGGAAAAGATATAGGGCAGATAATCGCGGGGGTTTTGATAAATCCTCTTTTTTGGGCGCTTGAGGTTTTGCTTCTTATCATAATAGCGGCAATAATAGCAAAATCCGCCCAAGGTGAGAATGTTGCGATAATGGCGCTGACGTTTTTGGGCGCGCTTTTCATGCCTGTGGTGTATTTTGCCCTCATTTGGATATATAATGAGCTTGTGGAGAAGATGCCTTTGCGGTTTTTGGGGGGCGCATTTGTGTGGGGCATAAGCGCCGCAGTTGCGTCCCTTATTATAAATTCATATCAGGCGCAGGCGCTAAGCGAATTTTTCGGGCTTGGAAGCGCGGGGGCAATACTTCTTACAACGGCTGTAATTGCGCCGGTTATTGAAGAGGTGCTAAAAGGGCTGGGGCTTCTTGGGCTCTCAACCCACCATGAATATTGCGATACTTTGCACGGGCTTCATTTGGGGCTTGCCACAGGGCTTGGGTTTGCCTTTGTTGAGAATTGGCTTTATTTTGCCTCAAAAACAGACCCTTTGCAAATGGGAATTGGGGCATGGGCAGGGATAATAATTTATAGAAGCTTTTTCAATTCAATTGCGCACGCATGCTTTAGCGGAACGCTGGGAGCGACGCTGGGGTGGGCAAAAGAGCATCACAGCTGGGGCAAATTGTCTGCGGTAATATTTGTCCCAGGGGTTGCCACCGCAATAGTGCTTCATTCGATATTTAATATTACGGCAATAATGGACGGGTTTGAGGCGCTCTCAACCACTTTTCCTGTTTATAGGTATAACCCCACAATGATAATTACGCTTCTCTCCATAATGGTGGTGCTGCTCATAGGCGCCACGCTTGAGAGAAGGCATGGGAGGCGGGGTATAAGAAAGTATAGGACTTATAAGGAAGTGAAAAAAGGAAAATAAATAATTTGGCAAAATGATGAGCCTAGGCAGAGAAAGCTTGTTTTGAAATAAAAGTAGAAAGAGAAAAAATTAGGGGAAGAAGAATAAACAAAGAAAAGTAACTGGAAAAAAGAAATAAAATAAAAAAGCTAAGGTAACTGAAAAAACAAAAGAAAAAAAGAATTAAAAGAAAAAAATTACTTGCCTTCCTGCACTGTGCCAAGCACGTTTGCAACAGCCACTTTTCCTGGGATGTCAGAGTCATCGTCGGCATAGTTGAACATTATGTAAAGCCTGCCGTTGAAGCTCTCTCCAAGCTGCAAATCAAGAGAAGTGCCGTCAGAATTAACGCATTTTATTGCGCCGTCTGTTGTTCCTACCCCTGTGCCAGTGTTAAAGGATTCTCCGTTTGGAAGAGTGGTGCTTGCAAGCGGGACATACCTTGTTTTGTCAGGCCTTGCGCTTCCCTTTATGCATGCAACCTGCACATTCTTTATTGTCTTGTGGTTGCCGTTAGTTATTTTTGCATAAAGAATGTCGCCGCTTGTTATCCTGTGCCCCTCGCATGTGAAGCCGGGGTCCTGGAAAAGGCAGGAGTCGATTGCCCCGCCGGGCCAGATTACCCACAATACTGCTACAACAATTGCAATTACAAGCAAAGCCCAGCCATAAGTCATCAAATATTCCATGGCTGATTGGCCTTTTAGAGAATTAAACACCATACCACCTCAATATATTAACCCCGTTAAACGAGCCGAAGTATAAAAACATATGCCTACCCCGCGCCAAGCCCTGCCATTACGGAGGTGACAAGCTCGGTTACCACAAAGAAAAGCACAAGCCCCACCACCAGTATAAATGGCAAATATTTTACCCCTTCGCGGGATTTGCCTTTTTGTATTACGCCTATGAGAAGAGAGGCGGTAATGGATGTGAGCACAAGTGAGAGAAGCACGAATATGAAAAATTGCTCGCTTGTAACTATTGGCGGCTGGGGCTGGATAAATGTGGAGCCGCCGAATGAGGAGAGCTCATCCGCAGTAGGGATGTCTGCAAAAACGTTTTCCATCAAAGCAACAAGCTTTGCCGCAACTGCAAAAAGGAAAGGAGTGCCTATTGCGGCTGCAAATACTATGAAAATTACATACATAAGGAGGGAGGCGGCAATGTCGCGCCTTATTATCTGCATGTCGCGCGCGTCTGCGGCTGTGCGGTCAAGTATTACGGCTATTTGGCTGCCTGAGGCAAGCCCCTGTTTTATGAGGGATACTGTGCGCCTTATTATTTTGGAATTAAAGCTGTATGCAAGATGGTCTATCGCCTCGCCGAATGGGACTCCTCCGAATGCCCTTTTTGCAACTATTTGCACCTCATCGGAGAGAAGCCCGAATTCTGGCTTTGCCGCATGCCAGAGCGCCTGGTCGACCGTCATGCCTGCGCGTGAGTTGGCGGCTGCCAAAATAAGAAAGTCAGGCAATACCGCCTCCACCTTGTTGCGCCTAGAATCTGCGGAAAGTATTACCACCACATATATGAGAAGGGCGAAAAAGGTGAATACCCCTGCAAAGCATAAGATTAGGGTAAGGGCAGGCACGGTGAATGAGAAATCCACTGCCAGCGGGCGCATGGTAAAGAGCGCCAGCTTGAATATATATGCGCGAAGCGAATCAAGCGTAAGGAAAAGAATAGATGCAAGCAGTGCGGCAAGAAAGCCGAGCACAATGTAAAGCCCTGCAAATTTTTCAGGGGCAACCTTAAAGCCCCCGCTTTTTAGGAAGATTCCGAAAGCCTTTATTTTCTCCCTTCCAAAGCCGCGCCCTATTATTTCGTATGATGAGTTTGCCATAATCGCACCTATAAGTCAAAGTTGGGCCTTGCGTTTTCAGCCACAGTAAGGAAAAGAAACTGCATTATTGCCACAAGGGCGAATACGCCTGCAATAAGAGTTGTTCCGATTGCCTCAAAGCCGGCGCCCACTACAGAGAAAACTATTATCATGAAGGCGACTCCTATTGAGGGAATAATTATTCCAAAAAGCATGTAAAACATAACAAGCGGGTTTAGCTTTTGCCCATATTCCTTTAGCTGTATTATCTGCTCTTTTGCAACCTGGTTAAGGACCGCCTCCAAAGAGTCCCCTATGTCCGAGCCGGATGCTATGGAGTTTGCTATCTGCAATACAACGCGCTTGAAATAGGAGGAGGGAGACTGGGAGGCGACATCATGCAACGCGACGGAGGAGGGAACCCCCAGCGTTATTTTTTCAACTATCTTGTTAAATTCCTTGCTTACCTCCCCGTAATCCTCGGACACTCCGAGCATGGCGTCAAATAGGGTTACCCCCGAGCGCAATTCTATTAGAAGATGGCGGCCGCAAAAAACTATTTCCTTGTCTATTTCTTTTCCGCGCCTTATTATTTTGAGCTTGGGCTGGTTTATGCCCATGTTAAACATTGTCAAAAATATAACAACGGTTGTGAGAAGGGCGGCGCCTATTAGCAAAAGGGCGCTTGTTCCGGCAGATATGGCTGCCCAGAGAATTATCGCCTCAAGCACTATTGTGAAAAAGAGGGCGCTTATGAGGCTCTTTTTTACAAACTCTGGCGCATGCGCGTCCATTTCCGCCATGTCAAGGTTGCGCTGCAGGGAAGGAAGGCGCGAGGCTATTGACTTGAAAAGGTTTGCAAACGGGGAGGAATCGGAAAAAGAATGCCTTAGCGGCGTGCTCACATACGGGGCAGGCGCCTCGTCTTTTTGCTTTTGTGTTTTTTTTCGCATCTTCATACCCTTCTACCAGCCCTTTATCATTTTTTAAACTTCTTGTTTGCGGCAGCGTCAAGATTTGAAAAAGCAGAGTTGTCTTTTTCATCTTCCCTCTCATTATCGCCTTTTGAGCCGCTCTCATCCTGAGACATTTTCTCATTCATTTTTGAGCGGAATTCCTCCAAAGTCATCCCGCCCATCTTGTAAATTTCATAAATCCATTTGTGCCTCTCTTTTGCGTATGCAAAGAGGATGTCGTCGTTTTTTGAAGCAGACTCTTTTTCTTTTTCTTTTTTCGGGGCAGAGAGGATGTCGTCCGCCTTTTGCGAGATGCGCGAGCTTACAGCATGCGCGCCTTCTCCGCCGCCTTCATCTTCATCCTCATCTTCCTGCTGCGCTGGGCGCAGTGTTTTTTTTCTTGCGGGGGCGGAAGCCCCTCCGCCTTCGCCATCCCCTTCATCTTCATCCTCATCTTCCTGCTGCGGCTTTTTTCTTGCGGAAGGGGGGTTTTCCTTCCCCGGTTGCACGGCTTTTTTTGCTGTTTGCTCCTGCGGCTGCGCAAGAGTTTTCTTTTGCGAGGTGCGGGAAATTCCAAGCCTGCTTGCAAGAGGGGAAACCTTGTTTGTTTTTTGAGGGGAAGGCGCGGCTTGTTTTTTCTCATCTCCCCCAAGCTCGCCTGCCGCCTGCTCAAGCTCATCCAATGAGGAGGCGCCCCCCTCATCATCTTCGGCGCTTTGGCTTGCGCGGGGGGGAATTTTTGCTTTCTGGCTCTTTTGCGCGGGCGGGGAAATTTTTGCTTTTTTCTTCGGAGGCTCGGGCGCTTCTGAAATGTTTTCCTTGCCTTGCGTTTGCTCGGCTTCCAAAGTTTTCTTTTTTGGAAGGGGAGAAATTTTTCTTTTTTGCGAGAATTTTAATGTGCCTTTATTTTTTTCGGAAATTCCCTCTTCGCGCGCCTCAGGTGTAGCCGGAACGCCGCTTGAGGCAGGCGTTTGCGTTTTTTTAGCAGAAGCTGCGCTTTCCCTTGAGCTGTAATGGGTTTCAATCTCGCTTATGGGAGAAAATGAGTCGGAAGGAGTCCCATATCCGCTTAAGCGCGGCTTTGAAGTTTTCTTTTGCTGCATTAATTGCGCGCTTGCGGGCGTTTTTGGCTGCTCTGAAATTTCGCTTTTCCCTTTTGCAGGGCTTGTTGCGGCCTTTAGCGCGTTTGAGAGGGTGGAAAGCCCGAAATCCTGCTTGGTTTTTTCTTGCGCGCTTTTTTGAGGGGGGGAGATTTCTTTTTCATAGCCGCTTTCCCTGTTAATGGCTGCGCCCTGCATTTTTTGCCCGCCGCTTGCCTCTGCAAAGGAGGAATCTTCTCCCTGTGAAGAGCCTGCTCCCATCTGCGAGACTGATTGGGAAGAATAAATTTTGCGCCCTGCAGGCTTGGGGGTTATTATCGGGGATGAGAAGCCTGAATTCTGCGCTTTTTCCGCATTTGATTCGTCGTATTCGCGCATTCCCCCCTCATCATCACCAGTGTCATCATCCCCATCATCCTGCTTCTTTTCAGGCATCTTCCTTTTGGGAGGGGTGCCAAGCCCTCCGAAAATTGATGCCTTTGCCTTTTTCTTTGGGTCAATCTGCTCAAGCTCTTTTCTTAATTTTTGCGAAGGCTTCGGCATTTGCGCGGGGGAAGGGGAATAATGCGGGCCAGAATAAATGCCTGGAGGCGGCGGAGGGGAGCCTGGCTTCTCTTGCACGCCTGCTTGCTGAGATTTGTTTTTTTCCTCTGAAAAATCGCTTTGCTGCCCTTTTGCGGCAGGCTCTCCCATGTTTTTATATTGGGGAATTTGGGGAGGGTAAGAAGGGCTGGGGGAAGGTGGTGGTGCATCTTTTTGCTCTGCCTGTTTTTGGGGAGGGGTTTTTTTTGCCCCGAAAAGCCCGAATAATTTCTTTTTTGGCATCTGCTGCGAATTTTCAGCTTCACCGGCTTTCTGCATGGAAGAGGAAGAGGCTGAAGGGGTTTTTGATAATGGGGTTGATGTGGATGGCTGCCACGAGGTTTGCTGTGGCGAGCCGTGCGCCTGCGCTTTTGAGGCTGGCGCAAGAGGAGTAAACGGGGGAGGCGCGATGTTTGGCTTTTTCTTTTTTGTGAATTTGAATTTTTGCAAAAAGGAGGAAAACATTCCCGGCTTTTTTTGCGGCGAATATTGGGATGCCTGCTGCGGGCTCATCCCTATTTCGCTGCCCGCGTCTTTTGCAGGCATTTTGCCGAAAACTTTTAGCTCCTGCTCTATTCCGCTATCCTCTTTTACGGGCGGGGCGGTGCTTATTATTGAGCCGCGCTTTTTTGATGCGCCTTCCATGCGCATTGCGATTGCGAATGCGGAATTAAATTCCATTTGCTCAAATGGCTGCTCCGGCAAAGAAGGGGATGCGTGAAAGTCAAAAGAGGGAGTTTGCGGCGCGAAGGCGTTTTTTTCAATTGTTTTTGCCTCGCGTATGAGCTGGGTGAGGGGAAGGGAGATAGAGCTGCCAAGTCGCTTGTCATCAAGCGCGGCATCGGCTGCCTTTGCATCAAGATTGCCTTTTTTTATTCCGGCTGAATTAGCCCCGATTTCAGGGAATGCGCCCCCCTCTTCATCACCCATAACGATTATGCCTCAAAAGCCCAGTTAACGTCCTTTGCGGCGGCGGCAACCACTTCTTCCGGATTCATGTAATAGTGGGAAACGATTGAGCCGACAGAATTTACGCCCCTGTATTTTTTCCTTACCATCCATTTTAGTATGTCTGATTTTTCGGCAATGTCAGAATCTATTTCCTTTTTTGTGAGCCCTGAGTAAAGGTTTAGGGTGCTTGCAAGAACGTCCATTTCCCCCACATCCATTATTTTGTCTTTTTTAAGGTCCCAGCGCGAGAGCACGTTTAAGCCCCCTCCTTTTCTCACTTCCGCAAATTCGAGTGTGCGGCGGATGTTAAGGCGCCTGTGCCGGAATTGCACCACAATTCCTGCAAGAGAATCTATCGTCTCGCGCGGTATGTTTATTGGCGGAGTTGTGAGGCGGGTTATTGTCTCCTGCGCATTGTCTGCGTGCATGGTGGCATACACAGAGTGGCCTGTGTGCATTGCCTCAAAAAGAATTTCGGCTTCCCTTTGCTTTCTTATTTCCCCCACAATTATCCTGTCAGGGCGCATACGAAGCGAATTTACAAGCAAATCAAGCATGTTTACCTCGCCTTTGCCTTCCGCGTTTGCGTCCCTTGTTGTCATGGGAACCCATTGCAAAAATTCGGGCAGCGTAAGCTCGCGAGTATCCTCAATTGAGATGACGCGCTGATTTGCGGGTATCAGGCAGGCAATTGCGTTAAGAAAAGAGGTTTTTCCGGAGCCTGTGCCTCCCGAGACAAGCAGGGAAAGCTCGTTTTGTATGCAAAGCCATATGAGTGAGGACACTTTGGGAGAAATGCAGTTTAATTCTATTAAATAGGGAAGAGTCCATGGGTTTTTTGCAAATTTTCTTATTGTAAGCGTATTGCCAAAAGATGAGACAGGGTAGAGAGTGGCATTCACACGCTCCCCTGTTGAGAGGTGCGCGTCCATCAGGGGCGAGAGTATGTTTATTTGCTTCCCTATTCGCCTTCCTATCATGGCGGCATAATCATACACCGCCTCCTCGCTCTTTATCACTATGTTTGTTTTGCACCAGCCGTATTTTTTGTGATACACCCATACGGGGTCCTTGCTGGAATTTATTACTATTTCCTCCAGCTTGCCGTCATGAAGCGGCGCCTCCAAATCCCCGAGCCCGAGGGAGTTTTGAATAAGATAGGAGATAAGTATTTTTTTATCGGATTCTGCCAAAGAGGGAAAATGCTTTGCAAGAAGCATGTTGGCGCGCAGTTCGAATTTTCTTTTTACCTCGTCGCGCTTTCTCGGGTCCATGATGTCTGTGACATCAAGCTTCACGGTTGTGATAAGCTCGCCGCGCAAAGTGTTTAGCACAAGGCGGGTGCCCTCTGAGAGCCCGCGCACCGAGAGGTCATAATGCAGCACAAAGTCGTCCGGATGGTATACTATGCGCGCCATTACCTGTATGCCTTCGTTTTCAAATATGTAGGATTCTATTTCCTTTTCCCCTTCGCGGATTTTTCCGCTGTTCAAAATTCCGGTTGTTTCATCCGGTGCTTCATAATCTGAATTTGCCATTTTCATGCCCTCCCTGAATTTTATTCCTCTTCTTCCTCCCTGTTGCCCCTTGCCTTGCCGTAAAATATGGTGGCAAGCTCGTAAAATATTATTAGCCTCACGTCCCCATCCTCATTTGCAAGCCTTTGCCATTTCTCGCGCAGCACCCTCTCCTCCTCAAGCGTGCTTGCCGCCTGGCTTGCAAAGAAAAGCTCAAAGCCCCGGTGCACCTTCAGGCATATCCCCAGCTTTGCTGAGAGATGGGGCATTGCAAGCAAAATCTGGGAATAATATTTTGCGGCCCATTCGCGCAAAGGCTGGCTTGCTCCCTTATTGTTCATTATCCTGTCAAGAAATGCGGCGCGCATTGCATGTGCGCAGCAGCGCAAATCATCATCAAGCAGCCGCATAAACTGCAGATAATCGGCAGGGGGGGAGAATGAATCTGGGTTGTGCGCCTTCATTAGCGCAAGGCGCGCCACCTGGTATTGCACAAGCGGATGCAAATCCGGATGCTGTCCAACCACACTTATATATATTGCGTGCGCCTCCTCCCTTTGGGCGGCAAGCACGCTTGGGTTTGTAAAAACACTCACTGCGCTTACCGCCTTTGTAAGGTTAATGCACTGCTCTATCGCAACCCTCTGCTCCGGGCTGCTGTTCTCAAGCATTGCCATGAATTTTTGCTGGCTCTCCAGATGCTTTTTTGAGGATTTGGGGCTGTTTGCGTATTTCCAGTATGCCTCTTCCACGGAGAGTGCGTGCAAATATTTTTTTTGTTCTATGGGAGAGGACTCATAATATGAATCCACCTGCGCGCGCGTTGGCACCGGCCTTGAGAGCTCGCGCCTATATTGCGAGTTCCACTCGCTTTTGCTGATTCCTTTTGTGGAAGGCATTGAAACTTCGCTTGGAAGGATTGCCCTCTGCCCGTCCATTATGCCGGGCTGGGATATTTTTGCGCCCTTTTTGGGCATGATTGATGGCGAAGTTTGCGATGCTGCTGCAGCCGGCTTGCCGATTTCCGTCCCTTTTAGAAAATCCCCAAAACCGGGGGAGCCCTCCTTCTCTTGGGGGGCGGGCGGCTGCAACTGCAATATCTCGCCTTCTGATTCATGCGCCTTTGCGCGCGTTTTCATTCCTCCCGGCTTTTCCCTCTCCGGAGAGGTTTCATGAATTTGTGAAATTTTATTCTCCTTAATTTCCTCTGCCAAAGTTTGCCCTTGTTCCTCAATTTCTGCCTCAAGAGGAATGTGGCGTGCAGCCGGCTTCTCTGCCTTTCCAAACAAAGAGAAGCCCTCGCGGTATGCGCTTATTTTTTGCATACCGGTTGCCTGCGGCCTGTAAAAAGGGTGCGGCTGCCTCTTTGGCGGCTGCTCTATTTTTATTTTAGAAAACTTTTCCCTGTGAGACAGGGGATGCGGCCCGCTTTTGAAAATAGAGAAACCCGGCGAATATTGCGGCACCCTTCTCATGCCCAGGCGCGATGGCGGGCCGGCAGGCGCTTTTTTTACTGGCCCTGCAACATGGCTGAAATCCTCCACTTTAGCATGCTTTCTGGACGGGGAGAATAAGCCTGCAAACATTTTGTGCCGGCTCTCTTTGCGGGCATGCGTTCTCTCACTCTTTATTTTCTCCTGCTCACGCATCCTCTCTTGCAAAATTTCACTCTGTTTTTTCTCTTGCGCCTCTTTTTGCGCCTGCAAAATTTCACGCTGTTTTTTCTCTTCACTTATTTCATTTTGCTTTTGCTCTTCATGCAATGGATTAAATTTGCCCCGGTGCGCATCCGGCTTTTGGGAATGGCGGAACAGCCCCCACCCCTGCGAGGGGTGCTTTTGCATTTTCACATGCACAGGGTGAAGAGGGGTGCGCAGCTTTTTTTGCACCAGCCCGGCTTTCCCCTGCGGCTGCGGGGAATTTGTGAAAAATTCCTCTATTAATTTTTCCTTCTGTTTAGTATCCTGCTTCTCCATGATAACTTCGGGGGGAATCGGCTTTTTGAGGGGCATTTGCCTCAGGCTTGAGGGGGCGTGCGCGGGCTTTTTCTCAAAAATATGCAAAATGGGCGCAGAATGCGCGGGATGGTGCATTTCAACCCCCCGCGGGGCTGCAATGGGCTCCCCCCTCTTTTGCTCTAATTTTATTTCATGCAATTGCTTTGCCTGCTTTGGCTCTTTTGCAAAGAAAGGAATTTGCCCCGAAAGGTGCTGGTGCACCGGGTGCATTTTGAGCGCCTGCGGCTCTGGCAGGGGAATTTTCTTTTTTTCTTTTTTTATTATTGTGCCAAGATGAGTGTTTTGCGTTTTGGGGGAAGGGGAAAATATTGGAAGCTTTGCGCTTTTTCTCACAAGATGCATGCTGCCTCGGGGAAGGGATAGCTTGCGCTTTTCTGCTTTTTTGCGCTTTTTTGGCTGGTAAAAGAGAAGGCGCGAATTTGCCTTTTTGGGTGAAGGGGAGAAAAACGGAAGCGCCTGTGATTTTTTCACCTCGTGCATGCTCGGGCAATATAGGGAGGGTTTTTTTTCTTTTTTCTTTTGTTTTCTTATTCCCGCATGCGCCTCAAGCGCGCCAGCCTGCTTTGGCTTTGCTGCAAAAATTCCGAATGCCCCGGATTTTCTCACTTTTGGCATATGAAGATGCAGCGGCTGGAATATTTGGGGAAGCTCATTTTTTTCATGCGCAGGTTCGTGCATGATTTTTTCATTTTGGGAATATGCTTCCTGATAAATTTTTTGCGGCTGTTTTGGCGGTTCGCGCGCAGCGGATATGAAATGCAGCTGCCCTGCCTCGGACGGCTTTTTTGAAAATATGGACAGCACCCCGCCTGATTTTTTTATGTGCGCCATTGCGCCTGCAGAATGCAGGGGCGGAATCGGCTCCTCCCCACCCTCGCGGTAGAGGGCGGTATTCATGTTTAGCATTTTCGGGCGGCTTGCAAACAGCCCGCCCCCCCCTTTTTTCACAAGATGCATCTGCATAATGGAGGGGGGTTGTATGGGTTCGCTCAATGTAAATTGTTCCTCTCCCTCAAATTCTGCTTCCTGCGGAGCACTCTGCGCCTGAGCGCTTTGCGGCGCATGCATAACTTCCCAGTCAGAGTCATTCTCCGGCTGCTCTTCCTCTTCTGCCGTTAGGTTCGAGCTTCCGCCTGCAAAAGGGAGGCGTATCTCATCCTGCAATTCCTTTGGTATCTGCTCTGCCTCAATTATCGGGGCGCCTATTTCTGATACCTGAAGTTTTGCGGGGGGAGCTTCTTTTTTCCCTTTTGAGAGGGACGCGAAAAGGTGCGCAGAATCATTTTTTTCAAAGTCTTTCTCGTCCAAATCATAATCATGCAAGGTTTTTTCATCTTCTGCAAATTCATCTGCGCCGGATTCATCCTCGCTTTGCGCTGAATATTCTGCATCGCTTTCCTGCAAAAATCCGGCTTTGCCAAATTCTTCCTCGCCCTCAAAATCCCCTTTTCTTAAATCATAATCCTCGAGGGATTTGCCGCCTTCATCAAAATCTTCTTTGCTCAGGCCATAATCTTCAATTGATTTTTCCTCCTCTCCGCCTCCCTCAAAATCCTCTTTTCTTAAATCATAATCTTTGGGGGATTTGCCGCTCTCCCCGCTCCCCTCAAAATATTTCGCTTCAGGCGCAACGCGCACCCGCCTTCCCCCCCTTGCTTTTGGAAGAATTGGCGGGCGGGGCAAATTTTCAATTTTTTGCCCTGTTTCAAAATGCTCAAGCGTTCTTTCTTCAAATTCGCTTAATGCGTCCCTTGTGCGGGGCGCAAAATCATCCTCATCCAAATCATAGTCATGTATCGTTTTTTCTCCCTTTTCTTCTTTCTCAGATTCATCTCCATCATCAGCCGGGTTGCCGTAAGAGCCAGTGCCAGAAAGCCCTTCAAATTCGCCTTCCTGCCCAAAATCTTCCTCTTGACTCCCGCCTCGCTTTTCGGGCTTTGCATAATCATAATCCCTGCGCCTCCCCTCTTGCGCCTCTTCCCCTCCGAAATCTTTTGCAGACAAATCATAGCTTTCAAGGGAATTTGTATCAAATTCGGTTATTTTGCTCGGAGTTTTCTCAATTGCCGCCCTTTTCGGGGATTTTAGTATGCCCTCAACCTTTTGCCTTATTGAAAGATGCTCTTTGGGCTCTTGCTCCCCCTCCTTCTCCCGTGGGATGATTTCACCCACCTCTACCGGCTCAAACCCGCCCTCGCCGCTATCTTCAGCGCCGGGGGGAAAATAGTCTTGCAAAGATTTCTCCTCAAGCCCGGTTTTCCCGTCTTTATCCAAAGGCGGGGCATGTTTTTCTTGCGCGCCTATTCCCCTATGCCTGCCGTGTTTTTTCCTTAATTCTGATAAAATGTCCATTGGAGATTGTGAATACAGGCCCTTTTTCCTTTTGTGGAGGGCATCCTGGCTGGAATCATCTGGATCGCTTTCCCTCATTATTACCCCAATAAACAACTAAGGGGGCATTTAAAAACCATTTGTCTCCCCAGCCATTTTTCTTTCCAAAAAAAAGGCATATGCACTTTTTCTTAATAGAAAAAGGCTGCTGCAGAATGCCGGGGCTTGCCCCAAAAAAACCTATTAGCGGCTCGTCTGAGCGAATGATATGAATATTAAGCTAAAGTGAGACATAATAAACGCAAATGATGATAAGAGTGTGATCTCGAAGCCCTTTTCTTTCAGAAAAAAAAGTGCTTTCATTCCCAAAAGAAACACTTTTGCTGAATGAAGGATGGGGTTATGACGAGAGACGGACGGTCTGATGCACTAAATGCTTAAAAATATTGGAAAAATAGGTGTGTTATGCTTATTATGCAAATAAAGCAGAAGCAAAAAGCAAATATAGACATGGATAAGCCTATTCAAAAGCTTGACACACACGGGTTTGTGGTGCTTACCCAAAAGAATTTTAGCTCTGTTGTAAAAAAGGATGAGCTTTGGGTGGTGGTATTTTCAGCCACATGGTGCGGGCCCTGCCAAAAGCTAAAAAAAGAGCTCTCGAAAATAAATAAAAGCGGGATTGATTTGGGGGTTGTAGATAAGGATGCTGATGGCGCGCTTTATGAAAAATACAATAAAATTTATTTGAAAGAGTTTAGGAAAAACTCAAAACTAAAGAATAAGGGGATGGGATTGCCTGCAATGTGGATAATGTATAAGGGAAAAGCAATCCATGTTGATTTTCAAAAAGTAAGCGATGACGGGTATGTGAAGCATGATTTTAGTGATGAGAAAACATTTTTGATGGGAGAAACGGGCTGGAGAAAGCTTATTTTAGACATTAAGAAGCAGATGTGAAGCGCACTTATATCGCCTGCCCAAGCACAAACACCGAATAAAGAAGATATGCATTAAAGGCAAGTATCACTATCGCGAATATTGAGGAAACGGCGGTGGTTATTTTTTTGTTTGTTAATTCGCCCATTATCTCTTTTTTGGAAGAGTAGTAGATAAGCGGTATTAGGGGAAGGGGAATTAGCATGCTAAGCGCCACCTGGCTGTATACCAAAATGGCAAGCGGCTCTATTCCAAGAAGAATCGCTATGAGAAGGGGAATAACGTTTATTCCCCTTGTAATAAGCCGCCTTGCGGTGGGGCTTAATTTAAAGTCGGTCAAGCTCTCCATTATGCTCTGCCCAGCCAGCGTGCCTGTGATTGAGGAGGAAATTCCTGCAGAAAGGAGCGCAAGGGCAAATACGGTTGATGCAAGGGAGCCGAATAGAGGAGTGAGGGTGCGGTATGCCTCGTCTATGCTCGCTACAACAAAGCCGGAATTGTAAAAGGCGGCCGCGGCCATTATAAGAATTGAGGCGTTTATCAGCCCTGCCACAAAAAGCGAGAGCACGTTGTCCACGGTGTGAAATGTTAGCGCCTCCTTTTTGGATATGCTCTTCTCATTCTCCTTCATTTTGTTTTTGAGAAGCCATGAGTGCACAAAAAGCGCGTGCGGCATTACGGTTGCGCCTATTATTCCCACGGCTATGAGAATTGTCTGCGAGTTTAAGATTGGTGTTATTGAGTGGGTTGCTATAAGCCCCAGGTCAGGGGAAGTTATGAAAAGCTCGTATAAATATCCGATGCCTATTACAGAGACGAAGAGTATGAACGCGTATTCAAGGGCGCGGAAATTCTTTCTTGTAAGCAATAAAAGCAAAAGCACGTCCGCTATCGCAAGAAAGGTGCCCTCAAGCATCGGGATGCCGAAGAGAAGGTTTAATGCCACAACTATTCCCAAAAATTCTGCCAGATCAGTTGCGAGAATTGAGATTTCCGCCAAAAGCCAGTAAAGAAAAACCATTGTTTTGCTTTTCCACCTGCCATGCACAAGCCCGGCAACAGAATGCCCGGCAATGCCTATTTTGCCGGAAATATACTGGAAAAGCATTGCCATTATGCTTGAGAGCCAGACAATCCAGAGCAAGTCGTAGTTGAATTCGGCGCCTCCGCTGATGGAGGTTCCCCAGTTGCCCGGGTCCATGTAGGCGACGCTAACTATTAGCCCCGTGCCGAAAAAAGCCCAGAACTCTTTTTTTCCCAAAACTTTCAGGAAAGAGGGGATTGGAATTTTGTCAATAAATTTCATGGCTATCACTTTTTATTTGCATGCGAATTTTTCATTGGCGCGTTTTTTAAAAGATTTTTTAGGGGCATATCGGGCTGCCGTGCGGGTCTTTTTTCGGCTTTCCCAAAAATTTGTAAAGCCGCCCGGCGGCATCGTCCGAGAGTGCGTGCTCAAGCATTTCCGCCTCTTTGTGCACTTTTTTTGCGGGCATTTTCAGCTTTGACGCGAGAAAATGCTCTATTAGCCGGTGCTTGAACGTCATCTTTTTTGCCAATGCCTCCCCCTTTTTTGTGAGCGCGGGCGGCTTGTAAGCAGCCTTTTTCACAAGCCCTTTTTTTGAGAGGATATGCATCATTTCCGAGACGCCCGCCTTTGATATCCCTAAGTAGGAGGCAAGCTCTGACTGTGAGAGCATGCCGCGCTTTTTCTGGAGGTATAAAAATGCGCGCATATAATCCTCGTGCGCTTTTTCCTGCATAATAAGTTAAGCTGGCTTAACTTTTTAAATCGATTGGAAAACTTTTGGAAAATATTTTAAAAGCAGTTAATTATGCCGCCTCTTTGCGGCTTTCTCTTTTTCGGGCCTTTGCTGCGGATTTTGCGCCCTTATCCCTTTGTGAATTTTGATGGGATGGATAAGCAGGGTAGTTTTTGCTTTTGGATGCGATATAATTTTTGGAGTGTTTTGCGGAAGCGGCTTTTCTTTCCCCACGCGGCTTTTTATTTTCCTCTTTGGGCAGGGCGCTTTCTTTTTCCCGGGAATATTGATTTTCTTTTTTGGATTCGCTTTCTTTTTTCTTTTCCTCTTTTGGGGATTGCTTTTCTTTGGCTTCTTCCCCGACTTTCTTTTGGGCGCTGTTTTCTTTTTTCTTCTCTTGCGCTTTTTCCCCTCTTTTTTCTTTTTCCTCGCCTTGCTTTGCGCCTTTCTCTTTTTCTTTTGGAATTTCTTTTTCCTGTTTTTGGGATTTTTCGGAATTTTTTTCTGCCTTTTCGGCATTCTTTTTTTCTTCCGTTTCTTTCTTTTTTTGTTTTTCTTCAGCAAGCTTTGATGGCTTTTCTTGTTTTGCCTTTTGCGCATTTTCAGCGTCTTTTTTCATTTTTTCAAGTTCGTCCCTTTTTTCCAGAAGGCGCTTTTTCTCCTCTTTTAAATTTTTGAGAAGCTTTTTCTTCTCCTCTTTTAGAAGTTCTGCCCTTTTGGGTTTGCGCGCCTTTTTTTCCTCAAGAAGCTGCTTTGCGCTTTTCTCCGGATTTTTCCTGTAAGTGGAAATTCTCTTCTGCGATTTTTTTGAATTCATTTTCGTGGAATTAATCGCCTTTTGCGCCCCTGCGGGGGGCTTTGGGGAAATCGGAAATATTTTTGGCTTGCCTGAATTCCCCTTTTTTGTTCCCGGTGTGCCGAAAAGCGAGAGAATTCCCGCCTTCTCCGCGGCGGTTGTTTCCTTCGGCGGCTGCATTTTCACCATTTTTCTTTTGTAAATGGGATTTATTTTTATTTGCGCCCCTTTTTGTGAAATATTTTCTTTTGCCGATAAAACATTGTTTTTCCCTTTTTCAAAAAGGCTTAATTTGGGGGAAATGTTGTTTGCAGTTTTGGTTTCTGGGGAAGTTTTTTCTGGTTGGAACGGGTTTTTTGATGCGGATGTGCCTTTTTTTGCCGCCTCAACAGAATTTTTCAGCGGCTTTGGGGGCTCTTTGCTTGTCTTTGCCTTTGCCTCCTGCTTTTCCATCTCTTCCTTGCTTTTTTTGAGAGAATACAAATCCGCCATGATGCTCCTGAATTCTGCCGGAAGCGCTTCCGAGCCGGCGCCTCCGAATTCATCCGGGTGTTCGCTCTCATATTCTATGAATTTTACAAGCTCTTCCATGGAAATTGAGCCGCCTCCGCAGCAGCCGCGGTTTCCTGAGCAGCCGTTGCATCCACCCTCCAGGGCAGGTTCCATCATGCCAAAAGAACCCTGCCTTGAATTTACGGTGAAAGAGTCGCGCATCTGCAAATTTTGGGAAAAATTCCTGTTTTGAATTGGATTTTCTTTTTCCTTTGAAATTGTTGTTGCGGCTATTTTTGCATGGCTTGTTATTTTCTCCGCGGTGCCGGAATCTATTTTTCCCTCTTTTTTCCCCTTCTCCATTGCGATTGAGAGAAAGTTGCTTTTTGGAGGCTGCCGCTTTGGCGGCGGGCTGGCTGCTATTTGAAATATAAAAAACATCAGATATCAACCGCTGTTCAAAAATCTTTCCGCCTCGGCGCTGCCCGCATGCATGCTTATCATCCGCAATACGGTTTGAGAAAAGAGGGGGAAATCATCCTCTGAAACAAGCTTTTGGCTGATAATCCCTATCACAGTGTTTTGCGCCTCTTGCTTTTTTGCCTCTGCCTCACCCATTTTTTGCGAGGAATCATGCCTTTTTTCCACAGCAAGCGCCATGCGCCCCATCCCCTCATTTTCCTTTTGCTCGCCCTCAAGAATTTGGGCGCTTCGAAATGCTGCCCCGGCTTCAGAGAAAAGGGCGCGCAGGCGCTCAAGCTTTTGCTGTGCGGGAGGAGAGAAATCATCAAAGCTTTTGCCAAGGGGCATTTTGGAGCCAAAGCAGGAGGTGGCGCATGTCTTGCATGCGGGCGGGCCGGCTATTCCGTTGCCGTTAACTTTTGAGTTGCTTCCTCCATTTGAAAATAATCCCATAAAAAAACCTTTGGCAGGGGAATCCGGGCACCTTTCATGGGGCTGATGGCTTTGCAGCCGCAAGAGGCGGGTGCCCGGCTTCCTGCATTAATACAGGTAGCTTTTAGCCATATTTATAGTTAAACCTAAAATTTTTAGGCAAAACTAACTTTTATAAGCGCTGGGGAGCAAATAAAGGCATGTCAAAACTAATTGAAACGGCTGCTGGAAGCCGCGCCGAGCAAAATTACCTGCTTGCAATATACCAGATTTCAAAAAACAAGGGAGTTGCGAGCACCGGAGACATCGCAAAGGTGCTAAAGGTGCGCTCGCCTTCGGTAACAAACATGCTGGACAACTTGGAGAAAAAGAGCCTTATTACATACAGGAAGTACCAGGGTGCGATGCTTGCGCCCGAAGGCGCGGGAGTTGTAAAATCCCTTACCGCAAGGGCAAATGTTTTCAAAAGGTTTCTCTCCCGCATAGGGGTTCCCGCGCATCTAGTGGAAAAGGATTCCCATGTGCTTGAGAGCGGGCTCTCGGCGCAAAGCATGAGAAAAATGGAAAAATTCGTGCGTTTTGTGGATTTGTTTGGGGAGCATCCCTGTTTTTTTGAGCATTTTAAAAAATATTGCGAAGGAGGGGTGCCGCAGGAGAGGGGAAACTGCGCATGCAGCCTGAAAATGGTTATGAAAAAGAAAATGCCCGGGAAAAAATAAGCCTGGAGAGCCCCTTTGTGGGATAGGGCGCGGGACCGCCGGCATTGCTTTAATTAAGTTGTGTGTGAAGGCGAAAGATATGGAAAAAACCCTTGGAATAGACGTGGGCGCCACAAAAATAGAATGGGCGCTCTCAAGGGGAGGCAAAATAGAAAAAGGCGCGAAAATAAATACTCCGCATTCAAAAAAGCTTCTTCTTATTTTAAAAAAAATAATAAAAGTTTCCGGGGCACGGGAAGTTGGCGTTTGCCTTCCCGGGTTTGTGCAAAAAGAAAAGGCTTCTCTTTTGCCAAACATTTGCGGAGTAAAAAATATCGATGTTAAGGCAGAACTTGGCAAGGCGGGAGGCGCAAAAATATTTGTTGAGAATGATGCCAAATGCGCCGCCCTTGCGCTTTGGCGCAAAAGGGGCATGAAAAAAGATGATGATTTTGCGCTTGTAATGCCCGGAAGCGGCATAGGCGGCGCCATTGTGAGGGGAGGGAGGCTTGTGAGAGGAAGCGGAAATTGTGCAGGGGAATTCGGACATATGAAATTTCTTTATTTTGGCGGGGGCGCAAATAAGATTTCTGCCGGCGTGGCGGGAAGCAAGAATTTTTTTGAGTGGGAGCAAATTTGCGGCGGAAAAGGAATTGAAAAGAAATTTGATTCCGTGGTAAGGAGAAATGGCGCGAACAAAAGTAAAATCCTCCGCAAGAAAAGCGCGAAAGAAATTTTTGAGTCGAAAAGCGCTTTGGAAAAAAAAGTGGCGGGAGAGGCGGCAGAATTTTTCGGGGTTGGGATGGCAAATATTGCAAACGCGCTAAACCCAAAAGAAATAATTGTGGCAGGCTCTCTTTCAAATGCTTATATGGGAAAGCACAAAAAGCAGGTGATGCGCACTTTTTCCCAAAATGCAATAGAGCCTGCAAAAAAAGTGAGAATAACAAAATGTTCCCTCAAAAACCCTTCACTTGCAGGGGCGCTTCTTTTATGCAAAAAAGAGAGGAAAATAAATAGCTTCTTGGGCTTGTAAAAAGGCTAAAGAAAAATTTTTATCCCTGCGGGAAATTTGAGGTTGGCTTGCTTGGAAGGCTTTTATTGAATAAATATTATTTCAAAAGCCGCATTGCCTCTGTTTTGTATTTTTCCACAGCCGGCTGGTCAAAGGCGTTTAAATTTAGCATGTTTGCAAGAAGCATGGTGGAGCACATTTGCACCTGCATATACTGCCCCACGCAAAATTCATTTAGCCCCGAAAATTGCGCCTGCGCAAAAGGCAATTTTTCCTTTTTGAACGCGGAGCGCACGCCCGCGTAAATTGCCTCCATCGCGCGGGCGGGGGAATTTGCTTTTTTGGGCGCAAAATGCGAGAGAGGGCTTGCGCCCTCAAAGTGCGCCCCGAAATTTTTTACATTGGCAAGCAAAAACGCCTTGTCAGCAGGCCCTGCCAAATACAATTGCGCCATTGAGTGCAAATCGGTTGTGCCTGTTGAGAGCATGGGAGTTATTCCAAAATTTATTTTTTTTCCCGAGAGGGTTCGCTCTTTCCCCACGCTTTCAGCCAAAAGCTGGCGGCTCCAAAGCCCCAGGGCTCGCATGCTGTTTGAGAAGAAAAAGAATGCATGGATGTTTTTTCCCTTCATGCTTTGCAAATGCAAAAATGAAGCCATTTGCGCCGCGGGGTTTTTTTTCATGTTTTTTGAGAGGGATTGGGACAGCCCCTCCTTTGCGCCGGCAAGAAGCGAGCTTGTGTCAACTCCCGCCAAAGTAAGTGGAAAAAGCCCCGCGTTTGAAAATACAGAAAACCTTCCGCCCACTTTTTTTGGGATGGAAAGGGTTTCGTGCCCCTCCTCCACGCATGCGCGCAAAAATTCGCTGCCCTCATCACTTGTGGCGACAACGCTTATTTTGCCGCCCTCTTTTTTTAGCTCCGAGTAAATTGCCCCGAAATTTGAGATTGTCTCTATTGTGCGCCCGCTTTTTGTTATTATGTTTATTAAAATTTCATTTCCCTCCCTCGCGTGCTTTTTCCCTATGGCAATTATTTGCGATATGCTTCGCGGGTCGCAGGTGTCTGCAAAAAGCACTTGGGGCGTTGAGAGAAGGCGGCTGTATGGCCCCCCTATTGCCTGCAACACCGCCATTGCGCCCAGATTCGAGCCGCCTATGCCCACAACTATTAGAAGCGAGCAGTGGGAAAATTTTTGGGCAAGAGAAACTGATTGCTTGAAAAATTTTCTCTCGTTTGGAAGAATAATCGAGCATGCTGGATTCGACCAGTCGCACGCCTTTGCAACACTTGCGAGCTCTTGCACATATTTTGAGCTTTTTTTCGCCTGAGCCAAAAGAGCCTTTGAGCCGATGCCGCACCCGGAAAAATCAAATTTTACGCAATTTTTCAATTTATGCACCGAAGTGAGAATGCATAGAAGATTTAAATACTATGGCTGTGGTTTAGAAACTGATGATAGGCGCTTCTAAAATAAGCAATGACATGGCTAATTGCTGGGATATGCTCCCCCGCGTCTCGCGAAGCTTTTCCTTGGCGATAAAAGTTCTGCCCCAGCCGATGGCAGACCAGATGATGCTCTCATACATAATTTACAGGGTAATCGACACCATAGAGGATTGCCCTTCTCCGCAAAAAAAAGAACTTTTTGGGGGGTTTGTCTCCCTTCTTTCGCAAAAAAGTGTTGATATGGCGCAGGTGGGAAAGATGCGCGCAAGAATGCTGGCAGAAATTGAATGCACCTATGAAAAAGAGCTTTTGCAGAATTTGCCTGCCATAACAAGGGCTTACTATTCGCTGCCAAAGGGCGCGCGCGCAAGCATAATAAAATGGGGCAAGGTGATGGCGGAAGGGATGTATGAATTCCAAAACCGCCCTATTCGCACATTTGCGGACCAGGACAGATACAGCTATTATGTTGCAGGGGTTGTGGGATATTTATTCAATGATTTGCTATACCATAACAGGATAATCACGCAGAAAACAAGGAAGGAATTGCAGGTGTATGCAAAAAAATTCGGGCTTGCGCTGCAGAAAGTAAATATTTTGCGCGATGTGGCATCCGACATCCCCTCGCGCCGCTATTATTGGCCCAAAAAAGTGCTTGAGAAGCATTCCCTTGATTATGAGGCGCTTTTGAAAAAAGAGAATCGGCAGATGGCTATGAAGGTGCTAAATGAGGAGATAGAGAATGCGCTTGAATATTTGTATTCGGGCATGCGCTATATTATTTCTTTGCCCCAAAATGCGCTAAAAGTGAGAATGTTTTGCCTTATACCTCTTTTTATGGCAATTGAGAGCTATGTAAAATGCATCAATAATTCGGACGTGTTTGATGTGGGCTCAAAGGTGAAAATCTCGCGCGTGCAGGTGCACGAAATTGTGGCAAAATGCGCGCTGTGGGGCACCTCAAATGAGAGGCTGGTAAGCTGGTTTTTGGAAACAATTTCAAAGGCAAACCCCTCCCTTGCCAAAAATGAGCAGGCAAAGATGCTTTTGGCAGTAAATAAAATTTCTGCTTAAGGAAAAGGAAAAATAATAAAAAAGAAAAATTAATCAGTTTCGCCCATGCCGCGCATGTGCGGGCTTTCCGCCATTATGTCAACTATTCCCGGGTATACGCGAAGCAAATCCCCCTCGCTTACTATGCCGACAAGCTTTCCGGATTTGTCAAGGACAGGCAGGCGCTTTATCTTGTTTTCTTTCATTGCAAGCGCCGCATCCTGCACAGTGTTTGAGGTGCTTATGGCTTTGAGCGGCGAGGACATTACGTCTTTTAGCTTTACTTTTTTTGCATCCTGCCCTGCGGCGACTATCTTGTAAATGATGTCGCGCTCGGTCAAAATTCCGACGGCATCCCCCCCGTCGGTTATTATTATGGAGCCGACTTCCTTCTCTTTTAGCAGTTTTGCTGCGGCAAGAGCCGAGTCACCCACATCAAGCGTGTGCACTCCCTCAGTCATGCATTCGGATATATTTACCTTAAATCGCATATACAACCCCTCCCGCAGATATAAGCAAATCAAAGCTTTTAACCTATTGGTGCAAAGCTAATTTATGGCATTTGGCACTTATAAGAAAGGAAGCAGGGCTGAGAATGAATTGGCAGGAAAAATGCTGGCGCAGGGCTTCTCTGTTATACGCGCCGCCGGCTCCGGAGGCGGCACCCCATGCCCGGATGTGCTTGCATTTAAGGGAATAGAGCAATATGGGTTTGAGTGCAAGCATGTTAGCGCAGAGAATTTGCAATTAAGGCGCGAGCAGGTGATATACCTGAAAAAATGGCAGGAAAACACAAATATTACTACTTATGTTTCCTGGAGGATAAGAGGGGGAGAATGGCTTTTTGTGCGCCTTGAGCATTTGAAGGAGAATCCCAAATCTTTTTCAATCTCATTAAAAGATGCAAGAAAATTCTCTTTGCCTTTTGAGCAAATACTTGGGAAGTGAAAGGGCTTGCAAAAAATATTTTTTAGTTGAAATAGCTTTGCTTGCCATACGCGATGTTGTTTATGAATGCAATGTAGGAAGTGTCGCGTGCAAGCTCGGTTTGCGCCTCATAACCCTGTCCGTCGGATTTTATAGTTATGGTGCCAAGCTTGTCTGTTGTATATATATTCATATTTTTTAGAAGAAGGCGGCGCAAAAGGGTTGTGTCAGGGTATTTTGTGTTGGCTGGGCTTTTTCCAACGCTTATTATTGCAACTTCGGGCTTCATTCTCTCAAGAAGCTGAAAAGATGCGGAATTGCCTGAGCCGTGGTGGGATACTTTTAGCACTTTGCACCCCTCTATAGAAATGGGGCCGTTTAAAATTCTGTTGTCAACTCCGCCAAATACCGTGCCTCCGTCGCTGCCGACTGCGCCGGATGCTTCGGAGTTGCTAAAAAGAACCGCGCAAAAGTTTTCATATTGCGCCTTTAGCACTATTGAATCCATGTCAGAGTAATCCGTATTTTTAAGCCCGGGGAAAGGGTTTAGCACGGTAAGGGTGAAATTTCCATCCTCAAATGAATTTGCATATTCCACGTCGCTTATCGGAATATCCTCCGCCAGGCCGGATATTTTTTCCCAGTTTGCGCCGCTGTATATATGCCCGTTTGACCATATTTCACCCACTTCAAAGGTGCGCAAGATTTCCGGCGCCCCGTTGATAAAGAGGGGGTCATCTGATGAAAGAATTAAAATATCTATTTTTTGCACTCCCGCTTTTCTCAAATAATTGCCAAGAGCATCAGCATTTGCATCCGGCCCCGCGTCAAAAAGGATGGATTTGCCTTGCGAGCGAATTAATGTCGCATCCCCGTACCCCACATCTATAAATGCTATTTCCAGCTGGCTTGTGGGCGCGTATTGGTATGAAGGGGCGCTGGTATTTGTATCAAAGAGAGGCGCATCCAGAGCGGGATTGGGATTGTATGCCGGGGCGGCTGGAGATTCCTCCCCCCCTACGCACCCTGCAATTAATAAAAGTGAGAAAACTGATGCAAAAGCCAGAGTGAAAGTTGCTATTTTCATAAAATTCTCGCTCAAAGGATGCTTATAAGCTTAATTTATTTTGCAAGGGAGGTTTGGCATGCGGCGTATTGGCGGCATGGCTTAAATTCTATTTTAAAAATGAGAAAAAAAGGGCTGCCGACGAGGAGGCGGCGCGAATCGCAGAAGATAGTGCCCTCAAAATTGGGGAGAAGGCTGCAAAAGTGCGGGAAAGAGTGCGTGAGAGGAAAGGAATTGCGTCATCAAGAAGAGTAAATTCTGCAGGAAATTCTATTGCAGGAATAAGAAGCTGCAATTCGCGAAATTTTGTTGCCGCCTGCAACGGGCGCAAAAGCGAGAGCTCCTCCAGAATATAAAGCCCTTCAAAAATTCTTCCCGTGCGCACAAATGCGCCGAAAGGAAATATGGCAATTATTGCAAGCCAGTTGTGTTTTAGGAAAAGAATCTTGTTTTTTGCCTGCCTGAATCCGGTGCCAAGCTCTATGAGAATAATGCCTATTGCAAGCATGTCCGCATATTCCAAAACTTTCAAATGCTCGGGGGAAGGGTGGGGAAATATCTGAAATTCTGAGAGTATTTCAGTTGTTGCCACAGAGAGAAGAAGGAAAATTGAGAGCGCCACTGCCACCCCCCAGAGCGAATATTGAAGGCGCTTGTATTTTAATATTTTTTTTGTGCTCTCGAACGAGAGATACGACTTTGGCATTTTGGGCAGCTCAACGCCCATAGGGTTTGCAAAGTGAGAGTGGCTTTCCTCTTTTGCGTTTGTTTTTTTCCTTGAATTTGATTTTGCGCCCTTGCTAAAGAAAATTTTTCTTTTTTCTGCCGGGCGGGCTTTTGCGCTTTTTTTTCGCGCGCTTTCTGCCCTTTTTTTCTGCCTTGGCAAAGCTGCCTCTTTTGCTGTTATTTTCTTTTTTGCGCCTCTTTTTTTGCCTATCTTTCGCCTAGCCACTAAAAAAGAAGGAAAGTAGCATTAATATAGGTTATCGCCTGCGCGCTAGCATATGTGGTGCTTGCCTTTCCTCTTGTGCACGGGCTTCTCTTTGGAAGCTTTCCCTTCAAGCAGATCGCATGCCGCCTCAACGTCCGCGCAAAGCAAGTCCGCCATGTCGCGCCCGAAATTCTCTTTTATTACTATGCGCAAAATTTTCTCTTCCTGCGCGCCTGCCGGAAGAGAATATGCGGGCACAATCCAGCCGCGCTCGCGCAGCTTCTGCGAGACGTCAAAGACGCTGTATTTTCTCCCTGCCGCAAGCTTTAGCGCCACTACCGGGAAAATCGGGGTGCACAAAAGGGAAAAACGCCCGCTTGCATGCAGCTTTTTTGCCAGATAATGCGTGTTTTGCATGATGCTTTGCATTATTTTTTTGTATCCGCTTTTCCCTAAGCGTATGAGGTTGTAATACTGTGCTATTACCGTTGAGCTTCCCTTTGAGAAGTTGAGCGTGAATGTGGGCATCTCCCCGCCCAAATAATTCACATAAAACACAAGCTCATCTGGCAAATCGGCTTTTTCCCTGAAAATAACCCACCCGAGCCCGGGGTAAACAAGCCCGAATTTGTGCCCTGAGACGTTTATGGATTTTACCCTCTCAAGCCGAAAATCCCATTTCATGCTTGGATGCAAAAAGGGCGCAATAAAGCCGCCGGATGCCGCGTCCACGTGCATGGGTATGTCCCAGCCCTTTTTCTTTTTTAATTTTATTAAAAAGCCGTTGATTTTTTCTATTTCATCCATTTGCCCGCTAAAAGTTGTGCAAAGTATTGCGCCCACGCAAATTGTGTTCTCATCAACAAGCTTTGCAACGTCTGCTGCGTTTATTGTGTATTTCCCCTTTTTCATTGGGATTATGCGCGGCTCCACGTCAAAATAGCGCGCGAATTTATCCCATACAGTGTGCACGTCCGCGCCCATCACTATGTTGGGCTTTGAGGCGCTTTTTCCCTTTTTTTTCATCCTCTCTTTCCAGCGAAATTTGTGGGCAAGCAAAGCAAGCATTATCGCCTCGGAGGAGCCGAGGGTGCTTGCACCGGGAGATGCTTTTGCGTTGGGAGAATTGTAGAGCCCTGCAAGCATGCTTATGCAGCGCCTCTCAATTTCCGCCGACTGCAGGTATTCGTCATGGTCTATGAAATTTTTGTTTATGTTTTCCGCGATTAATTTGTTTGCCTGCGGCTCCATCCAGGTGGTGACAAAGCTTGCAAGGTTCAGCGGCACGCGCCCGTCAAGGTTCAGCTCATCGTGTATAAGCTGGTATGCCGCATCGGGCGGCATTTCCCCTTCAGGCATTTTGTATTTTGGTATCGGGCTTGAGAAATACCTTGTAGAATAGGTGCTTGCGATTGAGTCGATTTTCTTTTTCATTTTCATCTCCCCCTATTTTTTCCCTTCATTGCATAATGTATGAGAAGGGGCGCGCCCACAAGCAATATTGCCCCACAGATAAGAAAGCCCTCATAAAAGAGAAAGTTGCCGATTTTCTCCTGCGCTGGGGGGAAAAAGCCCACTGCTATTCCGATAAGAGATGAGGCGATTCCAAGCCCGGCGACTGCCCACATCCCCAATTTGCCTCCGGGCACGCAGTATGCGCGCTTTACTTTTGGCGAGCTGTAGCGAAGCTTTATTGCGGCTGAAAACATTATCACATACATCACAAGGTAAACTATTGCGGTAAGCGCTGTGAGAATCCAGTAGGATGAGCTCACGTCGGGCATGAAAAGAAATACGGTTGCAAGGATTGTTACAATTGCCCCCTGAATAATAAGCATGTTTATCGGCATGCCGGCAGAATTTGTTTTTGAGAGGAATTTTGGGAGGCACCCGCCTTTTGCGGTTGTTAGCATTCCCCTGCTGGGCCCTGCAATCCATGTGGATACCTGCCCTATTGCGCCGCCCGCTATCATAAGGGATATTATGGGAATAAGCCATGCCAGATTATATGCTTTTAAAAATATGCTAAAGGACTGCATTACCCCCGCAACCAAGCTTATGCTTTTTGCAGGCACCACTATTGAAATTGCCAGAGTGCCCAAAATAAATACCACAAGTATTATTGCAACAGAGAGAAATATTGCGCGCGGAAAGTCCTTTTTGGGATTTTTTACTTCCCTTGCATGCACCGCAGACATTTCAATTCCCGCAAATGAGAGAAGCACGCTTACAGCCAATACTATGCTTGAGATGCTTTCCATGTCGGGAAATAGTGCGCCGAATGATATTTCTGTTTGCACAGGGTTTGGGCCCAAAAGCCATGCTATTGCAAGAATTATTATGAGGGTGCCCGGAATTATCGTGCCCCCCATGGCGCCAAGCGAAGTTATTTTTGAGGAGAGGGCCATTCCCCTCAAATTAAGCAAGGTTGCGCCCCAATAAACTATGAGAATTATTGCGAACATGAAAATGCTGTTTGAGGCAAGCGCGGGGTTGAATGCAAATGCTAAAGTTGCGGCAGTGAAAGAGAGGGCTGTAGGGTACCAGATAACGTTTTGTATCCATTGTATCCATATTGCAAGAAACCCGAAATTCTCGCCAAATGCCTCCTTTACCCATGCATATACGCCGCCCTCTTTTGGCCAGCCGGTTGCAAGCTCTGCGGATACAAGGGCTGCGGGAATGAAAAAGGTTAATGCCGCCAGGCAATAGAAAAAGACGGATGAGAGCCCGTATTCGGCCATTGAGGGAAGCCCCCTCAAAGAAGCAATCGCCGCCACGTTTATGAGGGCGAGCGCGAACATGCTTATAATGCGCGCGTTTTTCCCCGCTGCGCCGAGCTTTTTTGCTTTAGCCATATTGAGGGAGGGGAGGCAAGCTTAAAGAATTTTGCGCCCGGCTTTCAGGATAAGCGGCATGAGAGATTTGGGAAACGTTTAAAACCTCTAAAACCCTAAATAAATTCAAACGGTGGTGTTGATGAAAGTAACGATTTTTGCGATATTTATTTTGGCAGGGATGCTTTTTGCATATCCTGCAGAGCTTGCCAAATTTACTGAGGCGGGAATGCAGGCGGATGCCATGCAGCTAAAGACGGCGCAGGATGCATATTTGGCAACAATTGAGGGAAAAGAGAGGATAATGCTTGTTGATGGAAAAGTTGTGGAAGATGAGGCGCAAATTCAAAAATTGCTTGAAGAGCACATAGTTGCATCTTCTGGCTTTGATGAGAACCTTGCCTCAAGCAATGCAGAATATGAAAAGCTGAAAGAGGAAATTTCAAAAGCGCATTCAAAATGCGCCCAATACACGGGACTGGACAACCATGAGTGCAATGACAGGGAGTCGTGCATTGTTGCGGCGTTTTCCGTGCCCCAAGCCGCGTCTATGGTAAATGCGGACGGCTTTTGGGAAACAATGAAAGAGTGGAAAGGGCTTTGGCAGGACACGAGCGCGCAAATAACTGCAACTTCTGATGCGTTTTCTGCAACCGAAAAAGAAACTTCAACTGCCGCTAAAATTGGGGAAGAGATGAAAAAATTGCAAAAATTGGCGGTTGAGCACAATACCCACCGAATTGCCCTTAACAGGACTGATGAGCAGTGCCTTGTGCCCGGCGCGGTGTGCTATGAGTATTGCCCGAAAATAAATTATGAGTTTGGCGCATGGGAGGCGCAGGCGCAAAAATGGAATGACGTGCAAAACACACTATCTGAAATTGGAGGGGCAAAAGAGAGAAGCGCGCAAATAGCCGCCAACACAAAAGAATGGGTTGAGTTTACAAAAAACAAGGCAAAGATGTGGACTGATGCAAAAAATAACCTGAATTCTTTGGATGGGAAAATTTCCTCTGCTCTTTCAGGAAAATTCTCTGATTCTTCCCTGAATGCAAAGTATGGGGAGTTTGGGCAGAAAAAAGACGAGGCGATAGCATTAGCAAATGAAGGGAAATTTTATGCCGCTTTGCAGATAAATGATGAAATTTCTGCGCAAGGAGATGAAATAATTGCCGCGGCAAAAAAGCATGAGGAAAACATTGCATCTATTGAGAAAATGCTGGAGGAGATGCAGTTGCCTGTAGAGAAGGTTGCGGACAGCGAGATTAGCGCAAAATATGATGCGATAAAGCTGAGGGCAAAAGAGCCTGTTGAGGCATCCAAAATAGAGGGGCTTCTCACAGATGCAAAAGCGCTTGAGCAGGAAGTTTTGGCGATGGTGGCAAAAAAAACAATGTCAGGCGAGCTGAGCGCGGATGAGCTTGCCGCAGATGTTGCCAAGGGCAAGCTTGCGCAGGCGGCAGAGGGCAGCGATATTACAGCTGCAGCCGTGTGCCCCTTGCCGACTATGGCATTTGGCATATTGGCAGGCATTGCAGCATTTGCAAGGCGCAAAAAATAGAGAACAATGAGTGCTAGAAAATAGGGGGTGAAACCCTCAGGGGGACAATGTTTTCCCTGAGGTTCCCCATATGGGATCGGAGGGATTTGGACCCCCACATGCAGGTATCTTTTTCCCGGAAGGGAATCTGGAGCCTGCCGCGCTACCAGGTTACGCCACGACCCCGCGCTCCACGCTTTGTTATTCAGTGCAGGTGTTAAAATATGTGCGCACCTGCGCGGGGGCGTGGAACGACCCCATGCAGAAAATATTTGTGGGGATGAAGTTAAAGAAGGTTATGCCATCTCGCTGCAGTTGGCTGAATCTTACGAGGCGCGCAACATGACTACATTCATAGGTCGTTCCCCTGCGGAAGATATCGGTTATTTGATGTTTAAGTAATGCCAATACCAATATTTAACTTATGTTTAGTATAGATAACCAAAAATAGTTAAGTTTATATTCTATTACTTAACATAATATTACTATGAGTATCAAATTATCAAAAACAGAAATATTGGCTCTTTGCCAGCTCTGCGCCCAGCCCGCCAGCGCCAGCCAGCTTTCCAAAAAACTGGGCGCGGCAAGCGCAGTTTCCCGCACCATCTCAACCCTGAGAGAGAAAGGCATCATAGACATCGAAAAGGCAGGCACTGCAAAAATCCTCAAACTTTCCATGGCATCCCATGCACAGCGCTTCAAACTTCTTTATGACTCCCGCCCGAATGCCAGGATTGAGAAATGGCTTTGCGGATATGCGATGGATATTCTCATCTCATGCCCGGATGGCGCCCAGACAGAGAAAATCCTCAAAGATGCAGGATGCTCAAGAAACACCCTTTACAAAGCGCTCAAGGCAATGTGTGGCGCGGGAGTTCTCTTTTGGAAAGGCGGGCAGGTAAAAATATCCGACCCCCTGCTTAAGGAATTTGCATCTGCTTATGCAGACAATCTTCAATTGCTGATTCAGCAAAAAGCCAAAGGGCACAATGTATCCGTCCGAGTCCGAAAGAATGTTGTCTTGCGCACAGATGCCAAAGAGGTTCCCGTATATTTCACAAAAACAGGAGTAAGCGCGCTTGCCGAGAAAGGATTGGAGGCGCTCATGACAACTTATGATGACTATTATTTCAACCTTAATCAAGAGAAGAAGGGATTAAGCTTGGAGGAATGCTTTATTCATGCCCTGCTCTTAGCCACGCTAAAATCGCATTCAGACATGCCGGTACTAACCATATTTTTTGCCAGAAACAAACACGGGCTGAATTTAAGGGCGCTCAAAAACTTTGCCAAAGAATATATGGTTGAGGGGGCGCTTGATGAAGTGAGGCAGAAAACTGAATTTTATGAGAGGATGAGGGATGATGCAGGAACCGCTTAATCCGAGCCGGTAGCCTCATCAATCTCTTCTTTTGTAAAGTCTTTCCCTATTAAGGCGGCTCTTGCCTGTTTGCGGCTCATCCCTTTGCGAATCTGTTCCTCAAAAGCTTCCCTTACTATTGCCATATTGTCAAGCTTTAGCAATTGCCCGAGAATAGGGATGCGGATATTGCGCTTTTCCATTTCGGCGAGCTTGTCATAGAGCGGACCATACCATGCACGAGCCTTGCTTTGATTCGTGCATTCCTGAAATATGATATTCCAGTCAATGTTGGCTCTTTGGATAATCGCTTCGATATCGTTGGCGTCATCCAGCCTTTCCGTAATTCCCTTGAAGAGTATAATATCTTCGTTTGAAACCATCCAAATGTCAAGCTTGCCGTATTTGGCGAGAGGCGCCGAGCGCTTGAGCATCCCTTGCGAGAGGCTAATGGCGTTGCACACTATTTTCACAAAAAGGTCAAAGCGAAAGCCCTCCTTGTTTTGCCATATGCCGGATGCCTTCATGTCTTCATAGGCTTTCTCCAGTAAAGCAGACTCTGCATAGCCGCAGGTTTTCAGGGCAAGCTCGAATTCATTGAAATCATTTTGTGAGTTGAAAACAAGGTCCAGGTCTTTTGTCGCAATCTTCTGGTCGCGAAAGCACATTGCCCCTCCGCCAAGCAGGTAAGCCTTTACAGGGTGCTTGAGAGATTTCCCTAAATGCTTGAATGTTTCCTCAAGCTTGTCTTTTCCAAATGCTTTTCTCCCTTTTTCCATGCAAGTATTGCTGCTTGGGGAAATATAATTCTTTATGCAAATTAATGCATTTTCTTGCCAAAAACAAGGGAAGCCATCAATTGGTATTGGTGTGATACTGTTCTGCTGTAAATTACCTGAACCTCAGGGCTAATTCTGTTATGACTTTTTTGCTATTCTGCTCATCATCCACTCTCCGAATATCTTTTTCTTTAAATGCTTCAAAATGTTTTAATTCATATGCATTCAGATACTGCTCAGGTTTGCGCCATATCCTTTTCAATCCGGTTTCACTGCCACCTGCAGATAGCCAAGTCAGAAGCACATGGTCCTTCATGTTCCAATATATCGATTCTATCTGTTCTATCTCGTTTCTCATGATGGAATAATACATGCGGATATCATCTTGTGTCATAGTACGGTGCCTGAAATAGGAATATGTTGAATCGCCAAAAAATAGATGCTGGTTTTTTATCCAATTCGGATCAAGGAATTGTATGCCGTATTTCTCAGAGTTAATGTGCATGTCTGTTTGTGGAACGACAAAAAAGGTGCTGATGTGCACTGAATCAGGGCTAATATCCCGGATTAGCCGCATGGATTCGCCGACAGAGTGGATGCTCTCATCGGGGAAACCGACTATGAAGTTACAATGTGTGTGCAAACCAATATCTTTGGCAGTTGAGATCACCTTGCGCATATGGTCAGTGCTTGTTAGTTTTTTCCTGACATTTTTCAGGATGTTTTCACTGCCGCTTTCGATACCGAAGAATAGGGATGCACATCCAGATTCTTTTGCAATGGCTAGGAAACTTGGCTCGATAGTCTCGAAACGGGCGTAGGCACTCCAACGAATCTCCAGTTTGCTGTCGATAAAAGCCCTGCATAACTCAAGAAAACGTTTTTTTGAAAAATTAAGCACCGAATCTGTGAAACGGAAAAATCTTACATCCATTTCCTCAACATTGATTTTCAATTCTCTGACGACCTGTTCAATATTCTTTGCTCTTACTTTTTTCCCGTACATCCATCCTTCACCGCAATATTTGCATAGATATGGGCACCCCCTAGCAGTTTCAACCGGCAATACCGGGAAAAACGGTGTCCGGTCATACAAATCCCATGCTGGCGGAAGCGCAGACTCGAGGTTATAGAAACTCTCGGACCACACGACATGTGTCTGGCCTGTCTTTTGGGGGTTTCCATAATCCGAAAGCATCTGAATTAACTTGCATATGGTGTTTTCCCCCTCGCCAATTACGGCAAAATCTATGAATTTTGAAATTGTGGCATTCGAACCCCCCAATACCGAAACGTGGGGACCCCCAACAATGATAAACGAATTTTCAGAAACATTTTTGCATTCAGAAGCAAGTGATAGAACATCTCCAAAATCGTCAATGAATGAAGTGAAACCTATTGCTTTCGGTTTTGTATTCTGCACATGCTCAATATATTTAGCTCTTTCGGACTGCCCAAGGTCATGAATCTCTACCTTGCACTTATCCCTAAGTACTGAGGCAAGTGTAGGAAGAGCCAAATTAGGATAGAACCTGTTTGTTGGTTTGGCACTCTTTGCCCTTACTAAGTGAACTAAGCAACCACTCTTTGACACGTATTACTAATTTATCTATGAGATATATAAACTATAGAGTTAAATGCAGTATAAATTTATGGTTCAGATAGCTTAGACACATTATACGCTCAACAACTCCCCCAGTATTTTATCAAATTCTGCTTCACTTGGCAACGCGCTATTTAGGATAACAACTTTGATGCCTAATTTTCTGGCAGCACCGTCTTCTTCTTCACGGTCTCCGATGACCAAAAATTCGGATGCCTTTGAAGCCCATTTTTTCTTAAAAGCTTTTTCCATGGCAAGGCGATACGGGGTTCCCTCCGATTTCTCGTGACCGCATGCCTCGGAGCATATGACATCATCAAGATACTTGTCAAATCCGATTTTCCTGATTTCATTGCTTAACTTGAATAAATTGGAATTTGATACCAAGATGACCTTTAACCCTCCCTTCCGGATTTCCTCGAGGAAATGCTTGGCTCCGCCCCTTGGGTGGCAGTACTGCAGGTAGGCGTCAAATATCTGCCGGTCTATCGCTGCCGCCGCTTCTGCGGTTAATTCCTTGCCGAGTTTTGTGGCGATTCTTTTCTCGTGGATGCCAAGCGAGTGGCGCTTGATGTCCCCAGCCAGTTCCTTTCGAAGTTCAAGTCTAACCTCGTTTGAAATCCTGGCATAGTCCGTGGCACTCATTGGAACGCCGTTCTTGGTAAATATTCCGGCTGCCGATTCGGCTATGTTTTCATAATTCACACTGGTGCTGCACAACGTGTTCCCCCAATCAGTGATCAAAACCTTGAAATTTCCCATACTATTTTATTAAGATACTCGGTTAATATATGTGTAGGGTAGTATAATGCGCAAACCTAGATTGCATGCTGCATTCAGCGTTTCATCCTTGAACTCAAAAATTAACATACACACAAACTCCGCGCGCATCAAGAATTATTTTCAAAAAGACCCGTTTGTAGAAGAATCTATTGCAGGATACCGATTCAATAAAAAACCGATGCCGAATGCGGAATATTCGCTGAGTTATTTTGACGGCAAGGAAAAACTCTCCTTTCAAAAGAAAGCCATACGCCTTTCGGCGCCGATCAACAATCTCCATTTTCCTGATTTGGTATATCTTGCATTGTTTTTGTTGGAAAAACAGCATGGCTTAGACCGGAAGTTTACAACTCATGGAGCTGCTTTTGGTAAGAACGAGAATGCAGGTCTCCTATTGGGTGACTCTGGTAACGGGAAGACAACGGTCCTTTTGAACTTATATCTTCGAAACTATACTTTTCTGTCAAATGACAAAACCGTAATTGGTTCGGCGGAATCTGGCCCTGCCATTTTCGCTGGAACAAATTACCTGTCAATTCGCCCTTCTATATACAGCGGCCTGAACAAGGAAACTCTTGATATAATCGAGCCGTTGATTATTGGAAAAACTGAAAAAGGGAAGATAATCTTGGACCTTAAATGGACTCCGGACCAAACCAACCCCCCGAAAATATCAAGCATATTCTTCATCTCTCTGCTGGATGATTCAAAGACGCTCATTTTCAACAAACTATCCAAAGACATGGCATCTCTCTTACTAGCCAGAGAAACATCAACGTACCTCAGAGGGGCATCCGGTGTCGTTATCACACTCAATCGCCAGTTTCCTTCCTTTGACAATATGGAAATTTCCGCCAATAGAATGAATTTAATAGAGTCTATTGTGTCCAAGGCAGATATTTTTGTTCTGAGGGCAAATCTTCAGAATATTGTTAGAACAATAGGTGAAGTCTTTGAAGCTAAATAGGAGCGACATAGACCTTTCAAAATTGATGCAGACCCTTCGGAAAGACGCTAGGAAAAAAGAGGAGTTTTTTCGATACATTGGCGACGGTCCTATACTCGAGATTGGTTGCGGCTCAGGCCAAGTCCTGAAACGAATGTCACATGCATTTCCGGACGCCGCCCTATACGGCATTGATGCAGATTCTAGGATGATAGCGGCTGCCAAACGGAAGAATATTCCAAATTGCGTATTCTACAACTCGCTCGCCCAGAGCCCGGTAGAATTGGCGTCTAAAGTGAACAATGTAATCTTCCCCGCATCACTGCATGAAATCGTCTCGTTCTCCAACAATGCAGATGTGTATCAGACCTTTAGGAATGTGCATTCGTACCTGACCAAAGGAGGAGTTGCCATCATCTGGGAAGGGATGCGCTCGGACTATGGAAACATAACAATTTCTGATTCTCCGGCACTTGGGGGATTGGTGAAATTTGCCAGGCAGTTTGAGTACAAGAAATATTTTTTTGAGAAGACAGGCAAAACAAAATATTCTGTTTCTTTTGATCTCTTAGCAGAGTATGTAACTAAAAAAGACAGGTTGGATATTCAGATGGAATACAAGGAGACGCATTTCCCACTCAACCATGCCGAATATGAAGATCTGCTGAAATCAACGGGATTTGAGATATCTGTCTTCAACAAAAAGCCCTTGCATCAAAATGAGTTGGAGTGGATACACAGAAATCTGAGGCTTGAGGAGGATATTTCCAATATACCGGTATATGTGCTGATTGTGGCGAAAAAACCTTAAGCTTGGGTTTCCAAATCTTTTATGGAGCGGTTGAGAGCATTAAATGAAGCATGTATCTTTTTTTCGTCAATAGTGGTTACCTCCCCGTTTCGCATAACCTCCTTTCCGGCACAGATGACATCTCTGACTTCCAGCATCGAAACGAAATCTATTATATCATCTCTCTTTATTTTCTTGGCATTTGCTGCCTTATCCGGCCCAAAAATGACAATATCCGCACTGCTCCCCTCATACATGCTTCCGCTGCGGATTCCCAAGCTTCTGGCTGGATTGGTAGTAATCAGATTCATCCAGTTGAAAGATTCTACTCTTTTAAATTCCTTTTTCAGAAATAAGCACTCGCAGAGGATATTTTTTGAAAGAGCAGTAGCAAGACCATCAGTGGCAATGCAGAGATTGATTCCCTGCTTCAGCATCTTATCAAATGGCGGGATTTGGTTATTCAACCTCACATTAGACGTGGGGCACAAAACGATTGTGGCTCCTCTCCGCTTTATTATTCCCATGTCTTTATCTGAAATATTGCAGCAATGCACTAACAGCGTAGAGTTCGTAATGAGGCCATTATTCTCAAGAAACTTTACCGAACTCACCCCAGTTTCCTCTTTTACACGCGTTTCTTCTTCAAGGGTTTCAGCCACATGCACCATCAGCGGAATGCCTCTCTCTTGGATTAATCTCCTTGCCAAATTTATCATTCCACTAGTTGAATATGTCAGAGAGTGAAGAAAAAGAAATGGCTTTGAGAGCAAGGTATTGTTGATTTCGGTGATGAAATTCTTGAATTCCGACTCAAAATTTGTGAAATATTTCTGCAACTTTTTGCTTTGCATGAGCATGTATCCGGAAAACGACCTAAGACCTGCCGATTCGCACTCTTGGGCGCATCTTCCCGCGCAGATAGTTGTGATTCCTGAATGAATGAATTCAAGCATTGTGTTGGAGCCAGAAATTTCACGCAGAAGCTTGCTTTTGCCGCTTAGCAGCGCATTTATTTTCTCGGTTTTTTCGATATAATCGTTTAAGTTCGAGAATTTAACAGCATCCCTGAATATTGTTTCTCCAAGGTGGGCATGCGTGTTTATGAACCCCGGAAGTACGAAACACGAAGCAGCGTCAATTTTGTTCTGTGTACTCCTGTAATTGCCTATTCCTTTTATGAGACCATTCTCCACGAGCACATCTGCACGGTTGAAGCCATTTCCTCTCAAGACTTGCCCGCCGACTATTGCAAAACTTTGTTTCTGCTGCATATGTCCTGATCCCAAATTCAACAACTCCCGGAGAGCGAATCCATGAACTCTATTGCTTTTTGCGGTTCTCCACAAATCTCAAAATGGAGAGTATGATTACAAATATTCTTCGCGACAGCCAGCCTCGATTGCCTGAGTCTTTTGTTATCTAGATTTGGAAATGGCCTGGAGTTTGATATGAATATATTGTTTGCACCCGATAGATATGTAGCTGTGTTCCCATAAAGTCTCAGTAAGTTGTCTGGCCATGAAAGAGGTTTTATGACCGATATATCGCTTCTAGGCAGGATTTTCGCATAAAACACATAGTCAATTTTTGTGGTTTTTATCTGTTTTATGCCCAGTTTCTTGAAGTCTTCCGCAGATATAACCTGTTTTTCGTCTTGGGTGCGCAGTTTTTCTGCTGCCTCTTTATCAAGAACCTGGGAAGAGTCGACATGCATCAGGTTGGTCCCGTCAATAACATAGGGATGCCCGTCTTTTGCCATGCACAGCACGCTATTCTCACAAGAAGCTACCTTCGCCCCGTTTATCGCAGCCACGAGTGCCAGTTCTTTTTTTCCATCGCCGCGCCCGCCAATAATTAAAAAACCCTTGGATTTGTAATCAAGGGCGCATGAATGCATTACCAGGCTATTATTTTCCAATTGTATTCTGGAGAAGAGGGAAAGGAGAAAAAATGTGATGTCTGGGAGATAGAGATTTTTTTCCGATGCCTGTATACGTGATTCGCCCTTCCTTGTTTTAAACATCTCTTTCCCTTCGGATATGGTTTCCACAAACAAGGAATGTGCTGGCATTTTCACTGTTTTCTCACTGAAAGAATAGGATGGGATGAACTCTTGGTTAAACTGGCTGGACTTCAAAAAATTGATGACCTTTCTGTCGTTGCTAAATATGTTGATAGTGTTATTTGTTGAAACCGTGCTGCCTTTATATAACATAAAACTACCTTAGAATAATAGTGCAGAGATAACCTGCGTGGATAAAGTCCCCTCTTTCCGGATGATATGTGAATGTTATGGTTGGTACTTCAAGTTTAAGCGGAATCGGGCAGTACTTGTCGGGTTTATTCACTCGATTTTCAAGTATCCTTCTTCCGAGGCATCCTCCCCCGCACTGCAGCATGACTCTGCAACTTTTGCATGCAATCGGAAGCTTCATTTTTAAGCTGTTGAACTCATTCCTGCTTACTTTTTCACCATTTACATATACACAGGATGTTTCTGTCAGATCCGGATGAATCCGAATTGAAGCCCCACAAGGAGATCTTCGTATCACCATATCCGGGACAATCAGCGCCAATACGGGCTCGGAACAGCTCTTTAGAAAAAAATGGTCGGCCATCTGCTTTATTGAATCCCAGAATTGAGAGTATGATAATGAAAAGTTGTTTTTCCCGACTGGTTTGTATATGTTTATTCGCAAACAACAGTCAAACTTATCAAGAAGTTTTTTGAATTTTGGCAGCTCCTTGTAGTTTATATTCATCAAAGCCATCGCTATCGAAGTAGTTATCCCGGCCTCTTTGCACCGCTCTATTGCTTTCAACGCCCCTTTGAATGTGCCGCTCAAACCCCTCCATGCATCGTGCTTTTTTTCAGTTGTATAATCAAGTGATATGTCTACATCGTGTAAGCTCATCAAGAGTTCCATATCCATATCGTTTACTGTTTTTCCATTTGAGGTCAGCCCTAGATGTATGCCCTTTGAAAGAATATAACCGGTTATTTTTCTAAAGGATGGGTTCAGGATGCTTTCCCCGGTGCCCAGATTTATATCCCTTACCCCCGGATATTTCTTGATTATGTTTTCTATTTGGGGCAGAGTGATGCTGCTTTTTTTCAACGGGCGGGAATAACAATGTGGACAGTTTAGGTTGCAGTCATTAGTCAAACCCATGCCAATAGAGGTTACCATCGTAATAATATGGAAACGCATAATTATAATTATTACAATAGTGTGTAATGGATATCAAATGCCAAATTCTGCATTTTTGCGCCAAAAAACAAGTTAAGCGGGCATTGCCGACGATGCTCACGCCACGACCCCAAAACGCACAAGCGATTTGGGGGACTTGACCCGCAAGTCAAGCTGGCCCCAAAATGCGCAAGTATTTTGTGGGGACCTTGCCCAAAGGGCAAGCGGACCCCGTGTATCAAGGTTAAACTATTTTGAGTGCAAGAATATATAAAACATGCAAAATGCCAAAGGCATATCCATTTATTACATTTTAGAGCCATTAATTAACAATGGCTGAACCAAAAACTCTTGCAGAATTGAAAGGAAAGCCCGGCACGGTTGCCGACTTTTTCAAAAAAAATTCCAATTTGGGGCTTATTGAATATATTTGCGACAAGAATTGCCTCAAAACCCCCCAAATGCTAAGGGATGCGAGAGAAAAAATAGTTTATCTTCTCAAAGAAAGCCACACAATGGCAAAAAGCATCATTGAGTGCGAGCAAATGATTCTTGAAAACGTAGATGGAAAAATTGTTCTAAAAGAGAGGGTAGTTCGCCCCAGAAATGAGGAGGGGCTCTTGAAAATAAATGAGTTTGTGGATAAATTATTCAAAATGATGCAGGCATTTCCGGATAGGCAGAAGCCAAAGCTTGTGATGGAAGCGCTTGAAATAGAATCCCTCCCTATGGCTCTGAAATTTCTTTATAACATAGTGTCCAAAAACGAGTGCCTTAAAACAGATGAGATATATTCAAAGATTGCGAAAAGAATTGCAAAAGGGATAAGGGAGGAAACCCCCAATTACCGCAAGATAGCCGGATTAAACTCAATTTTGGAAAAGCTTCCTGAAAAATTCCACTCTTTAATAGTTCTCTCATTTCTTGAGGCAAAAATGCCTTCTTTGAAGGCGCTTGGCTTTAACAAATTTTGCAATAGCAGTTATTTGCATAAGGAAAAAGAGCTTTTGGAGGCGGCAAAGAAGGTTATTGTGTGGCTGGATATTTTAAGCGAGGGGAAGGTGAGTATTGAGGGCGAGCCGGAATATTTGTTCGGCTCTGCGCAAACTAAAGAGGAATTTCTAAAACGGCTGCAGCAGGCAAACCTCCCGGCAGTTTCAGATTATTGCATAAAAAAATTGATGCGGCTAAAAAACAGGGAGCTTATGGTAATTCGGCTTGGCAACGTCCCTTACCTTGTTGAGCAGGAAGACGGGCTGCTGCACATTTATGCAGGGGAAATTGCAGTGGTGATACGCCCGGTTGATGAGAGAGGGAATATTTTGCTTGATTTTATAATTAACAAAGAGCTTTTTGCAGATGTGGAGGCGCCGGCCCTCTCAAGGATGATATTGGAGGGCTATTATGAGAGAGGGTACATGGATGATGAGGAGATGCAAAATTTGGTGCCTTATTTGCAAAAATTTTCAAAAAAAGAGAGAAAAGATATGGCTGCGGGGCTGCTTGAGGCTTCAGATTCCTTTTAGTGCCAAATACACGCCGAACGCAAGGAAAATTACCCCTACAATATAATTTGCATATTTTTCCATGAATTTGCCTAATGGAGAGAGAATTTTTTGCGCTTTTGAGGGGGCAACCGCGTAAATTATTGCGGGAAGCAAAATGGGTGAGAGAAGGAAAATGTCGCAAAATGCTAAAAGCCCTATTTTTGAGGCAGAGGAAACCGCGGAATTGAATATTTCCCTTATTGCGGTTATATTTAGAAGAGCCGCGTCAAAATTTGTGATGTTTGCAAAAAATCCTATTGCTATCCATTTTACAAATCCGAAGCTTTTTTTGCGGGCAGGAGATTTTTCTTCTGAGGGCTTTGTGAAAAATGTTTTTGCGCCGAATGCAAAAAATATTATTCCCAAAGCCAAGTCGATTGAGTAGGGAGAGAAGCCAAGCGCTATTGCGATTTGCCCGTCTCCTGCGGCAAAAAATATCCCTAAAACTGCCAAAATTGCGGCAGATATTAAGCTTCCTGCAAAAAATGCGCCAAGGGCGGAAAAATTCTTTTTTGAGAGCAAAGTTATGCAGAGCGCAAGTATTATGGGGGATGCGGCGGATGCGAGAGCGAGGGGAAATATTTTTGCAAGCAATTCAAGCATATGCAAAACAGGGCAGATGCAGGTTAAAAATTGTCCTGTTGGGCATATTTCATTCTCATTAAGGGCTTGGGTTAATTTTATAAGCACAAAAGCGGTGTTTATCTAAACTAAAAGGTGTTAATATGGAAATGAAAACAATAATGCAAAAGGCGTTCAACGAGCAAATGGGAAAAGAAAACGAATCGGCATATATTTATTTGGCTCTCTCGGCGCAGTGCGAGGCGATGGATTTGAAGGGAATGGCAAAATGGCTTCGCGTGCAGGGGGATGAGGAGCTTGAGCATGCCATGAAATTTTATACTCACTTGGCGGACAGGAATGCAAAAATTGCGTTTGAGAAAATAGATAAGCCAAAGGCGGCGCCCAATACTCCGCTGGGAGTATTTGAAGCGGCGTATGAGCATGAGAAATATATTACAAAATGCATACATGAATTGGTGGATTTGGCAAACAAGCACAATGACCCGGAAGCATTGTCATTTTTGGACTGGTTTGTGAATGAGCAGATAGAGGAGGAAAAAAGCACCCGGGATATTGTAAAAAAGCTTGAGATGGCGAAAGGAAATATTTCTGCCCTTCTTATGCTTGATAAAATGCTGGGCGAGAGAAAGGGGGATTAAACCCCTTATTATTTTATTTTAAGAAATTTTTTATGCAGGCTGTTTTTTAAATTTGAAAAGGATAGTTATCTTATGAAAAAGGCAGGATATGAATTTGTTAACCACACCGCAGACATAGCGGTGCGCGCATGGGGCGAGGAATTCCCACAGGCGCTGGAGCAGGCGGCATTGGCAATGTTTGAGGTGCTTGGGGGAAAAGGCGCAAAAACAGATAAGGAGTTTGAAATAGAGGAGAGCGCCTCAAATAAGAAGGAATTGGCGGTTTATTTTCTCTCATCCGTTTTGTCAGAGAGCGAGATTAGGGGGATATTGCCTTCAAAAATAAAAATAATTGAATTTTCCCAAAAGCCCCTTAAAATAAAGGCGGTTGTTATGGGTGAGAGGGCGCAAAGAGAGGACGACATAAAGGCAGTTACGCATCATGGCGCAAAAGTTGAGGAAAGAGAAGGAGAATGCATAATTGAAATTCTTTTTGATGTGTAGTGGAAAGAAATTTTTTGGCGCATAACAAAAATTGGGCGTGAAAGAAGTTTATTTATTATTTTTTCTAAAGTTTTCCATCATCCGAGAGCTGGGGCTGGGAGAAGGGAAGGCGCACATAATATACCCCGTCCTCATCCTTTACTACCAAGGGGCCTGACTTTACTCCCAGCAAATCAACCTCAAATACGCCGCTTCTTACCTGCTTTATGTTTTCCACCTGGGAACCGGGCTCGGCTGCAGATATTTTCGCGCCTTTGGAAAGCCAAACTTCAGAATAATCATATCCCGGCTCGTCATCAATTGGCTCCTCGCTCAAAATTGCGGATGCGACAGAAGAAGGGGCTTTTTTTGGCTCATCCTTTGCCGCGAGAGGAGGATAAATGTTGCTTGCCGGAGATAAAGAATCTTTTGAAACAGGGTTTTCAGGGTGTTTAAGGGGAGAGGCAGGCTTGTCTTCAGAAGGGGCTTCTTCAGGGGATTTTTGCATGCCTTCTGCGGGTTTTTTTGCATTTTCTGCTATTTGAATTTTATCTTCTGCAGGATGATTCTCTTTTGCAGGGGGAGTTGCCGGCGGGTTTGCCTTTATGGGCTTTGCCTCCCTTTTGAATACAAACACCTTTGAGCCGCAGGTGCAGCCTTCGGTTATTTCATCGACGGATTGGGCGGCTCTTCCGCATTTTAAGCAGATGTGCATGCAAATATGTTGCAAATAAAAGTATATAAGCAGAAGGGAGTGAGCACATATAGCGAGCGAGTAATCGCGAACTATGTGTGCGAAAGCTTGTGACATGCGGGAGGTTTAGAAAGGGGCAAGCTTGTGATATGCTGGTGGCTCCTTCTAAAGTAGATGTATTGCAAGCTCGTCATACAAATTTTCCATATTCTCCCCCGTAGCTGCAGATACCTCAACTACAGGGTAATGCGGGAAAACCTCGCGCACTCTTTTTGTGTTTGCGCCCGGCAAATCTATCTTGTTTGCAACTATTACAAAAGGAATATTCTTTGCCTCCAAATTGCCAAGCAAAGTAATGTTAATCTGGTTATACGGGTCTTCGGTGGAATCCACCACTACTAGCGCCGCATCCACGTCCTCGAGGTATTTTATTGCCTCCACTATGCCGCGTGTTGCCTCTTTTGCGCGCGTTTGCGCCTCTTTTTTGCCAAGCCCGTATTCCATAAAGTCCCGGTAATCCACTTTTACTGCAATTCCGGGCATATCCAAAATATTCATTACAAGAGAGTAGCCGCCTGTGCGAAGCTCTACCTGCTCTTTGCTGATAACTGCGCGGGTTTCATGAGGCACAGGGGAAACTGAGCCGACTGCATCCCCCACCAAATCAACCGCCATGCGGTTTGCAAGCGTGGTTTTGCCGACATTGGTACTGCCATAAAAGCCGAGCTTGACGTTTTTCTTTCTGAAAAGAAGCTTCTTTAGAAAGCTGATTATGCTTTTCCACACCATATAACTCGAAAATACATTGTTGATGGAAATTTTTAAATGCTATGCAGGGAGAGTTTGCGCCAAAAAGAGCTTATTTTAATCAAAAAACTGCATTTTGCCTAAAAAAACCTCTGCAAAAAATGCCTGAAGGAATTTTGCCTTGCGGCAGGGGGGAATCAGGATTAAACCCTACAAGACGCGAAGCGTCTTGGGGTTCAGAAGTGCGGAGCACTTCAGAGAACCTAAAACTGAAGGGGGGACGGCAAGTCCCCCCTGCGGTTTAGGGAGGGATTTGGGGGATTATTATTAAATGCACAACCCCTATTTTACAAATATGCAAAAAATAATGCTTGCGGCAATTATGCTCTCTATTTTGGCGTCTTTCTCTTTTGCGTGCCAGGAGGCATTTGCCACAGTGCCTGTGCCTGCGGTTGTTAGCGGGCAGGAGGGAGGGCTTCTTAATGTTAGTGTGCACACCCTCCCTGGAAGCGGCAAGGTTTTTACGCAAATAAGCCCTGCTGTGGGAATATCCACTCAGCTCTCGCAAGAGGAGGCTGTGAGGCAGGCGTTTTTGCTTTCAGGGGGGGAGAGGGAAAAATGCGATGTGTATTTCTCGTTCTTTGATGACGGGAATACTCCTGCGGTGGACGGCCCTTCTGCGGGGGTTGCCATGGCTGTTGCATTAACTGCCGCGCTTGAGGCAAAAGAATTGCGCCATGATGTTGCCATTACAGGGGAAATTTTGCCTGGGGGAATGGCGGGAGCAGTGGGAGGAATAATTGACAAGGCGCAGGCAAGCGCAAGAAGCGGAATGCACATAATAATTACTCCAAAACAGCAAATATATGATAATATTTTGCTCTCAAAGCTTGGGGAAAAGTATGATATTGCGCCTTTTGAGGCAAAGACGCTAAAAGAGGCATATGATGTTGCAACCTCTAAAGAAGGGGAAAAATTTTCACAAAAATTTGAGCTTGAAGCAAAAGAAATTGCGCCAAACTTGCCGCGAAGGGAAATGAATTTGCTGGATACAAAATTTGCCGAAGTTGCAAAAGGAATAAACTCCCAATTATATGCAAAAATAATAATGCAGAGAGAAGGGGCTTTGGCAGAGTATGCATCATATTTTGAGCAGGAATTTGAGAAAAATGGGAAAATAATAGATATGGGCTATGCTTATACTGCTGCCAACAACGCATTTTTATCACAAATTGATGCGGCGTTTCTCTCAATTCCGCCGCAAAAGCTGGATTTGCAAAAAGAGATTTTGGATGTGGAAGGGTGCCTTGCCTCCCAGCCCGAAGTTGAGCCAACAGAGAAGAATTTTGAGTGGGTTGCTGGTGCGGATGCAAGGGTTGCGTGGGCAGAAGAAAAGCTTGATGAAATAAAAAAAATAGAGAATGGGCTGGATTCACAGGAAGGGAAATATTTGGCTTTGCGCGAGGTGTATTATGCAAAAGGTTGGTGCGAAGCTGCGTATTATATAAAAAGGCAGGCAAAAGAGGAGAGGGGGGAGAGAATAAACCAAAGTGCTTTGGCGCCCCTTGCGCAGGATATGCTTGAACAGGCGCAAAAAGAAATTGGCAACTCTTTTTTGCCTGATGCGGATGCCATGCACCACCTCTCTCTTGCAAATTCCTCTATGCAAAAAGGGAAATATCTGGCTGCAATTTATGATATTTCATATGCAAGAGGGACGCAGGAATCCGAGAGTGCAAAGGATTTGCCTGATATTGAAAATTACACTAAAGCACTTATGAAAGAGGAATTTTCCACTTTATGGGGGCGCACCTACCAGTCGCAGGGAATATATGGAGCATATTCTGCCTCCGGAGAAAACCGCTCAATAAGCGAAGGATACGGGGTTCTCTCGCTTGGGGCGTCGATGGAGGAGGGGATGCTGCGTGTTGCGCAAAGGATTTCAAGCAGCCCTATAAGCGTGCAGGTGGAGGAGAGGGGGATTATGGAAAATAAGCTTGCAAATATTTTTGTTGGCGGGATATTTTTTGTGTGCATAATATTTTTAGGCGTGAAAATTTCAGAATTGGGTGGCAGGAAAGGAATTTAAGGGTTTGGCAGGCATAAATAATTTTACATTGCTTTAGCCGCCAGAAGAAAATTGTGAAAGGGCGGTTTTTGCTTTGAGGCAAAAATTTTGCCTGAAGAGTTCCCATGCCCAATAAAGGTTAATGGCAGGCACAGGGAGGGGCAGGGGTTTAAAAGAGATGGGTTTAAATATATGTTTATCCATATATTATAACATACGAGGAGATGAAAGGGGCAAATTTATGTGGAAAATATTTAACCGCAAAATTGGAAAAACAGGCAATGCTTTTAATGCGAGGGATATTTTGCATCCTGAGGCGCGCAGCGCCAATGTTGCGGCTATTCTTGAGAGGATTGCCCAAAAAAACGGATTAAATTCTTCTTATGAAATTTTTGAGCAGGATAGGACAAAAAACATAAAAATGCAGGCCGAATTTGTGAGAGAGGCAAGAAAATCAGGATGCAGCGACGAGAAGATAGGGCAGGAAATTGAGAGGGCGCAATACCCTGCAAGAATAAAAAATTACAAAAGCATGAGTGTGGACCAGGCTTGCGCGCAGGAAATACTTGGCTCAGATGATATTAATTGGGCAGACCTTCTTGGAGGGGGAAAACGGATTGTTGAAAATGGAATTAGCCTTGGCGGCACTTTTGCAAAACTTACCACCCCAAAAGATTATGAGGATATACAGTGCACACACAACTCATCAGTTCTTTGCAATGAGAGTTCCGGGATTGAGGTTGCAAATGAGATTGCAGACGCACTTTACCTTCTTGAGCATGCCCAGCACGCGAATTTGCCACAGGCGCCATACATAATTTTTGCAGAATGCTCAAAAGGGGGAGAAGGGGATTTTGACAGGGCAAAGAGGAGGGCAACAGGGCATCGCTTAAGCTTCAAAAGGCATTTGGCAGGGATTGTCGGGAATATAGATTATGCAGATCATCTTAAGATTAGCGATACTGCCCACGGAGGCACCACAAAATACAGGATGCTTTGCACCGTGTTTGATGAGGCTACCGGCGGGCTGATGGTAGTCAGCGAGAAGGATAATCTAGATGGAAGCAAAAAAATGCCCATAAAGTTTTCCGACTGGATAAAAACAACTGATGAAAAAGGGAGGTTTGTAAAGCTTAGAAACCTTCTTTCTGCAAGTGATGCCGAACTTGAGGAGATAATGAGTATCGCGCATAGGGAAGGGGGGCTTATTGAAAAACTTCAAACCCCCGCAAACTGCGAGGGATATGCCCCATGGAACGAGCTAAGGGAAGAAATAAAGGCGCAGATGAGGGAGAAAAATCAGGATGGGAACGAAAATGGATGGTATAAAAAGGCGTGCAAGGTTTGGAAATACGCCCTGCTTATCGACAGTGCACAAAACAGCCTCTGGTATGAGCAAAATTGGAAGGACATAAAGCTAGTGAATGAAGTTAAAAAGTCATTCCAGACATGCGTATGCGATGATTCGCGGCAAGAGGGAGACGTGAAAGTTTTGGCGGCATTTTTAACAGAGTTTGAATTTGCCCATCTTGTTGGAGAGGAGGGCTTGAAGCAGATTGTATTTTCCCCCCATTACCAATGCGGATTTTTGAGTGCGGCGCACCAAATACACAGAAGTTTTGAGAGGTTTTGGCAGATATTGCAAAATGATTTGGAGCATGATAAGGGGGGATTTTCAGAATACACAAGAAGCATCAAGTTTTTCTGCAACCTTATGCAAGAAATACGCAGGGGAAGCGGGCCGGTGACGACTGTGAATGTGCTAAAGGAGTATTTGCCTCAGTTTCTTGTGGATGAGCTTGATGAATTCCTGCAAGACCGGGCAAATGGCGCCACCAAACACGGCACAGGCGGAAACAGGGCGCTTGTGCAATTTTTATTTGAAACTTTTATTGACAACCGGGAGAAGATGCGGGCGGTGATAAGAAGGGGAATTGACTCAGGGGTGCTTGAACAGGCATCAGATTCGCAGTTTATTCTCATGCCTGCGGCCAAAGACATTTATGGGAGGCTTTACACATATTTCGGAGACGGATACCGGGAAGAGTTTTCCTCTGAGAAAATAAATAATCTTATAATTGAGGAGGCTGCGAGAAGAAAGCTTGCGCAGTATAAGGAATGGATTGAAAAGATGGGGCTTGAGGGGCAGATAGAGATAATAGTAAGAATGGAAAACTTTTACACCGGGCAATATACCAAATTGCCGAAAAAGTCTCCAAAATCCCCGCAAAAACTCAAAAATGATTCACGAAAAGATTATTACCTCACAGACGAGAATCTTTTCACAAGGCAAGAGGTGCAGGACCTTGGGCTTAATAGTTGCCTTGAGTGGAAAATGGCACCATAGGAAAAAACAGCCGCGGCCCAAAAAGGTTAATATATTCGAAGCCGAAACATAAAAGAGGTGGCATTTATGAATTCTGATGAATCTTTGAAAAAACTAAAGGAGGGGAACGGGAGGTTTGTGAAAAATTCCCCCTCAAAAAAGGATTACACCGCAAGAAGGATGGAGCTTATTTCCGGGCAGCACCCTTTTGTTACGGTGCTTGCGTGCGCGGACTCAAGGATAATTGCAAATTATATATTTGACGCAAATTTGGGGGAGATATTTACCGTAAAAAATGCAGGAAACCTTGCAGATGATGATATTACCTTAGGCTCGCTTGAGTATGGTGCGGCGCATTTGCATACCCCTCTGCTTGTTGTGATGGGGCATGAGGGATGCGGCGCGGTTGGCGCCACATGCGGGTGCAAAGGAAAGAGCGATGAGGGGCATATAAGCAGCATCGTAAAAGCTATTGCTCCGACGGCAGAGAAAGACAGCTATGATGTTACAAAGTGCATAGTGGATAATGTAAAAGAGACAGTAAAAGCAATACCTAAAAAAAGCAGGATAATAAAGCGAATTATGGATGAGAAAAAGCTCAAAATAGTGGGAGCATATTATTCCATGAGCACCGGCAAAGTCGAATTCTTCCTGTAGCTACCATTATAAAAAATGCCATTTTCATAAGTAGTGTATATAAGGTGAAATTTTAATGCAGCAAAAAAAAGAGGATGAGGCTGAGCGAAAAAGAAATATGTATCTTCTAAAAAAGCAGCTTCACCACCTAAAAGAGATGAGAGGAAGCGGCACAGAGCTTATCTCAGTGTATATGCCATCCGGCGCGCAGGTGCATGCAACCTCAAACAAATTAAAAGAGGAGGCAGGGCAGGCATCAAACATAAAATCAAAGGGCACAAGAAAGAGCGTAATGGATGCGCTTGAGAGAATAATACACCATCTCAAAACTTACGGGCATAATGCGCCCGAATCCGGAATTGCCATATTTTGCGGCAATGTCTCGGACAACCCCTCAAAAACAGATATACAGCTATTTACTATTTTCCCCCCGGAGCCTCTAAAAATTCAGACTTACAGGTGCGACTCTAAGTTTTTTTTGGAGCCGCTTGAGCAGATGCTTGACATAAAGGATTCTTACGGGCTTGTAGTGCTTGACGGGCGCGAGTGCACTATTGCGCTTTTGCGGGGCACTAATATCAAAATTTTGCAAAGGCTCAATTCCACGGCGCACGCGAAAATTCGCAAAGGAGGGCAGTCTGCGGCGCGATATGCCAGGCTCATAGAGGAGAGCATAGAATATTATTACAAAAGAATAGGGGAAGCCATGGACAGGTATTTTGTAAATACTGTAAAAGGGGTAATAATCGGGGGGCCGGGCCCTGCAAAGCATGATTTTGCAAAAATGAAGCCATACAATTACCAGATAAAGGTGCTCGGAGTGCTTGATACGGGCTATACTGACGAGCACGGGCTTAGGGAAGTGATGGCGCAATCAAGCAAAATCATAGAGAATCAGCAGGCAATTGTTGAGAAAGAGATAATTGACAAATTTATCAAGGAAGTTGTTTCCGGCGGGCTTGCAACTTACGGTGAGGCAAATGTGAGAAAAGCGCTTGAGAGCAAACAGGCATCAACCCTTCTCATATCAGAGGGGCTTGCGTGGAAAAGATATCATGTAAAAATTGATGATGAGGAGAAATATATGAATTTGCGCGCGGGAGAGCAATTGCCAAAAGTTGATGCGCATGGAAGGAAGATAATTGTGCTAAGCGAGCATGATTTGCAGGATAATTTAATAGAATTGGCTGATGCATCCGGCACAAAAATTGAGATGGTATCTACAGAAACCAGCGAGGGCGCGCAATTTTTTCAAAGCTTTTACGGCATAGGCGCGTTTTTGAGGTATAAATAGGGAAAGGCATATTTTCTTGGGTGAGAGATTTTTAAATTTGCGGGGTTGCTCTGCTTTTTATCTTTTTTGAGGCAATAAGAGTATGAGGTGCACTGGTATGGCGGTAAAAAGCATAAGGAAATTAGGGAAGATGCAGGATGCTGCAAGGGCGAACATATTAAAATTGCCAGACGCGCAAAAAAACGCGGTTGGAACCTTGATGGAATTTGTATATGGCACAGATTTAAATCCAAAACTTTACAGGTGTTTTGAAAATGAGAAAGTCAGGGAAAAGAAGCTGTCCAAGGTTGCAAAAGAATTTATCAACAAATGCTCAGATACCCCCCAGCTTGAGATTATGAAGAATCTGCCCCTCACAGAGAAAAGAATGGGCGAAATAGAAAAGGCAGTGGAAGAAAAGTCGGTGGAACTGGCGAAAAATCAATAAAAGCGCCCTTTTTTGGGCGCAAAATATTTTTTTAAAAAGAAGATTACCTTATTTTCAAATCGCAGTTTGCGGGGTCTGTTGTTTCATTCATAAAAACTTCCACATGATTCGGGAAAAACTCCTTTTTTCCCTCTCCGTATAATATGTGAAAGTAGGCGCGTGAGCGCATGTTATAGAGCGCCTGGTCAAATGAGATATATTGCGGCTCTGCTTTTTCTTCCATGGTGCTGTTGCCTGATGCATCAATTGTTTTGTTTTCAGTTGCTGCTTCGCCGGAAAGAGAAGAAGTTTCATCATCTGATATGCTGGTGTTTGCAGCCATGCATCCTTTCTCGTCACACGCATAAACAAGCAAATCCTTATTCTCGGATGCGAAAAATCCGCCTGAAATTAAATTTACCCCGCATTGCAAAATGTTAGAATTTGCCTGCCCGCCGGGAGAGCCCCTTAAATCCATTATTATTGCGCTTTTAGGGGAGTTGTAAAGATAATCCGTGAATGCCCCCACATTGTCCTCTCCGCCTGAAAGCATAAAGAATGCGATAATTAATACGGCTGCAAATGCGCCCAAAGTAAGCCCTATTTTCATGTTTTTTGAGAGTCCGCTTTTTTTTGGCAATGCCTCTTTTGAATGTTTTTCCATAAAAGAAAAAGGGATTTAAAGTTTATAAAAGAATTGACTTGAAAAAATCATCAGCTGTAAAAAAATAGGGCTTAAGAAAATAAAATAAGAAGATAAAGATAAAAAAAGATAAAAAAATTAGTGAAGCACTTCCCCTATTTCACAGCGGTTGTAATATGCCGCGTCCCCGTAAAGGTCTGCAACCTTTTGGTAGATGGTATAGAATTTGGGGTTGTGGCTCTCTGCACTATAGTGAAGCTGGAACATCGGGGAGGCGCCTGCTTGCGAAAGGCACTCGTCATAGCTCATTCTCTCGCCGGAGAGGGTGCATGAGTTGCCCGAGTAGCGCATTGTGTAAACCTCAATCCCTTCCCACTCTGCTTTTGCCTGGCTTTTTATTGTGCCAGAGCATGCGAGCATTGCCTCAAGGGAGGCGGAGTTTGCGCCTGCCTCATCTATTGCAGTATACACGGAGGGCGAGTGCTCAAGAATATAAACAAAATCATCCAAAGTGCCGGATTGCGCGGAATTGTCTATTACTATAAACATTCCGACAGAGCCGATGCCAAGCAAAAAGATAAACACAAACAAAAGCGCCACCCATGCACCCAAAACAGAGCGCTTCTTGAAGAGTGGCTTGAATTTTATTATTGCAAGCACAAACACCACAAGCGCCAGGGAGATGGCTGCCAAATCCACTGCAAGCAAAGCCGCCGGCGGAATTATTGGGGCAACCTGCGCCTTTTGCGAGGCAGGCATAATTGCAAGCGCGTCAGTTAGGCTAAATACCGCATTTATTGATGTCTGCCCGAATGCCTCCCCTGTGTTGCCTATTGCCTCGCTAATTTGCTTTTGCGAGTGCGCAAACGCGCGCACATCAGTTGCAAGAGAGGCGTATTCTGTTGCAAATTCGGCGTATTTTGCGTTGCTTGTAGGGGGCAAGAAGCTTGAATCAAGGCCGTTTTTTTGCTTTGCAAACGCATTGTATGCCTCCACCGAGGCGGCATCGTTTTCCCTTACAGACCATCTGGCATATATTATCGCATCTGTTGCGTCGTTTTTTGCATCAAGCGCCGCAGTGTAGGGGGCAGATGCCTCCTTTGCAAGCGCATCCATTTTATTGGCAAGGGATTCCAAAGAGCCCATGTCTGTTTCCACACCCGTGAAATTTCGTGTTGCCATGCGGTTTTGCATCCCTGTCCATAGCTTGTCAAATTGCAAATAGCTTGCCTTAAAGGCAGAATCAGAGGAATATACGGCCGCCTCGTCCGCGCTCTTTTTCAGCTCGGCATTTTTGGCTGAAAATTCTCCCCATTTCGGGCCCCATACCTTTAGGAGCGCGGTGCCTGTTTTGTAATTTACACGCAAGTAAGTGTTGTCATGTATTGAGCGGGCGGTTGCCCCAAGCTCTGCTATCGGGGCTGTGCGCGCCTTTATGGCATCAAGCTTTGCCTCAAACTCATCCATTGCATTATAATCAAAGTGTGATGATGGGCAGACGCCAATGCAGTCCGCGCAGTATTCGCCTTCAGGGAAGCGCAGTGTGCTTTTATCTATTATTTTTTGCGCGGAGCGCATCTTCTCAGCGCTTGCTTTCATATTCTCTATAGAGGAGGCCAAATTGCCTGATGAAAAACCGCTTATTGCAGAGAAAAGGGTGCCTGAATTCTCGTTTAAAGCCCTTACCTGCTCCATATATTCGACATAGAGGGGAGCCAGCACCTCAGAATAACAGCCCGGTGCGCCAAGGGCGCATACCATGCTTGCGGTTTCTGTGCATGATTGCAAATTATCGCATGGGCGCAGTGCAAGCCCGGTGTATTGCAGGCACAGCTCCTCCGCCCCTCTGCCGTAACGGGACATAAAGGTGTTTCGTGAATCATTGAATTTCAGCGCCAATGCCTTTACTTCCGCCCATTCTGCCTCAGAGGGCATCAGCGCGTTTGAGTAATGCTTTTGCAATAATGCCTTTATTTCCCCCTCGTCCTGCACAGGCACGCCGTCCGCCGTTATCATTGTAGGCACGCCGTCAAGGGAATAGAGGATATGCTCCGCGCCCCCGCCTGTTGAGAGAGCTTGCTGGCTCACGCTGGAGGCATCCTCATTTTCATACAAATATTCGTTTAGAGCAAATACACCCTGCATTGTGCAGAGGAAAAACAAGCCAAGGATAAGATAATATACCGGTCGCATGTAAAAAATTGTGCAACGTGAATTTAAATAGCTTTTGATTTTAAATTGCAAAACGCAAAAAGAGAGATAAACTAATTAAAGATAAAATTAAGGGTAAAAGAAAAATAAAAAAATAGGGTTTCAGGGGTTTCCCCCTGAAAATTGGAAACAACTTAGTTCTTCTGCAGTGCGTCGATGAACTGCTGGGCTGCCACCATTGTGTCGCTTGCATCTCTGCCTGCAACAACAATCTTGGAGCCGAACGCCTTGACATAAACTGAGTTTGTGTCAAAGTCAACAGCTGCATCCTGAAGAACGCTTGCGGTTACAGAGTTGACCACCGGGCCTCCTACTGTAATCACAACGCCTCCTGCGCTTCCTGCCTCAGAGTCTGTTATGACCATGCTGCTTGCCTGCCTGATGTCGTATGGCTCTACGACCTCAACAGATGCAACATTGTTGGGCATTACGCGCGCGGATACGCCGTCAAGGTTCACTGTGCACGCAGGCATTGCGCCTGATGCGGTGCTGGCAACACATGAGCCGACTGTCTCGGTTATGGATTTAAGCTTGAGCTTAATTCCGCCGGAGATGGTCTTCTCATCACCTTCCTCTGCTTCCCAAATCTGCCCTGAGGAAGCTAGTTCCTCATCAGCAAAGGTGAAAGTAAAGGTTGGCTGGCCCACCTTCTTTGCTACCTGCAGGTCTACGCCCGACAGGCTGACTCCGGTCACTTTCGTGCCGCGGTCAGTGTATAGGGGCAGCTCATACGAGGATGCGAACTTCACAGCTGTTGGCGTTACTATGTCAGAATCGTTGATTCCGCTGTAGTATGCAACAGCAGTTGTGGAATCCTGTGTCTTAAACCTCCAGAAAGAGGTTGAAGAGGCATCCTTGTATACAGGGAACCTTGTCAGCACTGGGTAGTGCGAAGTTGCGTTCCTCTTGCCTGCATCCTCCTGCAATACAATCTCTCCAACTACGCTTCCAGACAACTGGGTTGAGCCATAGGTCGGAGTTGTTGTCATTGTGGTGTTTGATACGTTGTTGCTGACAAAGTACCAGCGGATTGCTCCGTAGGCACCAGAGTCTGCACCAGCAGAGTCAAACTTCACAGCGGCAGTTGTGTTTGCAAAGGTTGTCAAGATGGTTGTGTTGATGTTGGAGAGGTTTCCCAACTCCGCTTCAGCAGGCCCAAAGACCTTGTTCATCTTGTAGTAGTCACAACCAGAGGGCATCCAGAAGACCTGTGACGACCAGTTCGCAGCATTGATTGTTGCAACTGATGGCGACTGATCTGTGCCGTTCATGGTAAAGTTGCCGGCCGGGTCAATAAAGAATTCTTCAACTCGGTCGTTTCCAAGAACATCTGTGGTGCCTCCAAATGCGTTTGACGTATCAGACCTCACCTTGATGAAGTTTGTTTCGTAAGACGCATTCTTTGTGTTGCAGTTTAACACATTTCCAATATTTAGGCTTCTTGAGTCCACAGATAATGAAGTAGTTGCATAATCTGCTGATTCAAGGTCAAGCCCATTGTATGTCAATGTGTAGATTGTGTTTGCCTTCGGGAACGGAATCGAGTCCCCAGAGACCATGCGGTTGTCGCTGCCTGACATGTAGGATGACATATCATCCACATATAGGACGATTTCACGCAATGAGTCTGCGCGGCCGTCTGTTGAGGAGCCGTCTCGGTTCTTCCAAAGCAAAGATGTTTTGATATACTTCCAGTTTGTGTCATCCGAGGCGGCGTTGTTGTATCTCTTGCCGTCCTCAAGGGTAATCTCATCTGTGTATACCGCAATCTCTGCCCACTTTGCGCTCAAAGTGAAACCAGGCGCTGTCCTGTACACGTGCACCTTTATTGATTTGCCAGTCGAGGACTGGGTAAAGGTGTATGTGGTCGCAGGGCTTACCTGAATCTGGCCGATAACCGCGTCGTTGGCGTCAAGCACGTCAATAATCGCAGGGTGCTCGTTTGAGGCACCGGTTGCGACTGAAATGTCCGCAAGGCGAATCTTGAAGTCTCCTCCGTCAATTACGCCTCCGACATTGATAATGTCGTACTTGGCTTCCTTGGCAAGCTTAATCTTTCCGCCCGCCTTGGCGCCCACGGTGTTGTTCAGGTCCTCTGTTGAGGGCTCGGTCATTGATGAAATAACCCACTCCTCGCCAAGGAACCAAATGTGCATCCTGTGGTTGTCTGTCCTGTCAGAAGTCGCTGTGCAGGAAGTCCAGTTTCCAGATGTTGCAATGTTTCCAGTGCAAACCGGGACACCATAGTCGTTGCCGATAAACCTTACGTTGTAGGCAATGATGTTTGGCTTTGCGACAATGTTCCTGTATGAGGTTCCGGAGTCGTAGTAAACTGCGCTTCCCGGGTCAGACGATGAGCCAACCCAGAATCCCTGCTCTTCTGTGTATGCAAACTCAGAGCTTGCCTGTGGGTCTGAGATAGACTTTAGGGCAAATCCCTGATATTGAGTCTCTCCGATTCTGTAAAGGTACTGCGTGTTTGAAGCAGTGCTTCCTCTTAGTGGCGAGAGAATCTGTGAGGTGTCTGACAGCGTTATTGTGTTGTCATACTTGTCCTCAGATAGGGATGTAATCCTGTTGCCCAATGTTTTGTCAATTGCGTCATGTATTAGGGTCTTGAATTGGTACGCGTTTGCAAGCACTCCTGGCAGCGTTATCTCAATAGTTGCTTTCTTATCAGATACCGCGCAGGTTCCTGCTCCGCTTACCTCTCCAGTTGTAGAACATGTTGCATCTCCGCTAAGCTCTGCTGACAGAGTTGAACTCTTGTAAGCATAGTTTGCCAAGACGGATGCAATGTTCGCTGCAGCAATACCGTCTGATACTGCTGCGTTTGAACCGACAACGATTTTAGCTGTTGGCTGCCCGTTCGGATTCACAAGCTCGACGTTTTCGTACATTACGCCTGCTGCGATTGCCGAAGAACCAAGCAGTATAGCACCAGCTGCCAACGCTGCGATTCTTGATGCGTTCACACCTTTCATTGTATTTCACCTCAATACTTTCGTATTGTTTTTTTCTCGTTTGCCGCCTGAGTTTCTAGGGGTATTATTTGCATAAATATTATCGGCGACAAACATTTTGCAAACCCCATACTTTCCTATACCCCATCCTCGAGGCCCCTGGCATGGGACCTATTCATAGGAATAAGAAGTTTGAAATGTGCAACATATATAAATCTTTAGAGCTTGTTTAAACTTTAATTTATAAATAAAAGTTTAAATTGCGTTGATTGACTGAAAAGTATAGGGGCACTAGACGAATTTCGGTTATTAGAAAATGCAATATATGAGATTTCACCATATTTTCACGTCAGTATATTCGAAAAACTATAATATTTCAAATGCTTTTACGTCATAAAATCAAGGGAAAAAAGAGCGTAAAAACACTTCCCCATACTTATATACACAACCGCCTTTTTTTACTTTCTTTCCCCATATTTTTCCAAAAATGCCACATATTCGAATAAATCCTCATCAGTAATCGATGGCTTGCGCCCTTTTATAACCCTTAACACATCCTCGCTTGTTACTTTTGCCCTCTTTCCGGCTATTCTCTCCCTCACCGCCCCCATCTTTGCCTCAGCGCAAACAGATACGATGTCTGCGCCAGAGAAGCCCTCGCTCAATTGCGCGAATTTTGAGAATGCAAGGGTTGGGGAGAGGGAGCCGAGCTGCTGCTTAAAGATATGCTCGCGCGCAGGCTGGGAAGGCGATGCTATATATATAGCCTTGTCAAAGCGCCCCGGGCGCAGCAGGGCGGCATCTATATATGAGGGCTTGTTTGTGGCGCCCACCAACACAACCCCCTTTAGCTCAGATACTCCGTCTATTTCCTGCAAAAGCTGTGTTAGCACAGGAGAGGAGAGGCGCTCGCGCGATGGTGCAAGAGCTTCTATTTCATCAATAAAAATGACTGCCGGCGCCTGCTCGCGAGCGCGCATAAAGGTTTCATGGATTATATTTTGCGCCTCTGTATACCCTCTTGCAAATATGTCAGAGCCGGAAAGGGTGAGAAATGTTGCCTTTATGTCATTTGAGGCGGCTCTTACAAGCATTGTTTTTCCGCAGCCGGGGGGCCCGAATAAAAGAATTCCTTTTATCGGGGCAAGGGAATATTCTGCCATAAGCTCCTCGTGCAATAAAGGTATTTCTATTGCCTCTTTTATTGCCCGTTTTGCATCAGGCAAGCCTATAACATCCTTTAGGCGAATGCTTTTTTTCTCTTGCGGCTCTTCCTCATCAACTACCCGCCTCTCAAAGTCAAGCTTGAATTGCTCGTATTTTGCCAGGTCGGAGAGGCGGGAGGATGGCTTTATCCTTCTCATTACCAGAAGAAGGTGGCGCTGAGAAATATCTATTACCTTATTTTTTGCCCTTGCCTCCCTTGCTGCCAAGCGCACTGCCTCATTTAATACATTTGCCAAATCCGCGCCCGAGAAGCGCTCGCTTGCCTTTGCAAGCTGTGCAAAGTCCACATCATCTGAGAGAGGAAGCCCTTTTGATTTTGCCTTTAAAATGGCAACTCTTGCTTTTGCATCAGGCAAATGCATATATATTATTTTGTCAAGGCGCCCTGGGCGCATTATTGCAGGGTCTAAATTATCCGGCGCGTTGGTTGCCCCTATTACAATTACCGGGTGCTTGAGGCTTTTTTTGAAGCCGTCCATTTCAGAGAGAAGCACGCTGAGCACGCGGGGGCCTACATCATCAGATGTGTGCCTGTCTCTCTTTCTTGCAAGCGCATCCATTTCATCAAAGAAAAGTATGCATGGGGAATTTTTTCTTGCGTTCTGAAAAAGCTCTGCAACATTTCTCTCGCTCTCGCCCACCCATGAGGAGAGTATGTCTGAGCATTTTACATAATAAAAACCCATATTAAGCTCGCCTGCAAGCGCTTTTATTATCATTGTTTTTCCGGTTCCGGGCGGCCCGAAAAGAAGGATTCCTGAAGTTGGCTTTAAGTTATATGCACCTGCCAAAGCCTTTTGCTCTAACGGGGTGGCTATTGCGTCTATTAGCTCGTCTTTTACATCCTGGTATCCGCCGACATCTTTTAGCGACAGCCCGGAGCCTGAGATGTCCTCAAGCCCGAATTTTCCAAATCGCTTTTGCCTCTCCCCGCGTGAGATATCTGCCTCTCTTGAGAGGTTTATTTTTGCCGTATCAAGGGCAAAGGAGATGCCTATTGCGATTGCTGCATATGCCAAAAGCATTGGCTGCAGGGGAAGGGAGAACATTATCGAATATGCAAATGAGGATGCAGGCGCTATTAGCATGGCGCATGAGGAGATTCCTTGAACATATTTTTTTCCCTTTAGCTTTGAGGGCAGCATTCCTGCCAGAAATAGCGCTGCAGCCCATCCGGCTGCCTGCACTATAAGCGCGCCGTTTAGAAGCAATAGAGCGGTGTTTGAAAATATTTTTCCAATTATTGCTATCGCGCCTGTTGCAGCCTCTAATGTAAACATGGAAATTATTGAGAAAATGCCTGTGGGAATTATTTTTCCAAGCATTAGCTGCGGGCTTTTCATGAGAAGCTCTGCAGATTGGGGGGCAAATTGCTTTAATGCCGGAAGTGAGAGGTATGCCGAATTTTGAGACATCCATAATGTGGAGAGAAGCAGGATGAAAAATACTGAAGGGATGGAAATTGCTAGCGAGCGCTTTGAGCCCAAATATAATGCGCCTAATGTGAGAGATATTACTGTGAGCACTCCTGCAAATGGAATTTGGGTGAAGGGGGCAAATATTGCTATTTGCAAAATAGGTATTGCCGTATTATAATATGAGAAAAATTCTGAGAATTTTTCCATTAAAATGATTATTAGCAAGAATACTAAGCAGTAAATCCATGTAAGGGCGGCTGATTGGTATGCAATTGCAGGCATTGCTAGAAAAAGTGAGAGAATTATGGCATAATTGGGGCGCTTGTATGCAATTGCGGCGCATATTAATGAAATAATTGCTATTGCCTCAACAGGGTAGAAAACAAAGGTTGAGAGCATCATAAATGTTCCCAGAAAAACCAGCAATGAGGGCCAGAGCGCCTCATCCTCTTTTACCGATTGCATGGTTGCCATTGCCCTTTGCATATTCATTGAGCGCGAGATATTATGCCCTCTTTGCATGCAAAAAACACTTGCTTAGAATATATAAATGTAGCAATGAGGGAAAAATTTAGTTTTCGGGCGGGGAGAGCAGGTTATTTATGAAAGCGGGGTAATTAACGCTTTTTCCCAAAAGCAGATGGTTTTCATCAAAGTTTGCCGCAAGCGCAAAATCCTTTGTTATCGAATAGATTGTTTTTGCCTTTTTTACTGCCGTCTCTTTCCACTCCACCCCTATCCCTTTCAGGTGGCTTAAGGCATCATAGCAGTTTAATGAGAATTTGAGATTGTCATAAATTTGCAGCAAGTTTGGCGCCTCTGCAATGTCAAGAAGCATTGACTCTGTGAAAGAGAGATTAGCGCTCCACTCAAGAATATTTGCTTTTTGCTCCATATTCATGTTGTCTGCGCCGAATCTTGCCCACCCCACAAGAGTTACCTCGTGCCCGCGCTTTATTGTTTCAAGCTCCGGCTTTGCGGCTGCAAGGTTTCCCTCAACATATAATGCCAGAGCTTTGATTGAGTGGGAATCCTTTTCTTTTGTTGTGATGCTTTGCGCAAACATCGCGCCAATCTTTGCCATTTTTGCGGGCTTTAAATCTTTTGTTATTACGTTTCTTAGCATGTATACCATGTGTTAAATATGATATATTTGTGTATTTAAAGCTTTGCATATAAATAATAAGCAATAGGAGATAAGTTTAATCTGCAAATTATGGGCTTGTAGCTCAACTTGGAAGATGCCGCCCTTTTTGGTCGGCAATTCGCCAACCCTTCGGGCTGGCGATAGAGCGGCTGGCTTGCGGGGCAAGTCTCGCCAATCCTTGTGGCTTGGCGATAGAGCGGCTGGCTTATGAATAAAAGCAAACAATAGCAAAGTAGAATTATGGGCTTGTAGCTCAACTTGGATAGAGCGGCTGGCTTCGGACCAGCAGGTTGTGGGTTCAAATCCTGCCAAGCCCGTAGCGAACTAAGTGGGCAGAGGGCTTGGGGGTGCGACAGACCAGTTGGGCTGGCTGCACCTGCCAAGCCCGAATAAATTTTTTAGGAAACCAGAAGCGCTATTGCAGACACAGCCACCACGACAGCGAACAGCGCCTTCACCCACCCCTCCCCTCTTGAGAGAGCATACTTTACCCCGAAATGCGTGCCAGCCACAAATGCCGGAAGCATCAAAAGCCCGAATCCCCAGTCAATCACTCCGGCAAGCGCGAATACTGAGGTTGATGTCAGCCCGATGGCAAGCCCGTATATTTTACGGGTGCCTGAGCTTTCCAAAAAGGTTTGCCCAAACACAAGTATTAGCACGTATGAGGAGAGTATTCCCACCACCCCGCCCACAAAGCCGCCCAAAAACCCTATGAAAAGAAATGAGGCATAGCCAAGAGCTTTAGCTGTTTTGCCTTTTTTCTTTTCCTTTTTTATGCCAAAGCCGCGGTTTTTGTACATAAAAAAAAGCGAGATAAAAAGAAAGAAGGCTATTATTTTTTCCAAAATGCCTGAAGGGATTGCAAGCAAAAAGCCGGCTCCGAAAAACGAGCCTATTATCCCCAAAACCGCAGCACGGGTACCGAGGCGAAAATCCACCTTTTTGCCCTGATGAAAACTGTAGATGCCTGTTGAGGTGACGCCAAGCGAGCCGAAACGGGAGGTTGCCACCGCGATATGCGCAGGCAATCCGAGAAATATTAATATCGGCACAGAAATAAGCCCTGCGCCCCCCGCGGTGGAGCCTATAAAACCGGCGAAAAACGCAACAACAAGAGCGATAGTTGCCGAAAAGATATCCATTGAG
>PFCD01000017.1:23319-24274 GCA_002778455.1 Candidatus Micrarchaeota archaeon CG10_big_fil_rev_8_21_14_0_10_45_29 | reverse complement strand
TTCCTCGAAATTATGACACCTCGATAAAGCGGATAAAGTTTATTCTCCCTGAAAAAGGCATGTTATCCCTAAGAAAAATCTCCTTTCTGGTGAGGCAGCACCGGGAAGGGGAGCTCTCTGCCCTGCAAATAAGAAAGCTTGCCAAGGCGAGCAAATCCACATTCTACAGGCACATACGGCAATTTGCAGGCTTAAGCTACTATAAAATCAGAAAGAGGCTTGCCCAGAGCAAGCCTCCCGGCAGGCCTGCAAAACAAATCCCCATGAGGCATGCAAGGGCAGTCATCCAAAAGAGGCTTGAAACAAAAGCAAACGACCGGATTATTGCAAAGATGCTCCAAAAAGAGGGGATAAAAATATCACACTGTAAGGTATATTCCCTGCTAAAGAGCGCAGGGATGGTATGCATGCTCTCAAAGAGGCGCAATAGGAAGAAATGGGTGAGGTGGCAGAGAAAGCATTCTCTTTCCCTATGGCAAACTGATTGGAGCTTATTCAGGGGCAAGTGGCTTATTGTAATCCTTGATGACGCCTCAAGGCTCATAGCTGGTTGGGGGCTCTTTGATAGTGCAACCTCTGAGAATTCTATCAAAGTTCTCAAAGAGGCAATTTCCACGCATGGCAGGCCCAAAGCCATGCTTACCGGGCATGATGTGCAATTTTATGCCTCAAGCAAAAAGGGCAAGCCAAGCAGCAAGAATGCATTCCAACTGTTCCTGGAGGCAAATGGCATTAACCATATTCTTGCAAGAGTAAACCATCCCCAGACATGCGGCAAGGTTGAGAGAATCTTCGGTGAGATAAAAACCAGGATTGAGAGGAGGCATGATTTCTCAACTGTTGATGAGGTTGTTTCATGGCATAATGAGATTAAGCCCCACATGTCCCTGAATCTTGATGAGCTGGAAACGCCAGCTCAGGCGTTCCAGCGAAAAATGCACCACAAAACAAAAGT
>PFCD01000017.1:1508-23301 GCA_002778455.1 Candidatus Micrarchaeota archaeon CG10_big_fil_rev_8_21_14_0_10_45_29 | reverse complement strand
AGTGATAAAAACATTCAAAGAGGTGAACAAGGCATGAGAACCCTGCATAAGATTCTACGGGGTGCCAGAATTATCAGGAAGCACAGAATTTATATACATCTGTTTAATTTAAATATACAAAATATAAGTGAGATACATACGTTTGTATTTTAAAAATGTACAAAGTGTATATTTAAGATATACGAATAATGTAAGAATATATACATTTGTATTGAAAAAATATATATTAAGTATATTAGAAGTAAATGTTTGTATTAAAATAATATACAAAATGTATATTTTTAATATATTATTGTATATGAAAGAAATATAAGAAGTATAATTTAAGTATATAACTGTATAATAATGAGATACAAAAAGTATATTAAAAATATATTAAAGTATAGAAAAAATATACATGAGAATAATTTATTCAAGTTTTATGATGCCTTTTGAGATTTTATCTATTACTGCGGGGTATGCCATATGCTCTCTTTTTAGAATTTTTTCTGAAACCCCGGCGGCGGATTTGCAATCTGAAATATTTATCTTTTCCTGATAGATAATGGGCCCCCCGTCAAGGGATTCGTCAACTATGTGTATTGTAAGCCCGCTCTCTTTTTCCCCCGCATCAAAGGCGTCCTTTTGCGCGTGCGCGCCGGGGTATTTTGGAAGAAGGGACGGGTGGATGTTTATTATTTTGTTTTTATATTTTTCAAACACTTTTTTTGAGCGAATTATTCTCATATACCCTGCTAATACTATTAGCTGGGGCGAATATTCTTCAACTGCTGAAAAAAGAGCATCGTCAAATTCCTCTGAGGAGGAGAAATTTTTCCTCTCAAAAACATGGGAAGGAATTTCCTGCTTTTTTGCGATTTCAAGCGCTTTTGCGCCCGGGTTGTCGGAAATGAGGGCAAGAATTTTCGCATCGCACCTTTTTTCCTTTATTGCGTTTGCTATTGCCTCAAAATTTGAGCCCCTTCCGGATGCAAGAATAACTATTGGCAATTCCATATAGATAATTGCATGCGCAATAAAATAAAGCTAACCGTTTGCAAAATATGTTTTTTTGGCAAAAGCAGCCAGGCAAAAATTGGCATAAACAAAATAAAAAATGCCGGCTAAGAAAATTTGATTGGGATTTGCGCCGCCTCGCGCGCGGTTTATGCCGAGGTTTGTCTTTTGATTATTCTCTTCTCGCTCACGACATAACCCATAGGAACATCGTGCGGCTCGATAGGGATTGAGGGGTAAATTTGAGCGTCGGTGCATATTCCTATTTTCACGCCCTTTGCCCCTTTGAGAAACCTGTCATAAAAGCCAAAGCCGTATCCGAGGCGGTTGCATTTTTCATCAAATGCCACGCCCGGAATTATTATCGCGTCAATTTCTTCAGTCGGGCAAATTTTGCACTCAATGCGCGGCTCCATCACCCCGAAAGAGGATGGCTCAAGCTCGCTATCGCTTTTTACATAATACGGGGTTATCGCCCTCTCGGCTATGCTGGTGCGCGGCAAAACAACTTTTTTCCCCTCGGCTAGAAGATGCAAAAAAAGGTGGCGCGTATCCGCCTCATCCGGCTTTGAAATATAGAGCATAATTGTTTTTGCTCTCACGAATCGGGGTATTTGCAGAAGGTGGCGCAATATAGTCGAGTTTTCCTCTGCGCCAAATGAGAGGATGCGCTCTTTTCTCCCCAGCATGCTTTGCCTGCGAACCGAATCCTTGTCCATGCTTAAAGATTGGGCAGTCCATATTTAAAACAGCAATTGCCGAAGCGGGCTGCCCTATCCTATTATGCCTAATTTCTCTTCCGAGAGAATGTGCTGCAGCAAGTATATTGAACCGATGCACAGGATTTTTCCCTTTGCGCCCGCGGATTTTTTTGCGCTGCTTAATGCCTCATTTGCATCGCAAACAATAATTTTTATTTTCCCGTCCGCCCAGCATATATTTTGCGCTCTTGTTTTCTTGTTGGATTTGGCAATAATGAAATTTTTTATCTCACCCGCATCCGCCGCCCTCCTGAAGGGAAGGCGGGGCAAAATTATAAAGTCAAAATATGGTAAAATAATTTCAAGCTCTTTTTTCCATTCCTTGTCTTTCATTGCCCCGAAAATTAGCGCGCGCGCTCCTTGTGGGGCGCAAAATTCTTTTTTTATTTCGGGGAGAATTTGCCCAAATGCGCCCAAATTGTGGGCGCAGTCGATTATTGTTTTGGGTGGATTTGAGAGTTGCTGCCAGCGCGCCGGAATTTTTGCGCTTGTTATTGCGTTAAGAATTTCTGCTTGCGGAATTTGAAGGATATCCGCGGCTATTGCCGCCATTGCGGCATTTTGCACCTGAAAATCCCCTTGCGTGCTGAGGCGCAGGATGCATGAGCTGCCCGCTTGCGGAAATGTGAGGGAAAATTTTGCCCCCTCCCCGAAATTTTTGCGGGCGCCTTTTTCCGTATTTTTTTGAATTGGGGAGAAATAATCATGCGCGTCTATAAATTTTGCTCCCCTCGCATTTGCAAGCTTTTTTATTTCCTCTTTTGCCTCCCCTTTTGCGCCGCATATAACAGGCGCGCCGGGGCGAATTGCCCCCGCCTTTTCAAACGCTATTTTTTTTATGGAATTTCCGAGGTGGGCGGTGTGCTCAAGGGAAATGCTTGTTATTATTGAAAGAATAGGCTCGCACGCGTTTGTGGCGTCAAGCCGCCCCCCCATGCCAACTTCCATTACTGCAAAATCGCACCCCTCTTTTGCAAAATGCAAAAATGCCATTGCCGTTATTAATTCAAAAAAGGTGGGCGCATCCTCTTTTTCAAATTCGGCGCATTTTGAATAAACCTCAAAAAAAAGTTTTGCAAATTTTTCCTCGCTTATATTTTGCCCGTTTACCTGAATGCGCTCGCGGATTGAAAATATGTGCGGCGAGAGAAAAAGGGCGCATTTTTTTCCGGAAGCGGAGATTATTGAGGAGAGAAAAATTGCGGTGGAACCTTTCCCGTTTGTTCCGCCGACAAGGACGCATTTTGTTTTTTCCTGCGGGCTGCCAAGAAGGGAGAGAAGCTTGCTTATTCTCTGCAGCCCCGGCTTTGAGCCAAACATTGAGATTTGCGAGAGTTTTTCGCATGCGCCGGAATATGAATTTGAATTCAAAATAAACACCGTTTAAAAATTCCCCAAACTTTTGCAAGCCCGCCGGATATTTTTTTAGCCCGTGTTTGAATTTTGCTTGTGGTTTTATTTTTATTAAAATTTTTCACGGCTGCTTTTTTTGGATTTGCTTTTATTGCGTTTGAATTTTATTTTGCATTTTGTATGCCTTTAGCGTATTTGCGAGAAGGGAGGCGACCGTCATTTTCCCCACCCCTCCGGGCACAGGAGTTATGCAGGATGCCTTTTTTTTCACTTCCTCAAAGTCGGCATCCCCGCATACCTTCCCGTTCTCGTCGCGGTTCATTCCTATGTCAATCACCACGGCGCCCTCTTTTACCATGGAAGCGCCTACTAATCTCGGCTTTCCTATGGCTATGAAAAGAAAGTCGGCTTTTGATGTTATTGAGGCGGGATTTTCGGTTTTTGAGTGCACCACTTCCACCTTTGCGCCCGCGTTTCTCAAAAGAGCCGCGAGCGGCTTCCCCACTATTTTTGAGCGCCCCATTACAACGCAATTTTTTCCAGTTACATCCAAATTATAGTGCTCAAGAAGGCGCATGACGCCTGCGGGAGTTGCGGCAACAAGGCGGGGCTTTCCCTCTTCAAGAAGGCGCTGGTTTTCGGGCGTGAATCCGTCCGCGTCCTTTAGCGGCTCTATCGCCTCCTGCAATGCCTGCACATCAACCCGGGAGGGGAGGGGAAGCTGCACTATCATTCCGGAAACAGAGGCGTCTTTGTTAAGCTCTTTTATTTTTGAGAGAAGTTCGGCAGTAGATGCGCTTGCCGGGTAATGCAAAAGCTCGCAAGAGACGCCGCACTCCTTGCATGCGCGCACCTTGTTGCGCACATATATTTGCGAGGCGGCATCGTCCCCGGAGTTTATTATTACAAGCTTTGGCTTGGGCTGCAGCAAAGATGCCTGCTTTTTGATGTCCTCAAGCCATTTTGAGGACGCCTCTTTTCCGTCCAAAAGCTTTGCCAAATATAAAACCTCCGAGAGTATTTTTTAGGCGGGCAATAAAACCATTTGCCTTTCATGTTCGCCCTTTTTCAAGCCCGCCGGGTTAATTTTTGCACGGCTTTGCAAGCCCTGAAAATTTTTCTGCTTTTTGCTTGAGCAGGGCTTGGGAATAAATTTAATCGCGCAAATTTTTGTATATTGGAAATTGCGCGGTTAATGCAAGCGCCTCTTTTTTCACTTTGCTCTTTGCTTCCGCGCTTGTGCTGTTTTTGAGGACATCATCTATTAGATGCGCTATTTTTTGCATCTCACCCTCCTTCATGCCGCGGGTGGTGAGTGCCGGAGTGCCAAGGCGGATTCCGGATGTTATAAACGGGCTTTGCGGGTCGTTTGGCACAGTATTTTTATTGCATGTGATTCCCGCCCCATCAAGCGCCAATTGCGCTTCTTTGCCTGTAAGCCCCCGATTTCGCACGTCAAGGAGCATGAGGTGGTTGTCGGTTCCCCCTGTTACAAGCACAAGCCCCAAGTCGGTTAATGCCGAGGCAAGCGCTTTTGCGTTTTTTACTATTTGCGCCGCATAATCCGAAAAAGAGGGCTGGAGCGCCTCGTTAAATGCGACAGCGCGCGCCATTATCTGGTTTTCAAACGGCCCCCCCTGCAGCCCCGGAAAAATTGCCCGGTCTATTTGCTTTGCATACTGCTCCTGAGAGAGAATTATTGCTCCGCGGGGCCCTCGCAATGTTTTGTGGGTTGTGGAAGTTATTACATCCGCGTAAGGGGCAGGGTTCGGGTGCGCCCCGCCTGCGATAAGCCCTGCGATATGCGACATGTCAACAAGAAGCTTTGCGCCTACAGAATCGGCGATTTTGCGAAATTTTGCAAAATCTATGGTGCGCGAATACATTGTGTAGCCTGCAATTATCATTTTTGGCTGCTGCTCGTCCGCAATTTCGGCTATTGAATCATAATCAAGAAGGTGCGTCTGCGCATTCAGGTGATAGGGAATTATTTCATAGTATTTGCCTGAAAAATTCACCGGCAGCCCGTGGGTAAGGTGCCCTCCCTCATCAAGGCTTAAGCCCATCAGCTTGTCTCCCCTCTCAAGAAGTGCGTAATATGCCGCCATATTCGCGGAGGAGCCGGAATGGGGCTGCACGTTTGCATGCTCTGCGCCAAAAAGCTTTTTCGCCCTCTCTATTGCAATAGTTTCTATTGAGTCAACAAATTCATTTCCCCCGTAATAGCGCTTGCCGGGGTATCCTTCGGAATATTTGTTTGTAAGAATTCCCCCGCTTGCCGCCATCACGTCGGGGGAGGCATAATTTTCGGATGCAATAAGCTGGATGCCCCCCTCCTGCCGCGCCATTTCTTTTTTATAAAGTTCCCAAATTTTCGGGTCATTTTCAGATATCATATGCATCAACAGCCAAACAACACTTCAAATTTTATTTTTTCCCGCCTGCCTTTTTTATTTTTTCTCAAGCTTGCTTTTTCACCGAAGATATTTTTTCCTATTTTTGCTTATTTTATTTTTTCTTCCGCTTTCTTTTGCATGCTTGATTATTATTTTATTATTTTTTTCACTATCTCCTCTGCCTTGCCGGTGTAGGTGGAATAATCAAATATTTTCTCAAGCTCTTTTTCATCAAGCAAATCGCTTGCCTTTTTGTTTTGCGCCAGCGCCTCTTTGAGGGGCTTGCCCTCTTTTGCGGCCTCTTTTGCGATTGTGCGCACAAGCTCGTGCGCCTCCTGCCTCCCCATTCCTTTTTCAGCCAAAGCCATCATCGCCCTCTCGGCAAGTATGGCGCCCCCTCCCATTTCAAGGTTCTTTTTTATGTTGGCTTCAAAAAATTCAAGGCTTTCAAGCACAAGAGAAGTTTGCTTTAGCATATAATCACACAAAATAAATGACTGGGGAATTATGAAGCGCTCGTTTGCTGAATTTGTCAAATCCCTCTCATGCTCAAGAGGGATGTTCTCAAGCGCCACAGAGCAGTTGGCGCGCACAAGGCGGGCAAGAGAGCATATTCTCTCGCATTTGTGGGGGTTTCTCTTTTGCGGCATTGTGGAGGAGCCTACTTGTTTTTTTGCAAACCCTTCGGCAACTTCCAGTATTTCGTTTCGCGAGAGGTTGCGGATATCTTTTGCAAGCTTGTCTAAAATTGAGGCAATGCTTGCGATAACAAAAAGCATTTGCGCGTGCCTCTCGCGCCCTATCACCTGTGTGGTGATTGGGGCGCTCTCAAGCCCGAGCTCTTCCATTACAATCTCCTGCAGTTTGAAAGCGTCTTTGCCAAAGGTTGCCATGGTGCCTACCGCGCCGCTCATTTTCCCGGCAGAGATTTGCCTTATTGCATTATCAAGCAAAGCCACCTGCCTCTCAAGCGCCTCGTAAATAAGTGCGAATTTCATCCCATAAGTTGTTGGCACGGCATGCTGCCCGTGCGTGCGCCCGACGCATACAAGAGATTTTTTCTCTTTTGCAAGCCTTCCCAAAATTTCCTGCAAGCCGATGATGCGCGAGCGCAGCAGTCCGCCCGCGTCGCGCATTGTGAGGGCAAGCGCGGTGTCCTCTATATCATAGCTTGTTGCCCCAAGGTGCACGAATTTGCCGGATTCGCCGCAATTTTCAGATAGGGCGCGCACCATTGCCATAAGGTCGTGGTGTATTTCGTTTTCTATCTCAAGCACTCTGGAGAGCTGCACCTTTGAGGCGGCTGCTTCTATTTCATCGGCAGAGTTTTTTGGAATATGCCCAAGCTTTGCGTGCGCCCTTGCAAGCGCAACCTCCACCCGCATCCAGCCATCAAGCTTTGCCTTTTCCTCAAAAAGAGAATTCATCTCGGTTGCGTATCTTTGCTCAATTGGCGAAATAGACATAAAAATACCCAAATAGGTTACTCAATGAAGATATAAAAAATAGAAGCTTTAGTCGTATCCCCCGCCTGAGGCATGCCTTGAGAAGTTTTGCCTGAAAAGATATACAAAAAGGGCGGCAATTGCAAAGAAAACAAATGAGTAAAAGAAAAAGCCCCTCTCTTTTTCCGGCCATGCGGTTACGCTCCCAAGCCCTGCAGATACTTCGTAGCCAAAATCTGAGAACATTTTTGAAATGTCAAGGGCGGCTGCGCTCTCGCCCCTCCTGGTGCTCTGGTACGGGCTTTTTGTGAGGCTGTATTTTTCCACAAATGCCGCCCCGTCTATTCCTACAAGCTTGCATATCGAGCCATAGCATGAGAGCTCCTGCAATTCCTGCACCTTCGCGATTTCTGCGAATTCGCTCTCATAGCAGTCGTTTCCTATGCATATTATGGTGCCTGAGGGAGTTTGCTCTATTGTGACATCCGTCTCCCCCTCCTCCCCTGTTGGCTTTTCCTTTTCCTTGTCCTCTTTTTCCTTCTCGCCAGTTGTTTTTACAGGCAGAGAGATATACAGGCTTGTGTCAAGCCTGTCGTAGCCGGATTTTGAGAGGTATGCATAATATTTGAAACCGGCGGGAACCTCAAATTTGTAGTCTCCTCCGGATTCGCTCTGCGGGCTGAAGGAGGCGCCCAAAGAGTCGCGCAACGTGATGCTGGCGCCGGGGGTGGTGTGAATGGTGAGTATTTTGCCATCATATGCCCATGAAAAGCCGAGGCTGCCCAGCGGGGTATCTCCGCCGGTGGATAAAAGAGTCGGCGGCGGCTCGTACGGGGCGGCTATTGTAAATATGTAAAAGCTGTTTCCTCCGAATTGGTCGTATGGAAGGGCGAACTCAAAGTCAAATGTGCGCCCGTCAAATCCTGTTGCAGACGAGGATGGAACAATGAAAAGGATAGAGGTTCCTTTCAGCACAATCCCCTGCCTGAATGCCTGCCAGTTGGTGGAGCCGCCGTTGCTTTTTCCTGCAAAATATGCGGTAGGCAGGCTTAGGGTGACAGTGGTGTCATTTGAGCTGTTGTATACCGAGAAATTTGCAGTCGAATCAAACACATGCGAGCTTGACTCATAATTGCGCAAATTAAAATGAGAATCGATAGAGCCAAGGTCGGGAGTTGAATAATTCCCGTCAAACGGGCTGGATTCATCAGATATTATGTAATAGCTATAGGTTGATGGAAGGTTTAGAAGGTGGGATGAATCGCTTGAATCATATATCATTGATGATGAGAGAGTCAGGGAGGTTGATGAGCCGTTTGAGTAGCCGTAAAACACAAACCATCGGTTGGATGTCTGGTTAAGCGTAAATGACACCTGAGTTATGTTTCCCCCCCACGCGTCGGCGGATGTGTTTGAGGTGATGTTTGCAAAGGCAAGCTGGGCAATAATAAGAATTGCCGCAAAAAGAGCAGCGCCTTTTATTTTTCCTGCCAGCACGTTCATCATATTTCACCCTTTGTTTTTATTTGTGCCCCCTTCGTCGTTTTCTGCGCGATTTATGCCTGCGCTCGCGTGCGCGCCCTATTTCATTTCTGTCAAGCACTATGCGCGACGCGCCCGGAGAATTTATGTGCATGATAAGGTATACTGCAATCACAAGCAATATTAGCACTACTATTAAAGATATGGCGTTGGAACCCCCTTTTGCGTATTCGCGCATGCCCTGCTCGCCGGCGCTTGGCGCTTTATGCACTAAAATGCCGGAGAAAACGATGACATCGATGCTCTCAACAACATAAGGGTCCGAGCCAAGGTAGATGTGAAACGCGGCAGTATCGATTATTCCGCTATTTGTATAGGATGAGGCGTTTATCGGGACAAATATTATTTGGCTCTCCCCCGGAAGGACTTTGATAAGCCCGGAGGAGGCGCTCTCGCCCCCCTCAAGCATGGCTACCGCGCGCACATGCGCTTTCCCCTCCCCGATGTTTGTTACATTCATCTCAAAGCCGCCGCTCTCTTCCAGATAAATTACTGAGGTTATTTCCACCATTGTGGCAGAGCATGGAAGCTGCATTGTGTTTAGTGGCTGCATATTGCTGCTTCCAAGCGAGCCCTCTCCGAGCTTTACAAATACGGGAAGCGCCCTCTCCTGCTTTATTGTGGCGATTGCCCCTTTTATGTTTGCATCCCCTTCAAAAACAAGCCCGCTTCCGATTTTGCTTGAGGCAATCCAGCCTATAAGCTCAGGGCTTGCCTCTGTCCTGCCAACAAGGGCTATGGGATATTTTGTGGATATTATGGAGCTTTCAAATACTTTTCCTGATGCAAACAATGCCTGGGACGGTGAGAATTCCTCGGAATATAATTGAAGAAGGTAAGAGTTGTCAAGAAATATTGAGCCCCTGTTTATGCAGTTAATTTCTGATTCAAAAGGGATAATGGAATCGCAGATTTCCCCGTAGGCAAGCACGTCTTTTCCTTTGTTTAGAAGTGATTGGGCCAAAGCGGGCGCATCCTGCCCGGTTGCAAAATAAATCCCGCCCCCCTTGGCGGCGGCATACGGGGCTGCGCTTATTGCATCCTGCCCCCTGCCTTTTGCAACAATTATTGCAAAGTTTGTTTTTGACATTTGCGCAAACAGGGAGGATAGCCGCTCCTCTTTGGCATAAATAAGCTTGGGATTCTCAAATGAGCGGTGCAATTTTCCTGCAGCTATTGTTTCATCAAGCATAAACTGCGTGTCTGCGGAAGTGGCTGGCTTTAGCTGCCCTTCCATCCCCAAAAACACGGGAGAAGCTGACTCAAAATAATAATAGTTTGCCTCTGTTGAAGAAAACTTTTCCTTCCAGAGGGCGCCCTGCCCGTTGTTTGCGATAAATGCAAAGTTATATCCTTTTTGAGCCGCCCACACCGCACCGGAAACAAGGTCCTCATAATTTTGGGAATTTAGCACGACGTAGGTGTTTTTGGCAGCAAACTCGGAAACTCCGGCAAACGATAGTGGAAGAAGCGCCGCAAAGGCGAGGAAAAATAGGAAATTATTTTTTTTCATACATGCCACCTATTGAATCTCCCCGTAGAAATAATACGTCGTTGCGGTTGCGTCCCCTGCCGAATCCTCCGGCACCACAATCTGGAAGTGCGCAGAATCCCCGTTAAAGGCAACTCCGCTGTTGTTTAAAATGCCGACAAACACAAAGTCGCTGGGGCTGCCATCGGTTGCATGGCGCATGATAACCTCGTTCCATACCTCGTTGCCTGAATCATCCCTCGAGGTTATGAGCGGAAATGAGTTTGCGCTCACGGCATATTGCCCGATGTTAAATGCCGGATTTGCAGAATTTGAGCCCGAGTTTATGGCGGCGTCATTTGCACCCTGCAAAAAGCTGAACGCGTCATCAAGGTTGGAAAGGTTTGACGAGGTGGAGTTGAGAACCGTGAAATCCACTGTTGATGAGCGGGAGGCATACATTTGCCCGCTTATATTGCTCACATTCCATTGCTTTAGGGTGCCGTTTGCCAAGCCGGAGCCGGTGCCAATCTGCAATGATGCCACTATTGAGCCGTAAAATCCCTGCCAGTGCAAAGTAACAGATGCGATGCTTAAGTTAAGCTCTGTGACGTTTCCCCCCCATGCGGATGCGGATATCGGAGAAAGAGCCCCTAGCGTTACAGGAGTGCCTGCGCTAACCGTAGTCACGCCCACCGGAAGGGCGGCGGGCATTGCGCACAATGCTGCGAGGCAAATGGCAAAAAATATTTTCATAAAACCACCATCATTCAAATGTATCCCCCTTGGCTTTAAGATGCCCGAATGTTAGCACCCCGGCAGAAAGCACAACTGCTATGCCGATTAAATATAATATTGCCGAGCCGATGTCAAGCGGAGTTGAAACCCCCGCGGGAGATTCAAGCAGTATTGCCTCCTGCCCGCGCAACTCGTGTATAAGTATGTCTTCCCTTTCTCCGCTTCTTGTGAAATAGCCGGCGTCAACTCCGTTTATGAATTTTCGCTCATCCTCGCTTAAAAGGTATTTTACAACCACATCGCCCGAGCCTTGTATTTGGGTTAAGGGAATTCGCAAAACTACCGGGCGGTCGTTTATGTTAAAGCCCAGTGTGCCTTCCACCCATCCATACCCTTCAAAATTGAGCACAAAAGCCATCCTTCCTTCATCATAAGTTATTGAGGAGAGGCCGACATCGGAGGTGTCGTTGTAAAATGATGTCGGCACTCCGGAATAGGCTATTGTTTGGATGTTGTCCATTATTGCCGAATCTTCGCCATAGCGCACGGTCAGCTCGGCCAGGGGTATTTGCGAGGAGGAAATCGCGCTTGTGGCATCAAAAGGAATGCTTAGCACAGTCTGCGCCCCCGGCTCTATGAAAACCTGTGACGAGCGCGCCGAGCCGAGAGAAGATATTGAGGCAGACGCATCAACCGCCACCGCATCCCCCTTGTTCTGAATCCGCAGTTCAAATATTTTTGAGGGCACGTTATAGGAGAGGTTAATCACTTCTATTTCTATTTTTGGAGAGGGAAGCTGCACCACGGTGAGAGGAAGAGGCTGTGAAAGCCCCCTATACCCTTCCCCGTATTTTAAGAAAAGCGCAAGCGCGGGCGCCTGTGAGCGCAGGCGGTTTACCCCGTCAAGTATGTCTGAATCGTCGGAGAATACTATTGCGCTCCTTAAGTTTTTCTCTTTTATAAAATCGGCAAGCTGCACAGGAACGTCTGATTTTCCTATAAGAAGGATTGGGAACGAGCCGTCAACCATTGATTTTTCAAATGTTTTTCCAGAGAGAAGAAGCACTTGCTCTGTGGGCTTCTCTTTCAAAAAGTCCGCGGCTATCTCAATGTTGTTGGTGTATTTGCTTCCTGTGTCTATGATGCGCTTGTTGGGAAGGGAATCTGCCGCCTCTGCGGGGAGCTGGTGGGCTATTGGCCCGTATATTATTACCTTCTCATAACCGAGCGTGTTTATCTGCAAAGCTATTGCCTGGGCGTCTGAGGGGTTGTTTATGAAAAACAGGGGCGCCCCTTTTAGCGCCGCGTATGATGAGACCGCAAGCGCGTCATGCCCGTATTGCCCGCCCACTATGATTGCCTCGTTTTTTGGAAAAGAATCCGCAACCCAGAATTGCACGGATGCGGGCGCCGCTATTGTGAGGTTGCGCACCCCGCCGTCCCTGATTATGGCGCCCATATTTGGAAGAACGGTGCGGTTCCCCTCTATATATATTACTGGCTCGTCAGGGTTGAGGGTATAATATTTGGAAATAAAAACAGACTGGTTGGGGGTGAGGGCGAATACAAATGAATAGTTGTTGTATGATGAATAGATGGCGGCGGAGATGATATCCTCATAGCTTTGCGAATTTAATATTACGGTTGCCCCGAAGCATGCCTGCAATATGAGCAGGATAGAGAGGATTGGAATTAACGCCTTGCCTTGCATGAATACACCAAACGCATTATAAAAAAAGAGATAGAGTTAAGCTTTATATTGCTTCCATATGGCTAACTTAATGATGAGAGTAGCATTTTTCAGCGACACATACCATCCTTGCGTTGATGGAGTGGTGCGCTCAATAGATAATTTCGCCTCAAGCCTGCAAAAGCAGGGGCATGAAATAAAGGTGTTTGCCCCGGAGGGCGGGAAGGGATTTGAGAAAAAAAGAGGGGCGGTTTATGCGCCTTCCATAAAATTTCCCCCGTATCCGCAGTATAGGATACCTTTGGGCTATTCAAAATGCGTGGAAGAGGCGATTGCATTCAAGCCGGATGTTGTGCATTCGCATGCGATGGTTGTTATGGGAATGGCTGCCAAAGAGGCGGCAAAAAAATGCAGATGCCCGCTTGTGGGGACATTTCACACCCTTTTGCCAAAAGCCATGCATTATGCCAGCGGAGTTGAGGGGCTGCAGCTTTGGGGGGAGAATATTTCATGGAAATATTTGCAATGGCTTTACAAGGATTTTGATGAAATAATGGCTCCAAGCGAATTTATGCAAAAGCAGGTTGCAAAATACAAAATAAAAACAACGGTTGTGCCAAACCCGGTGGATTTGCAAAAATTTTCCCCGGGAAAAATAGATTCGCGCGCAAAGGCGTATTTTTCAAAAGAGAAAACCATAATGTATTTTGGCAGGGTTGCGAAAGAGAAAAATATTTCCTTTTTGCTTGATATGGCGAAAACCCCGAAATTTTTTGAGATGGGCTGCTCGCTTCTTATTGCAGGAGGCGGGCCTTACACGCAGGTGCTGGAGGAAAAAATGAAAAAAATGAATTTGGAAGGGGTTGTGAAATTTTCCGGCAAAGTGGATGAAGCGCTTGTGCCCTCATTTTACCGCGCGGCGGGATGCAGCGCATTTGTTTCAGAATTTGAAACGCAGGGGCTTACCGCGCTTGAGAGCATGGCATGCGGCACTCCGGTTTTAACGCTTGAGAAAACCGCCATGTGCGAAGTTGTAAAGCGCGGAGTAAACGGCGGAATTTGCTCCAAAAATGCGGAAGAGGCAGCATACGCGCTTGAGGAAATTTTAGAGGGCAGGGAAAAGCTCTCGCGCGCCGCGATAAAAACCGCGCAGGAGTATTCTGTTGAGAAATGCACGAAAAAACTTTTGGCAGTTTACGAGAAGGCGATAAAAAAATAGCAGGGTGCAAAAAGTAGTTAGCGGGTTATTTTTGTTTTATTGCTTTTGTTTTGGCTTGGGCAAATTTATTTTTCTTTGGAAAATTTTCAGGCTTTTTAAATTCCCCCTTGTCCCTTATTGAACCGTTGTTTATTTCGCTCATAAGCAGCTGCAATAGGTGTTGAGCCTCATTTGCCTCAAGAACCTCATCATAAGGGAATTTGTTTTTGCTGTTGCGCGCATAAACCATAAACTCCCGCGTATCCGCCATAACTTCATCTATATATGGAATGGCTTTTTTTCCGAAAAAAAGAATCGAATCCTCGCAATTTTTCTTAAGAGCGGCATCAGATTCGTTTGAGAGAAGAATGCTTACCAGAGTTGGAACAGATAGAGAATTTTTGGAGAGCCGCAGCATATCGACAGAATCCATCCTCTCGTTTAAGCTTTTTGTTCTATCTAATGCGATGCTGATTATTTCACTAACTTCGCAAGGTTCCACCATGTTATAATGCATGTTTTTTGATGCTTTTAAGCTTTTTCTCACATTACCCTTAATCTCTTTAGCACCTTGCTCATCTGCTCAAGTGAGAAGAGGCGCACCCTGCGGCTCTCAACATGCATTTTAAGCACAAGGAATGCGGGGGAAGATGAGCGCAGTTTTTCCTTGAAATCCTCAAGCTCGAATTTATTTTTAAAAAGAACCCATGTGTAGCCTGCATTCACTGTCTTTAGCGCCCTCTCTATTACAGCATCATCGCCTAAATAAAAGTGCAAAAAGTATTCCAGCCGCCCTATGATTATTTTCACGTCGCATCCGCCTATTGCGCCAAGCTTTGAGAAGCGTATTGCGTTGTTTACAAAAAGGTCGCGCAAATAGCGGTACATTCCAAGAGTAAGCATGCTTTTCCCGGATTCGCGTATCCATGCGGATGGCGCCCAGAAGCCAAGCTCTGTTGCAACAAGCCCCTTGCCCTCAAGGGTTTCAAGAAGCCGCTCCAGATTATAATCCCCGATTACCACCCCTCGCCCGTCAACTATTATTTTCCTAAAGCCGGATTTTATCTCCTCCGGCGAGAGGGGCATTCTCTCCCAGCGGTAGTCCTTGTTTATTTGCTCAAATATATTTAGCACCTGCGCGGTTGAGAGGGGGATTTTTTTCAGGGAGTGGGGAGGAAAGTCGGGAATATCAAGCGCAAACATCTGCTTTTGCGGGCGGCGCAGGTAAAAGCCGATGCTAAAGGTGAGCGCGCCCAGCAGGGCAAGCCCTATAACATCAAGCCTCTCCCATATTGGCACAGCATAATTGTAGCTAAGCTCTTTTTTTTGCACATATCCGCTTCCAAAGTCAAATACAAATGTGTAATCCCCCCGCTCAAATTCTATGCCGGGGCGGTATGAAATAAAATCTGTTGAAGTGAAATCCGCCTTTCTTGCCTTTGGCTGCCCTTCCATGCCCACGGATACGCGCGGCACGTTCTTTTTTTTGCCCATTGAATAAAATGTGAAATTAAATTCCCCCTCCCTCCACGAATATGTCGCGCCCCTGCCGCTCTCGCCCTTCTCGCTTATATCAAGCCCCGCAAGTTCCACCGCCGCTGCCGCATACACTTTTCCCGCGCGGTCAACTACGCGAAGTATGTATTTGCCCGGCTTTTGGCTGAATTGAATAGGCGCGGAGCGGTCTATGTTTGTTTTTGTGCACTGCTGCTCGACAGGAATCTGCTCTATCGAGCTTCCGTTTCTATAAAGCTCAAAGAAAAGGTTGACGCACTGCGCCTGAGGCTCCCGCAGGCTTGCTATTATTGTCTTTCTGCCTCCCCCGAGATAATCCGGGTTTATTACAGGATTGTCTATGAAAAGCTCGCCGTTTGCGCTGCGCTCCATATTCCAGTCAAAGAAACCCTGGCGCACATTCCCATAAGAGTCGTTTATTGCGTAAGTTATTCGCAAAAATGCCGTGTCTTCCTCCATAGGCTCAAAGAAAAGGGTTATTCTGCCCCCTTGCGGAATTTGCTGGGAAATTTCATATTTTTGCTCGCGCAATGCTAAGAGATAAGGCTCGTCTCCTGCAAGGCGGGCAATATCCTCGCCCGCGCTTGTGCCGTCCCCCGCCCAGCCGCCGTCAAGGGATTCGGGAATAAATATTATTCTTCCGCTTTTGTATTCCACCTGGCTTGCAGAGCCCCAAAGCATTGAGGAAACTGCCGCCTTTGAGCTTGCTTTGTAAAGCGGAGCCTCAAGCCGGAAGCCGCTATCTGATTCCATTTTTAAGTTTTTCTCAAACACAATGCCCGAGTTTTTCAGCGCACCCGAATCCGGGCGCACAAGCGCGCCTGATGGCGAGAGAACATGCGCATCAAATGGCTGCCCTATGTAAATTATTGTGATGCCCCGCGCTGCAAGCTCTGTTATTGAGGGAAAACCGTTTTCCCCCAAAAGCGCGCTTGGCAGGTAGCCGGTGGGAATAATTATTGTGCTCCCGCCGGGCATGTTGCGCAGATCCTCAAGCTGTGCGTCGTTTGCAACCCAGCCTTTTTTTGCCAGATTTAATTCCAGCACCCTGCGAAACTCTCCATACGTATCCGCGCCATCGCGCGGGTATTGCAAAACAAAAACCTGCCTTGAGGGGGGGGTTGAATAAAGTTTTGCATCAATTGAGATGGAAGAGACGTTTTGCTGCACATAATCAATCATAAGAAAGCCCTGGTGCAAAAGCCCCTCCTCCTGCGCCCCGTATGAGAGGGTGCCAAGCGAAAATATCTGCAAATCAAAATTGCCTGAAAAAGAGGTTGGCGGCGCAGGCGGCGCGCCTCCGCCCCCGGCACCGGAGAGCATTAGCACAAACCATCCGGCGGCAATCAGAATGAGGATAAGGGCTGCCCCCGCCGCCTTTAGTATTGTTGAGAAAATGCTTGATTGGCTTTTTTTTGCTTCCTCTTTTTTTTGCGGGTTTTTTTTCGGCTCGCCGAATTTTTTTGAGCCGAATATTTTTTCCACGAATTCCTTCATAGGGGTATCCGCCTTTTTGCGTATTGAATAGTTTGATACCGGGGAATAGCGCCTTCGCTGGGAGAATGTGTAGGTGTTGCGCTTTATTTTCAGGTTGCCGAGCTTATCTGCCCTTTTTGCCATGTTTCTTCCCCGTTATTTCTTCCCCTGCAGCAGGCGCTTTTTTATTCCCGCTTTGCGGCCACACCTGCTTGCCCGGGCTTTTTTCCTGCCCCGTTTTTTGCCCGCATTCTGCCTTTTTGCCGCTTGCGCGGGCTTTTTTGTTGCACACAGGAATTTTGATTTTTATTTTCGGCTCTCTAGATAGCCCTCGCTTACAAGGGTGTTGAGAACCTGCTCTACTCTTGCTTCGCTTACATTGTGCACGCGGGCAAAATCGGAGAGATTTATCTCCCCGCTGTGCTCGTTTATCCAGTCCTGTATTTTTATTGCCAGCACGGAGTCGGAATATTTTTCAAGCGAGGAGAGCTTTAGCAAAAGTTCCTGCTCCCTGTTTTTCATCTCATAGTTGTCGCTTGCAAGCTCGCGGTTTGAGTTCTCAAGCGTTTGTATTTTCTTGAGCATCATGTCATGCTCGCCTTTGAGGGAATCGTATTTTGAGAAAAGCTTCTGAAAGTCCATTGAAACATATTCATTCATGTCGGCAATGGCGCCCTCGATCATCTGGTAGAGAAATTTCATGTTTATCTCATATATGCCTGCGCAGAGGGTAAGCAAATTAAGCACATATTTTAAGATGTCAAGGCGCCTCACGCGGGGGGATTTGTTGGGTGTGAGAGTGTATAGCACGTCTATTGCGTCTGCGCGAAAATAGCATATTGAAAAAATGTAGGGGTTTTTGGAGATGTCGCGCGCCTCCACGTTTAGCGCAAGTATCACGGATAAATCTGCAGAATCCTGTGAAATTCGCAAGAATGAGAGGGTGCCAAGCGCGCGCATAAGCTCGTCCGTTGAGCCGTTGCGCACTGCAGGAATCCTAAATCCTTTTACCTTTGGCGTTGGCGGCGCCTTTGCCGCCCCGCCCATGTTTTGGTTTGCCGGCTCTTCAACCATTTAAACTACCCCGCTCTCCGCTTGCTTTTTGCGTTCGCCTTTTTTCCCGCGCCTTTCTTTTTCTTATTTTTTCTTTTATGCGCATTGTGCTTTTTCCCCCCCTCTTTGCAGGAATGCCCGAAATGCTCGTTTGCAAAAGATGAAGGCGTTGAGTGTGAATGGGTTTGCACTTTTTTAGCAGGGGCGTGCGCATGGTGCGCTGAATTTTCTTGCGCATGTGAATGCGCGCTCTCCTCTTGCGCGGAAGGGGCAAGCGCCGGAATATAGCTCAAAAACGCAAGCGCAAGCAAAAACACTGCCAATAAAAGCACCATAAATACGGAGGCGGGGGAAATATTTCCTCCCCCCATCAGCGGCATTGCGACAGAGAGAATTATCAGTATAATGCCTATTGCCCCGTATAGCATTACTTTTCTCTCAAAGGATTTGCGCCTTTTTTTGTATTCTTCCATGCATTCATGGCACACAAGAAGGCGGTTGTTGGCTGCCATGTTGAATTTTCTTTTCACTGCCCTTATTGCGCGTATTACCCGCGTGTCTGCAACCGCAATTCCGCAAGCCTCTTTTGAGCAAATTATGCACACCTGTTTCATTCCCATCACACCTCTAATCATCAAGGCTTACCTGCGTTATCTCGCGCCCTTCCACCCCCAGGCGCTTGAAGTCTGCCTTTGAAAATATATTCACTATTGTTGAGTCATCAACTCCTACATCCTTTAGAAAGCTTGTGATGTTGCTTCTTGCCACCCCGTAGCGCTCAAGCATGATAACATATGAGACAACATCAATGTGCCTGTTCTTTTTTTGGAAAAGGTTTGAAATCTCCTCAACATTCATCTCGTTGAGCCCGAAGGAGCGCAGTCGCTTTTTCAAATCCTCTTTTTCAAATGATACCGATTTTGCCATATCAACCTCACCCAAGGATGGGTCTGCCAAGCCTATTAAATCCAGGAAAAATTCCTGTATAGGCTCCTCGCCCACTATTTTATCAAGCAAAAATGTTTCGCTAAATTGCGCGGTTGTCTGAAATGCCATGTTGACGGCCGCCTGCCCTACCCCCAATTTGCGTATTTCAGTGCGCATATAATCCGAGAAATTTAGGGTGTTTTGCAAATAATCCAAAAACCTCTCGAATTTTACGCGCAAGATAAATGTTGTGCCGACGTTTGAGAAAATCGCCTCGCTGATGTCTGTGGGGTTTTGGGATGCCACAAGCAGGCCGAAGTTGTATTTTCGCCCCTCCCTTACAATCATTACGGCGTCCGAATTGTCATCCTTTGCTATTTTCCACGCCTCGTCAAGCACCACTACGAGCTTTAGCCCTTTCTCGGCAGACCAGCCTTCCCCCCGCATTTTCTCTTTTATGAATTGAAGCATGGAAAGCCCTGCCAGGGCGCGAAAAACCTCATCAGGCAATCCTGAGAGGTCAAGGCACACGAGCCCGGACGTGGTAAGCTTGTCAAGGTTTATGGTGGATTGCTGGGCAAAATAATCCTCGCCCTCGCGCGTGAAATTTTTCAGGCGGTAAATTGCATTCTCAAGCTCTGCGGGAAATTCATATGTGCCGGCTTCAAGCTGCTCTTCCAGAATTCTCTGCACATCATATAATGTTGGCGGCTTTATGGGGCGCCCCAAAGTGTCTTTTTGCACAGTTGCATTCATGCGAAACTTTGCATTTCGGTAAGCTTTCTCTATTGCCTGCTCGCTAAGGCGCTTTTGCTCGGGGTAGCGGGAGATGTCTGTCAAGATTTCAAATGTGCGCATTATCTGCTTTATCCTGTCATTCGGCTTCATGCCCCCCAAATCAAGCAAATTTATTGTGCTCCCTTTTCCTAAAGAGATTACTTTTCCCCCTGCCTGGCGCACCCAGTCCTTGTATTCCCCTGCCCAGTCTATTATGAATGCATTTGTGCCCCACACATATGAGGCGCGGGTGAGAAATGTTTTTACAAAATAGGATTTTCCGCTGCCCGTAATTCCCACAACCGCAATGTGCGGGTTTGTAATTTTTTGGTATGTCCAGTAAAATGGCACATGAAATATTTTTGTATATCCCACAAATACCGAATTTGTAGGGTCGTTTATAAGAAAATCTTCCGGCGGCTCGGGGGGGCGCACAAAGAAGTTGCGCTTCCCAAGTTGCCTGTTGCTTGTCTCCCAAAAGGTCAGCTTTCCCATAATTTAACAACCCGTATTTAGAGGACAGAGCTCTCCATGCTGGACGCGCTGCTTGGTATTATGTGCTCCCAGTCAAAGCATTTTAGCATCTCATCCCCCTGCAGCAAAACCACCTGCACGTTGAGCGCGTTTGAAATTGTGGCGCGCAATTCGTTTGCCTGCGACTTTGCCGCCGCGGTTGCCGCCTCTTTTGAGAGCCCGACCGCGGTTGTCATCACATAAGTGATGGCTCCCATCGGCTTGTAGCCGGAAACAAGGCGGTTTATCTGCATCTCATACATTGAGACCTCTTTTTCAAACCTGTCAAGCTTGAGCACGTCCGGGTCCGGCTTTTCCCTCTCGCGCGCAAGGCGAAGCTGCGCCTCGGCATGGCGCGTCTCAAGCTTCATGCGGTGGTTTGACATGTCTTTCACATACACCATCATCGAAAATTTCACAGGAAAGCGCACCGCGGAGATGGCGCGCTCAAAATATTCTGAATACACCATATTCTCCTCCGCGGATTTGTCTGTTGTTGATTCATAGATTTTTACGCCCAAATAAGCCGAGGCATAGTATATTCCTGCCGCCTTTTGCAAAATAACGTCCTGCGCCGGAGGAATCTCGTATCCGCCCGCCATTATTTGCACTATTTTGCTTTTTTGCGTTATGAGTGGCAGTATAATGTAGCCGTATTTGAATATTGAGACAGCCAATACCCCGCCAAAAAAGCTTAGCAATGCGGAGATGGGGACAATAAGCCCGCTTCCGCCGGAAATAAAGGCGCCTAAAGAGCCCAAAAGGCCGAAGCCAAGGGCGGCGTATGAGATATATTTTATATTAGCCTCCATGCAATTTCACACCCAACTTAAAGCTCAATACAGAGACGTTGTTTAAAAACCAAACGCCCTCCTATGCACAGCCAATAAATGTGTTTGTAACTGCGCCAAAAATTTTTTCAGCCCAAACCAAACCATAAAAACGAATCTCGCTGCAGCCCGCCCCTCCAAAAGCCAAAATCGCCCTTCTTGCCAACCAAAACAACCAAAAAAACCCGCCAGAGCCCGCAGTAAAATTATATGGGCTTGGCATGTGGTGGGTAATTATAAGGTTTGTATTTCAAAATATTATTGTGGGAGAATTATGGCTCTGACTTATGAGGATTTGCTCTCTTTGCACCGCGCCGAGAAGGGCACAAACGCGCTTTCCAGCCTGCCGGAAGGGTTTGACGAGTCGCTAAAACAGCTTCTTCTTGAAACAAAAGAGAGGGCGGCTTCCTCAACCGATGGGATAAAGGTGCTTGAGAATGCGAGGCGGGCATCCATTGCCCTTCTTTCTTTGCGCAGGCAAAAAATTCTTCTTCGCGCCATTGCAAACGATGGCAAAGTTGAGGGGGCTACGGAGAGGGAGAATAAGTTTTATTCATCAGTAAAAAAAATATGCAATGAGGAGGACGAATGGATAGATGAGATGGCGGCGGCAAGGGGAAAGAGTGCATATTTGAAGAAAGAGGATGAAAATGCTTCAGAAAACTTGCAAGCTGCAAAAAATGAGAATAATAGGGCAAAAATTCTCAAAAAAGTGAGAATGATAAAAGACATTGTTGATGCCTATCGGGGCGCGGATGGGGAGAGCTACGGGCCATTTAAGGCGGGGCATTTAGTGGAATTGCCGCAAAGCGAGGCGGAGTGGGTAATAGGGAAGGGGATGGGGATTGAGGAAAATGGCAATGGGCAGGGGGAAAATTCTGACCCCAATGTGATGTATGTTACAAAAGCAGTAAAATTGATAAGAATAAAGGCAGATATGGATATACCAGAATATTCTAACCCAGATGGGCAGTCATATGGGCCTTTTAAGAAGGATGAAGAGGGCGTCTTGCCTGAGGAGGAGGCGCGCTTTTTGGAGAGGGGGAAGCTGGCGCATGAGGTTAGAGAGTAAGCTCATTTTTGTTAACAGGATAATCCTTCTGAATCCAATG
>PFCD01000017.1:0-1496 GCA_002778455.1 Candidatus Micrarchaeota archaeon CG10_big_fil_rev_8_21_14_0_10_45_29 | reverse complement strand
CTACTGCACAACGATTAAAAAGTAATTCAACTTCGCGCCAAATACTGCTTCCTATGCCCATGCGCCTTGGCCACTCCTCTGGCAATTCAAACATCCAACCAGAATCGGGATTATTCTGATAATAGCCGGTTTCTGGGTTTTTATAAAACTCCATAGCCAAAATATAGTCATCAACGTTAATGCAAAGAATTCTACCATTTCGAAAATAAGCTTCAAGCGTAATATTATATGTTTTACCTCTGCGATCAGAAACTGAAACTGTCTTTTTTTCTATGAACTCTCTATTTGCCATAATTATGAGAGGATGCTATTTTACCGATTCTTCCACTATTTTTATTTCCTCTTTTGTCAAGCCATATAGCTGATAGACCAATTCGTCTATTTTTTTGTCTGTTTCTTGTATTTCTTTTTCCAGCTTGTCACTCTCGGAGGTGTGCTTGTCTGCAAATTTCGAAAGAGATATGTTCAGTTCAATCATTCTCTGAGACAACTGTATAATTCTTTGGAGTTGAGACTTTGATTTTGGTAAGCATAATGGTATTTTTGATATATGATGTTTGTCGAGTCGCATTGTACGAATAGCTTTTGCATAAATGAAACGGTAAGCATACCAAGCCATGAGACGCGAATTAAGAATTGTGATTAGAAATAGCTCATCCATATCAGAATCCTTTATGAATATGCAGCCGACGTTATCTAAACATATTAAACCTGACTTGTCAAGAGTTGCCATCAAAATTATGTGTTCAGTTGGATTCTTAACGTGCGCCACAATGTTTTGAATTACAATTTTCTTTTTCTGCATGTATTTTAACTGATTAACTAGCGTCTGATAATCTGATTTGTTGATGAACTCGGTAGCTTCTCTTAGGAGGTATCTCCCAATACATTTACCCCTCAGAACTGGAACATCCCCCTGCGATTTCAAATAATTTTGGATAATAACTCCTCGCTTTATATCTGCTATATCCGAGAAATATTTCCCACTATTCATCTTTACCCCTAAAGCAAATTCAGAGGTGCTCAAATCATTCAAAATAATTCCAAATAGTTCTATCAAGGTTTTTTCAACCACAATAGATTTTTTACTAGAATTAAGAAAATCTATGCGATATTTCTTCGTGTTACAATTTTTCTTTAAGATGATTATGACCTCTTCAAGTAGAACATCTTCGAAAGCCTTACTTACATCAACAATTGCAACAAGATCTGCTTTGATGAACTCACGGCAGGAGTTCCATTTTGAACTGTAAAATAGAGGTTTGGGAACAATAAAACCTAAGTATCCCCCAACTCTCAGAATGGAGTATGCGCGATTAATGAATGAGATTGCAGTATTAGAATTGTTTTTTGTAGCAGGGTATTTATCAAGCAAGAATACACTTTCAGTTTTAGTGAGTTCCGCCCCATAAGGCGGATTCCCAATTACCACATCAAACCCTCCGCCTTTCATAATCTCTGAAAATTCCTTCTCCCAAACAAAAGCCTTGTCCCCT
>PFCD01000003.1:503-22807 GCA_002778455.1 Candidatus Micrarchaeota archaeon CG10_big_fil_rev_8_21_14_0_10_45_29 | reverse complement strand
GCCTGGATATAAGCGCAGGTGAGAAAATACAAAAAAATCTCTGGCCAAAGGAATATGTGCAAAAATACTGGATAAACAATTTATGGAAATTAAAAATTTCGCGCCCCTGCAAAGCTATATTTTTTCAAGGGCAGAGAAAATCGTTTCCCCCTGCATTGCCTTATGCCTTATTTTCTTCTCCTCCAGCGCCCCTGCCGCGTTTCCCCCCAGCTTGCCGCAAACAACGAGCTCAACTCCCTCGTTTGAGAGCATTTGCGCCACCCCGAAGCCTGCTCCTCCCCCTCCGGTCGCAAAAGGATTTTTGATTGTTTTCACAAGTTTTTCGCCCTCAAAGAAAAGGTAATACGGGGCCCTCCCGAAAACAGGGCATACCTGCGAATCCAAAGATTCGGCTTCTGATGCTATCGCAATTTTCATTTTATCGCCTCCATTATTTTTTCAGTCGCAAGCCCCTGAAAAACAGAAACCGCAACCATTGTTATGCTTAAAATAAAAACATATGCAAATCCAAAATAAAAAGCCATCAACGGCACAAGTGGAATTTTAACGGCACGGTTATACAAAAAGGCAGCAAGCAACCCGCTTTTTACCCCCTGTTTTTGCAAATCATTGAGCAGGGGATACCACAAGTATATCGGACCTGTGGAAAGCACTCCTGCAACAATTGCAATCACCCATCCCATAGCACCTGAATTTTTTCCCATGTATTTGGCAAGGTCCTTTGGCTTCACATAATAATTCATCAAAGCCATGAAAATAAAAACAAGCAAAAGTGAAGGGGCGATGGATGCAATTATTTTAAAAAATAAATTCATTGCTTCATAAGATTTTGCAGGAGAGAGGAAAAAAACAAGGATATGCGCAGCTATTGCAAAGATAAGCAAATACCAGCAAGAATTGTCATTTTCGCTTGTCATAGCAATCCAACCAAAAATACTGTAATTACAGCCACCATAATTGAGCAGAAAAACGCACTAACATTTCTGGCAATTGCAAACCTTTTTCCAAGCAAAATAGATTCTGCCGGAAATTGCACAACTCCGACAGTAACCCAGCATACCAAGAATGCGCTTACTGCAAGAAGGCTGACTCCCTGCCCCAAAAGCTCCCCTCCAATTACATAGCTTGTTGCAGGGTTTCCTGCCAAAATGCTTCCAAATGTTGCCCCAACCGCCAAGTCAAGCGCATTATTTTTGCCAAAGAATTGGGCAAAAAATGCCGCATCAACCAGCACATTCACAAGGCTTATCAAAAGCACAACCGAAATTAAAATCGGAAAAGCACTCCAAAGCCCTTTGAATGCCTTTTGCACTGATTCAGCCAGCAATTTCCTTTTGTTTGCATTCATTTACAAAATCACTTTCTTGCCATATACTTTTGGCATTTTATCCTATTGCATGGCTGGCCTCTTACATGCGGCTGTTCGTGCCCGCAATCAGGGCATATGCAAATTCCTCCTGCTCCAAAAGCGCCGCCGCCTCTTCCAATTCCAAAACCTCTTCCACCGGCACCTCTGCCAAAGCCCCTTCCGGCTCCTCCAGCAGGCCCTGTCCCGTTTCTTCCTGGCATTTTATACACACCTCCGCAAATTCTGATGGCCTTGCCGTTTACAAGCGCATCCGCAACCTTTTGCCTCGCCCTTAAAAGCGTCCTCTGAAAAGTTGACTGGTGGACGCCCATCTTTTTTGCTGCCATTTCCTGCCCCACCTCCTCAATTTCGCTAAGGCGCATCGCCTCAAGCTCCTCAAATGAGAGCTCCACCTCCTCAAGCGAGGAAAGCCTGATTCCTGCCGGCTTAAAATATGTTACATCAGGGCAGAATTCAATGTTTTTTTCCTTAAACGGCCTTGCCATATTATGCATTATAATGCATAATACTTATTAACCTATTTATTTTCAAAAAAATGGTTTCCGCCGAGCAAGATCACTTTGCCCAATGTTTTTTCTAAAGCACTTGCTGTTGAACATGGCTATTATTATATATCCAAGCTCCTATTTTGTGTAAGGATAAACATGAAAACAATATATCTTGACAACGGGGCAACCACAAAAATATGCCCGGCGGCAGAGGCGGCAATAAAAGAGGCAAATGAAAAATTTTTTGCAAACCCCGCGTCCATTCACCATGCAGGAATTGAAGCCTCCAAGCGGCTTGAGAGGGCGAGAAAAACAATTGCAAACACGCTGGGCGCTTCCCCCGAGGAAATAATTTTCACCTCAGGGGGCACCGAAAGCAATAATTTGGCAATAAAAGGGCTTTCCTTCCAAAACCCTTCCAAAAAGCACATTATTGCAAGCAAAATAGAGCATGACTGCGTGCTAAACTCCTGCAAATGGCTGGAAGAGAGGGGTTATGAAATAACCTTTCTGGACGTTGATAAAGAGGGATTTGTGAATTTGCAGCAATTGCAAAATGCAATTCGCCCCGATACTCTTCTTGTATCAATAATTCATGGCAACAACGAAATAGGCACTTTGCAGAATTTGCAAAAAATTTATGAAATTTGCAAAAAGAAAAAAGCAATTTTCCACACAGACGCCTGCCAATCCTTCACAAAAGCTCCCTTAAGCGCAAAAATGGCTGACATGATAACAATAAACGCGCATAAAATGCATGGGCCAAAAGGAATCGGCGCCCTCTATATAAGAAAAGGGATACAATTAACTCCCTTGGCGCACGGAGGGGGGCACCAGCAGGGAATTCGCTCAGGCACCCAAAACGTTGCGGCGGCGGCAGGCTTTGAGGCGGCAATAAAAGAGGCGCAAAAACAAAAAAAGCAAATAAAAAATATGCAAAATTTGCGCGATTATTTTATAAAAAGCGCATTAAAAATTCCAAATTCAACGCTTAACGGGGCAGAGGGAAATTCCCGCCTTGCAAACAACATTAATATCTCATTTGCCGGGGTGGAAGGCGAATCCGTGGCAGCCCTGCTTGACATGGAAGGAATATGCTGCTCCACAGGCTCTGCCTGCGCCTCAAAATCCCTTGACCCATCGCATGTGATAATGGCAATAAGCAATAACAGCCACGAGAGGGCTCACGGCTCAATACGTTTCACTCTCTCTGCAAGCAACACAAAAAAAGAAATTGATTTCACCCTGCGCGCATTGGCGCAAGCCGTAAAAAAATTAAGAAAAATTTCCCCTCTAAAAAGATAAAACAATATTTTTCTCCAAAGAAAAAATTCCCTTCTCAAAAGCCCGCCAGAAAAGCAATGGCAGCCCGCCGATGCGCGGGCACAAATACAATATTAAAATGTTGGGGGATTATGAAAGGTAGGAAAAGGCAGGTTTTATGTATAATAAAAAAGTAATAAGCCGCTTCAAAAAGCCCAAGTTTGCAGGAGAGATAAAAAACGCTGACGCAGTAGGCGAGGTGGGAAACCTCAAATGCGGGGATATAATGCGCGTCTACATAAAAGTAAAGGAAGGGAAAATTTCGCAGATAAAATTCAAAACATACGGGTGCGTGGCGGCAATTGCCTCATCAGATATTTTGTGCGAATTGGCAAAAGGAAAAACGCTGGAGGAAGCGCAAAAAATAACCGGAAGGGATGTCTTAAAAGAGGTGGGCGAGGTGCCTGCCCTAAAAGTGCATTGTTCCATTTTGGCGCAAAATGCACTCAAAAAAGCAATTGAGGAATACAAGAAAAAAAGCCAATAGCCTTAAAAAATCTAGAATGCCTATCTCTTGCGTGGTTATATGAAGCCTATTTTCCTATTTGCATTTGTTTTTGCGGCATTGGCCGCGTTTATCCTCTTTTCCGGGTGCATCTCAAACGCATGCACAACGGATGCTTCCTGCCGTGACTGGCAATATTGCGACACGGTGGCAAAGCAATGCGCCCTGCGGGACAACGCCTGTGCATCAGATGTTGACTGCAACGATGAAATGCAATTTTGCGAAAACCATATCTGCACCTATTATGAAGGGCTTTGCAGGGAGGACGCGGACTGCGAAGGGTGGCAGCTTTGCGCCCAGACGCAAAATGAGTGCAAGCCCCGCGCCGGCTACTGCTCATCCGACTCCTACTGCGACATAACAAGCGAGAGGTGCGATGAAATCACCCACACCTGCAGGCCGAAAAAAGGCATGTGCTATGACAGCTTTGACTGCGAGGCGCACCAGACATGCGACATAGAGAGCAGAAAATGCGTGGCATTAAAGGGAAGGTGCGACGTGCCACTTGACTGCCTTGGCTATCAATTCTGCAACACAACTATTAATTATTGCCAGACAAGGGAGGGCTTTTGCAGCAATGATTTGGATTGCGAGGAATTTCAATTTTGCGACGCGGAGATAAAAAGATGCCGCACCTCCGGCGGCTATTGCGATGCGGAAGAGGATTGCAACCTCTGGGAGCTTTGCAACCCCTCAACACACGAATGCGAGCCAAAGAAAAACCTTTGCGGCTCATCAGGGGAGTGCGAGAGCTGGCAGGTGTGCGACATGGCAAATTACAGGTGCGCATCCCGCCCAGGCATGTGCTCTGATGACTTTGAGTGCGGCCCGTGGCAAAAATGCGACACAAAAGAGCACAAATGCGCCACAAAGGCAGGTTTTTGCCAGACATCTGCAGACTGCAAATTTGACCAAAGGTGCGACAACAACCCCTCATCAGAGAGCGCATACAGGTGCGTTGATGTGCTCTGCCGCTCAAACGAGGATTGCCCGGGATCAAGCTGCGATCCAACAACCCAGCGATGCCGGGGCGCAAAGTAATTGCTTTTTATTTTTTTAATTTGTATTTTATACAAAAACCAAAGGTGAAACTATGCACAATTTTGATGATGAATGGGGACCTGAGCGGGTATTGGAAGTATATGACCCGAAAACAAAGGTACACGGAGTGGTTGTAATAGACAATACTGCTATAGGGGTAGGAAAAGGCGGCATGAGAATGGTGCCTGATTTGACAGTAAAAGAGGTCGCAGGGCTTGCCCGCGCCATGACATGGAAGAATTCATTGGCAGACATTCCTTTCGGCGGCGCAAAATCCGGAATTCGCGCAGACCCGAAAAAAATAAACAAAGAGGAGGCAATTCGCGCGTTTGCACGCCTTCTTGCGCCCGTAATTCCAAAATACTATGTATCAGGCCCTGACATGAATATCACCGAGAAAGAGATGGCATGGTTTTCCGACGAGCTAAAAGACAAAAAAGCATGCACAGGAAAGCCGTCAGAGATGGGCGGCTTGCCGCATGAGCTCGGCTCCACTGGCTTTGGAGTGGTGCAGGCGGCAAAGGTGGCGATGGAATTTATGAAAAAGCCTATCTCAGGCGCAACCGTTGCGATTGAGGGCTATGGAAACGTGGGAACATTCACCCACAAATTTTTGGAAGAGCTTGGGGCAAAAGTGGTGGCAATTTCCGACTCAAAAGGAACCGCTTATTTGCCGGCAGGCTTTAAGCATAATGAGGCGCTTGCAACAAAACAGGAAAAAGGCACCATTACCGCATATGCGGGGGCAGAGAGGAAGGATGCAAAAGATTTGTTTGCACTTGATGTTGACATCCTGATACCCGGAGCGCGCCCGGATGTGATAACCGCCAAAAATGCAAATGATGTAAAAGCAAAGCTTGTTGTTGAGGCAGGAAACCTTCCCATGACGCACGAGGTTGAGCTGATGCTTGCCGCAAAAGGCATAATGGTAATACCCGACTTTGTGGCAAACGCGGGAGGCGTAATTTCCTCATATGTGGAATTTATCGGAGGAAGCGAAAAGGAAATGTTCTCAATGGTTGGGGAGAAAATAACAAAAAACACAGCCAAGGTGCTTGAGGGCACAAAAAACCTTGACGTGCGCACATCTGCCCTCTCTTTGGCGCAGGCAAGGGTGAAGGATGCGATGCAAAAGAGGGGTTAACTTCCCTTTTTTCATTTGCAGCCTTTTTTCAATCCCTCATCCCTTATATATTTTCTTTTTGAACTATAGCATGAAACGGTGCCATTTATGCCAGCAGAAACAGTTTATGATACAAAGGTAGGCGATGTGGCAATAATAGGCGCAGGCCCTGCCGGGCTTTCTGCCGCCTACTATTGCGCAAAAGCGGGGTTGCAGACGCATGTGCTTGAGGAGCACCCAGCCGTGGGCGTTCCTGTGCATTGCGGGGAGTGCATCTCGCAAATAGCGGTTGACAGGATGGCATTAAGCCTTCCGGCAGAGGCAATAGCTGCAAAAGTAAAAGGCATACGCGTGGTTTTTCCAAACGGAGAATCCTGCATTTTGCGGGAGGAGGGCTATGTGCTTAACAAAGCCATATTCGAGCAGTCTTTGGCAGTGCGCGCGCAGGGGGAAGGGGCAAACCTCTCAACAGGGGCGCGCGTGCTTGGAATGTCCAGGCGCTCAAAAATATGGTCTCTTAATGCACGCGCATTTGAGCTAAAGGCAAAAACAGTAATAGACGCATCCGGCTTTAACAGCGTCTCAAATACTCTCATAAAAACAAACCCCCAAAAATTCTCAATAGTGAACGGGGCGCAATATTTGATGCAAGACATTCCCAACGACGGATTTATCGAATTTTTCATCTGGCCCCGCCTTGCCCCTCACGGGTATTTATGGGTAATTCCAAAGGCGGACGGCACCGCAAACGTCGGGCTTGTATCAAGCGACGCAAAGACGGTGCACTCAAACCTGAAACTTTTTATAAAAGAAAAAGGGCTTGAAAAAAACAAAATATTGCATCCCTTCGGCGGGGTAATTCCCTCCAGCGGGCCCCTGCCCCGCACATATGCCGACGGGCTGCTGATGGCAGGGGATGCCGCAGGCTTCACCTCGCCCATGTTTGAGGGAGGCACCCAGCTTGCATTAAAAAGCGGGGAGCTGGCGGCAAGCACAATAATCAATATTGAAAATTCCATAAAGCAAAAAAACGCGCAGGAGAGCGGCGAGCAAGGCGCTCCAGAGTTTCCCCCTGAAAAAGAGGAAGACTCTTACAATGAAAAATATCTCTCATCATACGAGGCCGCATGGAAAAAGGAATTTCCCCCATACCCGCGCCTTCTCAAAGGAAAAAATCATTTCTACTCGTTTAGCGAGCAGGACCTTAACAAGTTAGCAAGCATTTTGCCCGAGGATTTGACTGATTTGCAATTTATGGATAAAATGCAAATAGGGGCGCGCCTTCTTACAAAGGCGCCCGGGCTTATTGCAAAAAACTTTTTCTCTGCGATGGACACATTCGCATATTCCACCGGGGAGAATTACGGCTGGTAAAAATATTTTGAATTCAACCAGCCAAACCTACTCATACTTTGAGAGCAAATTCTCAATATCAATATTCTCAATCGGCTTTTTAACAAGAGGCCCGCTTTGCAGCTGGGGCAACCCGTTCTCATACGTGGGCGCATCTGCCTTGTAAAAGACTCCGAGGGGAATTCTCTCTTTCCACTCCCAAGCCCTCTCGTAAGCCTTCAATTTATCAAAAGGCTCATATCCCTCATCCTCAAGCTTGTATGTTTTTTTCCTGAAATACTCAAAAGTATTAACACGGTTCCACACAACGCAGGGCTGCATAACATCTATTAGCGCAAACCCCTTATGCTCTATTCCTCCCTGTATTAGCTTTGCAAGATGCACCAAATCTCCGCTAAAGCCGCGCGCAACATAAGTTGCGCCCATCGTAATTGCAAGTGCTATGGGATTCACAGGCACCTCCAATACTCCTTCCGGCGTGCTTTTTGTCTTAAAACCCTGCTCGGATGTGGGGGACGTCTGCCCTGTGGTAAGCCCGTATATCTGGTTGTTGTGCACAACATAAGCCATATCATAATTTCTTCTGCATGCGTGCACAAAATGGTTTGTGCCTATCCCGTATCCGTCCCCGTCTCCGCCAACTGCAATCACGTTTAATTCATGGTTTGCAAGCTTTATTCCCGACGCGGCAGCCACCGCCCTTCCGTGCAGGCTCTCAAACCCGTACGCCCTGATAAAATGCGGCAATTTTCCGGAGCATCCTATTCCGGATGCAATAACAACATTATGAGGCTCAAGCTTTGCATCCACGAGAGCTTTTTTCAATGATGCAAGAATTGAGAAATCCCCGCATCCGGGGCACCACGTGATGGTGTGGCTATCCTGCGCATAATCTTTTACACTAACCATAAATACCTATTTCTCCTCTCCCTTTTGCATAAGGGATTTTATTTTCTCAACCATTCCCTCAACGGTAAATGGCCTTCCGTCATATTTGAGGTACGCGTTCTCAATAAGCACACCTGTTTTTTCGCGGATAAGCCCCCTCATCTGCCCCTCGCTGTTTCCCTCGCATATAAGGGTTTTTGAAGCCGCCTGCAATGCCTGCTTTATGGTATCTGCCGCGAAAGGGGAGGCATACTTTATGTGCATAAACCTTATGTTAATATTCTCTTTTTGCAATTCCTTCATCGCCTCAAGCACAACTCCTTTTGTGGAGCCCCAAGAGACAAGCAAAAATGTTGACTTGGAATTTCCAAAGAAAGCCGGCTGGTAGGTGTTCGGGTTTATCGCATTTAGCTTTTTTGCCCGTTTATCTATCTGTGCAATCCTATTTTGCGCATCCTCGCTTGTGTATCCTGTTTCATCATGCTCGTATGATGAGCACACATATATACCGTTTTTCTGCCCCGGAATGCAACGGGGGGAAATTCCGTTCTTTGTTATTTGGTGCCTTAAGAATTTATCAGCATTTTCCATCTGCTCATCAGTTTGCAGCTTTCCTCTTTTTACTTTCATTCCGGTTTCCTTAAACCTCTCGACAATCTGCATGGATTCTCCTATATATTTATCAAGCAAAATTATTGCAGGCGTTTGCGCAAGCTCTGCCATGTTAAACACATTAAATGTTTCAGCAAACGCCTCCTGCGCATCCCCCGGCATGCATACTATGCGCGGGAATTCCCCTTGCGAAGCATGCAACGCAAACCTCAAATCCGCCTGCTCAGTATAAGTGGGAAGCCCTGTGGACGGCCCTGCCCTCTGCACGTTTAATATGACGCAGGGAATTTCAGCTATCCCCCCGTTTCCAAGCGCCTCGCACATAAGCGAGAAGCCTCCTCCTGAAGTGGCTGTCATCGCCCTCACTCCTGCAAACCCTGCGCCCAAAATATAATTTATGGCTGCAATTTCATCCTCTGTGTGCTTTACCACTATTTCCTGCCTAACCGCGTGCTCTGCCATCCAATGCAATACTGATGATGAGGGGCTCATCGGATATTCTGCCACAAGCCGCAGGCCGGCTTTTACCGCCCCTATGCATACGGCGTCATTTGAGTTGAGAAGAAGGGTTTTTCCTGCCCTTTTAGGCTCAATTTTTATTTCAAATTCCTGCTTTTTTGCCGCCTTAACATGCTCGTATCCCATTTTTGCCGCTACCCTGTTTTTTTCAACAACTTCGTCCCCTTTTGTTGCAAATGTTTTTTCTATCAAATCATAAAGCCGCTCAATCTGCATCCCAAGCACGGCAACAACCGCGCCCATTGCCGCCTGGTTAAGAAATATCTCCCCTCCCGCCTCGCGTGCAAATTGGGAGAGAGGCACGTCAAATAGGCGCACATCCGCCCTTTTTACGGAAATATCCTCTTTTTTCACCTTGTTTGCATCATAAATAATTACTCCTCGCTGGCTCATCTCATCCGCATGCTCCATTACCGCCCTTGCGTTTAGCGCAACAAGCAAATCTATTTTGCCGTGCAGCGCCCATATTTTCTCATCCGACACCCTGGCGGTGAAAGTGTTGTGCCCTCCCCTGATAAGCGAAGGATAATCATTTTCAGCAAAAGCCCACAGCCCGCTTCTTTGCGCAAGCTTGCAAAACATCGAGCCTATGGTGGCAATTCCTGCACCGGCTTCGCCTCCCGCCTTGAAAGTCATGTTGTTGATTCGCATAATAACATACTCCTTATCTGCTCGCCTCTTGTTGCAATTGCTTTAAGGTTAATAAACCTTATTTCCATTTTCAGGAAAATTTCGTCAATAGCACAAAAAAATAAAAATAAGAAAAAAATTAGAAGCTGTTTACTTTTGCAAGCGCCTTCTCAAGCTGGTCCTTGTAATATATTCCGAAGAATATGAGCACAATTCCGCCCATGATAAGCCCCGCGCCTTTAACAGCAAAAAGAGAATCTATCCATGTGCTTGCCCCGATTATGAGCACAAGCCATCCTGCTCCGAAAAAGAGGGTGCTGTAAATTATGGGGGGCACAAGCTCCTTTACCATCAACGCGCTCTTTTTTGTCATCTGCTCAAGCTTCTCTGTCACCTTGTCCGCCATCTCATTTACTTTCACTTCCACTTTTTCCGTGGCTTCCTCAACAACCAAATCAACGTATTTTTTTGAAGCCGCAAACAAAATGTCTTTTATCAGCGATGAAACCATATTTTACACCCCTATTTTTTTGATAATATCGCGCCCAGCGCGATTCCTGCCAAAAGCGCAACTCCTGTGTAAAGAAGCGGCTTCTCCCTTATATCTTTTTTTAGCTCATCCACATCCACGTGCTTGTCAAGCTCTGCCTCAAGCTTCTCATGAAGCTTATCCATTTTCTCCCCTATTTCCTTTTCCGCCTCCTGAATTTCCTTTTTCACGTTCCTTTTCGCGGAGGATACCGCCTTTTCTCCGGCTTTTTCCGCTTTTTTCATATCCATAGCCAACACCTGCATGCATTTATGCCCCTAACACCCCCTCAATGTTTAAAAATTTGACATATGGGGGGAAAGGGGGGGAATCCCATTATTTCTCCCCGCACATATTCAGGAAATTCTTAAGCACTTTTTTCCCGCTCTCTCCGGATGCTTCTGGATGAAATTGCGTCCCGTATAATTTTTTGGTTTTGTGCCTCATCGCCTCGTTGGCGCAGGTTTGCGATTTTGCAAGAAGCTCAAATCCTTGCGGCAAATCAATAAACTCGCGGTGCTCTTCCCTGAAAACCGCCTCTTTTGCAATTCCTGCAAACAATCCGTTTTCCTCCAAAACGCGCACCTGCTCGTTTTTGTCTATCATTTCCCCTATATGCGCCTTGGCGCCGTATAGCATCCCTATCACCTGATGCCCGAAGCATATTCCCAAAACAGGAATTTTTGCCTTTTTTACAAATTCAAGATTGTCCAAATATTTTTGAGAGCCCGCATCAGTTAAAAGTATCGGCGAGCCGGAAATAATAATCCCTGAAAACTCGCAAAATCCGCGCCCAGCGCACTCCTCCATCTTCACAACTTTCAGCCGAAAGCCCGCCTTGCCAACACTAGTTTTAATCTCCTCAAGCCAAGAGGTTCCGCAATCAATAATGCAAATCATATTGCGCCCGCCGGGATTTGAACCCGGGTCTCAGGCTTGGGAAGCCTACATCCTACCAGGCTGGACTACAAGCGCGCATACCTTTTTATGCACGCAAATAAATAAAAACAGCTTTTCTAGTGGTGAAGCTTCTTGTATTCGGCCCTCTCATTTTGCACAGAGTCAACATATATGAGCGCCCCCGAAACAATAAACAAAAATACGGATGGCAGCCAAAGCGCGTGCATATTGTCAGAGACAAAATAAACTGCCATAAGCGAGCCTATAACCGCGACTCCCCCGTTTATGGCAAGCGCGCTAACATGCGCCCCCAAATAATAAACCGCCTCATCATACGCGAAGAAGGCAATGGCTGTAAGAATTGCCATCAGCGCAACGTATGGCCATTGCGAATAATCCATTCCTTCCATTTCGGGCGGATTTATGGCAACCCATAAAAGAAGGGCGAAAAAACCGATAATAAAAGGATAAAAAAGCACGTCTATGATGCTAACATCCATTTCCACTTTTTTTATTATTATGGTGCCGATTGCCATGAAAACCATCGCAATTGCGGCAAGCCAAACCCCGCCCGCCTCTCTCATCTCAAAATTCCAGTCAATTATAAGGGAAAGCCCGCCCATGGCAAAAACAGCCGCAAGCAGGGCGGCAAGCCCCACCCTCTCTTTGAGAAACACAACCGAGAGCCCAAGCACTATAACCGGCTCAATAAAGCTTATCGGCTTTATGGAAGAAACCGGCGCCTCCTCAAACGCCTGCAACAGAAGCAAAAACACCACGGCTATTATAATTCCTATCGCCGAAATCTCCGCCCAGTCCTTCATCCCTTTCACCGGCTGCCTGTTTTTTTTTGAGAAAAGGATAAAAGAGAAAATAAGCGCCGCCCCTCCCATGCGCACAAGCGCTATTATTTCCGAGGGCCAGCTTGAGGCAAGCACCCTGAGAGTCCCAACAGAGGAGAAAGAAATAATTGCAAGCAAAAGCCAAATTATCCTGCGCATACCTTCCACAACCCCTCAAAAATAATTGCCGCCGCAATAGCGCAATTGCACTCGCCAACATCAGCAAAACAAGCAAAGCTATTTTTGCAAGCCCGCCTATCCCGCACACGCAACCCTCCTTTTCACATGCTGCAAAATAATCGCCGCAAAGCTTCCGGCAACCGCGGTAAAAAGCTGCAAAATTCCCATGGCGCCCAATACTGCGGCAGGCAATGCGCCAAGCATCACCAGTGCATATGCTGCCAAAAACAAAAATAAGCATTTTAGAAAAATCCCAAAAATTATCCCGGAGAATTTCTCCCGCAACCCGCTAAACCCGGCTCTCTTAACAGAGAGCACAAGAAGGGAATTTCCAACCCAAATAATCGGCATCAGCAAAAAAAGAGAGCCGTTAAGGGGCCCGAAAATAACTCCTGCCGCCAAAGCCCCAACACTTGGCAAAATTATAACCGGGAGAAGCTTGTGCCCGCGCAAATTAAATGCAGCCATCACAAGCGCCGCATTCACAATTGCACCTAGTAGAATTTGCGGGTGCGCAATAAAAAGAGGCGCAAAAAAGCATGCACAGCAATAAATAACAAATTCCGCATTTTCATAAATCTCTTTGAGGGCATATTCCTGCCTGCCAAGAAACCCGCCTTTTTCAAAAAAAGAAAATTTCAAAAACGCAAATCTCTCTCTCATATAAGCAACCCCGGCGAAAAGCCGCCCTTTTGCAAAAACGCATGAATCTCTCTCATATTTGCAACCTATTACCCCAAAATTTATATAATATGCCAAGCTTGCACCTAATGTGGCAGAGAAAAATCCAAGGCAGGCTGAAAAGGGCGAGCCCTCGGCATCATTTCTAAAAACTCTTGAGACAGAAAACAGGCAAAATCCCTCCCTTTTTCACGACGCCTCAAAATGCACGCGGTGCGGGCGCTGCGCCATCCAATGCCAAAAAATACAGGGCTTAAGCCCCATGGAATTTGAGGAGGGAAGCCACCGCTGGAAATATTGCCCTACCTTAAGCCACGGCCCAAACCGGGCATTTTGCGTCTATTGCGGGCAATGCGCCCTTGCATGCCCAACAGGCGCAATATCGGAAAAATCCTCTTTGCAGGAAGTGAAAAACGCGATAGCCGACTCCTCAAAATTCGTGATAGTGCAGACCGCCCCCGCCGTACGCGCCTCTTTGGGGGAAACACAGGGAATGCCTGCAGGAAGCCTTATCACAGGAAAAGTGGTGGCAGCATTGCGCCGCCTAAAATTTGACAAGGTGCTTGACACAGATTTCGGGGCAGACTTGACTATAATGGAGGAGGCGCAAGAGCTTGTGCAAAGAATTGAAAAAAATGAAAACCTTCCCCTAATAACCTCATGCTGCCCCGCATGGGTAAAATATGCCGAGCATTTTTACCCCTCTTTGCTTAACAACATAAGCTCATGCAAAAGCCCTCACCAGATGTTTGGCGCAATCGCAAAATCCTATTATGCAAAAAAGCTGGGCATCTCCCCAGAAGAAATAATTGTTGTTTCCATAATGCCATGCACTGCCAAAAAATTCGAGTGCCTCCGACCGCAAATGCAAAACAACGGCTTGCGCAATGTCGATTATGTGCTTACAACCCGCGAGCTTGGCAAATGGCTATCAGAGGAGAAAATAGAGCTTCGCTCACTGCCTGATGAATTTTATGATGATTTGCTTGGCGCCTCATCAGGCGCAGGCGCGATATTTGGCGCGACAGGGGGGGTAATGGAAGCCGCATTGCGCGCGGCTGCGGAAAAAATTGAAGGCAAGAAAATCGAAAGCGTGGAATATTCGCAGGTGCGCGGAGAGGAGGGAATAAGGGAGGCAACCGTGCAGCTAGGGGGGAAAACCCTAAACCTTGCAATAGCGCACGGGCTTAAAAATTCCAAAAAACTTCTTGAGGATATCAAAAATAAAAAAAGCAAATATCATTTTATAGAAATAATGGCATGCCCCGGCGGATGCGTAGGCGGAGGCGGGCAGCCTATTCCAACAAATGTGCAAATAGTGAAAAAAAGAAAGCTTGCCCTCTACCACCAGGATGCTATTCTTCCCTTGCGAAAGCCGCAGGAAAACCCGCAGATAATCTCACTTTACAAGGAGTTTCTCGGCGAGCCGGGCTCAAAAAAAGCGCACGAACTATTGCACACAACGTACGGGGAGAGAAAGTCCGGGCGAATTTGATTTTGCCCATCACTTTTTTTATTTTAATTTGGCTTTATTTTTGCAACGCCTCTTTCTTATTTAATCAGCCTTGTCCCTATTATTACTATTGCAATAATGGCAATCCAGTAATTTTGCGCAAACATTTCCCCAGCAAAAAGAATGGGGGTGGATGCAAGAAGAAGCAACCCCACGCCGATATCTTTTCTAAACGAGCGCGCAATCTGCTCTTTTGCCCCCTCCTGCGCAAGAAAGTCTTTTTTGCGAAGAATATAGCCGAAAAGAATTCCAAGCGCCAAAAATGCAAAAGCTATGTTTGCAACATATATGGAAACAACAATTTTGCTATGGGAATATTCCCCGTGCATATCAGTGGTAAAGGGAAGAAAAACTATCAAAAGCACAAAAATCAGGTTTATTTGGGAAAACACCCTGTCAAACCTTTTTGCAGTATTGCACAAAAACACATGCCCTTGCCAGAATGCCGCAATCACAAAAAAGCTTATCACAAAGCTTGCAAGTGTGGGAAGTTGGTGCATTATCCCTTTTAATATGGATGCCTCGTCAGTGCCACCTTTCCCTATCTGCTCCACGCTAAATGAGAGCACAAGCAAAGTTATTGCAAACGCAATTATGGCGTCAGTAAACGCAATAACCCGCTCTTTTGAATCCTTTCTTGAAAACCAGCTGCCGGCCCCTCTCATAAAAATAAAAACTCTGCTAACTTTATAATCATTCGCAATCAGCCTTTCCGCAGCAATTTTTCTTATCAATTTTATGCCGCAAAAAATTGGGCAAGCGCAAACGCGCCAGCAAAGCCTGCAATAAGAAATATTGCCGCAACCCTCTCCTTCCCGCCCTTAAACGCATCAGGCAAAAGCTCCACTGCAACCACATATGCCATTGCTCCCGCGGAGAGGGAAAGCGCAAAAGGCACAAGCGGCGCAAGCGCGCTTAAAAAAAGAAACCCAAAAATAGCTGCAACCCCTTCCGCAACTCCTGATAGCACCCCAAAACCAACTGCCTTTTTATTTTTCATGCAATAGCATGCAAGCGGAGCCGAGACAAGCAATCCTTCTGGAATATCCTGCACCGCAATAGAAGTTGCCACAAGCCATCCAAGCGCCCCAGAGCTTGCAAACGCAAACCCCACCGCCAATCCTTCGGGTATATTATGCAAAATAACCGCGCCTGCAAGAAGTGCGGATTTTCTCTCCCCCTTTCTGCCTTTGTGCCCCTCCTCAGGGCATTCAATACCCATATTGCCCTGCCTGCTCCCGCATTCATGGCGCATATTCGCATTTCCTCTTCCCAAATGCATATGGCGGTGTTTTCCATTCCCGCAATTTTGCCTCATTCTCATCAATTTGCCATGCGCATGGGGTATTGCTCTCTCAAGCAATGCAATGGCTCCAACCCCAAACAAAAATCCTATTATTGCCCCTCCGGCTTCCGACTGCCAAGACTCCCCGAACATCTCAATTATAGAGAATGCCATCACACCTGCCGCAAACGAGAGAAGTGCGGAATACACCGTCCTGTCCACCTTTTTTATAAGAAGCACAAGAGCCGCGCCAAAAGAGGTGGCTCCGGCAATCAGCAAAGCTCCCATTGCAGGTTCTATAAATTCCATAAGAAACTAATTTGCCCGCCCTTATATAAAAACCAACTGCAAACTCAAATCCCGCCAAAAACCAATTCCTGCATTCTCATTTCCAAAAGTCCGCTCCGCCATTTGTCCCAAAACCCCTCCAATGCATTTTATTGCCAAAGCAACCAGCAAGCGCACAAAAAGCATCTGATTGCGCAAATCCTTCTCCTTTTATTTTTTGCGCATTTAACCCTTTTATGCAAAAAGCAACGTTTGCCGCAGGCTGTTTCTGGGGCGTTCAGGCATATTTTGACAAATTGGAAGGCGTTAGCAAAACCGCCGTCGGCTACACCGGAGGGCGCACAGAAAATCCCACTTACGAGAAGGTATGCTCCCGCTCCACGGGGCACGCGGAAGCAATAGAAATAGAATTTGACGAGAAGAAAATTTCCTACAGGCAGCTGCTCTCCCATTTTTTCAAAATGCATGACCCGACGCAGAAAAACCGGCAGGGGCCGGACGCGGGGGACAATTACCGCTCGGCAATATTTTATCACGGCGCATCCCAAAAAAAGCAGGCAGAAGAGATGATAAAAGAGCTAAACGCCTCAAAAAAATACTCCAAGCAAATAGCAACAACCCTTGAAAAAGCCTCCGTTTTCTGGAAAGCGGAAGGATATCACCAAAAATATTACAAAAAGCACAACGTTTCCTGCCACATATAAAAAACTCTTTTTTCCGCCCGAATTCAAATCTGCTTTTTCTTATTTTCTCTTTTTCCCAGAAGCAATTATTCCCCCTGGCAGATTCTTCCCGCACCCATATCAATGGTTTTTGCGCTTTAACGCTTTTTCGGCGCAACCTTTCTTGCCACTCCTCTTTTCCCGCATGCAGCAATTTTCAGCCCTGTTTGCACCAGCTGCTTCACGTCCGCTATAACCATTTTCCCAGCATCGGCAGAACCCAACACATAACTTGCATGCGCAAGCTTCAGATTCCCAAAAAGCCGCACATTTTTTTCATATATCTGCAAAATTGCCGCCCTCTCCCTCATGCTGCAAAAAACCGCAAATTTTTTCCCATTATCCACAAAAACATTCTCAGCTTCCGCCGCCCGCCCAATCGCTTCCCTTGCAGAGAAAAGTATCCTTTTTGTGCGTAAAAATTTGTTTTTCACCAAAAGCCGCAGCGCCTTTAGCTTAAGCCGCGGCTCTTTTGATTCAAGCGCCTTCAAAACTTCTTCCCTTGCCTTAAAAAGAAGGTAATTTGAGGGGCTCTCACCCGCTCTCTTATTGTATTTGAAAAAATAACTCCCACTGCCTTTTTGCGAAGGAATATTTTGCAAAGCCTTCAAAGCCATGCAATTATTTATATAATAAAAAACTTTTAACCCTGCCTCACCTGCGCTCCTCAATTATTCTCGCAGTATTTATGTTCCTTGCCCCGTATGTGGGAACAGGCTCTGCTTTAAATGGCACACCATCCGAGAATTTCCACTCGACTTTTACCTCCCCTCCACTCACCCGCGCATTATGCCCTTGTGCGCCCGCATAATGCTCCATATAATTATTCGCGCACCACTGCGCCATCTTTTGCATATCTGCAAAAAGTTCATCAGGCACCTGCTCAAATATCGAATTTAGGGCATCTGACATAACCCACTTCCCCCCTGTATTTTTCAGCAGGAAAGAATGGCTGATTTTATCGCTCTTTGCCTCCCCGCCCCCTTTCGGGATTATCTGCGCGTTTGCATAAATGCTTACAATATACATATTTTCCAGCGGCACGTTTGCAAGCACATTGTCCGCGTTTGCCTCAAGCAGGGAAATCTCGTCGCAATCCCCTTTTTGCATTTGCACCACCTGCTTTGGGGATAGAAAATATGTCCACGCCCCGCCCGCCCCGGGCATGTTTGCCTCAAAAGAAATATTCCTCCCTCTTCCAAGGGCTTCATGTATAATTTGCTCTTTTTTTGCATCATCTGCTTGCGCAAACTCCGGATCAATTTTTTGCGCCCAATCTACAACCGGCGCCAGCCCTTTCTCATCCAGCCAATATTTTTCCAAAAGTATAATCTCCCCTACTTTTTCAATAATTTCCTTATTCTTCCCGGTTATATTGTAATTTAATGCGGAGAAATGCCTATTGTCCCTAACTTCGGGGTTTTCCCCATTCTCCAAAAACAAATCCGCCACTTCTTCATACCCCCTCCCAACAGCCAAATGGAAAGGCGGATTCTCAAGCCCCTCAACCCCTGCCTTTGCCGGGTTTTTCTTGTTTTCAAAAAACATCTTAAGCATCTGAATGCTTTTCTCTTTTTGCGCAGGATACCCTTCAACCGCCAAATAAACCGGGTTTTGCGCGCTGCCAAGCATAAAATTCGGGTCTGCCCCATTTTCAAGAAGCTTTCCAACCCTTTGCAAATCCGCCTCCCGCGCGCAATACGCAAGAGGGGAAAATTCGCCTTTATCCGCAATATTCAAATTCGCGTTCTTTGCAACCATCTCATCAATGAGGGAGAGGCGCTCCCAGCTTGGCATGCCTTGCGCCCCTTCCCATGCCCTCTCAAGCTCCCGCGCCCCCATAGCCAAATATTTGGAGCTGGCTCTCTGCTCAAGGGTTTTCTCTTCCGCAAGCTCAAACTCCTCCCCAGCCATCATTTTAAGCAATTCAAGCACAAGTTTTTCCCTTCCCATTCCACGCGAGAAAAATCCAGGCTCGGCTCCGCGGTGGTTTATGCATATTCCCCCAGTCTCATCTGCTATCTTGCGCAAAAGAAGCACTTTAAACCCTTTAGCGCCAGCCTTGTTTAGGAGCTCCACAACCTTCTTCTTTCTCTTATTCTCTTTGCCAAGGGAATCTGTTTTCTCCTCCCTTCTCTGTTTAACCCTTTTTTCCAGAATTGCTATTTTTTCCCCATACCCTTCCGCCTCCTTTAGTTTCTGGTTTGCATCCTGAAAATATTCCTCCGCCGTCTGCAGGGCAAAATCCCCTCCCTTTTCCAAGAATTCATTGCCCCATTCCATATACTGCTTTGCCCAGTAGAGTGCATTCTCCAAATCTTTCTTTGCACTCTGAAGTTCAAACTTCGTCTCCCATGTGCCAAAGTCAAATTCCAGCTCTTCCTGTTTTCCGGGAAGAAGCCATGAATAATCCTCCTCAGTTTTCGGCAGCGGCTCTCCAATCTCAACAAAATGCACTCTTGCATTCACTTTTTTGGCGCGTTCAATAAGCTCAACCGCCTTGTCATAATTTCCGAAAAACCACTCGCCATGCCTGTCATCTCCAAACCCGTCACCAACCCATCCAAAATGCCTCTCAGGCATCCGGCTCAGCGGGCGCGGCCCATACATTTTCTCCTCAATTTCCCATTCTTCAATCTGATGCTCCAAAGTAGACAAATAATATTCATACTGGCGCCTGCTCCCCTCTATCTCAATGGTTTTGCCTTTCACTTTTTTGCCGCCAAACCTGCCTATTATATAATTTGCCGCATCCTCCGCATCCCCTACCCAATAAGACATGCTTCCAGATTCATCAGTGCTCATCACCATGTCTATGCGCCTGTCGCTCTGAATAATTTTCTCAACAATTTCCTCCTGCTGATCCTTTGCCTCCTCCACGCTTGCCGGCTCTTCCCCTTCCGATTTTCGCGGCTCTCTTACCACCTTTAGCGCAGGCTCCCAGGCACCGGAAGAATTTTTTACCTCAAGCAAAGCAGATTCTCCAGCATCAAGCATTTCAAATACGCTAACTGCATTATTTTTGGCATCAACAAGGCACAAATCCCGGCTCATCTTCTCAAACCTGAATGAGAGCTCCTGCCCGCCCACGCGCACCTGCATTCCGTCAAGCTGCAAATAAATTTGCTGCAGCTGCGCCCGGTTCAAATTTTCCCCCCCACCCACCTTCACCTTCGGCTGCCCGCTAACCTTATCCACAAAAATTTCGTATTTGTAGCTCACTGACGCCTGCCGCAGCTTTGCATAGCATTCCTCAACTTCCGGAGTATGCAAATGCGAAGGAAAGTAAATTCCCTCCCCTCCCATCGCCCCAACCGCGCTTCTAAACCCTTCTAAATTGGAAGAATTCAAAATTTTCTGCAAAATGTTTTGTTGCATCCCGCTGTTTCCTACTGCTCCAAAACCGGAAAAGAATCTCTTGTTATTTATGTCAGTGGCATCCTCAATAAGCGCCCTCTTTATTTCTTTCCAGTTATTTCCGTTCAGCATCTGCGCAAGCGATTCTCCGGTAAGCCATGCCTGCTCCCCCACCACATGTGCATTTATCCCGTATTTTGTCGAGAGAATTTTTCCTATCTGCGCAGGAAGCTTCTGCACAAGCGCATGATTTGTTTCCAAATATTCCTGCTTATCCACCCTCTCTATGGTTATGGGCTGCACAATGTAATATGGCAGCCCTTCCATTCCGGCAACTTTTTTTGCAACACCTGCCGCTATTGCGGCAGCATCCGAGAGGGTGGGAACATATTCCCTATCCACCTTCTCAACGCTTGCATAAGTTTTTCTTATCTCGCGCATCTGGGAAAAAGAGACAAATTCCTGCCTTCCCTGCTCAGTTGTGCGCGTTATTTCCTCATGCACCCAATTATTATCCGCCGCAAGCGCCTTTTTGAGATTTGCATACTGGGAAAAAGAGTAATTCTCCAGCCCCATTCCATCAGGCCATGGCATAACTCCCATTCCCGCAATTGCCTGCGGCTGCTGCGCCTCCGGAGCTTTTCTCTGTCTTTGCAAAGGCATACTCTCCTCTATTGCGCTCAGAATTAAAAGGTTTTAGAAGAAGTGAATACGGCAGAAAAAGCAACCTCGCAAGGCGCCGCCATTGCGAAGCGCCTTATTTTTGCAAGGGGATAAACCATAGGGGGCAAGCAAGTGAAAGTGAGTGCGGCCGCCGGGATTTGAACCCGGATTAATAGCTCTCTTCGCCCCTTTTTGGGGTGAAGCCCTTTTTTTGCAAAAAGGGCTCTTGGAAGGCTATAGTCCTAACCAGGTTGAACGACAGCCGCGCAAACTATTTATGCAAAACAACAAATATAAACAAAAGGGTAAGGCATATTCTGCAAAAACCGCCCCCTAAACTGAAAAAAGCCCGCTTAAAAAAGGCGGAAGAAAAATTTCCCCTTAGGCGGAAAAAGCCTCTGCGGGCTTAAGGGCGCGGCGCGTTTTATTATTTGGCAGAAACCCATGCAAGAATTGCAAGCGCAAGCGCTGCAAACACCAGGGGTAAAGTGTCAAATATTCCGGCGGCCCCTATACCAAGCATCCTGTGAAGCTGGGGGATTGAGGAAATTCCGAAAAGCATAAACGCTATCACAGCAAACAAAATTCCCAAAGTAAGCTCGTTTTTCAGCTCCATATAATCCTTCAGGTAAACATACACAAGCCAGAGGGAGAATCCCATTATAAGCATGGATAAAAATGAGCGGAAAAGGAAAAAATCCCCTCCCATCATCGGTGGCATCCGCCCCCTCCCTCCTGAGAGGATAAGTGCATCGGCGGCAAAAAACAGCAAAAAGCCAAGCACGGCTATGCCTACGGCTCCAAGAGCCGCAACAGCGTTAAGCTTGCTTTCGCCTTTTTTTATTTTGTTTTTTTTCATTTTTTTTACCTCCGAGCACCTTGTGCAAATATGAATTTTCCTCCCATTCCGGCGAGATAAAATACGCGGCTCCATATCCTCCTCCAATAGAGTCTAGCACCCCGTATTTTTTCATCATCTCAACATGCGCCTGCGCGGTTTTGTAATCTACTTCTGCCGCCATCGCAAGCTTTCTTATGTTCAACGGGTTTTTCTCAATATGGCTTAGCAGCATCACCCGCGTAGGGCCTCCCTTTGTGGCAGAGAGAAGCCAGAAAAGCAGGCGTGTCTTTGCATCCATAAAAACAGCTTGTGCGCCTAAATTAATAAAACCCCACAAAAAAGAAATGGAAAATCCACCCATTGAAAATTTCTAAAAAAAGAAAAAAAGGGGAGAAAATTAATTCTCCTCCAGCATCGGGCATCCGAATCCGCCCTTTGCAAACCCTTTTGCACCCATAGGTGTCTCATTCTCGCCTCCACGGGAAAACATTCCCTTGCCATGCATCATTCCTTTTCCCGCAAATCCGGCGGATTCATGAAGCTGCTCCCTTATCTGCGTTGCTTCCTCATAGTTTCCGGAAATTCTAGCCTCATGCATTTGCACCATCAGCTCAAACTGCCCGTCCTGCAGCCAGCGGGGCCCGTAGCCATC
>PFCD01000003.1:0-487 GCA_002778455.1 Candidatus Micrarchaeota archaeon CG10_big_fil_rev_8_21_14_0_10_45_29 | reverse complement strand
CCAGCCCGCGCCATACGCAAAAACGGAGGCGCCTATAAGCCCGAGCGCAAGAAGCGCTATTCCAAACATTTTTTTCAACATTTCTCTCACCTCTTCTTTTCTCTTAAATTTCTGCTTATAAATGATTTTGCCGAAGTTGCCTCCAACAAACCTCCAAATTGAAGGGGTACACGAATTCCACACGCCCCCTTCACAACCCCACAAGCAACCTCCGAACTCACATATCTGGCTCGCATGCACAGCCTGCTCGCCATATATGTTCGCCACTGCTTGCCGGCAATACTGCTGTGATTGCGGGTACTGCATAAAACAGGAAGACAAAAATAAAAATTAGAAAAATACTTCCTCTTTTGAAAACCTGAGCTTTTCCCTCTGCTCATCTGCCGCATATCCAACAGGCACCACGCACGTAGGCACCAAATTTTCAGGAAGCTGCAAAATCTGCGAATACTGCGCCGCGTCAAACCCCTCCATCGGGCAGGAATCA
>PFCD01000018.1:43611-47782 GCA_002778455.1 Candidatus Micrarchaeota archaeon CG10_big_fil_rev_8_21_14_0_10_45_29 | reverse complement strand
GATTCTTTTTCTCCCCCTCACGTCATTCACTCTCTAGGGCGTCATAAGCGCACTTCCTGCAGTCGCATGTCAAGCACGTCGGAGTGCCACATCTGCTGCAGCGCAGGTCGCACAATTTTCCGCAGGTTTTGCAAAGCATACTCATAACTTGTCAACTCCATTAAGAGATTTCCTGAGCATAATCAAGTCCAAATGCTGTGCTTGGAATTCCTCAATCTCCAGGACGCGAATTTGCTTGCATTTTTTTATTGTCTGCATGTCATGACCTCAACCGCTCGGAAACTTTGCGCCTAGCCCATTTGAGCAGACAAAAGAAACCGCAAACGCAATAACTTTCATATTGTAGCGCTTCGTTGCGTATCGTGTAGCCTTCCTTAAACGGCACATACCTTCCACAACCTATACATTCAGGCAACATTAACGCCTCCTTTTTGGGGGGCACCCCCCTCTTTCTGTCCTTCTCCGTCTTCACTCTCTACACCCTCTATCTGTTTTTGAGTAGAAGGTGAAGAAGGTGAAGAAGGTATAGGGAGTGAAGAGGGTGTAGAGGGTTGGAGTGTGCTCTGCAATTCGCTTTCATCCAAAACCCCGCATCTTACAAAATAGCGCCAAAGAATTTTTTTTGCAAACGCATAATACGTAATGCCTCTGCTCGAGCTTTTTCTCGCCGTAGGTATGCTCAAAAGCTTGGCGCTCACTCTCTGGCACTTTGAGTTGAGAGTGCCCTGGTATCTGGGGTTTGGTTTCTCGCCAATCAGTTGCTCCACTCCCAATTGTGAGAGCCATAGGGCCCCCACTTCCTTGACAGATACCTTCACTTCTGCCTCTCTGGCGTCCTTTACAAGCTCATGGAGGCATCGTATTATTTGCCCTTCTTCTGAGAACTCCTCTTCAATCTGATTGAATTCTAGCCCCTTCTCCGCCCATTTTGCAACGCTCTTGCGCACTTCCTCGCCCACAAGAGAGGCTATGTAAATAACTGGCTTCGCAATCTGTCTGTTTCGGTTGCTCAGGCTCATCTCAAGCTCCTGCGCCTCTTTTCTTGCCTTGGCGACCATGGTAAGACCCCAGGCATACAAATCATTTCTAAGCTCAAAGGAGTCCTCACTGGGCAACACGTCTGGAAGCTCAGAGAATTTCTTGTCAATTGGTGCCTGCTCCATAACTAGTAAAAATCCGCGCGAAAAGGCGGCCTGGGTGAAGGCTGAGAAGTCCGTGGTTGCGACCACAACTGGCGCTCTGGTCTCGTAGATGCTTGGGATTTTCTTTCCCTTTGCTCCGTCCTCAGCTCGGAAAGAGGGCAGGTCTCCTTGGTAGGAGAGCTCGATAAAATGCTGCACGTCTGCCTTCTGTTCCTCTGGCAGCTTGTCAAAATTGTCAAAAAGCAAAAGCCCGGACATGGCATTAGCAAGGCGATAGAGCGCTGCTTTTGTTGCGTCTCCGGTGCTCGTCGGCTTGAAAGCCAAATTCCTTATGGCTCGAATTTGTTGCGACTTTCCTGAGTTTGGCTTTGCGAGCAAGTAGAGCCTGGGAAAGGCATCGAAGGCAATCCAAATATGTGTCGCCATAATAAAACATGCAAGAAAATCATAAACTCTCTCGTCGCTGTGGTGCACGTATTTTTTCATGTAAGCTTTTACGTCGTTAAAAATTTGTTTTTCCCCCTGCACCCCCTTCTTTTTTCTGAGGAATTCCTTGATGCTCTGGCGGTCCCAGGCATATTTTTCAAATAGCGTCGTCCTAGGCGGATAGTCTGAATACTTGAGCCCAAAATCCCCAAATTGCGACTCTCTTATGAGCTTGCTGTCCGCACGCACCAGCGCCGCCTCAGGCTCTCCTTTTGCGTTTGCCAGGTAGATTCCATGCAGAGCCCTGTTTTTCTCATCAAAATCAAATCCGAAACGCCTTGTTGGTGTAATCTCTCTGTCCAAGACAGCGAGCTCTTCCGCGCTCGTTGGCGCATCTAAACAATATTTGAGATGATCCTGCTGTGAATTTGCATGTGGTGTTTTGCAAAACTCGCAAATTTTTATTGTGTTGCCGCACTCTTCTTCCTTAAGATGTTCCTGTAGCGTAGCCAAATTTTCAAACACTCCGTAGCATGAAGGGCACTGCACTGAGTCCGGGCCGTATTTTTCCTCGTCGGAGGGAATTTGTGCTTTTTTGCTCATTTTCTCTCCCGTCGCCTAAAATTGCTAGCAGAAATAAACCGGCCATATTGCAGTTTCTGAATTACATTAAGCTTTAGCATGTTAATCCCCCATCTTGCACTCGACTTGCACCCCGTAGGATTTTTCAATTGCTTTTTTGATTGCCTCGAGGTCATGCCGTTTGCCTTTAATCCTGAGCTCCGGCATTTTCTCCCCCGACGTGTAGGTATTGGACAAGTGCCTCGCGAGCTATCGCGGATTTGCTATTTCCCGTCAGTTCAAGCCTTTTTTCGAATTGCTTTTGCAATTCTCCCTCAATGTCGAAATTTATGTTCATCCCCATATATCCACCTTTTTCAGTATTTTTCAATACTTATTATATTGTTATCAAGGAAAACTCTTTTAATTGTTTATGCGGAAATAACATAAAAGGTCTATGCAAACAACTGAAAAACAATAAAAAAAGTGTTAAAAACGTTGAAATCTGATGATAATACATGGTTGGAAAGGGTAGTTTTCCGATTGAATTCATGGAATTTGATTATTCCTATTCGAAGCTTACAGATGACGAGCTTGAGGTCTTGATTTTTCTCTTGAGAGAAAAACGAGCCATGTCTCTTTTTGAAATTCTCCGCTTAATTCGGGAAAAAGCAAAGAGGGCCATCAGTGAGCCTGCTCTGGCAAATAAACTCTATGGGCTCGTTTATAACAAAATTGTGGAAAAACAAGACCGGAGTCAAAAAGATGCCATGCGCAAATCTATTTTTTATTCCCTCTCCCCAGATTTCATGCGCCAGTGGACGGCTCGCAAATGCTATTTCGAGCTTCTCCTGGGCAAAGAAAATGTGCGGCCTGAAAAATTCTTAGACGAGAAACTGATCAAATTCTATCGTCTAGACGACTGAGATTTTTTTCCAAATCAGTAATTTTTTTAGAGCTGACAAGGAGCTCGTAGAGCATTTTCTCTCGGAGGTCATCAAACTTTTGCTCCCAACTCAATTCCTGCAGCTTTGCCTTCTGCTTGTCTGAAGGCAACCCGCATTTATCACACATGGTCGCATCATGGGAATTTTTGCGCCCACATCTCTCGCAAATAAGAGGGGAGAGCTTGTTGACAACATCCTCGTTTTTAACAGGCTGGCCGTGTGCCATAATTATCGCCTTGTCAATATCGCGTCCGGACAAATGGATGTATGTGCTTGCCATGTTCGAGTCCTGCGTCCACCCAAAATAAGCCTTCATTTGCGCGTCTGTTAAGAATTTTGCCATACGCGTTGCCGCCGTGTGCCTAAAGAGATGGTTGTATACTCTCCTCTCAATTCCTGCAACTCGAGCAGTTTTTTTTATTGCTTTTAAAACAGTCTCTCTCCACATGCGCCTGTACTCTTTCTTCTGAAAATCAGAAACAAATAAGGGCGCCTTCTCATCTTTGAGTGGATGGTTGTTGAGCCAATTGGCCAGAGAGGGGGCGCAGTCAATAACTAAGATGCTCCGGGCGCCGGTTTTTGTCCCGTCTGGTACGCTTACCCGAGCGCCCTCTTTGCAAAACTGCACATCAGATTTATTGAGAGCAATTAATTCGCCCACGCGCAGACCTGCCTCATAAAAGAGATGTATTATTGCCCGATCGCGAATGTTGGCCATCTTGAGCATGGCCGTTAATTCCTCATCGGTAATCAACCCTTTGGGCATCTTCTTGAATTTGTGTTGCATCTGCGTTTTGAGCCAGCGAATTTCTTTTGGCGCATCCTCAAGCTCATGACCGTTTGCAAGTTTCCAAAGCATTTTTAGCAGCGTGCGCAAATCGGTTTTAGTCCACTCTTCGTAATCTGACTGCCTTATTTTTATGGCCAGCTTCTCGACCTCCTGCATATTTTTGAGCACCGCGTCCAGAGGTTTGCCGGCAATCCTTTGCAACGTCTTGGTGTTTGAGCGGTATTTGCGCAGGCGCAACTCTCCGACGCTCTTTGATTTTATAAGGAGAAGTTTTTGCAATTCTTGCATATGGCATTTACGGCGGC
>PFCD01000018.1:19203-43603 GCA_002778455.1 Candidatus Micrarchaeota archaeon CG10_big_fil_rev_8_21_14_0_10_45_29 | reverse complement strand
CACGGGCAGGATTTGAACCTGCAACACATCGGTGTCAAAGCCGCCTGCAGGTTTTCATTATGCCTGCAAGCGAATCTTCAGCCGATTGCTCTCCCAGGTTGAGCTACCGTGGCATGAAATCCTTTTTATCAATCATCGATTGCCCTTAGGTTGAAAAAGTCTTTCAACCCAAAAACATTTTGGCACCAGTGTTCTGCAGGTATTTTCAAACCAATGCAGAACACAAGCGCAGCATCTTATTTATTGGCTAATTTCTATTTTAAACCTATTTAATCATACCTTATACGTGGCAAACGAATTTAATTTTGATGATACCAGCCAGATTCAGATTCCTCTCCAGCTTATAGGCCAGGTGATAGGGCAGGAAGAAGCATCAAATATTGCCAAAATAGTTGCAAAACAGAAGAGAAACCTTCTTTTGGTAGGCGCCCCAGGCACAGGAAAATCCATGATAGGGCGCGCCATAGCGCAGATGCTAGGAAACGCGCACACTGAAATATCATTAATGCATAATCCCACAAAGCCTGAGCGCCCCCTGCTTGAGGCAAGGGGAAGGGCTCAGGTTATGCAAAAAGAAAAATCTCCCTCAAAACAAAAAAAAGAAGGCTCAATTTTGCGCCCCACAGACGTGCCCTCATTTGTATCCGAGCGGCTCGGCTTCAAATGCAAAAATTGCTCATCTTACTCAAGCCCAAACACTTCCAAATGCCCCTCATGCAAGGCAGAAAAATACAGGCAGGCGGCAGGCCCGTTTGAGGACCTTCTCTCCGGCATGGGGGATAGCGAGAGGGAAGATGTTGTGCACACCACCCGCGTAATGAACGGCAAAGAGGAGCTTGTGCTATTTGAGCGCTTTGATGATTTCACGATACGCGCCCTTGACCAAAAAGACCTTACCCAAATGAACGAGGCGCAAGGCACCATGACCCGAAACGTTATCGTGCCTCTTGGCAGAAGCCTTTTTGTGCAGGCAACAGGCGCTTCCGAGACAGAATTGCTCGGCGATGTGCGCCATGACCCTTATGGGGGGCACCACCAAATAGGCACTCCCGCATACACGCGCGTAATCCCGGGCGCAGTGCATGAGGCGCACGAGGGTGTATTATTTATAGATGAAATAGTTTCATTAGGCTCTTTGCAAAGGCATTTGCTCACAGCCATGCAGGACAAAAAATTTCCGATTACAGGAAGAAACGCCTCCTCCACAGGCGCGGCTGTGCGGGTTGATGACGTGCCATGCGACTTTATTTTAATCTCTGCAATAAACTTAGGGGATTTGGACAAGATACTCCCTCCCCTGCGCTCGCGAATAGCGGGCAACGGGTATGAGCTTGTTGTAAATTCTTATATGGATGACACTGCGGAAAACCGGCAAAAAATAGCCCAATTTGTGGCGCAGGAAGTAAGGCGGGATGGCAAAATACCCCATGCAAGCAAAAAGGCGGTTGAGGCAGTTCTTGCCGAGGCAAAAAGAAGGGCAAAAATAGCAGACAGGCAGAATAATGCAATTTCATTGCGCCTGCGCGCACTATCGGGAATTGTGAAAACAGCAGGCGACTGGGCATCCCAGGAAGGCTCTTTGCTAATAGAGCCAAAGCATGTTGCGCTTGCAATAAAAAAAGGAAAAGCGGCAGAAGAGCAGATGAGCGAGAAATACGGAAGCGTTTTCAACGCCGCGATGAGCGATTGGGCATCCACAATGCCTGCGCCGGCAGACAAGAATTTAAGGTAAATTTTTTTAAAAAAATTCAAGAGCACGTATTTTTCATTAGGCTTTTCGGTGCATAAAATCCTGTGCATCGCTTAACGCCTTTTTTTGCTTTTCAAGCGCCTATTGATTTGTTTTTTTATGCGGAAAACCCCCCTTCCCCCTCTATTTATATTTTTCAACCTCTTTAGCTTTGCATGGAAGCCCTTGGCACAATTATTTCAACCCCCGAAACTCCAAATACTTTAGAATTTCATTTTGTAATAAAAGAGGGCAAGGTGCATAAAGGGCAATTTGTGCAGGTGCCATCTTCCGAAGGCCCGGTGCTTGGCACAATAAGTGAAATATACCGCGCCAACCGCTATTTTGAGAGGGCGGAATCGGTTGCAGAATACTCAAAGCTTGGCATTATTTCCTCAAATTTCCCAGTATCGGAATGGGAATACATGGTTGCAAGGGTGAGGGTGCACGGCATAATTTCGCAGAATTTTCTCACCCGCTCCTCAATCCCTGCCAAATGCGGCTCAGAGGTGCTAAAGGCAGAGGATGAGCAGCTAAAAAAATTCCTTCACATAGACGAGAAGGGCTTGCATGTTGGCACATTGCTTCACCACACCATGCAAATAAAGCTGCATCTCTCAAAATTATTTCAAAAGCATTTGGCAATTTTGGCAATGTCAGGCTCAGGAAAATCCTATTTGGCAGGCGTGCTGATGGAAGAGCTTCTTGAGAGGGACTCCTCCCTTGGGAGAATGGCAATAATAGCAATAGACAACCACGGCGAATACGTCGGCTTTAAGGATTCTGCATACCGCAAGCAGGTAAATGTGCTGGAAGGAAAGAAAATAAAAATAGGGTTGCGCCACCTAAATGCATCCCACCTCTCCTCATGGTCAAACATGTCTGCTGTGGCAAGGCGCGCCCTTGATTTGCACCTCTCCTCTTTAAAGAAAAAAGCAAAAGAGGGGGGAGAGCCGCCCTCTTTGGATGATTTGATAAAATCAATACAAAATGATGAAACTCTTAATAAAAAAGAAAATGTGCGCGGGCCCCTTCTCTCAGCCCTCGGAGACCTTGCATACATGCGCCTTATCGCAAAATCCGACTCTATAAATTCCTCAATAATTTCCCCCGGCACTCTTACGGTAATAGACCTCTCATCAATTGATGATTTGAGAAAAAAGCAGATGATAGTAGCATATTATGGGCGCAAATTTTTCAGGCAAAGGAAAAAAGGCGCTATTCCTCCTTATGTGATGCTTGTTGAGGAGGCGCACAACTTCTGCCGCGAGCGCGCAGAGAAAAGCATGGCTCTCTCAAAGCCAATAATTGAGACGATTGCAAGAGAGGGAAGAAAATTCGGCGCATCTTTGTGCCTTATTTCCCAGCGCCCCGTGCATTTATCCACTACCGCACTCTCGCAATGCAATTCAAACATAATTTTGAGAGTAACAAACCCGTTTGACTTAAAGCATATAGGCGAGAGCTGTGAGGGAATAGATTCCACTACTCTAAACTCAATTACTTCTTTGCGCGTGGGCGAGGCATTAATAATAGGGGAAGCTGTTGGAGTGCCGGTATTTGTAAACGTGAGAAAAAGAAAGTCAAAGACGGCGGTGCGCGGGGAATCTTTGGAGCAAATAGCAAAAGAATTTGAGGAAAAAAACAAAATAAAAGAAGATGAGATAGAGGCATTTCTCTAAGCCGGCGCATGGGCATTTTTATAAATGCTACTTCTGTTATTTTGGCGTGGAACGCAAGGGGCATAAGGGAAAAAACTTTTTTACATATTCTTGCCAGTGTGTTTCCTCTCAAAATTTTTCTTTGGCTTTAATTAAATTGCTAAAGAGGCTATGTGGGTGAGCATTATGCAGAAATTCGGCTTTAATTCAACAATATTTGTTTTTTGCATGCTTTTTTTCGGCGCATTTGCGTTTGCAGGCATGCTGGACCCTCCTCCCATAGGCAATCAGGATTGTGTTTACCGCCCAGAGCTTGACAGGGTGATATGCGGCCCGCCAACAACGCCTGTGGTTCCCAATCTTCCGGAGTGCGGCTTTGCGCCCGGCTCGCTTGGCGACACTGCCACCTGCACGGGTTCATGCCCTGTCGCGGCAATGCAATGCCAGGCATTTCAAAAGCAAATAGGGGAAGATGCAAATATTGTGGAGACAGGCTGTGCATGTGTTTGCCCTTCAAATTTGAGAAAGGATTGCGAGGCTCTTAGCAAGGATGGCGCAGTTGCAACATTTGATGAGAAAACATGCGGCTGCTCAGTGGTTCCTCCAAAAACCGGTCCCTGTGGCTCAATCCTCTCATCCTTTTCAACAGGCATTGCCTCATCAGTAGGGGGCGGGCTTAAATTCAGGGTAAAGGGCGCAAGCGGCACAAATGTCCTAATAGATGTGATTGACAAAAATAACCAAGTAGTAGGCACAATATCTGCGCCAATAGGCGGTTTTTCCACTTATACAAGCAAGGACGGAACCACAATAACCTTTGAGGTAATAGGGCCAGGGGCGGGAAAAGACACCCTATTGCTTAACATTTATCCTGCATGCCCTGCAGGGCAGCAGCTCAATCCTGAAACATGCGAGTGCGAATGCGCCCCAGGCGCCCAAGAGGCGTGTGTGGGTGTGTGGATTGAGAAAACATGCAAATGCATTGACACAATAACAATACGCTCATGCCAGACTCCCGAGAACGAACTTGGCAAAAAAGAAGATTTGCAGGATAGTGACATGAAAGTGCCAAACTCGCTAAAATACTGCCGAGATGACTGCAAAGACACATATGACGAGGCGGGCAACCTGATATTTGATTCTGTTTGCTCTGTTGAAAAAAGCGGATGCAAATGCTCATCGCCTGATGAAATTCCGGAATCCGAGTCAGCGTGCGCATACACATACCCTGACTGCAACGGGGTTTGCGGAGAGGACGGCACAAAATGCGCAAAAGATGAGAAAAGCGGCTCATGCATATGCGCGCCCCTGCCCGGGCTTTGCAGCTATTGCACAGACATTTCCCTAGAAGGGCTTGATGAAAATTACGCCTCTCTTGCATGCACTCAAGGATACTGCAATAAGGGCGAAGTTTGCAAAATAATATATGACGGGGGAATTCCTGACAAATGCATTTGTGTGCAGGAGGATGCTGCCCCTCTCTGTGAAAACCAGGACACCGGCGCGTGTGAGGCGGGGCTTTGCACTGAGGGCAAAAAATGCCAGCTTGTAGAGAGAGGCACAGGCGAGCAGTGCGCATGCATAACTCCTCCTGATGCGCCAACATGCGCAGACTGCTGCACCTCTTTGGATGCAACTTCATGCACTTTAGGGTTATGTGAAAATGGGATGGATTGCGCAGTAAATGAGGCAGGAGACGCGTGCGAGTGCGCCCCGGCTCCATCATATGGATGCGGCAGCGAGGCAGATACAATAGATGACGGAGACATATGCACAGGCGACTGCCCGTACGGGCAGTATTGCTCAGTGGCAGAGGACGCAAGTGATGCCAACATACTCTGCTCATGCATAACCGCGGCAAGCATTAATGAGGAATGCTCTGCAACCGCCCCCTATTGCAACGGAATTTGCGGCGAGGACGAGGATGGAAATGCGCAATGGTGCAAGAGCGGCGAGGGCGGAGGGTGCTATTGCACAAGCGAGGGGGGCACAAAAATATCTGTAAGTGTTGCCGTGGGCTCTTCATCAATAAAAGTGGGGGAGACGGCAACAATAACCGCAACCGTGCGCGAGGGCGGCTTGCCTGTGCAAAGCGGAGTATCCCTTTTCCGCCTTGGCTTTAGCTCAAAAGAGGCAGCAATTTCAAAGGGCAAAGCATCTGTTACAGGCAAATGCTACAGCGTTGGCACAATAAGCGCATATGCATATTACAAAGGAATATCCGGCTATGCGGCATTTAATTGCGTAGAATAAAGGTGTTAATGATGAAATTCCGCAATATTTTCGCAGTGTTTGCAATATTGGCAATATTTGCCTCTCTTGCATTTGCACAGGCTCTTGCAGGCTCTGGCACTGATGCCGCCTCAGGCATGGCAACAGGCGCAGGGAAAAATTCAGAAGCCGGCGCAAGCCCGAAAATAATTGCGGGAATAGTCGGCGCGGATGCGGATATTGTTGCGGCAATAGTGGATGATGCGCAGGCATGCGGCATGGATGCCAATTCAAATGTTTGCGCGGGCTCATGCGAAAATGAGGGGGAGGAATGTGTTTTGCATGATGTCAACGGGACTGAGCGGTGTGAGTGCAAAAAGGCAACAAACTGCTCCGAAACAACAATAAAAGCAGGGCAAGAGGATATCCTCTCATCAATAGGCAAATTTTTCAGCTCAATATTTAATGCAATTATCGGGCAAGAGCCGCAGAAGAAAGAAATTCTTGCAGCCCCAGCAACCGCACCCGGCGGCTCAATATGCGTAAACGACTGTTCTGCGGGCTATTTCTGCAATTCCCAATGCCAATGCGAGGAGCTTGAAATAATTGTTCCTCTGCAGTGCGCTTTTGGCGAGGGATTGCCTGCAGGGCAAAACACTCTTTGCACCGACGACTGCGCGGCTTACTATGGGCCATATGGCGAATGCGATTCCGCCACCTGCACCTGCATAAACACCTCCTGTGCCAACGGCGGCGGAATTGTAAATACACAGTTTATGTGCGGATTTGATGATTGCGCATCGTTGTATGGAAACAGCTATTATTGCAATTATGAAATCTGCGGCTGCGAGCTTAACCAAACTCTGAGCGAGGAAAACCAAACAGAGGAAATTATTTTCTGCTCGCAGGGGGGCAAATACAACAACGGCTCATGCGGAATAGATGACTGCGCCTTGGCATTCGGGAAAAACTATTTCTGCGACCAAACCATTTGCCAGTGCGCGTCAAATGTTAGCAATGCCTCAACAGAGCTTCCAATTATACAGCCGGTTATTCCGGCAATTCCGCCAACCCTCACCACCACTTCAACTCCGAACGCAGATGGCAAGAGCGGCACGATTAAAATAACTCTTGAAGGAGATGTGCCTGCAGGAAAGCTTTCTGTAAATTTGGCAGGAGTGTCTGCAACGCACACAATCGCAGAAGGGCAATCTGCCGACACTTTTGAATACACCTGCATGTTTACCGGAAGCTCTGCCACCTACACCGCCAGATACACAAGCGATGCCGGCTCACTCTCCTCCACAACAAGCGGGCAGGTCGCATGCGTAGGCGGGCAGATTGAGGGCACCAAGAGCGAGAATTAATCTCTTATTTTGCAGGCGCGGGCTTTTATTGCAAAAGCCCTTTCCATTCTTTTAGGCAAAGCCCAATCTTTTTGGTTTTTAAACATTCTTTCTCATTTATGTTGCATGGATAGGCGAATAAGAAAAACAATTTTTTTGGTTCCAGCTTTTGCAGGGGCGGTTTTTGCCGTTCAGTGTGAGGGATGCGAGGGGCTGAAGTGCGTAGGATGCGCCCTCTCAGACATGTGCACCGAGCTTACAGGAGTTCTTCCCATAATGTCAATGCTTCTTGTGATAGGCGCAGGAATAGTATATTCCGCAGGCCAGCTTATGGGCGCGGAAACAAGGGCACGCGCAAACGTGTGGGCAACCACAATGATAGTGGGCGCAATAATAGGCATCTTGATAGTGGTCGCAGCTCCCCCTATAATAAACACGCTTGGCGCAGGGGATCTGAATTGCGGCTACATCATCAAATAAGAAAACTTCCCCGCCATCCCGCCTGCTAAAATTAGCAGCAAAAGAAATTTTCCTACCCTACCATCCCGCTTGCCCAAAGCCCGAGGTAAGCAATCAAAATATAGCGCAAAATCCTACCTGCCATGCACCAGAAAATAAAATTCTGCCACCTCATTTTCAAAATTCCTGCAAGCATTCCAGCAATGTCAAAAAAAGGATTTGGCACAAGTGAGAGCAAAAATATCGCAACAGCCGCGTGTTCGCGTATTGCGCTTTTTTGCAATTTTATAAGAAAATTAGCGGTCTTATCCTTTGTTTTAAGTATTTTATGCGACCCCCTTCCCACAACAAAGCCGGACAACTCCCCTATGGCAGAGCCGACTCCGGCAATTATGCCTACAAAAAGCGGGTTTAGCACAGAGCCCAAGGAAATTATTGCCAGCTGCATGGGCGCAAGGGGCACCAAGATGCTTGCAGAAGAGAGAAGGGAGAGGAAAAATATTCCCAAATAAGACCATTTGCCCATAATGCCTACAAGCATGGGGGAATAAACCCAAATTAGCGCCGATACTAAGAATACGGCGCAAATTTCCAATATGCCTATGGCAAGCCCCTGCTTTTTGCCTTTTGCAAGAACCTGCGTGTGTTCCGGTTTCTTTCTCATCCATCCGATTTTGGATGCAAGAATTAAAAGCGCATCTTTTTAGCAACCCGCATTTTCCAACCCAGCACCCCAGCATTTTTGAAAATATTTTCTTTTGCAACTTTTTCAGCATCCGCCTATTTTGAAAACGCCCGCATTCCTTGCAAGCAAAAAAGATGGAATTTCTTATGGATTTATATACCTCGCATCCGTTTTTTTAGCGTGTTTTCTATGGCGGCAAAAGCGGATTCAAGCGAAGGGGAGATAAGGGAGGACTTTTTGGGAAGAGTTGCAATACTTGCGCCAGGAAGGGCAAAGCGCCCCCACGACTTTAAGGCAGAGGTGCCAAAAAAAACCACTCCAAAATCAAAATGCTTTTTCTGCCCCGGAAATGAAAATCTCACCCCTCCTGAAATTGAGCGCACTTCTTTGCCAAGCAAAAAAGGATGGCAAAACAGGGTATTTTCAAATAAATTTCCTGCACTTAATAAAGGGTGGCACAGAGCCTACGGGATGCATGAGGTGCTTGTGGAAACTCCTGAGCACTCAAAAACACTTTCCCAGCTTAGTGAAAATGAAATATTTCTTTATTTGAAAATGGCCGCAAAAAGGCTAAAAGCGCACGCAAAAGACAAAAAAATAAAATACACCTCAATTTTCAAAAATGAATGGGAGGCGGCAGGCGCATCCTTGGAGCATACTCACACCCAATTAGTAGGAATGCCATTCGTGCCACCTTACGTGAAACAGCAGCAAAAAGCATGCAAAAAGCCATGCCATTTCTGCTCTATTAATAAAAACAAAAAATTCCCAAAAATATATTCAAACTCAAATTTCACCCTTCTCTGCCCATATGTATCAAAATACAAATATGAATTATGGATTGTGCCAAAAAAGCACATCGGCTCAATAGTTGATATGGATGATAAAACCCTTCTCTTGCTGGCGCAAATTCTCTCAATCGCATTAAAGACGCAGGATTCTTACCTTGGATATCCCCCTTACAATATTTTGTTTCATCTCTCCCCCCACCATTCCAAAGGGTTTCATATGCACCTTTCAATCACCCCCAGAATTGCAAAATGGGCCGGCTTTGAGCACCAAACAGGGGTAATAATGAATTCGGTGCGCCCGGAAATAGCCGCAGAGGAATACAAGGTAAACCTGATAAAATAAGGCGCAGCAGGCACCGGATTTGCGCGAGCAGGGCTTGGCAGAACTATCGCAAAGCCGATAAAATAAGGCGCCGCGGGGCAAGGGCGCAAATATGGGCGGCGAAGTTAATTTAATAAAATAACAAACCCATCCTTAGCACATGTATTCTGCTCAAATTGAGGCGCAGCTAAAAAAGCTTGGCATAAAAATAGGCGACATAATATCTGTGCAAAAGGGGGGGCAGGCATTTGAGGGAATGCTTATGCCCCGCCCGGACGCCGGGGATACGGGCTCTCTTGTGATAAAGCTCTCAACAGGGTATAACGCGGGTGTTAGGATGGAAGGCTCAAAAATAAAAAAAATAAAAGACGGGGGCGCAAGCTTTGAGAAAAAGCAGGCGCAAAAAAATTCCTATTTTGCCGGCGAGAAGGGAAGCCACATAACACTTCTCTCCACAGGGGGCACAATAGCCTCTCGCATAGATTACAAAACAGGCGCGGTTGACCCGCAAATAGACGCAAAATCCCTTGTGGGTGCATACCCCTCTTTAAAAGAATTTGAGCCGATAAAATGCAATTCAATTTTTTCAATCCTCTCCGAGGACATGAGCCCGCTGCATTGGGAAAAAATAGCCCAGGCAATAAAAAATGAATTTGATGGGGGCGCGCAAGGAGTTGTAATAGCGCACGGCACAGACACCATGGGTTACACCGCCGCAGCCCTCTCATACTCGCTTGAGAATTTGCCTGCGCCTGTGGTGCTAACAGGCGCCCAGCGCTCCCCAGACCGGGCATCAAGCGATGCTCCGCAAAACATATTCTGCTCAATGGCGGCCGCCCGCGCGAATTTCGCGCAGGTGTGCATATGCATGCATGCCTCCACAAGCGACACATTAAACCATCTTCATATAGGAACCCGCGTACGAAAGGCGCACACTTCAGGAAGATGGGCATTCAAATCAATAGGCACCCGCCCACTAGGAGAAGTGAATCCAAAAGGGGGAGAGGTAAAATTAAATTCATCAGCTATTGCGCGAGACATGAAAAGAAAAATAAATTTAAAAAACAAATTCTCATCAAACGTGCACCTTGCGTGGATTTATCCGGGGATAAATTCAAAAACAGTTGAGAAATGGGCAGAATACGACGGAGTGGTATTGGCAGGCACGGGCTTGGGGCATGCGCCAATAGATGCTGCCAATCCAAATTCAAAAGCATCCATTTTGCCAGCATTGCGCTCTTTGGTTGATTCAGGAATTCCTGTTGCAATGGCGCCACAATGCGGGGAAGGAAGGGTAATTCACGGCACATATTCCACAGGCACTTATCTTGCAAACGCCGGAATAATAGGAAACGGGGCAGACTGGCTTGCAGAAACCTGCTATGTGAAAATGTGCTGGGCATTGGGGCAGGAAAAAGACGCTAAAAAAATAAAAGAAATAATGCTTCGCCCAATGCATGGGGACATAACATCTTTTTCATTAATAGGGGAGGAATAAAATATGCTTTGCGGGCTTGAGATACACCAGCGGCTTGAGGGAAAAAAGCTTTTCAACTCATGCCCTACTCCCTTACCAGACCAAAAGCTGCCGGAGAATTGCGCGCGTATTACAAGAATGCTAAATACCGCCGCAAGCGAACTCGGGGTAATAGATTCAGCCTCCAAATTCGAGCATTCGCGCTCGCGCACATTTGAATATCTTGCCCCTGAGGATTTTTCCTGCCTTGTTGATTCTGATGAAGAGCCTCCCACATCCATAAATAAAGAGGCGCTTTTGCAGGCACTAAAATTCTCAAAGCATATAAACGCCTCAATAGTTGATGAGGTGCAGGTGATGCGTAAAGCCGTAACAGACGGCTCAAATCCGTCCGGCTTTCAGCGCACTTCCCTCATATCAATAGGCGGCGAGCTAAAATACGAGGGAGGGGAAATACCAATCACCTCATTGTGCATAGAGGAGGAGAGCGCGGGAATAATTTCTTCCAATCCTGATTCTGTCAGCTACCGGCTTGATAGGATGGGAGTTCCATTAATAGAAATCTCAACAGAGCCTGTATTTACCTCCGCGGAAGAGGCGGCAAAAGGAGCGCAGGCGCTGGGAATGGCATTGCGCATGCTGGATAAGGTGATGCGCGGGCTTGGCACCATACGCCAGGATGTAAATGTTTCAATTCCGGGAGGCGCGCGCGTTGAAATAAAAGGGTTGCAGGATTTGCACCTTCTCAAAACCCTTGTGGAAAACGAGGTGAGACGGCAGGAGGCGCTTGCAAAAATATCTGCAGAGATTAAAAAAAGGCATAAAAAAATGCCCACTTCTCTTCCCTTTGAGGATGCAGGGGAAATATTCTTATCAACAAAAAGCAGGCTAATTTCAAAAGCTCTTGAGAGCGGAGGGGCTGTATTGGCGGCAAAGCTTCCCCTTTTTGCAGGAATCCTTGGCACAGAATTATATTCCGAAAAAAGGTTCGGCTCAGAACTCTCTGATTATGCGAAGCAGGCAGGAGGGGTAAAAGGGCTTATCCACTCGGATGAGGATATGCAAAAATACAGCATTTCTCCACAAGAAGCCGAAGCCCTGAAGAAATTTTTGAAAATAAAAAAAGAAGACGCATTTATTTTAATAGCAGACAAAAAAGAGAGGGCAGAGCCTGCAATAATAGCCGCCCTCTCCCGCGCGCTTGTGCTTTGTGTGCCAGGAGAGACAAGAAAGGCGGATGAGAAGGGCGGCTCATCATTTATGCGCCCTTTGGCAGGCGCGCACCGCATGTATCCGGAAACCGATGTGCGCCCAATCCTAATTACAAAAGAGCTTTTGCAGGAGGCAGGGGAGCTTGTATCTGTGGGAAAGAGGGAAAAAGAGCTTTGCTCTCTTTTAGGGGATGATTTTGGAAAAAGAATGCTGCGCTCGCGCAATCTCCCTCTTTTCGAGCGCCTTATCGCAAACGGCGCGGACGCAAAGCTGGCAGCCATTACTTTGGAGCAGACGCTTGTGGCTTTGAGGCGCGAAGGGATAGATATTTCCTTAATAGGCGAGGATTCTCTTATGGAAATTTTCTCGCTTTATAAAAATGAAAAAATAACAAAAGCTTCATTTGAGCCTCTGCTTCGCCTCTGCTCCGGCTCTCCGGAAAAAAGCATCGCCTCTCTTGCAAGGGAAAATAATTTGCAGAAAATAAGCGGGCAAGAGCTTGAAGCATTATGGAAAAAAGAGGGGGGAGACATGAGAAAATTCATGTCAAAATACGGGCTTGTCGCGGATGCGGCAGAAATTATGAAAATGGCAAAAAAGAAAAATTAATTTACCAACCTATGAAACTCTTTTAGGGCATGATGAAAATTATCCAAGTTCGCGTCAATTAAAAATTCCACTTCGTCAAGGTATCTTTTTTCTCTTGCATTTTTGCAAAGCTCTTTTATGGTGGCTATTGCCTCAGTTGCTGCACTAAACCATCCTTTTTTTTGCTTATAGCTCATATCCTTGTCCTCTGCAACCGAGAACATATGATATAATATTTCTTTTACCATATCCAGCATTTCCAAAGCATTGTCTTTACTGAATTTATTTTTATCCATTTTCCTTGCCATAGCTGCAATTTTGAGCATCTTCTCAACACCCGGGTAACCCTTAGACAACTTTTTTAGGGGGGTCCCTCTAACCAAGCCCTGTCCAATACCTTTTTGCGTATTATCAAAATCAGGTGAATTCATGTTAAGCAAAAATTTCATATAAGAATAATTGTCTTTATCCTTTTTGCTAGTGTAAAAGTTGTTTAGAGCCTCTAGGGTTTCGGTCGCAGTATCAAGCCACTTTTCTTCTTCATGGCCAAGGTCATTATTCTTGGTGATATCAGCCATTCCATTCCTAATAGATTTTATGGTATTTTCAATCTTTCGCCTTTCCTCCCTGCCGACTCTATTTCTTGTAATTAGCACACTTACTCTGTCTTTAAGCTTACTCATGTCCTCAATGCGGGGGTAGCTTGTCTTAAAAATCCCTGATTTTAAGGGTGCCCCCCCGAAGAATCCTAAATTAGTGGTGCCTTTACCTGCCTCTATATTTTTGTTTAGTCTAATTTCCATATACTTATCCCCATTATTTATTACTTTCTAACATTTTTAATACTTTGCAGGCTTATATCCATCAGGATACAGGTAATCCTTGTTATCTTCAAACTTCTTTTTCCCATACCATAAGATTTCCAGCATATCGCGCGAATACTTCAAATAATGCGGATCAGGGCTGTGAACTTCCAAGGTGATGGTGCTGTCATAAAATGCTTTAAGCTTTGCAACAACTGCCTCAACATCCATCTTTCCCGCGCCAAGAGGCAGATGATCGTCGTTAAACCCGAAATTATCATGCAAATGCACATGCGCCACTTTTTTTGAAAACTCTCTCACATATTCCTCAAAGCCTGCCCCTCCGCGCAAAGAGGCATGCCCAATATCAAGCGCCATTTTTATGTCAACTTCGGAAAATATTTTTTTAAACTCTTTAATGGTGCAAGCCCTATTTGATGTATTTTCAATAAGCAAATTCACGCCTTCTGCTTCCGCATATTTTTTAAGAGATTTCAAATTCTTTATAGTGTTTGCAACCATATTAACATTTGACTGCAATGATGGGGAAAGGCTTGCCTCTGCATGCAAAACCGCCTTTTTTGCCCCAAGGGAGGCGGCGGCTTTTATTACCTCTTCAAATTCCTTGTTTGTTGCTTTTTGTATTCCCTCATAAGGATGAGAAATTGAAAAATACCAGGGAAAATGCGCCACAAGCCCCAAATTATAAGAGGAGAGGGCATCCAGTATTCTCTTTTTTTGCTTTTGCACAACCCAGGATGAGGCATGGGGGTATTCAAGCGTCAGCTCCAAATAATCAAAATTCATCTCGCCAAAAGAGTGTATCTGCTCGATTATCTCTTTGTGCGGATTGTTCATTGCCCCTATTATCATATTATTACCTTGCCTGCAAAAGGGTAAAAAGATTAGCATATGCTGCCTACAGGCATTTTTTTGCCTGCTATCACTACAGATGGCTCTTCCTCTAATGCAAATTTTTGCTTCCCAAGCATAACATACGCTTTAGGCTGCCTGAAAATTATGTGCATAATGCCATCTTTCATCTCGTACTGGGGGCGCACATCCTCTTCTTTTTGCATAAGTGATTGCGGCGCTTTCTCATTTTTTTCCATACCACTTATTAACACATTTAACCCTTTTAAAGGTATGTTTATTTATGGGCAATTATGTATTTGAATAATAGCACTCTTTTTTATATGCTCCCCTGCAAGAGAATATATCAGCTTTAATTTTAGGTGAATTGATGGATGAGAAAATTTTTGCGTCAGCAAAAGAGCTTCGAGTAGGAAGCTATCTTTTAATTGACGAGACCCCTTGCAGGATTGCAAGCATGGACAAGTCAAAGCCCGGAAAGCACGGAGCCGCAAAGCTTCGCATAGTCGCAATAGGCATATTTGACAACAACAAGAAAAACTGGCTCGGCTCAACAGATTCTGATGTCGAGGTGCCTGTGATAGAGCGCTCAAACGCGCAAATAGTATCTGTAAGCGGAAAAACCGCGCAGCTTATGGACACCAAAACCTTTGAGACATTTGAGCTCACAATTCCTGATGAATTTATCTCTGTGGCAGAGCCGGGAAAAGAGGCAGAGCTTATGTCTGCCATGGGAAAGCGCGCAATACAGCGAATAAAATAATTTTTTAGAACTTAAGGTGAAAAAATGGACTTTTCTATAACTGAGAAAAAAGACAATAATGCAATGGGAAGGCAGGAAATAAGCTTTTCAATGGGTTTTGATTCCGCCGTCCCTTCCCGCTCCCAGGCAAGGCAGGCTCTCTCAAGCGCCATTTCAATCCCTGCCGAGAGGATAGTGATTGTAAAAATTGAGGGAAAATACGGCTTGCATGAGGCATCCGGAATTGCGCATGTTTATGCAAATGCCGAAGATGCAAAAAAAGAAAAAGAATATTTGCTAAAGCGAGACGGGCTTGTCTCTGAGAAGAAAGAAGGGGAGGCGCCGGCTGAAAAGAAAGAGGAGAAGCCGGCAGAGAAAAAAGAAGAGAAGAAAGAAGAGCCCAAAAAGGAAGAAAAGAAAGAGGAGAAGCCGGCAGAGAAGAAAGAAGAGCCCAAAAAGGAAGAAAAGAAAGAGGAGAAGCCGGCAGAGAAAAAAGATGAGCCCAAAAAGGAAGAAAAGAAAGAGGAGAAGCCGGCAGAGAAAAAAGATGAGCCCAAAAAGGAAGAAAAGAAAGAGGAGAAGCCGGCAGAGAAGAAAGAAGAGCCCAAAAAGGAAGAAAAGAAGGAATAAAATAATTTTATCAGGATGTGTTTATTATGGCAGACGAGAAAAAACCAGCGCCAAAAAAGAAAAAAATAAAGGCATACGCGCGGGGAAAGGCATGCCCCAAATGCGGAAGCGGTGTGCGCTTAGGCGAGCACAAAAACAGGCGCTCATGCGGCAAGTGCGGCTATTTTGAGAAAAAATAATTTCTTCTTTTTTCCAACCGTCTCAAGCTAATCTATTTGTATATCTGCGCACTATTTTGCAGAATCTTTAATTTTATCTTTTTACCAACACGGCTCTGCAAGGCGCCCCATCCCTCGCCTCTTTTAGCGGAAGCGGAAGGCAAAACAATTCATATTCTCCAAATTCTGCCCCAGAGAGGTTAAGGTTCTCTATTATATAGCAATTATTCTCAAACAGCTTTTTATGCGCAGGAAAATCCTTGCTCTGCGGCGGGTCGGCAGAGCATGCGTCCATTCCAATAAGCACCATTCCCTCATCAAGCAAATATTTTAGCACATCCGCAGGAATAGGATTTTTTGGCAAAGAATAAAGCTTCTCAAGAGGCGCATCGCCCTCATTTATTTTGAATAAAATTCTTTTTCTTGCCTCTTTTGAAAATTTCTCAACATGCTTTTTTAGCTCATCCGCATCTTTTGGCCATGGGCATACTATGCATTTGCCGCAAAGCGCAGAGAGCTTATCCTCCCCCCCGGCATAATCCTCTCTCATATGCCCCGGAAAATCAACATGGGTGCCAGTATGCGTTGTCATAGAAATTTTTGTAGTGTGTATTGTGTGCCCCTCCACCTTCATTTCCTCTCCGTGAATTTTGGGGTTCTCACTCCCCGGCCATACAGGCGTATTATTGCAAATTTCATATGTTATGTCAATTATTCTCATTTACATTACCATATCCACGCGCCATTTTTGCTCTATCCAAGCTTTTTTTGCATCAATTGCTTTTCCCTCTTTTAGCAATCTCGCCCCAAGCAAAGAAATCATGGCGCCATTATCCGCATTATATTCATTTTCGCAAGTGCCTGCTTTTGCGCCGTGCGATTTTGCCATTATTTGCATCATTTTCATCAATTGCTTATTTTGCGCAACCCCTCCGCAAACAAGCACCTCTTTTTTGCCTGTAAGCATAAGCGCCCTCTCGCTTGCCTCGCAAAGCTCGCAAAAGGCGGTTTTCATAAAAGAATTGCAAATTTGCGCCTCATCCATTTTTCCTATCTGGCTTTTTGCGTAAGTGAAAAGCCCTGAAAATGCAAAATTCATCCCCTTAACGGTGTATGGCATTAAATGAAACTTCTCTGTCTCTGCCGCCTTTTTTGCCAATATCCCGCCGTGCGCAAATTTGTATCCCAGCTCCCTTGCAAAAGAGTCAAACAAATTTCCAACCCCGATATCCAGGGTTTCTCCAAGCACCAAATACCCGCCTTCTTTCCCCGCCAAAAACTTTTTCCCCTTTTTTGCAGCCCGAAAGCTTTTTCCCGCATTTTCTTTTTCCGGTTTTTTTTGCTCAATTATTATCTGCGTATTTCCTCCGCTAACATACAAAATTAAGGGGTCGGAAAATTTGCAAATGGCTTTTCCAACCTCTATGTGCGCATGCGCATGGTTTGCAGGCAAAAGGGGCAAATCATATTTTTGCGCCAAAAAAGAGGCGGCTGTGGCGCCTGTCTGCAAACACGGCCCAAGCCCCGGCCCTGCAGAATAAGCAATTGCCCCAATATTTTTCATTTTTATTTTTGCTTTTTTGAGTGCAAGAGAAATTGTTTGCGCCGCATTTTTTGCATGATGCTCAGCCGCCTTTCTAGGGATTATTCCCTCTCCGGGCGGTGTCTTGTAATATGCCTTCTCGTTTGCAAGAATCTTGTTTTTTGTAGAATCATACACACCTACGCCGAAAGTGTGCGCCGTTGATTCAATGCCGAGGATTTTCATTGTTTTCACTCCTAATTATTTCCATAAATTTTTGTGGGTGCACTATCTTTATTTTACCTATTTTTTTCGTGGCATCTATAAGCCTTTTATCTGAGGTTACCATATATTTACATCCCTGCATAATCCCTTCGGTAACTATTAGTGCATCTTGGGGGGTTAATTTATATTTTGAAAGCAATAGTGTAAGCCAAATAGCATCTAACTTTCTAGGCCTTATATACTTTATCATTTTTGAGTCTATAAACCCAGCTTCAAATTGAACTATCCCGCGTATTATCTCATACTTATCTGCTTCAGTAATCTCCATCTTTTCATAATAATAATGAAAATCATATCCCGAGACTCCGTCTTGGGCCATTTTGTCCCAGCAAAGTTTTTCACATATAAGCCTGATAAACTCTGCTTTGGATATATTGGAAATCCTAAAATCTCCCGCAAGCTCTTTTTTTCCTATTCTTTCAAGCAACTCAAAATTAGAATATTTGGATGCTACTTCCCGCTTGAATTTTTTCTTGTTTTCCTCACTTGCCCTTGAAATGGTAAGCCAATTTAATATGACATTAGTATCCAAAAGCGCAGAAATCAACTTACCACCTTATTATCCTGTCCCAGACGCTAATCCGTTTCTCTTGTTTAGCTTTTTTGTGTTTTTTCATCTTACCGCCTTTTTTCCCAACCATTTTATCACCTCTCTAACCGTTTAAAAGCTTACAATAGGGCGGTTTTCCGCTCATTTTTTTGAAGCCAAACGCCCCTCTCTCCGCTCGCCTTTCCTATAATTTGCGCATCTATTTTATATTTTTTGGAAATCTCAATTATTTTTTTCGCATCCTTTTGGGGCGCAACAATTACCATCCCCACTCCCATGTTAAAGGTGCGGTAGCATTCTCGCACATCTTCTACTTTTTTTTCAATTTCTGCAAATATTTCTTTTGCCTCAGGCATATTATCAAGCAAAAATCCCACGCCGGCAGGCGCCCCTATCCTCTCAAGCTTGGAAAACGCCCCGCCTGTAATGTGCGCAATGCCTCTTACTTCGCATCTCTCTATCATTTCAAGCACCGGCGCAACATAAATTTTTGTAGGCACAAGCATTTTTTTGCCCCATTTTTTAACATCTAAAATTTTTCGCGCCAAAGTAAAGCCGTTTGAGTGCAGCCCGGTTGAGGCAAGCCCGACCAAAACATCCCCTGCCTGTATTCTCTCCCCTGTAATAGGCTCTCTTTCCATAATGCCTACAACAGTGAGTGCCAAATCATAATCCGCGCAAGAATATTTTTTATCAGATTTTATCATGTCCGGCAATATGGCAGTCTCCCCTCCGACAAGGGCTATTCCTGCTTCTTTGCATCCTGCAACAAGCCCTTGCATAACCTCATCCACAAGCTTCTCATCAGGGCGCGAGATTGCAATATAATCCACTCCCACTGCTGGGCGCGAGCCGACGCAAACCAAATCATTCACATTCATCGCAACCGCATCTATCCCGACAGTATTATGCACTCCAACCTCGTGCGCAACCAAAATTTTGCTTCCCACTCCGTCGCAGTGAATTGCTAATTTTTTTCCTCCAACCTCAAAGAGCCCAGCATAATGGGCGCTTAGCATGCGCGGAGTATATTTATTTTTGGTTTTTGCAATAAGGGAGTTAATCCCGTCCTTTATTTTGCCTGCCGCCTCAACGTCCACGCCTGTTTGTGCATATGTTTTTGACATATTTTTCTCTTCCCGTTAAAAGCTTAAAAAGATAGGATGCATGGTTATTTTATCGCCCTAAGGGGCTTTGTGGTGGTTTAATGGTTGGTGAGTCGCTTTTCTCAATGCTCTGGGGGGTAATTCTCTCGCTTTTGCAGCTTGTTGTAAGCCTCTCGCTTGCAACCGCAACAGTTTATCTGGGGCTTCGCGCCTTTGACCGCACCACAAAAGGAATAAACGAGATGAAGGAAATAAAGAAAGGAAATGTTGCCGTGGGAATTTTGATGGCAACAATAGTTATCTCAATTGCAAATATAGTGCAGGCAGGGGTGGAAAACCTCACAGCCCTCATAGACCCGACAGCATCTCTTGAGATAATGTCAATAGCTTTGCTTGTCGGGGTTGCCCAGCTTCTTGTGGTGCTTTTTGCAGCAGTCTTCTCAATTAGCGTTGCATTAAAGGTGCTTGAGAAAATAACAATTGACATAGATGAGATGAAGGAGCTCAAAAAAGGAAATGTTGCAGTCGCAATTCTTATGTCTGGAGTGCTTTTGGCGGTTTCCTTTGTGATTCGCGCAGGCACTGTGGGGCTTGTAAAATCAATAGACCCGGCGCTTATCTCCTTTTACCTTGGGGGATAAAACCCCTAAATTTATTTTTTTCAGGCAAAACAAGCTATTTTTGCTTTTTTGGCAGCCCAATCCCATATTATTATATAGTTTAGTCTTTCAACCTAATTATATAGATGCATTTTTTTCAGATTTTGCATTACTTGAGGTGTAAGCATGAAAATATCAGAAGTAAGGCCAGGAACAGGAAACGTCTCAGTTGAGGGCGAAGTAACCGCAAAGGATGAGCCGCGCGAGGTAGTAACACGCTATGGCAAAAAGACGCGGGTTGCAAACGCTGTCATGAAAGATGAATCCGGCGAAATAACCCTCTCACTTTGGGGAGATGACATCGACAAGATAAACGTTGGCGACAAAGTGGGCATAGAGAACGGCTGGGTGTCTGAATTTAAAGGCAATCTGCAGTTATCCGTCGGAAAATACGGCAAACTCACAATAAACGGGCAGAGCGCATCCGATTCTGCTCAGTAAGCTCTTTTTATTTTTTTCTTTTCATATATTATATGCAATACAGGTTTTGTTTAGGGAAACTACTAATTAAATACAAACTTTTGAGGTGTTATTTATGGCAAAATTGGAAGGCCAGCAGAATTCAGCGCTCCCGGAAGGCTCGCATCGCATTATAGGAAGAGATGCTCAGCGCACAAACATAGCAATCGGCTATGCGGTGGCAAGCATAGTGCGCACTACTTTGGGCCCGAAAGGAATGGACAAAATGCTAGTGTCTGATTTGGGCGACATAGTAATCACAAATGACGGGGCAACAATTCTTGAGGAAATGAATGTAGAGCACCCGGTAGCAAAAATAATGGTGGAAATCGCCAAAACCCAGGACAAGGAAGTCGGGGACGGCACCACCTCCGCAGTAATTTTCATGGGCGACTTGTGCAAAGAGGCAAGCAAGCTTCTTGACCAGAATTTGCATGCCTCCACAATAGTCAAAGGCTATATGCAGGCAGCCTCCATGTGCGAGAAATACTTAAACGAGGTGTCAACAGACGTCTCAATAAAAGACACTGCAACCCTTGAGAAAATAGCGCAAATTTCAATGGGTTCAAAGTCTGTCGGCTCAGGAGATGCAAAAAATGCGCTCGCAACCCTTGTTGTAAAGGCAGTATCCCAGGTGGCAGAGAAAAAGGGAAACAAATACTCAGTTGACAACGACCTTATAAAAATAGAGAAAAAGGCAGGGGGCGAGATTAGCGACACCCGCCTGATACAGGGAGTGCTAGTGGACAAGGAAATGGTGCACTCTGGAATGCCAAAAGAGATAGAAAACGCAAAAATAGCGCTTGTTGACTCTGCGCTTGAAATTGAGAAGACAGAAGTGGATGCAAAAATAGAGATAAGCTCACCCGAGCAGATGTCCTCATTTTTGGCGCAGGAGGAGAAGATGCTAAAAGACATGGTTGAGAAAGTAGCAAAAAGCGGAGCCAATGTCCTCTTTTGCCAGAAAGGAATTGATGACATGGCGCAGCACTTTTTGGCAAAGAAAAAAATCTCTGCAGTGCGCAGGGTGAAAAAATCTGACATGGAAAAGCTTGCCCGTGCAACAGGCGCGCGCATGGTATCAGCGCTTGATGATTTGTCTGCAGAGGATTTGGGATTGGCAGGCATTGTGGAGGAGCGCTCAATTGCCGGAGAGAAAATGGTTTTTGTGGAAAATTGCCAGGATGCAAAATCAGTTACAATATTTGTGCGAGCCTCAACAGAGCATGTGGTGGCTGAAGGCGAGCGCGCCATAGTGGATGCAATCGGCGCAGTGTCATCCGCAATAGAGGATGGCAAATATGTTGCCGGCGGCGGCTCAATTGAGATGGAACTCTCCACACGCTTGCGAAAATATGCAACCGAAGTGGGAGGGCGCGAGCAGCTTGCCATCTCTGCTTTTGCAGACGCGCTTGAGGTAATTCCGCGCACACTTTCCGAGAGCGCGGGAATGGATGCAATTGATTCCCTTGTAGAGCTTCGCGCCAAGCACCAGAAAAACGGGCTTGCATTCGGCGTGGATGTTTACAACGGCAAAATATCTGACATGTCCGCTATTGGCGTGTTTGAGCCGGCAAAAGTAAAAAGGCAGGCGATACAGTCAGCATCCGAGGCTGCAAGAATGATTTTGCGCATAGATGACATGATTTCATCCCGTGCAAAGTCGCCTCCTCCGGGAGGCCCGGGCGGAATGGGAATGGGCGGAGACTACTAATCCCACCATTTCTTTTTCCATGCCTGCTCTCTTTTTCAGGCTTTTTTCTTTATTTTGGGGCAAAAGCCCTCTTTTATATATAAACCCCTACCCCACAGTTTGCAAAAGTATATAAACATGTTAGTATCTAAACTGTGTGTGCAAGTGGTATTAACATGTAATACCATGCAATAAAATACTAACAAAAAGTTGAGGTGTGGAAATATGAGCAAAACAAATATGAAAAATGTTGCAACAAACGTGGCAAACAAGACAAAGACTGCCGCAGTAGCAACAAAGAACTTTATTAAGGACAACTACCAGGCTCTTCTATTTACTGGTGCAATGGGCGTTGTTGGAGCTTTTGCAACCGGATGCAAAGACAACCCTGCAGAGCCGGTCAGAACTGTAGAGACAGTCGAAATCAGAGATACTACTGAGATTCCTGTCCCAACACAATACACAAAGAAAGCCCTTCTTGAGCTTAGGGACAATAACAACAACGGCGCACCGATACAAGCAATCGCAACAACTGATGGCGTGCTTTTTGCAAACGGAGTAAAGGCAAAAATTGTGCGCGTAGGGCGCATAGTAGGCGGGGACTATGTAACCACTCTTGAGCTTACAAAAGGGCAGGACACCCTAAAAGCAAAGCTTGCGCTCAACGACAGCACAAATTTCCAGCTCTCAACAGGCGAGGATTACACTCTTGAAAACCTAAACTTGGGCCTTGGAGTGCCTGGCGTAAAAACAAAGGTTTTGGTTTATGGATTTGAGGGACAGGACACAACAGGCAAGCAGCCTGCTTTTGGAACCTTCCTTAACCTCGGAGAAATCAACACGTTTGACTACACTAAAGTTGTTTTCCCGAACAAAACAAACTACAAGATGAAGCTTGAGGTAGGCGATGCCCTTAACGGGCCAAACGGCACGCAGGCATTTATTAAAGGCAAAAGCAAGACAAACATGACATACAGCGCAGGCGACACCATCAACCTCAACGAGGAGCTTACTGGCGTGCTCGGAGACCAGGTAAAGGAGGCGTCTGTTGAAACAAACCTTGTGGTAAAGGATGCGAACGGCAACATTCTTTTCAGCACAGGGGACATTGTTGTGGCATCAGGAAAGGCAAATACCTTCGAGGATGTGCCTTCAGGGGAAACCTCCGGGACAATCACCAGCACCTGCAAGGTTGTTGTGAATGGCGCATACGTAAACTCCTCAGGCACCCCGAACGCGGAGCCGACCGAGTTTGTTCTTGACGTGACCATCTACGAGAATAAGCAGGCGGATGGAACATATGGCAAGGTATCCAACGTGGTTATCGGGCAGACAAAGCAATACGCAAACCTTGGCACAAGCCTTGGCTATGACGGGCTTGTCTTGGAAAGCTTGAACAGCTCCGAAATCATAAACGCCATCAAGCAGAAGAAGGGAGGAATCTCAAACTAAGGTGGAACACAAATCCACTTCCCTTTTATTTTTCTGGCATTTTTTTGCCGGGCAGGGGGGCAGTTTTGGCAAAACCCTTGGCGAAATGGAAAACTTTTCGCTCGGGTGCATAATTCTGTCTTGGATCGCTTGCACCTTGAGTTTTGGGATAACTTTCCATTGCGCAAAATCACCCCAACTTTCCAGCCAAAACCCCAAACTTGCCCGGTTTTTGTTTTTTAAAAACCCTTATATTTATCTATTTTAAGGCGTAAAATAAGAATTTTTCATGCTTATAAATTAAAAAACATGGGTTTTTATTTCGTGCTTTTTTTATATTATATGCTGTTTTTATAAAAAAAATGAGCAACAGTTGATACTCCTGTTTATATACATCCTATACTGTTATTTGAATTAGTTGTTTTCCAAGCAACAAAAATATTAAGCGATCTAGTTTGAAAAAGATGGTGGTTTAGATGAAACAAGTTACAGTAATAGTGGCTGATGAAGTGGGAAAATTGGCGGACGTGTCATTTATCTTAGGAAAATCCAAAATTAACATAGATTCCATCTCGGTAGGAAAAGTGGGGGACAAGAGCATCATCAACTTAATGGTAAAAAACGAGGAGCGCGCCTCTTCGGTGCTGGAGGCAAACGGCTATCAATGCCTAAAATCCGACGTTTTGGTGGTGCGCCTATTCAACCAGCCCGGAGAGCTTGCCAAGCTTACAAAGCTTCTTAGCGACAACAAGGTGAGCGTTGAGAGCGCCACAGTGGTCACTCAGGGGCCCAAATATTCACTCTATTCCATGAAGGTAGACAAGCACTCAAAGGCGGAAAAAGTGCTTGGGAATTACCTTAGGATAGAGGATTAATTCTTCTTTTTTTTCTTTTTTTTGCTAAAAAAATATTTTGGTTAAAATGATTTGGGCCCGCGCGGGATCGAACCGCGAGTCTTCTGCGTGTAAGGCAGACGTGTTAACCATTCCACCACGAGCCCGTAAATGT
>PFCD01000018.1:0-19184 GCA_002778455.1 Candidatus Micrarchaeota archaeon CG10_big_fil_rev_8_21_14_0_10_45_29 | reverse complement strand
ATGTTGTTATTTCAATTTCAAATTTATAAGGCAGACGTGTCCCTCAGATGCGAAGCATCTGGGGGCGCGACAGCGCATCAGCGCATCAGCGCTGGCTGCGTAACCATTCCACCACGAGCCCAATAAAATAGCCCCCACCGGATTTGAACCAGTGTCTGCAGGTATCCTCGGGTATTTTGCCGCTTTAGGCAAGAAAATCCCTCCAGAGCCTGCCATCCTTGACCGCTAGACGAGGGGGCTGCTAAATGCAATAAGGGTTTTATGCTTATCAAAGGTTAAAAAACATGCCAGAGCGCGCATTCTGCACATCGGAGGAAGATCCAATAGTTTTATATAATTTCTATTCTTAGAAAATTTCAATGAAATGGCTTATTGCTTTATTGCTTCTTTTAGGCTCTGCATTTGCAATCCAATTTCCAAACGAGCTTCCAGCGGCGGGAGTAAACCTTTTGGAAGTGCAATTTGAAGACGGAATAGAATACGGCTATTATGCAAGCGAGGGCAACCAGGTGGTTCTTATAATCGGCGTTGAGGACATGGGTGCCGACGAATGGGCGCAGATAGAGGAGGAGTATATCTCAAACAACCTTGCAAAAAGAGTTGACATTGACACTACTTATTATTACATATGTGAGGAATCAGACGAGGACATGAAATGCTTTATGGACGCTTATAGCGGCGGCAAATATTACACTATAGACATCTCAAACCTGGATATTGACCAATCCGCCACTCTCTCAATAGGCACAAAGGCGGGGCGCGGCATAATGGGAAAATCCGGCGGGGGCATGGGCCCAGTGTGCGCGCCTCCCGCAATAGCGATGCTTGCTTTGGCGGCTCTTGCTATTCGCAGAAAGTAATCTTTTTTGCAAATTTCCCTCTTATTTACGGCAGTATAATATAGATATGTTTATAAACACATTTTACCATATATTATAAGCTATTATAGAGGGAAAACCTTAATTTGGTGAATATTTATGCAAAATAAAATTATTCCGAGAAAGCAAACTGGTGCCTCAAAAGGCATATTAACTGATTTTGCGCTTCGCTCAAAAAATGTGTTTGTAAGCGGATTGACCGGCCTTATGCTATCAACCCCTCTTTATGCAATGGGCCCAAACCCCTCAAACTCATTTGGAAACACAGGAATTGGCGACCCGTGCGAGAAGGCATCAAGCCCCCTTGCGCCCAAAATTCTATATGTGCCTGTGGTGCAAAATTATATGCTAAACGGGTATTCCATAGGCAGCCAAATGCAAATAGCAGAGCCAACAGCGCAGCTTAACTCTCTTTTTGAAACTCCCGGCGCATTTAATGATGCAACCAAGGCAAAAAACTTTTATGGAAGCGGGCAGGGCCCTGCATTTATTCGTGAGATAAACAAAAAGGCGATATTGGATAACCCGCAAATGAAAAATCTTCTTAAAAAAGGAATAACAAATTATAACATAAACCTAACAGCGCCACAGCTTTTCAATATCCTTCACTTTGGAAACAAAACTCCTCTTAATGAAAATTCAAATTGGGATGCAAAGTTTAACGGCCTCTCAGTAATTGTTATGTCAGCACAAGTGGAGCAGATAGACCTTTATGCAAAATATGAGGGCAACAAGGTAACCGCTTATGAGCAAGTAAAAACAAGCATTCTCAACATTCCTGCCATTGACATAAATGCAGCGCTAAAAACTCCTGCAGGCCTCTTTTATTTGGGTGTGGCAGGCACATTTGAGAATAACAGCATAAACAACTTCAGCGTGCCTGCAAAATTCTGCCTTTATGCAACACAGAGCCACCTCTATGACAAAAACGGCGGTGTGGACAGTTCAATTTATTTGCGCCTTGAGAGCATAAAGGCAGTGTTTGACGAGTATGTGAAATTAAATGAGGGCAGCGCATTTTTGAGCATAGGGGACTTTTTCACCCGCTTTATGGCAGGAATTCGGTATCTCAACGCCAAGCCCAACTACGCTTTCGGAATATCCACAAACTTCGCTTATTTGACGGGCAATGATTATGACATAAACGCGCTTGGCAACTGGATGCGCCAGCATGTAAACCCGTATATGGCAGTTGTTTATTTCACGCCTGCAGAAATTGAGAATATGCATCTAAAGGACGGAATGCTTGACTTGCGCGCAGGGGTTGCATACAAAATAAGCAACATGTTCGGTGTTAGCGCGGATGTTTCCTATTTTCCGCTGCAAAAGCTTGAGAACACTGCAGAGCTCTCGGCTTATTTGAGATTTTTGGCGCGCTTTTAGAAAAAGGTTTTTTAAAGCACCTTTTTCACCTTTTTGTTTTCTCTCTCTTTTTTTATATCTGTTGCATCCAAACCCCTTTTATTTTCTCGCACTCTTTTTTTCTTATGCAAATAGTTTACACAAGCCTCTCAAATAAAAAAATTGCCCAAAAATTTGCGAAAGAGGCAATAAAGAAAAAATTTGCAGCCTGTGTTTTTTATTACAAAGTTTCCTCACTCTATTTCTGGAAAGGCAAAATTTGCAAAGAAGATGAGTGGCTGCTTGAATTAAAATGCAAAAACGCGAAAAATGCAATAAAATGGCTGGAAAAAACGCATCCGTATAAATGCCCGATGATATACTCTATAAAGCCGCAAGCAGTTTCAAAAAAATATGAAAAATGGGTGAAGGAAAATTCAAAATAAGAAAATAAACTTAAGAAAATAAAAATTATTCGGGGTGTTGAGATGGGAAAAATATATTTTAAGGTGCATGAAACCCGCGAGGGCTCAATTTTGGCGGCAGCAGACGAGTCTGCGCTCAACAAAAAATATGAAGGGGATGGCAGGGTGCTGGATTTGCAAAAATATGCCTCATTTTACAAGGGCGAAATTGCGGATAAGGAAAAAATCCTCTTAGCATTTGAGGGCTGCCAAAGCGCGAATTTGGCGGGGGAGAGCTCCGTCGCCATGGCAATAGAAAAAGGGCTTGCATCAAAACAGGATATTATGGACATTGGGGGGTGCCCCCATCTTCAGTTATTCTGCATAAATGATAAAAAGTAATATTTAATGTAAAATACAATGCTTAACCTAAAGCTATTTAAAATAAAACGTGGTAGAATGATAAGGAGCATTTTATTATAGGTGGTATGATGGCAAAGATTGTTGTCGCCAAGCAGCTGGCAGGCAAAAAAATAATCACAAATGACGGAGAAGAGCTCGGCAAATTAATCGACCTGACGGTGCATGAGTCAAACGGCAAAATAGAGCACATACTTGTTGAGCCAAACCTTGACAACCCGACAGCGCGCTCAATGAACAAGGATGACGGGCTTATCACCATCACGTATGAGGCTGTCCTTGCATCATCTGACCACATTATCGTCGATAAGAAAAATCTGCGCTAATTTTTTTTAATTTATTTCTCCTTTATTTTCGGCGATTTTGATGGACCTATTTTCAGCCATCCTTTTAGGCATTGTGCAGGGGGTGAGCGAGTGGCTTCCCATTTCATCAAAAACGCTTGACGCATTCGTATTTTTGCAATTTTTAGGCGGAAGCGCGCAGGAAGTAATTCCAATCCTCCTCTATCTTCACCTCGGCACATTATTCTCCGCAATTATTTATTTTAGAAAGAAAATAATGCAAATCATTTTGGAATTTGCAAAAATTAGAAGCATAGGGCAATTCAAAAAAAGCCAAGCCTCATTTTATTTTTTCGCACTTTTAGGCACAGGCATAGTGGGAATTCCTTTGCTTGTTTTGCAAAAGCTTTATTTCTCATCCCTTGAGGCAGGGGCGCTTTATGCCATAATGGGGATAGGGCTTCTTCTTACAGCCGCACTTTTATATTTGCAAAAAAAGAAAGCCCATAGCGCATCCGGGCTGCATAAGCAAAAAAATACCATTAACGGGGAAAAATGGGCAAAATCCCCGGCAAAATGCGCAAAAGAGGCAACAATAAAAGACGGCATTTTCACAGGGCTTTTTCAGGGGCTATCCGTGCTCGGGGGGCTTTCGCGCTCAGGCACCACTACGACTGCTTTGGTGTTTGCAAAATTTGAGCCAAAAGCAGTATTTGAATTAAGCTTTATTTTAAGCATTCCCACAATAATGTGCGCCGAGGTTCTTTTCTATATTTTGGATGGAAGCTTCGCATCATTTGATATTTCACAGGGCGCCGCCCTCGCCCTCTCAAGCTTTGTTTTCGGCTATCTTACAATAGATGCCCTCATACGCCTTGCACAGAGGATAAATTTGGCTGCCTTAGCTGCCATATTCGGAATATTGATGGTGCTGGCAGGATTGCTGCAATTGAGCTAAAGCACCTTATTTGGCAGGCAACCGGGCTTCTTGCAATTAATGCTTTTTGTTTGGCAAGTTTTGCCGTGCCCAGCCAAAGCGGGCTTTTTGAAAATAAGGGCATTTTTGGGGTTTTGGCTGGAAAGTAAAAAGTTTGGCATCAGTGCTCAAGATTTTCATCATCCCCCTCGGCCAGAGTTGTCAGAAATACCTCGTTATCCTCATCTGCCCTGCTCTCTTTTGCTTTATAAATATACATGCCTCCCTAAGGTTTTAATCGTTTGGAATGCCAATATTTTCATGAAAATAGCGGTTGCAGGAGCTTCCGGGCGGCTGGGAAGAAGGTTTTTGCTTTATTGCATAAAAAACAACTTGCCGGCAACAGCCCTTGTGCGCTCAAAAGCTCCCTTAGGAGGGCTTTGCTCAAAAATCCCCTGCACTTTGGCGGATTATTCTGATGAGCGGCAGCTAAAAGAGGCGCTTGAGGGCTTTACCCACCTCATAAATATTACTGGGAGCACAAACACTTCCCTCTCAGCGCAAGAGCTATATGGCGCAAATGTGCGCACAACAGAAGCCCTTCTGGCGGCAGCGCCAAAAACCCTCGAGAGATTTGTCCATATAAGCTCTATAGCGGTTTATGGCAAAAAATTAAGCGGGGTTGCGGACGAGAAAAGCCCAAGAAATGCCGATGACAATTATTCAAAAACAAAATTGGAGGCGGAAGAGAAAGTCATTGCCTCATCAAAAAAATTCAAAACAATTATTTTGCAGCCCGGAATCATTTACGGCCCAACATTTACCGACGGCTTTTATGCCGTGCTAAAGGCGATAAAAAATAAAAAAATGAAAATAATAGGAAGCGGCAAAAACCATTTTCCCCTTGTGCATTGCGATGATGTTGCGCAAGGCATAGCAAAGGCATGCAAGGAAAATGTAAAGAGCGGCTCATGTTTTTTGCTTGTGCAAGAGCCGCAAATGACTCAAGAGGAGCTTGTAAAAACTGCGGCAGCCGCAATGGGGGAGCCGGAGCCAACAGAGCATATCCTCCCAATAGTTGCAAAGGCGGGCGCGGGAGCCACCGCATTTTTCTCTAATCTTATAGGGGAGGCGCCCTCGCTTGTGCCCTCAATGGTAGACCAGCTCTCATGCGAGAGGCGCTTCTCATCAAAAAAAGCGCAAGAGCAGCTTGGCTGGAAAAGCACTATATCCTTTAAAACGGGAGTGTGCGAAGTAGTAAAAGAGTTTTTAGAAAAAAAATGAGGAATTTTTATGAAAAAAGTTGAAAAATATCTTCTGGAATCCCTTGATAAAAAGGGCGCATTATTGGCAGCCCTTATAGACCCGCTTGATTACCCCTCCCTTGAGACGGCAATAAAGTCAGGCGCAGCGGCAGCAAAGGCAGGCGCAGACTATATTCTGGTCGGAGGCTCGGTCGGCGTGGGGGGAGAGCTTCTTGACACCGTGGTAAAAGAAATAAAATCCCAAATATCAATTCCATTGGTGCTTTTTCCCGGAAACGTCACAACAGTATCAAAATACGCGGACGCACTTTACTTTATGAGCATGCTAAACTCGCGCAACCCTTACTGGATATCGGGCGCGCAGGTGCTGGCTGCGCCAACCGTTCGCTCGCTTGGCATTGAGGCGCTCTCCCTTGGCTATATTGTGTGCGAGCCGGGAGGCACAGTCGGCTGGGTGGGGGATGCGAATTTAATCCCGCGCTCCAAGCCATCTTTAGCGGCGGCAAGCGCCATGGCGGCTCAGCTTATGGGCTCTCATTTTGTGCTAAGCGATTCCGGCTCAAACCCGCAAAACGGTCCCATCCCGCCAGAGATGGCAAAAGCGGTGGCTTCCTCAATTTCAATCCCTTACATAATAGGGGGCGGAGTGCGCACCCCCGCGCAGGCAAAAACTCTTGTAAAAGCAGGCGCAGACATATTGCAGGTTGGCACAGCGCTTGAGAGCGGCACGGTTTTAAAAACCGTTTCCTCTCTTGCAAATGCGATACATGCGGCAGGAAAAGGGAGAAAAAAGAAATTTAGCATCTAATAATCAGATAAAGTCCTTTGCTTTAGCCTCTGCAAAGTGCTCCATTTGTGCCTTAAATATTTTTGCACATTCTCATCCGCTATATGCTTTTTCAGGAAATCAATAGTTTTCTCATCTGACGTGTAGCCGGAATTGAAGTCATATCCGACTTCTTTTTTTATTTTCTCAATTTCCTCATCCCGTTGCACTTTTGCAACAATTGAGGCGGCGGCAACTACTGGGTGGTTTCTGTCAGCCTTATTTTCGCATATTATTTTTGCCTTTTCCCTGTAATATTTTCTTATTCTTTTCTCAAAATTTTTGGGTATGGAATCAGGGGAGTCTATGTAAACCGCGTCTATTCCTTTTGCGCTTTTTAGCAATTTTGCGCAAATAACCGCCTCAATCTCATTTAAGGAATATTTGTCCATCTCTTTTGTGATTTGCGCCGCGCTTAAATGAATTGTTTTTATTTTGCACATCTTCTTTATTTTCAAATATAATTCTCCCCTTTTTTTAGGGGTTAATAATTTGGAATCCCTTATTCCCATCTCTTTTAACGTGTATTCATCCAATGGGTTGATTTGGGCTATTGCAATCACCATAGGGCCTATGACGCATCCTCTTCCCGCCTCATCAATTCCGCAAATCATAAAACTATGAAGAATTTGAAAGCTTAATAAGCAGAGCAGGCGCCAAGGGGCGAGCTTGCCATTCTCGGATAGGTTTATAAATACTAAATTGTTTTAATCCCTCAAGGATAATGTTATATTAGAGGTGTAATAGATGAAATTGCCGAATTTGAAAGTAGCCGCTTATTCAGCGCTAAGCTCGCTCGGGCTTGGTTCGACAGTATCTGCAGCGTCAGGTGGGTTTTGCGGGGTAAAGCTGGCTGCAAGCTGCATGTGCGGGCAGCTTATGGGCATCTTGCCTGTAATTTCAATGCTTATGGTAATCGGCGCAGGCATAGTGTATGCCGCAGGGCAGATGATGGGCGCAGAAACAAGGGCGCGCGCAAACACCTGGGCAACGGCAATGCTTGTAGGCGCAATAATCGGCATTCTTATAGTAGTGGTTGCACCCACAGTGCTCAATGTTATGTATGGAGGAGGAACCTCAGATCAGATTAACGATACCCTTTGCAAACTAGGGGACTGCGACGCCACCTGCTAAATTCCAGCAATTTTTTCACTTTGGGGGCTTCCTTTAGCCCCTTTTTCCTATTTTTAATATTTTTCCCTCTCAATGCATTTCATTTATAAATTTGCTCTTTATTAAATATTCAAACAAGTTATTGGTTGGTTCTATGAAAATAAATAATATGGTTCTATATTCCCTTTTCGGGCTGATTCTCCTCGCCGCGATTCCTTTTGCGGTTTCTGGAGGGTTTCAAAACGTCGCATGTGCTGCAGCATGCATGTGCGGAAGCCTCAAAGGCGTCTTGCCTGTAATCGCAATGCTTATGGTAATCGGCGCAGGAGTAGTGTATGCCGCAGGGCAGATGATGGGCGCCGAAACAAGGGCGCGCGCAAACACCTGGGCAACGGCAATGCTTGTAGGCGCAATAATCGGAATTTTGATAACTGTGGTAGCGCCGGCGGTGCTCAACGTCATGTACCAGCCCTCCTCAATATCTGGGGGGAGTGTCAGCGATATAGACGTTGAGGTATGCACTGACCAAAACCCGACGGTATCTGGCTACAGTTGCGGCAACTGCTACACATAGTCTTTTCTTTTTTATTTTCTTTTCTTATTTTTTTAGCTATTTAGCGCAAGCCATAATTCAGGAGCCTGTTTTTTTCCAAATATTTTGTGCCCAAAGCATTTTCCCCCGCACATTTTTACCCAAACCTCTTTCTTTTTAAACCTGCTCTGAATTGGCTAAAGCATGGCAGTGCAATTTCATTTAACAAAAAAATTAAAGCTAAAAAACCCCGTGCTTATCGAGGGGTTTCCCGGCATGGGGCTTGTAGGCACCATCTCCGCCTCCTACCTTGTTGACAAGCTTAACATGGATTTTGTAGGCTATCTTACAAGCGAGGATTTTCCCCCGTTGGCGGCAATTCATAACCATGTGCCAATGTTTCCGGCGCGCCTTTATGCCTCAAAAAAATACAATTTGATAGTGCTTCTCTCGGAATTTATCGTGCCTGTAAAGGCGGTAAACGAGCTGGCGCACGAGATATACGAGTTTGCAAACAAAAACAAGGTGAGCCAGATAGTCTCTTTAGGCGCAATAGTGCAAAAATCCGCAGGCGAGAAAAGCGTTTTTGCGGTAGCCACAAACGGCAAGCTGCTAAAAGAGCTTGAAAGCCACCGCAGCGTGGAAATAGTAAAAGAGGGGGTAACCACCGGGGTAACTGGGGTGCTTCTTGCGCGCGGCACAATAGACAAATACCCCGTCGTTTCATTTTTGGCGCAGGCAAGCAAGGATTATATGGATCCGCGCGCAGCCGCCAATGTGCTGGGGGTGTTGCGCGAATACCTTAATTTAAAGCACCTCAACGTGCACTCTTTGGAGCTTGAGGCGCAGGAAGTGGAAGGCAAAATGAAAGAGCTTATGGGAAAAGCAAAGGCAAATGAGGAGCATTACAAAAAGACCGTAAAAGACGCCGTATCAAACGATTTGGGGGCAATGTACAGGTAGCCCTTATTCTATTTTTATACTCATTGCTTACGTGCAGATAGCAAAGCCTTTTTTTTAAAAGCAGAGTCTTTTTATTTTAATGGCACTCTAATCTTTTTGCGGGGGTAGCAAAGTTCGGCCAAATGCGGCGGACTTAAGAAAGCCTTCAGAAAAAAATCTGATGTTTTTAGTTATCCGCTCTCCTAGCGAGTTCGTGGGTTCAAATCCCTCCCCCCGCATCTTTTTTCAAAAAATCTTAATGCCTTTCCCGTCTCTTTTGCTTTTTCCTCTCCCGTTTATCAAGCTGCTTCTCCCCCTCTCTTGCAAACACCAAATAAGCAGTATGCATCAATCCCATATTCGCGGGGCGCACCCCCGCTTTTCTTACAAGCATTTCCCTCACTATCCCCTCAATGCAATAAGTGTCTGCAAACCCGTTTGCCTCAAGCTGCTGCACAAATAAATTCATCTGCTCTGCATGCGGCAAATACCCCACAATTATTCCCTTCTCATTTAGCGCCGCAATGGCATTTTTTATTGCCAAATGAGAATCTGCAAAATCAAGTATCACAACATCTGCATCTTTCTCATCAAACCCTTCCCCAATAACATCTCGCAATTTTACCTGCACATTTTCAAGGGAATTTCTTTTCACATTCTCCTGCGAGAGGGATGCAAAATCCTCCCTTTTCTCATAGCTTACTACTTTTTTTGCAACGCGCCCGATTTGCACTGCAAGCCAGCCGCTGCCAGCGCCTGCATCAAGCACAACACTCTCTTTTCCTATGCCTGCATAAGCAATAATAAGCCCGGCATCTTTTGGAAGCACCACCTGCGGGCCTCTTTTTAGCTTTTGCAAATATTTTGGAAACATAATTTCACCTTTTTAATTTGAATTGCACTCTCCCCACTGCCCGCAAGAATCGCATTTTACAACTCCGAAATCGCAGGCATTAAGGGCGCAGGGCACTTCCCTCCCGGGAGAGCATTCGCGCACCGGAATGCATGAGAGCCATGCGCCCCCCGAGCATCTTCTCACGCCGGGGCAGCCTCCCGCATCACAGGCAACCTCTCCCTCTTCAGGGCATTGTAAAATCGCATTTTCCCCCCGCATTTGCAAATTTTCATTTGCATTATTATTTGCAGAAGGCGCCATTGCAAGCAAAAGCGCAATTATAGCGCTAAGCGACACAAATGCAAAAATTGCAATTATTTCCTCTTTTTTCAAATTCTCACTTTCCAATTTTTATTAGCCAGAAACGGCCTTTAAATTCTCTTCTGCAACAGGAAATTTTTCCTAATACTGAAGCTTTGCGCCTACTTTTTCCTTTGCCACAAGTGAGGAGAGAGCCTGCGTAAGCATTTGCCCGAAAAAGCTCTGGTCTTTCTCATTCATCTCGCAAACTTCCAGCGCCTCGTCAAAGCCTGCCATTTGCGATGCTTTCTCTATTGCCCTCTTTTTAGGGCCAATCTCATCAACCATCCCTATATCATACGCCTGCCTTCCCGAGAGAATTCTTGCATCAAGCACCTTGCCCTCAAAAGCATCCATATTCAGCCTGCTGCCCCTATTCTCCAAAATAACCTGCTTAAACTCATCAAAGCTCTCATCAACAATTGATTGCAATATCGCAATCTCCTCATCGCTTGCATCTCTTCCGGGGTTTCCGATATCTTTCATCTCGCCCGTCTTTATTATAGTCTCATTATATCCAAGCTTTTCAAAAAGCCCGCTAAGCTGCATAAGGCTCATTCTTGCCCCTATCGAGCCTGTGAGCGCGTCCGGCTCGGATACAATATAATCTGTTCCCATCGCAACATAATATCCGCCGGATGCCGCCATCTGCCTAAAATACGCCACTTTTGGCTTATCTGACTCTTTTAGCGCGGTGTAAATTTCCCTGCTCCCTATTGTGGAGCCCCCCGGAGAGTCAATAATAAGCAAAATTGATTTTACGTCAGAGCGCTCATCCGCCTTTTTTATGCTATCTGCAATCTGCTCAGAGCCGGCAACCCCAATATCAAAAAAAGATTCAGGAACGCTCTCTGCCAAAATTTCCCCCTCAACCCGCACAACTCCGACGCATCCGCCTCCAAGCGCTCTTGCATCCGCTATTCCCCCGGTGGCTATGAGAAAAATTCCTGCAATAATAAATAATGCCATCAGCGCAACAAGCGCCCATCCCCAAAGAGGGCTTGAGGGAAGCTCAATAGCTGCACGCCTTCTCTCACTTATTTGTTTTTTTGCCATAATTTTATTGAATCTTACCATGTTAATAAATTTGCCTGCGTTGCAAATTCGATGCCTTATGTTCCAATTTGAGCCAAGCATTGCAATTTACCTCATAATATTTATTTTGCCAGCATATGCCGCCAACGCAGCCCCTGTTCTTCTGGGAGGGCTTTACCCAATAGATGCCGGAAAAAAATTCTTTGACAAGCGCCCGATATTCGGAAAAGGAAAAACCTGGCTCGGAATCGCCGGAGGCATGGGCGCGGGGCTTCTTGTGGCGGCTTTGGAAGCGTACCTTCTCCCCTCAACCCAATTTGATATTTTCGGCTCAAAGCCGGCTCTTTACCTTCTTGCAGGCGCGCTTCTCTCGGCAGGCGCGCTTTTCGGGGATTTGGCAGGCTCTTTTATAAAAAGGAGGCTTGCAATCCCTTCGGGAAAGCCCTCTTTTCTTGACCAGCTCACATTTCTTTTCGGCGCGCTTTTGTTTGCATTTCCTTTCGGCTTTGGCATGGCGCTTGAGGGCGCAAACTTAATATTTCTTATAATAATAACCTACCTAATACACCGGGGCGCAAACCTTGCTGCCCATTTTATAGGGATAAAAAAGGTTCCATGGTGAGATAACAGGAAAAAATTAGCGCGGAACTGAGGTTTGGCGATAAAATAAAATTTTTGAAAAAGGCGCACACAAATAAAATACAATTTCAGGGTGATGGGATGAAATTCTTGCAAATAAGCAAATTGGGGGAATCAAACGCGGATTCGTGCATAATTCCCTTATGGCAGAAAAAGGGGGGCGCATTTGAGCCGCCGGCGTGGGCAAAAGAAATAAGCAAAGGGGAATTTGGCGGCGCAAGCGCGCAAATGGCGCTTTTGCGAAACGTAAAAATCGGCAACAAAAATTTTGAAAAAGCGCTTATGCTGGGGATGGGGGAAATGCAAATGGCACAGGCCGGGGCAATAGTTGCAAATATTGCATCCGCCTTCTGCGCATTAAAGCAGAAGTTTGCATCCAAAATAGCAATAGAGCTTGGGGAAGTTTCCGACGTGCAAAAAATTCTCCCGGCAATAGCATCCCAAATAAAAATGGCCGATTATTCTTTTGAAAAATATATTGTAAAAGATGAGAAAGACAAGCAGCCAAAAGCGCAGGTGCAAGAAGTGCAATTTATTTGCGCGCCCTCCTGCGCGGCTCAAATAAAGAGGGGGGAAATAATCGGAAATGCCGCCAACTATGCCCGCTCTTTGCAAAACGAGCCCTCAAACATTGCAACTCCATCTTACCTTGCCTCCCGCGCAAAAAAAATGGCAGGCGCAAGCGCCCTATCCTGCAAAGTGCTTGGAAAAAAAGAGCTCTCAAAATTAGGGATGAATGCAATGCTTGCCGTAGCATCAGGCTCTGCGCAGGAGCCTGCGCTCGCAATTTTGGAATACAGGGGCAACCCTTCAAAAAAAGGGTGGGACTGCGCCTTTGTAGGAAAAGGGGTAACCTTTGATTCCGGGGGAATATCCATCAAGCCATCGCGCGCAATGGATGAGATGAAATTTGACAAATCCGGCGCATGCGCTGTAATGGGCGCAATGTCTGCATGCAAATCCCTTGATATAAAAAAGAATATTGTAGGAATATGCGCCTTTGTTGAAAACATGCCCTCAGGCACCGCATACAAGCCGGGGGATATAGTGCGCGCATGCAACGGAAAAACTATAGAGGTGCTAAACACCGATGCAGAAGGGCGGGTGGTATTGGCAGACGCGCTTGCATATGCGCAAAAAACATATTCTCCGCAAATTTTAATTGACATAGCAACACTTACAGGCGCCTGCGTAGTTGCTTTGGGAGATTTGGCTGCAGGGATTATGTGCGATGATGAAAAATTGTGCGAGAAGCTAATTGTTTCCTCAAATGAGAGCGGAGAGAGGCTCTGGCCGCTTCCTACATGGGCAGAATATGATGAGAAAGTAAAAAGCGAAATAGCAACCGTGAAAAATATAGGGGAGAGCGGAATCGCAGGCCCTATTGCAGGCTACTCATTTCTAAAGCCTTTTGCAGGAGGGGGAAAATGGGCGCACATAGACATCGCAGGGGTAAATAGGCTTCTGAAGCCAAAGTGGGGGCTCTCGTTTGGAGGCACCGGCTTTGGGGTGCGCCTTGCGCTTGTGTTTTTCTCAAAGCTGTAAATTCTGATGCAAGATAGAATTTTCTTTTTCTTTTATCATTTTTTGAAGCATGCCATCTTCCAGCCCATATTTTGCTTTTGAACTGTTAATTGTTATTTTTCCATTTTGTATTTGTGTAAAATAAAATTTATTCTCCTGAGCGCTGTATGAAACAACCTGCCCTGTATTTTCAAAAAACCCTTTCACAATTACCTCTTTTCCCCCATCCCTTGAAATTCCTTTTGCCTTTATAAGGGTTCCATAAGAAAGCGCCTTCTCAAAATATTTGGGGGTATTTGGGCATAGCATAGTTGTCTCACCGCATAAATAATTCACAATCCACGATGGCAAAAAGCCGGGCTTCTGCGCCGCCATGTTTGAGGCAATTGTTATAAATAATTTTTCAAGCTCATCATCTGCGCATTTGTTGTGGGCTATTTGGGGAATGACATGCTTATTGAAAATATGGTGTTTGCATTCATCATGCAGCCCTATTTTTGAAAACGCGCTCTTTTTAATCTGCAAAAGATTTCGCATTTTTTGCTCAGAAATAAAAGATTGCTCTTTATTGATAATGTTTGCAGTATTAACTATCTGCGGTATTTGCATTGCCATATTTATATTTGGCAATTAATGTTTAAATATGTGTGCAATTAGCGTATATAGCTCAAATCCTTTATGCCCGCGTGCGCCTGCTCGCCGCCGGCTTTTGCCATCTGCTCTTCTATTTTTTTGGCAAACTTTTCGCCTTCTTTTATTTCCTTCTCAAGCTTTGCGGTATCAATTTTAATCCCTATTGCCCTCTCAAGCGCCTTTAGCACAACAAGCGAGGACTTGGGGTCAACATACGCCCCGTGCGTCTCGCCCATCAGGCAGGCGGCATCAATTTTTTCAAATTTGGCAAGCCCTAAAAGAAGCCCTGCGGCGCCCACTATCGCGCCCTTTGTTTTTCCAAACTCTATTCCTGCCTTTGAAAATTTCTCAGCAAGCTTTTTGTTGTTTGCGGCCCCATACACCTTCGGATTCGGCGCGGCTTTTCCGGAGCCGTAGCCTCCAAGCGTGATAATCATTTTTCCCTTTTTTTTCTTAAAATAATTTAAAATTTTCCCGCACACTTCAAAATGCGCCTCGGGGAGCGAGGGCTGCACATCCCCTGCAAGCACCAAAATATCATTTTTCTTCTGCGGAATATGGTAGAGGCGCATTCCAAGCATTCTTGCAACCCCGTTTTTTCGCATAAGCACCTGCGGAGGGAAATAAGGGGAATAAATATTTGCAATCTTTTTGGCATTCATGCTCTTTACAAGGTAATCTGCGGCAATCTTTCCCACAAGCCCTATCCCTGGAAGCCCTTCAACAAGCACGGGCGATTTTATTTTTACTCCTTTTTTCACTCTTATAATTGTTTTTTGCATATGCACCAACTAAAATTTATTGGCTACTTTTAAAAGGAGGATTGTTTTTGGCAGGTTTTTTCAAAGCCTTCCGCAGCCTTTAGGGCGGCCTAATTCAATTTTTTGCACAATCCCTTTTCCTCTTTTCTTATTCTATTCCTTTTGCTTTTCTTCTGTATTTTCCCCACATATCTTTTGGGTTGAATTTTGGAGGATGCGGGTTTTCGCATTCTTTTTGCAGGGTGTATCTATTTTTACATTTTCTTAAAATAGGCATAAATGCAGCACCTTTTCAAATCCATCTATCTCCGGATTTTTAAAAGGAAAAATCTATTTTTAGCTCTCTTGCGCCACCCACTCCACAAGAAGGGGGTCTTTTTTTGCCCTCTGCTCAACGGCTTTATGAAGCCTGTCAAATGCTTTTTGCACCTGCTTGTATTCTTTTGCAGTTATTGTAATCTGGTAGCGGGGCGCGCCCAAATAATGCACATCCATCCGGCAGCCCTCCGGAGATTTTAGGGACGCGAGCACATCCTTGACAACATCTACCCCCTGGGGCGAATAAGAGGCAAGCTGCAATATTTCGCGCAAGGTTGCAGTGGGCGTTTTTATGGATTTTTTCGCAATCTCAATAAGCGCCTTTGCAAGCCCTTTTTCAATTTTCACTTCTTCAAGCGCCTCTGCCCCTTCCTCGCCAAGAGCCTCAAACGCGCCTGTCAAATCCCCAAAATGCGCCTCAAGCTCGCGTTTTGCGTCCTGCGCCTCCACTGTGGTGCTTTTTGCCTGCTTTAGCGCCACCTCAAAAAGCTTGGCAGAGCGCCTCTGCTGCCTGGCGTCATTTACTTTTCTTTTTTTCTCGGTTTCGGTAACCCGTTTAAGCGAAATATCTACCTGGTCTTTTTCAACATCTATCCTGTGCACTTTGCACACAAGGCGCTGCCCCTCATTTAAAAATTCGTGGATGTTTTTTATCCATCTTGGCGCCACTTCCGAAATATGCAAAAAAGCCTCCCTGCCCGCATACTCGTCCATTGTGCAAAACGCGCCGTAGGGAAGTATCTTCTTTACCTTTATAAGCACAAGGTCGTTTACTTCGGGCATATTAGCCATTCTAGTCAAACTCCTGAATTATTTTCGCCTTATCCTCAAGCACCTTTATCCTTCCGCCTGCAGGAATTGCGATAACTTCTCCGCTGACAAGGCATTTTACTTCGCTTGAGCCTGCGGAGAAAACAACCTGCTCGTTTCCGGCATTTGTCTTTAATTTCAAAAATTTGCTTATTCTTTTTTTCTTGCTTTCATTTGCCATTATAACACCATTTTTTTAGCAGGTTTTTTCCCGCTTAGATAAATTCAAGCTTTTTCTTTGTCCTTGTGCCTATTGTGCGAATATGCTTTTTCTTGCACTCGGGGCATAAAAGCACTATTGTCTGCCTTTTTCCCTGCTTTTTCACAGGCACTTTTCCGGCGCGCTTTCCTCCCCTTCCTTTCAATTTTCTTGCGTGCTTTCTGTTTCCTATCGCCATAGGGCGGTTTTTTCCTTTAGAGACAAGCTTTGCCTTGTGCTCTGTGTGCTTTTTGCATTTGGGGCAATAAGTCCTTGTTTTTTTCGGGTATTTCATTAGTGTTCACCTTAGAGTTTAATTATAGTAATTTATGGCAAAAGCATGTTTATTAAGGTATATCTGGTAATTTCGGAACAAAAATCACGGGATAATAACTAGCTATTATCTAGAATCCCACACTTGTTTTGTATAGGATATTATCAATTGTGAAGCATCTTCACCTTCTATCACTCTTATCGATTTAAGTTCCCTCCCTTCTCCGTATTTGTAATGGCTATTTTCCAAGTATTTGTTTTTTTCCCCCGGACCTATAAGGATTGCACACCTATATGGCTTTTCGTCAGACAAATAAACTGCATATTTTATGTTTCGTGTAACCTCACTGTTCTCAGCATTTTGGATGAACTCCGGATCCTCACATGTGCGCATTCCTGATTTCCAGTAATCTCTAGCGCTCGGAGAAATTACTTCTAATCTTCCATGCTCTGAAGCAAGTATAACATTATGGCACTTCTTGTGTTGAACGGAGCAAGTGTTCACATACATCAGCCCCCTTAATATCTCTGCTCTTTTTTTAGCCTCTAATGTGTATAAATATTTAATGAAAGTAGATGAAAGGAGTATTCTCTCGGCAAAAGATATCTTTGCCATATATCGAGACCCTATACTTCACTGGCTAAAAGCTCAGGGGTCACTTCCTCAATCGCTATTATAGAAAGGGGGGAGTTTATTGTTTTCGTGACTTTGAGCAAAGCCAATGGTTTTTTGCTAAAGATTTCCTTCTTTATTTCTTCGTTGCACTGAATATCGGCATTATGACTGAGCAAATCCTGTACGTCCTCCGCCAAGTCTATCTCCACAAATTGTCCACCCATATCTGGCATATCCTCACCACTCTATCAAAGTATCTATCTTTTATAAAATCTACATCAATCCATTTATTATGCTATAATAACACTTAACTACTATTATTTACAAACTTGTAATATATAACCTTATGTCTAATTCAGTTGTTTAAAACTTCTTATTGTCATTTTTCAATCCTATTTGTCCCCTTCGTTCTCTCCATATATCTCCCAAAGCAAGGAATTTCTCAGCCATAGCCGGATGTGTTATATGAAGTGGCTCTTTCAAAGAAAGTTCGCTAAGCCTCTTAAGCTCAGGGATAAGCTCCTCGTTAGGCTTGTCGTTCCACTCTAATTTATAGATTTCTCTCATTACTTCAATGCCCATTCTAACACCTATATTTGCAACACAGGTATCAATTATCCTTCTTTTGAAAGGGTGGTTTTCCACGTAAATTATGCACATGCGGAAAACCGCCCCCAGCTAACCATTTAAATATTCATCTCATAACTTTTTACTATGCCAAGCCCAGAAACCACAAAAGAGCGCGCCAAGCTTGAAGTCATGCGCCTTGTGGACAAATACAACCAATTCAAGGAGAGCGGGCGCCTGAAGGATGAGGGGGAAAACGACACCAAAAAGGATTTTATCACCCCTCTTTTTCGAGCCTTGGGCTGGGATATGGGCAACGACTATATTCAGGATGAGGTCAAGAACGAGGCGCGGGCTTCAAATGGGCGTGTTGATTATGCCTTCAGGCTAAATGGCATCTCAAAACTCTTTTTGGAGGCAAAGGCGCTCAACAAAGGCATAGGGGAGATAAAAGATTCAAAACAAGCTATAAACTATGCTTGGTACAGAGACGTTACTTGGGCGGTTCTTACTGATTTTAAGGAATTGATGATTTACAATGCCGAAGTTAAGGACAAAAGCATCAATGACGCCAGGTTTATTTATCTTGGTTGCGGCCAGTTTGTAGATAAATTTGACACTCTTTGGCTTCTTTCAAAACCTGCGTTTATTGAAGGGCTTCTTGACAAGGAAGCCGAAAGCTGGGGAAAGAAAAAAAGGAGAATAAAGCCCAACAAACAGTTGCTGAAGGACATAACTGATTTTCGGGATTTGCTTTCCAAAAATATAAAGAAAAATAATTTAAGCAAGAATCTTACCCAACCTGAATTGGAGGAAACAGTACAAAAAATCCTTGACCGCCTCATCTTCATTCGCTCTGTTGAGGACAGGCATTTTGAGGAAAGGCGGCTTCTTTCAGCGGTGCGGGAATTTGAGCTAAAGAAAAGGGGGAAATTGTCCGATGCTCTAAAAATAATCTATCGCCGCTATGATGAAAAATTTGACAGCAAGCTTTTTACCCAGAATCTGTCCAACCCGAAAGAGCGCCACCTTTGCGAAGATGTGGCTATAGATGACGAAGTTTTGGCAGAAATAATCAAGGGGTTGCATGAGAGCAAAGACGGGGTGGTAACTTATGATTTTGAGCTTATAGACGAGGACATTCTTGGAAGCATGTATGAGCAATATCTTGCATACGTGCTCCGCATGACTGAAAAGCGGGCTCGAGTTGAGCACAATGCGGCTAACCGCAAAGAGCAAGGCATATACTATACTCCCCCTTATATTGTGAATTACATAATTGAGCATACTCTTGGAGAATACCTTAAAGGAAAAAGCCCGGAAGAAGTTTCCAAAATCCGCGTGCTTGACCCTGCCTGCGGCTCTGGCTCTTTTCTTACAAAGGCTTTCAAATACCTTGAAAAATACCATCATGAAAAAAATCCAGAATATGCCAAGGCATACACCGCTTCGCGCAACGGAGGGCTTAAGATAACCCCTCAAGGGAAAATCTTGCAGGAAAACATCTTCGGGGTTGATTTGGACCAGCGCGCAGTCGAAATTTCACAATTGAGCCTTCTGATTTCAGCCGCCGATGACAAGGGAAGGCTTCCCGCGCTTAGCAATAATATCAAGAATGGGAATTCATTAATTGATGATGCTTCGGTTGCAGGGGACAAGGCTTTTGTTTGGGAGAAGGAATTTTCAGAGATTA
>PFCD01000006.1:27351-34033 GCA_002778455.1 Candidatus Micrarchaeota archaeon CG10_big_fil_rev_8_21_14_0_10_45_29 | reverse complement strand
CGAGAGATGGATAAAATCCTCTTTTTTAACGTGTCGAAAAATGTTTATGTCTTCGTATTCTTCGGAAAAAATGTTCACGGCTAAAATTATTGCAAGCACGACCTCTCGCGAGGCGTGAGATGAATAGGCGATAGCTTCGCTTATTTTTGGCAGTAAGCTTTAGCCAAGTTAAGTTTCCAAAACATTTTCCAACATTTCACTAGCTGTCGATGGATAGCTGAAATGTTTATGGGGATACGAGGATTGTTTTTCGACGTTTATGGGTTTTGTTCACTCAAATACCCATCGACCCCGCGGTTTGGTACATCGCTGTCGGCTTAGGTCATCCCGGAGGTGCAGGAGCCTCCAAAGGTTGGGTTGTTCATCCATTAAAGACCTACATGAGCTGGGTTCAGTACGTCGCGAGACAGTACGGTAGTATCTCTTGGGAGTGTCGTCTGACTGAGAGTAAGTATCCATGAGTACGAGAGGAACGCGGATACGGTGCCTCTAGTATACCAGTTGTGTCAAGCATCGCTGGGCAGCCACGCACTATTTGATAAGACCTGAAAGCATCTAAGGTCGAAGCAAATCTCAAAACGAGTCAGTAAAGGGGCGGGTAGCAGACCCGTTTGATAGGATAGGGGTGTAAGTCACAAGCTCACGCGAGTGATTCAGCCTGCTATTACTAAACCCTAATACCACAATCTGGTTTATGCCTAAAAAGTTATAGCTGTTTTTTATATACACAAATATTTCTTCTTAGCTTAAGCTTTAGAAAAATAAAAAATTAATTTAGATTAGCAAGCTTTCGCGAAAAAAGTAGGGTTTGTAAAAATCAATTAAATAAAAAATTAGGGGCTTTTTCACCCCCCTATAAAAAAGCTTTTCAAAAATTTTAAGCGTTCTTCAGCTTTGCCTCATACACATATCCGTCTTTTCCGAGATAATACATGCATCCGCTTTTTTTGTCTGTTTTCTCGCTTCCAATTTTCTTTTTCTTTCCGCCCTTATTGTGCTTCATCGGAGCAGCCCATACATATCCGTCCTTGCCGATATAGTATAGGTATCCGTTTTCTCTTTTTATTTTTTCGCTTCCAACTTTTTTGCCCATATTAATGGCACCTCCTCCTCTTTGTAATGCCTTCTCTATTTAAATTCCTTGCCTCGCCGCCGGTTTTGCGCCCCATTGCAAATATTTTGCATATTGTGCCTCCCGCCCCAAGTTCTATAAGCTTTTTTTAGGAAAAAGCTTTTTTCAGGTTCTTGCCCGGTTTTTAAAGAAAGCTTTAAATATTATACCCCTCTATTCTCTCGTAAGTATAAAGTTTGATTTCGCGGGGGTAACAACAATGGTTTGCTTAAGTTTCAAAAAAGGCCAAGGAGCCACAGAGTATCTTGTTCTTTTAGCCGTCGTTCTTGTTGTGGCAATGGTAACCATCGCATTATTGGGTTTCTTCCCAGGGCTTGCCGGAGACGCGAGGATGGGGCAGTCTGATGCTTACTGGAGAGGAAGCGCAAGGCCTTTTGCAATAACTGAGCATGCCATAGCGACTGATGCAAACTGGGCGGGCAACATGTATATCACAGTGCAAAACAACGGCGCCGAACAGATACGCCTGAGAAACATAACCTTTATGGGCAGCGGGATTCAGGGAACAAACCTTACCTCAATATATCTCTCTCCCGGGGAGGCGCGCCAATTCATGATAAACTTCTCATCCGACGGGGCAATCGCAAACAATGTTGCAAACTGCACCGTGGGAAGCATAGTGGAATTTTCCGTAAACTTCACATATGACAATGCAGCCGGCACAATAACCGGGCAGAGGCAGATCGGCGAGAAGCCGCTTGTGACAAGATGCACAATAGGGGCATAATTAGCTTTAATGGAGGGAATATAATATGAAAAATTTTGGCATCAAAAAAGGCCAAGGGGCAACAGAATATCTTGTTCTTTTGGCGGTAGTATTGATAGTGGCAATGGTTGCAATAGCACTCTTGGGTTTCTTCCCCGGGCTTGCCGGAGACGCAAAGATTGCGCAATCCGACGCATACTGGAGAGGAACTGCAAGGCCGTTTGCAATTCTTGAGCACTCTTTGGCATCAGATAACAACATCACCATGGTGGTGCAAAACACTGAAGCAGACCAGAGGCAGCTTACAAATATTTCAATTGGCGGCTCCGGATATTCTGGAAACCTGCTAAATGCATCGTATTTCTCGGCAGGGGAGAAGCACAAATTTGTGCTCAACCTCTCAGGGACAGCATGCACCTCGGGCAACACCTATGAGCTATATGTCAACTTCACCTACAACACTGCAGACAACTCTATAACAGGGCAGAAGCAGTATGGTGAGAAGACGCTTGTAGGAAAGTGCAATTAAGGTGTGATTGATGCGCGCTAAGAAGGGACAGGGTGCTGCAGAATATCTGATTCTGCTTGCAGTTGTCCTCATAGTCGGCATTGTCGCCATAGCCCTCCTTGGCGGCTTTGCAGGGCTTGGGGGCGGAGCAATGGAGTCAGAGAGCAAGCAGTATTGGACAGGCTCTGTGCGCCCCTTCACAGTCCCTGATTACGCGCAAATCAATGACACTTTTTACATTACTTTCAGGAATATGGAAGCCGAAAACCTGCGCATAATGAATTTTACTCTCACCTCTGCCCTCGGCACCGAAACATACAACAATACGGCGCTCTCTCTAAAAGGGGGCTCCCAGAAAACGGTGCAGGATTTCAACCTTACCTCAACCCACTGGTGCGATTCCGACGCATATGATTATTTCGAGTATGATTTGAAAATAACTTACCAGTCAAACAGTGGAGTCACAAAAACCCAGATTGGCGCCAAGCCCCTTGTAGGCAACTGCGTATCACAGTGATTTTAAGATGGCATCTTTGCAATCTTTTTTTCTTTTCTCCCCCAAAGCTCAGGCTGCAACAGAATATGTGATACTTCTCTCCCTTGTGCTTATTGTTTCCCTTATAGTTATCTCTGTCACGGATTTTTTCCCGGGCTTTGCATATTCATCGCAAACCTCTGCTTCACAAAAATACTGGGCTTCCGCCTCTCCAATAGCAATAATTGACTTTACCCAGTCTGGCAGCAGCTTCTCCGCTGTAATTGAAAACCGCGCGAATGCAAATATTCAAATAAGCGCATTTGTTTTTTCAACAAAAGGCACGGATTATGATGCCGCCCCAATACCCCTTCTCTCTCCCGGAGAAAAATACACTATCTCCTCGCTTGCAACAACCTCATGCACTGGAAGAAAGCCGCTTGAATATGGTGTAAGAATAACTTATGCCACAGATGAAGTATCCTCGCTTGTTCAAACAGGGCTAAAGCCAATTTACTTAAGATGCACTGATTAGAAAACTAACTCTTCAAAATAACTTAATCCTAAAAAAACTACTCAAAAATAGAGAAAATAAATTCAAGCAATCCCATCTCTTTTTTCACGCCCTGCTTGTTTTGGGCATTCAAATTCACAAAAGAAGATTCTGCATGCTGATTTTCCTCTGCAGGCAAAGATGCCTCTCTTGCCCTCTCAACCGCCCTCTTGTTCATTATTCCCGGCGCCTCTCCCCCTCTTGGCGATTCACATGCCTCAACAGAGAATATCTCCTGCCCCTTGTTATAGCCGTCCAATATGGCAACAAAGTCATATTTTCCAATGCTTAGGGGAGAAAATACTGCATTTCCATTTGCATCCGAATATGCCTCACTAATAAGCACCCTTCCCCCCGCATGCGAGTAAAGCTTTATTCTCACATTTTCCACCGGCGTGTTTCTATAAGTTGCCTTAACCTCAATATTTTCATTCACGCATGCCTTTTTTAGAAAAAGTTCCAAAGTGTCCTCATAAGAGAAAAAATCATCCCTGCTATCCTCAAACATGTCCAGCCCGTCATTTCCAAAAGGCCTGTCTGTCGAGTAAATAAAGCGCGGGTCTGCCTCCTCCCCCACTCCCACCCAAACAGAAATATTTTTCTCATTATCATAATAAGAATCATCAGAGCATCCGCAAGGGCCTGAGGGCTCTATGCAGGCGCAATAAGCGCTCACGCTCCCCGCAAGAAGAAAAAGCGCAAATATTCCGAAAAGCAAATTTTTCATATAATAATTTATCTCCTTCTCTTTATATACTTATCTTTATTATACACAATTTACAACTGAACAAAATAAGGGGTTATTTTATGCCAAAACACCTTTTTCACGCATAGTTTTATTTTATGCCAAAACAACGGTTGCAGGCTTTTCATGCATTGGCTAAATATTTTCATTCTGGTATTTTCCGGCATAGCCCTCTTTCACTTTTCCTTCCAAGCGTATAAACACCAGTTGCGCAAGCTTTGCATCCTTGTGCACCACCAGCCCGTGCTTATTGGAAACTATAAGTAATGCCTCGCTTCTTCCCTTATAGCCGGGGTCCCATACTGCCGTCTGCATGGCGGCGCCGCACCTTAGCAATGTGGAGCGGCTTCTTGCAATGGCGGCAGCATCCATGGGAATTGAAACAATCTCATTGAAAATTACCTTATATGCGCCAGGCATAAGCTTTAGCGAGCCTTCCTGCCCCCACTCAATTTTCTTTCCGCCCGGCAATTTTCTCTTTGAATTGTCGCCGTCAATTGAGCCCTCTGCCTCAAACTCAAATATCTCTTTTGCAGACAAATCCACCCCTGCCGGCTGGAATTGCCCTTCCCAAACCGTGTTTTCAACAATTTTTTCCGACTGCAAATTCTTTCCCTCAATTATCATAAAAATCACCAAATTCCAAATAAGCCGTATTTATATCAATCCCAATAAATAAAAATCACCGTCTTCATTATCTTAGCCTGTATCAGGTGTTTAGAATGGTTCTTCGCTCTCCAATTGTATGCATTCTTGCCCATGTGGACCATGGCAAAACCTCTATCCTTGATTTTATACGCGGCTCTGCTATAGCAAAAAAAGAGGCGGGCGGAATAACGCAGATGATTGGCGCGTATTACCTGCCAAAAGCATCTGTTGTAAACGTTTGCGGCCCTCTGGCAGCAACAGCTGAAAAATCCCTCTCTGTGCCTGGGCTTCTTTTCATAGACACCCCCGGGCACGCGGCTTTTACCTCAATGCGCGAGAGGGGAGGTTCAATTGCAGATATCGCAATTCTTGTAATAGACATTATGCAGGGAATACAGCCGCAAACAATAGAATCATTGCAAATCCTAAAGGCAAACAAAACTCCTTTTATAATAGCCCTCAACAAGGTGGATTTGGTAAATGGGTGGAAAAAGCAATCTACTCCCTCGATAGAAAAATCCCTGGAGGCGCAAAGCGAGCAGGTGCGCAACCTTGTGGAGGAAAAACTATATACTTCAATAGGCAAGCTCTCTGAAATGGGGTATGAGGCAGAAAGGTATGATAGAGTAGAGAATTTCACAAAGCAAATTACGCTGGTTCCCTGCTCTGCAAAAACAGGGGAAGGCATAGCCGAGCTTCTTCTTTATCTCTCAGGGCTTTGCCAAAAATTCTTATCTGAGGATTTGCTCTCACAAGGAGGCGCGGCAAAAGGCTCCATAATAGAGGTAAAGGAGGAAAAGGGGCTTGGCACCACCGTGGATGCCATAATATATGATGGCACAATCAGCAAAAACGATTTAATTGCGTTTGCAACTTTGGAAGGCCCAAAGGTAGAGAAAATAAGAGGGCTTTTGCGCCCCCCTCTTCCCGGAGAGGAAACTTCAGGCTCTCTAAAATATGTATATGTGGATGAAATGCACGCGGCTGCCGGAATAAAAATATATGCGCCAGGGCTTGAAGGCGCGCTGGCAGGTTCACCTCTTACAGTAGTGCCATCAAAAGAGCTTGAGGCAGAAATAGAGGATGAAATAAGGGCGCAAGTTAGCAAAATTCTAATTGATGATGCATCTACCGCCGGGGTTATTGTAAAAACAGACACTTTAGGCTCCGCAGAGGCGCTCTCTCGCCTTTTGAAAAACGCCAAAATACCTGTGAGGCAAATAGGGATAGGCCCTGTTGCGAAAATAGACGCAATCTCTGCGCACGGCTCCTCTATGCAGGATAAATATGTTGGCGCGGTGCTTGCATTCAATGTATTGGTAAGCCCTGATGCTGCAGAGGAGGCAAAAAAAGACGGGGTGCCGATTTTCTCATCAAAAGTGATTTATTCTTTAGTAGAGAATTATGAGAAATGGAGGGATGAGCAAAAGCGCATTGACACAAGCGACATAATGGCAAGCACTCCATTTCCTGCAAAACTTTTAGTATTGCCAAACTGCTTTTTCCGCCTCTGCAAGCCTGCAATTTTCGGGGTGGAAATAAAGATGGGGCGCATAAAGCCCAAAACTTCCATCATGAATGAGAAAGGGGAAATATTCGGGCAAATAAAAGGGATTCAATTAGATGGCAAGGCAGTGGAGGAGGCAAAGGCTGGGGATAAGGTGGCAATCTCGGTGGATGGCTGCTATTGCGGCAAAACATTCAGGGAAGGGGACATGATGTATCCTTTCATAAACAGAAACCAGTCTAAGTTATTGCTTGAAAAATGCTCTGCAGAATTAAGCGATGATGAAAAAGAATTGCTTGATAAAATAAGCAAAATAGTATTTTCAAAGATGATTGAGTAGCCGCCCAAGCCAAAACAAAAAAAAAACAGCTCAGAAAATCTATTTTAAGGCAAACCTCAAATCACTGA
>PFCD01000006.1:26347-27343 GCA_002778455.1 Candidatus Micrarchaeota archaeon CG10_big_fil_rev_8_21_14_0_10_45_29 | reverse complement strand
AAATCAACCGAATCCACGCCGCGCAGCGCCTGCACCCTTTTGTAAATCTGCACTATGTTTTGCGCCTCCCCCTCCACAATAAGCAAATCTATGCACCCCCTCTTTGAGTGGTGGTGCAAAACCGTTTTCACTATTTTCTCATATCCCCTGATGGCGGCGGTAGCATCTGACTTGTGCGCATGGCTGTGCGTTATCATGAAAATAACCGTGGCAATCCCTTCCAGCTGTGTTATTTTTCTCTGCCTTTTGAGATACTCGCTTATGGCGGCTGAAAATATTTTTGAGCGGCTCTTTATCCCAAACTCGGCTTTCATTTCTTCAATTTCCAAAATTTTTTCCCTGTCCAAGGAAATGCTCACTATCTCCATATCTTCACCTTAATAATTTTTTATGGCACGCGCGCCATTTGTTATTAACTTTAATGTAAATATTTATTAACAAACCCGCCCCTCAACTTTGCATGGAAGCGCTGATAAACGCAATTATAGCATCATTTGCCGTAAGCCTCATTTCTTTAGTGGGAATTTTCACCATAAGCATAAAGCACAAGACGCTTGATAAAATTCTCTTCATCCTTGTGGCATTATCTGCAGGCGCCATGCTTGGGGGGGCGTTTTTGCACCTAATTCCGGAAAGCTTCGAGGAATTCGGCGCCGCCGCAACCGTTATCAACGTGCTAATCGGCTTCTCCCTTTTCTTTCTAATAGAGCGCGTTCTCTTCTGGCACCACTGCCACGTGCACGGGGGAAAATGCGAGGTGCATATGTTTACCTACATGAATCTGATAGGGGACGCAATACATAATTTCATAGACGGCATGATTATAGCCGCCGGCTTTATCGCGGGGGAGGCGGTGGGCATAGCAACAACGTTTGCCGTAATAGCGCACGAGATACCGCAGGAAATAGGGGATTTCGGGGTGCTTTTGCACGGGGGCTTTTCAAAAACAAAGGCGCTTTTTTACAATTTTCTCTCTGCCCTCACCGCTGTTGCGGG
>PFCD01000006.1:0-26325 GCA_002778455.1 Candidatus Micrarchaeota archaeon CG10_big_fil_rev_8_21_14_0_10_45_29 | reverse complement strand
CTCGGACTTAATACCAGAGTTGCACAAGGAGCCGAACGTCTCAAAATCCATGCAATCCTTTGCCGTGTTTATTCTGGGAATTTTGATAATGTATGGCTTCAAAATAATATTTGAGGGCGGAATCTAGAATATTTTTCTCTCAAGGTCATTAATCCGCCCCATGAACTCCTTCTCGTTATTCGTTTCCCAAACAATGCGCGGAAGCTCATACACAATCATAGTGTATTTATTCCAATCTGGGTCAGAGCCCTGGACGCTTGCATATTTATCCCACACATCACATGCCCTTTCCATGGCTTTTTCCGAAACACAGCTCTTCCCCATGCCCTCAAGGCAACTGGCTACGCTTCCCAACAGCGAAATGTCATCAGAAAAGCGCATAAGCGTTTGGCACACTCTATTTAGGACCGATATCAAACGAACTCCCTTCGCAATATTTGCAAGCTTTTTGACGATAAATTTCCTATAAGTGTATTTTATGGTGCTGTAGTATCCCGGCTCCCATGCCCCTCTAGGTATCGCCCCCATCACACCAAGAAAATTTTCACGTATTTCTTCCATCTCTGCCTTTCCGGTCTCCAGAGCCCCCAAAGCCAGCATCAGCCTCTCCCCATCCCTTCTCTTCCTATGCTCAAAACCGCTTATTCCAGAGCGAATAGCAAGCATTATCAACCCATCCTCAACTCCGCGAAAATCCGCCGAATAATGCCGAATCATGTCGAGAAAATGTTTGGAGGATTCTACCTGGTCCGCCCCAGCATTCATCCCTTCTTCAACAATACTGAAGGCTTTTGCGCCATGATGCCTGATAGCCCGCTCGTGCACCTGCCCAATGCGCCCTACAATATCCCTCCTCCCGTATTTTCCATTCCTGTATTCTGAGAATTCAAGGGCTTTTTCCAGCACCTCAACTGCTTTTGTAAATTCCTTCTTCTCCACAAGCGTTTGTGAAGCTTCAACTGCCCTTTTGCACACTTTCACGCATTCTGCATCATTTTTCACAGGTTTGGAAACTTCGCCGCTGTATTCCAAAAGCAGTTTATTGGAAAATTCCTTTCCACTTCTGACGGGGGCATTTTGTTTCAGGGGTTTATGCGCCTGTTTTGTTTTCATCATATTATCACATGTTATATATTGTGTTTATGTGGTATTATAGCTTCGGTTCAAAATCTGTTGAACCAAATGGTTAAATAGCATTTCAAGCCATATATTAGCGCAAAAGGTTTGGTTAAATGAAGCTAATGCACCCATCAGCCGGTGAAAGGGACGTAAAGGGCCTTATACTCACAATACTTGCCGCAGAATATCCGCTGAAGATAATAGATCTGACGAACTATATCCGAAAAAGATACGGGAAAACCGTAAGCTTTCAGGCTGTAAGAAAAGCCGCCATTCAGCTTGCAGGCGACGGGGTTCTGGAAAAGCAGGCGCACCTCTATTCCATCAGCAAAGGCTGGGTTTTGGAAAATAAGCGGTTTATGGACAATCTTTACCTGAAACTAAGCAACTCCGATTCAAAGCCCAAAACAGGTTCAATAGGGGAAGAAATCTCTGCATTCACTTTTGATTCACTCATGGAAATGATGCGCTCATGGGAGGATTTGAGCGGCCACTGGTACCGGTCTTTCAGAAAGGGCGACTACAATATAAACTGCTATCAGGCTCCGCATAGCTGGGAGGCGCTAACGCACCCGGAAGCCGAGGCAAGATTGATGGCGCAGTGCAAAAAGAAGGGAATAAGGGCATATATTTTGTGCACCGAAAACACCCCGTTGGACATGAGCATAGCAAAATTCCACAAAAAAATCGGGGTAGACATGAAAATATCCCCCTCAAATTCGGAATTTGACAAAAGCTATTATGTAGGGACCTATGGGGACCTTGTTATACAGTGCAAATATCCAGCAGAGATGGTAAAATCCCTTGACAATTTTTTCAAGAGAAACAGGGCCATAGAAAAAATGGATTTGTCGGAGCTATATAGAATTGTAAATAAAAAGTCCAAAATAAAAATGACTGTGATAAAAAATCTGGATATGGCAAAGCACATCAACACATCTATTATATCTCAAATGAGGAAAAGATGATTTACTGCCCCCTAGCAATCTTCCCATATTTTGCATACGGCTGTGAAGTCGGGGTGCGAATATACTCAAACACCACCTGCGAAATTCTCATGCCTGCGTGCAATTTAACCGCAAAAGGGGCAAAATTCACGACTTCGAGCACCTGGTGGTTGTCGCTTCCAGGCTGCACAAGAGCGGAAGTGATATGCACCGCCAGCCCCATGCGCGCATACCTGCTTCTTCCTTCCAAATTACCCATAATATCTGGCGCCAACTTTATTTTCTCACGTGTTATTGCAAGGCAAAGTTCTCCCGGGTGCAACACAATTGAGCGCGCCTTTATCTCATCAAAGCTTTGCGAGAAATGCACCCTTTTCAAATCAATCACTTTTCCCTCATATGAGGGCTTAAACTTCCAAAAGCGCGGCGCAAGAGTCAAATCAACAGATGCCCCCCCAATCTGCTCTTTGCCAATTTTTGGGGAAAATACAATTCTGCCTGCCTTTATTTCATCTATAATGTCTTTGTCAGATAATATCATGTATTTGCCACTCCCATATGCCTTAAATACCTTGCATGCTATATTATAAGAGGTGTAAATTTATGTTTAAAAAATTCGACAAATCAAAGTTTATGAAAAAGGCTCGCGAGGGCGTGCAGGAAGAGCTTGCCTCCCCAGACCATATTTTGGTGCAGGTTGTCTCATCAATAGATGAGCTTAACAAAGTAGCCAATTTGGGCTATGAGCGCCTCTCTGAATGGTATGGATTGCATTTTCCCGAATTCAAGCACCGAGACCCGAAAAAATATGCGCAAATAGTGCTTGCAATGGACCGCTCAAAGCCTGACATGCAGATGCTAAGTGAATTGCTTGGAGAGAATTCCTCCGCCGTATTGCAAAAAGCAAACAATTCCATGGGAGTGCATTTCTCCCCTGATGACATAGAGGCTGTGCAAAACGAGGCGCGCCTTGTTATTGCAATGCTTGATGAGAGGGATTCGCAGGAGAAATATTTGGAAAATTTTGCAAAAAGGCTTGCCCCGAATTTGTGCGAGCTTTGCGGCTCGCAAGTGGCTGCAAAATTAATCGCAAAAGCAGGCTCATTGAAAAAGCTCTCAATCATGCCTGCCTCCACCGTGCAGGTGATAGGGGCTGAAAAGGCTCTTTTCAAGCACCTTAAAACAGGCACCTCACCTCCAAAGCACGGCATAATATTTCAACACCCTCTCATTTCCACCACCCCCAAAGGAGCACGCGGAAAAATAGCGCGCGCGCTGGCAGCAAAAATAGCAATCGCCTCAAAGGCTGATGCATATTCGCACAATTCCATCGCCGCAAAGCTAAAAGAGCAATTTGAGGCAAGGGCGCACGCAATATTAAGAAAAGAGAAGGAGAGCCCCAAAAAAGAATCCAAGCCGATATTTGCAGGCTCGGAAAAATTCCAAAAAAAGGGAAAAAGCTTTTCTCGCAAAAAAGAGGAAAACACTTTTTCCGGCACAGAAAAAATAATAAAAAAAGAAACAGAAATTATTTCTTCGCCTCGCGAGCAGAAGCCTTATATTGAAAATAAAGAGAGCCAAAGAGGCGAAGGAAAAGATTACCGCGCACCAAAAAGAGATGGCGGCAAACCTTATGGTGAGAGGCGAGAAGGCGGAAGCAGGTCTTACTCAGACCGCCCAAGAAGCGAAGGAAGAGATTACCGCGCACCAAGAAGGGAAGGCGGAAATTCCTACGGAGACAGGCGCGAGGGCGGAAGCAGGTCTTATGGCGACAGGCGAGAAGGAGGCAGAAGCTATGGAGAGCGCCCAAGAAGTAATTACAACCGCCCAAGAGAAGATGGAAATAGAACTTATGGCGACAGGGAAGGGGGAAGCAGAAGCTATGGCGAGCGCCCAAGAAGCAATTATGGAAGGCAGCGCGAGGATGGCAATAGAAATTATGGTGGCAGGCGCGAGGGCAGCTCTTATGGCAACAGGGAAGGGGGAAACAGAAGCTATGGAGACCGCCCAAGGGGAGATTACAGGGGGAAAAGGCGCGATGGCGGCAAATCATATGGTAACCGGGAAGGCAGAAGCAAATCCTACGGGGACCGCCCAAGCCGAGGAAAAAAGTTTTTTGGCGGCAAAAAAAGAAGGTGAAGTTAAGTGGCTCTAAAAATTCTTGCATTCTCAGACATCCACGCAGACGAGGGGGCATTGCAGGGATTGCAGGAGATTTTCTCAAGAAACGATTATGATTTGGTAATTTGCGCCGGGGATTTGAGCAACAGGGGGCCAATTTCATTTGTGCAGCAGCTTCTTGACATCTTTGGGGAAAAATTCTATTTTGTGCACGGCAACATGGATTCCACACCAGTGCTTGATTTGCTCAGAAAATACCCAAATTATTTGCACGGAAGAAAAATAAACCTCGGAGAGTGGAACCTTGTCGGTTTGGGGGGAAGCAACCCCACGCCCTTTAGCACCCCAAGCGAACTCTCTGAAACCCAAATCGCGCACATATTAAAAAATTCAAATGTGGATTCGCATACTATCCTTGTAAGCCATCCCCCGCCAAAAGGAATATTTGATGGGGTGAGGGGAGAAATAAACGCAGGAAGCAGCGCGGTGCGCGAATGCATGGATAAAAACAAGCCGTTGATTCTTCTCTGCGGGCATATACACGAGAATGAGGGGAAAAAAATAGTTGGCGACACCCTCGTAATAAAACTGGGGGCGGCGGAGGCAAGGCGCGCGGCGCAAATAGAAATAGGGGACGAAATTAAGGCAGAGTTTCTCACTTTTTAGCAATTAAAAGCTATTTTTTGCGCGAAGCAGAATTTATATTCAACGCAAACCTTTGAAACGCGAGTGCAAGCACTACCAGGTTTATTATGCTTCCGGCAAACGCTTCTGTAATAGAGGCTGATTTTGCATATGTGCTTATGGGGGTAACATCTCCGTATCCTATTGTAAAGTAAGTCACTCCGCTAAAGTAAAACACATCCATCTCCAAATTATGCACCTCGCTTTTTGTGAAATACTCTATTCCCGGAGGCTCAAGTATTGTTGCATCAATATAGTAAAACATCCCGTATGCAAGTATGACTGAAACCGTCAAAAAAACATATTTATACATAAGGGAGGCAATGTTTTTCTGCCGCGTGCTTATCAAATCCCCCAAAAGTATAAGCGCCATGCCGATAGTCCCTACAAGCATTATCCCAAGCAATATAGGCGTCTCAAGCGCAAGCTTCAGCTCTTCGGGAAAAAAAAGTATGCTGCCAAAAGTTAGCAATACAATAAGCCTTGTTGCAAGATAAACCCAGCGCCTCTCCAAATCGTTTATGATGTGCCTTAATGCCCGTTTTCTCATGCATTTTCCTCCCCTTCATAATTATTAAACCTTATCGCAAAACAGGGCACCCTTCGCCAATTCCCCAATGCAACAGAAACCTCTGCCTGAACGGGCACCTCCACGCCATCTTAAAATTTCAGCCTGCAGGAAAAAACCCGCATTTATTAAACAATAACGCCAAAATATTTCCCAATGGACCCAATAATGCTTGTGCTTTTTGCCCTCGGATTCGTATGCCTTGTAAAGGGGGCGGACTTTCTCGTGGAAGGCGCGGTCTCAATCGCACGAAAATTCGATGTATCTGATTTGGTTGTAGGGCTCACAATAGTTTCATTCGGCACCTCGTTGCCGGAATTTGTGGTAAACGTTATCGCAAGCTTTGGGGGCAACAGCGAGCTTTTGATAGGAAACATTTTGGGAAGCAACATATCGAACATTTTGCTTATTGTGGGGATTACGGCGCTTATTTACAAAATAACCCTCAAGCGCGGCACGGTGTATAAGGAAATTCCAATAAGCCTTTTTGCCGCCCTTGTGCTAATCCTTCTTGCAAACGACGCGCTTTTGGATTCCTCAGCCAGTTCGCAAATTGACAGGGGAGACGGGTTTGTGCTTCTTGCTTTTTTCCTGCTCTTTCTCTATTATGTTTATGGAATCACAAGAAACAGGGAAGAGAAGGAAATTCACCACACATCCGCAAAATACCCTCCTCACATTTCGGTATTTTATATCCTTGCAGGCATTCTCGGGCTTTACCTTGGCGGGGTATGGGTGGTGGACGGGGCGGTGGAAATGGCAACGTTTTTCGGCATCTCCCAGTCGGTAATAGGGCTTACAATAGTTGCAATAGGCACATCTCTCCCAGAGCTTGTAACCTCAGCAGTTGCCGCCATGAAGAAAAATTCAGACCTTGCAATAGGCAACATCGTGGGCTCAAACATTTTCAACATATTTTTTGTGCTGGGGGCAAGCGCCATCATAACCCCGGTGCCATTTCTTTTTGAGAGAAACCTTGATTTGGGGGTGGTAATATTTGCAAGCCTGCTTCTCTTCATGTTTGCAGCCATTTTCAAGCCGCCGCATGTAATAAGCAAAAAAGAGGGGGCGCTTCTATTCATATGCTATGTAATTTACATTGCGTTTCTTGTTATTAGCGCATAAATTTCTTTTTAATATTAAGCAGGCATAAGCTATACCCTTAAGGGGGGTTGATCTAACCTGGTATGATGCCAGGTTTGGGACCTGGCAATCCGAGTTCAAATCTCGGACCCCCCATACCTACTTCTCAACATATACCTTTTGCATCCTGTCCCCAATTTTTAGCTTGCTGACAACTTCCATGCCATCATCAAGCACCTGCCCGAAAACAGCATACTGCCCGTCCAAAAACGACGCCTCCCCTGTAACAAAATAAAACTGGGAGCTTGCAGAATTAGGGTCCTGCGCGCGCGCCATTCCAAGCGAGCCTATATTGTGCTTTAGCTTAGGCACTATCTCAAGCTGTATCGTCTTGTTGCTTCCGCCTGTGCCGTCTCCCTTGGGGTCTCCCCCCTGCACCACAAAGCCCGGCTCCACCCTGTGAAACGTCAAATTATTGTAAAAACCGCCCTCCACAAGGGAAATGAAATTCTTTGCGGTTATGGGCGCCTCCTGCTCAAATATCTCTGCCCTGACTTTTCCTTTTGTTGTTTCAAATACCACTACCGGGTTTTTTTCATTCATCATTTTATTTGCCTCCTCATCCGAGAATATGCTCGGGTCAATGTCTATGGTTTTGCCGTTTTCCTCTCCCTGCGGCTGATTATCCTGTGCCTCCTGCGTTTTATCCTCTCCTGCGCTGTCTTTTAGCACATAATTTACGCTTCTCTCCTCTCCCCCTACGCACCCTGCAAGCAAAAGCATTGAAGCCAATAATGCAACTATAATAAATTTCATAAGCAACGCCTCCTTTTTATTCTGCACGCATCTATTTGTTAATTATGTTGTTGGGCAACATTAAAATAAGTTCCAATCCGCCGCTCGCGCTCTCCCCGATGGCGGGATATACAAATGCGGCCCTTTGCACCATTATGGCAGAGGAAGGGGCGGACATGGTATACACGGAGCTTGCCTCAGCCGCGGCTCTCTCAAGAAGCGCCTCCCCATCCGGCGCAAAGCCCGCAAAAACAGATTTGCTGGTGCGCACTCCAAGGGGCGGATTAAGCGCAATACAGCTTTTCGGCTCAAATGCAAAAGAAATTTCCAGCGCAATAAAATATCTGTCCAAAAAAATAGAAACAGGCGAGTGCAGCGCACGCCTGTTTGACTTGAATTTGGGCTGCCCTGCAACAAAAGTGTGCAAAACGGGCGCCGGCTCAGCGCTTCTCACCTCCCCAAAAAAGCTTCGTGAAATCGCCTCATCCGCAATAAAAGCCTCTCCATTGCCTGTAAGCGCAAAAATGCGCATTTGCGAAAACATTGATGATAGCGTATCAATCGCAAAGCTTCTTGAAAAAGAGGGAATTTGCGCCCTGGCGGTGCACGGGCGCACCCGCGCGCAGGGGTATTCCGGAAAATCCGACTGGAAATCCATAGGCAAAATAAAAGAATCGGCGCAAATCCCCATCCTCGGAAACGGAGACGTGCGGTGCGCGCAGGATGCAAAGAAAATAATGGATGTGAGCGGCTGCGATGCGGTAATGATAGGGCGCGCCTCCCTCTCAAACCCCTTAATCTTCAGGCAAACACACGAATTCTTCGCAGGAAAGAAAATAACCGCCTGCACATGGGAGAGAAAAATAGGGTTTATGGAAAAATATGTGCGCCTTTGCGCAGAATTTGAAATAAATTTTATTTATGCAAAAGAGCTCTCAATGCAGCTTGCATCCGGCTTTGCCGGAGCGGCGCAAATGAGGGGGAAGCTCTCAAAATGCAAAACAGAAGATGAATTGCTTGAGATTTTAAGCAGCTGACTTTTTCTTATATCTTTTCTTTGCAGAAATAGCATTAATCGAAATTAAATCTTTTCCCTTTAAGCGGGCTCTTTTTCTTTTGGGCGTGATTCGCAAAATATCTGTTATTTTCTTCTTTTTCGCGCCTGCAAGCGCGTTATCTATTTTCGCATACCTCTCCTCGCGCCCGTCCGCTTCCTTTTGCATTTTTATTATGTTGGCAGAATTCTTCACTTTCAGCCTCTCTTTCGTTTGCGGCGGCTTATCATCTTTTTTCAGTTTCTTCTCCCCCTGCAAAATTTTCTTTGCATCCAGCTCTCTTTCCTGTATTTTTTGCACGTCAAAATATCTCGGAGTTATTTTCTCCGAAGCAGGAACCTTAATTCCTGCCGCATATTCAACCGCCTTTGCCTCTTCTTTTTTATGTTGCGAATTTTGCAATTTATTGCTTATATTCTTTCCAACTATCGCCTCTTCCCGCGCAGCCTTATTTTTTGCATAATTTTTAATATGAGCTTCTTGCGCATTGCTTATCTTTGCGGATTTTTCATTTGCACGCATCTGCAAAGCAGAATTTTCTGCCAGTTCCTCTGTTTTCAGCGCGAAATTCTCAAATTCGAAATTTCTCACTTTCTCATCAGATGAACTGGATATCTTTGCCTCTGCCGTCTCTTTTTGCAGCGCAACACCGAAATTCAAAGCCAGCATCTCTTCCTTGCATCCGGATTTAGAAAATGTTGCTTCAATCCCCCCCTCCTTGTTTTTTTTGGCAATTTTTTCCGATGCCTCCCCTCTCTTTCTTTGTATCTGCCTGCAATCCGGAGGGAATAAATCATCCCATCCTTTCAGCTCTTCAGGTGAAAACGGCTTTTGGAAAAATTTCGCCTCTTGTGCAATCCCTGCGTTAAGCGCGCGGGAGGAAAAATCAGCAGGAGCAATATCTCTCCCTCCAAACATGGCCTCGCCAGGCTTTTGCATTTCCGAAATTCCCTGCCTTCCAGTTTGCGCCTGCAGGGGGAGGGAAATTTCTTTTGCTCCCAAAGACGGGCGCTCAACCATTTTTTGCCTCAGCTGCAAATATTGGGGGGAAAGACCGTCAAAAAAATTGAAATGTTTTTTTTCATTTCTAAACAGCATTGTGTGATAGTGCACCACAAGTGGGCGGTATTCTATCTCATTTCTAGTGCGCGTTTCCAATACTTTTTTATCCGGATTCAATATATCTTCTCTGACAAACCAGCCGAGTTTCATGTTTTCAACAGGAGTCAAAAAAGCAAAAGGGTCCGTTTCAATCCTTTTCATTATCTCCTCAGGAGTCCAAATCCTATCCTTTCCGGCATGATCCAGAACTGCATTTCCATTCACATATTCGTATGTGCCGCCGTAATTCATGCCCATACCTATTCTTATGTCTTCTGTCACTATTATGTCCTTAAACGTAAGGAAATAGCTTTTTCCCTCATATTCGGCGACTGGGACATATCTATCTCCCCCCGCGCCAATTTTCCAAAACTCAGGTCCTACGCCCTTTTTCCCGTTGAGCATTTCCGGATTGATTCCATAATCGCTATACCAAGGCAAAGATTCACCAGACGGTTGCCCTGCAATCTGTCCGTTAATTCTTATCACATAAGGAAAACCGTTAGCCTCGGTCATTTCTAATACTCCCTTCTTCTCAAGAATTTTCAATGCGTCCACAAGAGGCTGGCCGTGTTTTAGAAATACTGTGTGCAACTGTTTTTCTTTTCCAGAATCAAGTTCAAAATCAACCCTGTGCATCTGCGGTTTCTTCTGCATTAAATCCTCCCACATAAGATTATTTGCTTAGGTTTAAATTCTGGTAGCAAATACGCATAAGCTTATATATGCAATTCAAAAAGCAGAAAAATTACGGCGAAAAAGCAGAAGTTAAGCTTATATAAAACACTGTCTTTCTGTTATTTATTCTGGCAACATTTGCATGCGGTGCAGCCATGAATTTCCCAAAACAACTCATACCTCTTTTTCTCTTACTCCTAGCATCCTCCCTCGTTTTTGCGCAAGACTCCCAATGGCCGCAGGCGCAAATTCCGCAGCAAGAGCAAACTCTAATCGCCTCATCAATAAATGAAATTTCCCTTGATGCAAGGTGCACTCAATTCTGGAAAGACACCTCCTGGGAGCAAAGAAGCCCGTATGTTATAACAGGCGGGCATTTCTCGCATTTTATAATAGGGCAAATCCTTGAACAGCTTAACCTCCTAAAGCTCAACCCATCAAAAGAGCCGCTTTACCGCACCCCGTTGCAGCAAACTCTTCTCTCAACAGAAATTGATGAATGGGATAGTGCATCCGCGCAAAGAGGCGCAACTTTTCTAAAAGCAAAATACCCTCAGGCAGCAAAATCACTTGATGCGGCATATGAGAATGCCCTGCTGGCAAAAGCAGACTTTAAGGATGCAACAAACAAGTCGGATGCTTTTTTGAAAGTATATATGACAAAAAGGGAAATTTTTGAGCAGCTCATCTCTTCTGCAGCAGATATTGAGATAACACTATACTCATACCACCCGCTCTCAGAAGATGTCAATAAAGAGGAATTAACGCAGGAAGTAACCTCTCTTCTTTACAACAGCTCGGCGTTTCGCGAGGATGACTTATGGATGGAATTGGCTCTTTTCTCATACGCACTTCCGGCAATAGCGCAAAATTCACCGGATGCAATAAGCTACGGCAAATCCTGGAAAAGCACATTAGCGCACGAATTTGATGCAATGCAGGGGGCGCAAGGGGCAGCTTCTATAATTTTTGAGAGCGCGCAAAAAAACGCATCCTTCCTCGAGCACATGGGAGTTGCGCACCCCGCATACCATGGAGGCGCTCTTCCGGCATATCAAAAATGGCAGGATTTTCTCACCCTCTCCTCAAGGAAAATAAATGCAGGCTCTCCTCCTCCAAACCCCCAAACCCTTGATGAAAAATATGCATTCTCTTTTCTCTCTTTGAGGCAGATGCGAAGCTATTGCCTAAACCCGCAGGATTTGCCTCTTTTCTCAAAAGGCGCAAACCTCTCAAAAACATTTAATCTTCTCTCAAGCGCGGATGAGGGGGAAATTATTTTTGGTGCGATGGAATTTGACTCCTCCCTTGCAAAAGCAAAAGCAATCATGCAAGGCGAGCTTGAGAATGCTTCTTATGCGGCAAAAGCGCAAAAGCAGGAAAACAGGGCAATGGCAGCCTTTCTTGAAAAAAATAACCCTGAAAAATTTGCCCTCTACGATGAATTCACCTATTCCCCAAAGCCATATGAGGGGCCATCCATGGTAAGCGGCACAATCCCGGATTTATACTCGCTTTTCTCAGATTTCTCATCCCTTGCAAACACAAGCTATTCGCGCGCATCCTCTCAAATGAAAGATGATTCAGGGCAAAATTATGCCGCAATTGCAATTCATAATTTCAAAAATTCATCATATTATTTCTCCCTTGCAGACCTCTCGGCGATCGAGCTTAACAAAAGCATGGTGCAAAGGCGCGATGACGCATGTGCAAGCGCTAAGGAAAAGCTGGATTCACTAAAGGCAAATTTGCTTCAAAAAGAGGCATCAGCTTCAGGGGTTTCTCTGGCAATCTCGCATGCATCCGATTTATTTTTTGACGCAAACAAGACTTTTCAGGAAACAAAATACGAATTATCAATAGGAAACCAATACGAGCTTTGCATGCAAAGCGCCCATTACTCCTCCCTTGCGCAGGATGCCCTAAACTCCCCCTCTTCCCTTGTTGAGGATGCACAGGTTTCACGCGCACTCTTAACATATGAAATGCTTGTAAATGCAGGCAAAAAAATGGGGGAAGATGTTTTTGCATACGAAGCTTCCCTTGCCTCTTTTAAAAAACTGCAAAAAATAGGGGGAAGCGCCCTTCTTGATGAGATAAACCTGCAAATAAGCTCAATTCACTCCTTGTTAAATTCGCGCCTTTCCTCTCAAAACGAAAAATATATCCTCCTCTCCTCATATGCGCATGCGCTTGAGGAGGAAAGCCCTAGCGCATCCGCGCAATTTTATTCCAAATTTTCAAAATTAAGAAAAGAGGGAATGTGGTCGCATGATGCCATAAAAGAATTTGAACAGCTTGATTCCCTTCTTCTTGCGCAGGAAACAATTCTCAAAAAGAAAATTTTTAGCGCAATAAATTCCTCAATTTGCGATAATGCGGCATGGGCACCCTCCTCACTTTCCCCTCTGGCTGCAAACTCTTTTGCGAATATGGGGGGGCGCTGGCAGTCTAAAAATAAAATTTTGGCGGATTTTGATGAAAATGTGCAAATATCCTGCCCATTTCCAATTCCATTCAACCCAAAAGACATAACCGCCTCATCAGGAAATATTGAAAACGCATATTCTGCCAACAAGGAGATAAAAATTTCCCTCTCGCAAGCGCACGCTTACGAGAACGCATGGGTTGAATTTGAAAAAGAAGGGATAGCTTTTTCCGCATCAAAAAACTCATGCATGCTTGAAATAAATGAATATGGCAAAATGCTTCTTAGCGCAAATTATTCTCTTGCATATTTATTTGAGCCCGCTTTCGCCTCAATTAATATTCCCTGGGGCGAGGGGCGCTCATTTGATGGCGGCACCCTAACTCTTAGCACAGGAAAAAGCTTTGAGCCAATTTCCCCCTTCATCTCAAACGCAACCTTTATCCTCAGTGAAATTAACGGCGCAAACTCTGCATCAGCTTACATATGGGCAGATAATTATCTCTTGCAAAAGAAAAATCTGAGCATCACCCCTCTTGAGGCAAGTGAAAAGCTGCAAATATCATATTTTCTTGCCATAGATTCCCTCCCTCAATGCGAAAAAGCGCAAATAGCAATTTTTGAGGAAGGGCGGGGAAAGCTTGAGAATTTGCAGATTGAGAGCAATGAATCAGCCGCCTCATTTGCCGGGGCAAAATATTCCGGAAAAACCTCGTGGGCATTTTCACTCTCTCCTGTGCCAAAAGGCGGGAGCACACTCTTATTTGTAAAATACGAAACATCAGAGCCTGCCAAATGGATGGAAGCAACCCTTTACATTTTGCGCTCGCAAGCCTATGAATACTCTGATGAGGGCGCCCTTGAAATGGCAGATATGGCGCAAAAGGCGTTCTCTGCAGGGCAAAGGGAGGAAGCATATGTTATAATTGAAAATTTGCAAAAGCGCCTTTCCTCCCATTATATTGATAATGGAAAATCCATGCAAGCATGGGAAAAAGAATATGCGCAAGGAAAAATAATTTTGCAGCAATTGCAAAACCTCTCGCAAGCAAGCTCATCTTCTTTATGGAAAGCCTCAATTCCAAAGTGGATAGAGCGCCTCTCCTCCTCTCTCTCAGATGCAAATTCTCTTGCGCAAGAGGGGCAAATGCAGCAAGCCCGGGAAAAATATGCAAAAACTTTGCTATCCATCAAAGAGGAAGCTGCAAAAGAGGCGCAAAAAGATTACACTCAGCTCTATTCAATGCATCTGCGGGTGCTTGAAAGCTCATCCGTTAAAGGGGCTCCGGAATTGCCGCCATCTTATTCAAATGCCCAAAACGCTCTTGAATATGCTTCCCTTTCCCTCTCATCTTCACAAAGCCTGCAATCCCTTCCCTCTCTTGCAACTGCCGGAGAGGGGATACGCGAAGCGCATTCCTCTTCTCTTTTATTTGCATCCCAAAAATTTGCAGAGCAAAATGAAGAGTATTTAACTTATCTGCAAAATGCGCAAAACCTCTCCTCTTCTTTAGGCGCTTATTTGCAATCGCTCGCAACCCTTGATTCTGCAGGCACCCACTTTACCCAAGGCACTCTCTCAAAAAAAGAGGCGCAAGACATGCAAAAAGCATTGCAAAAGCCCATTTCCGGCTGGGAAGATGAGATGCCGCGAGATTTGGAAAAAACACTCACACTAATCTTGCAGAGGCAGCGGCTTCTTGAGGATGCCGATGCGCAGCTTGAAATTTATAAAAATCAGGTGCAGCAGGCACCATCTTCCCTTGAAGATTCAGCCAAAAACCTTTACAGAACAGCTTACCTCTCTTTGGAGGATTTGAAAAAAAAGCAGCCGGGCTCACCCTCAATTCCAACCCTTTCTGCAGATTTGGATTCTTTGGCAATTTTAATAAAAGACAAAAATTGGGCAGAAGCGATAGTAATGGGCGAATCCATAATAAAGCGCGCGGATGCCTCCTCTCCTGCGCAGGAGGGAAAGCTCCCGCTTGAGATGATTTTTATCACCCTTCTATTTGTTGCCGCCGCCGCTTATGTGCTTCTTTTCCCAAAGCCGCCAAAAAAGCAAGAGCCAACACCTGTGAAAATATTGCCAAAAGAGAGCCAGCCGGCTGCGCCGCAATGAGCCATTTCCCCAACTTAGTCAATTGCCGTAGTGCATTACGTTTATTTATAAAGCTTAACCTCTATAACCCATTTGTGGAAAAACTAAAATATGAGATGGCAGGGGAGATAGCTTTATCCCCAAACCCTGGCTCTACAATGAAAAAGTGGAGGGAAATATTCGCAATCACCCAGACGGATTTGGCAAACTTTCTAAACCTCTCATGCTCAACAATATCAGACTATGAGGGAAACAGGCGAAAGTCCCCCGGCACCACAATCATCTCTAGATTTGTGGACGCGCTCTTTGAAATAGACCGCTCAAGGGGAAGCCCAATCCTCTCAAAGCTCTCAGGCGGGGCAACGGCGCAAACCGACCAATATTTTGAAACTCATGAGTTTGCCACCTCCATTTCCGCAATTGACTTTGCAAAGCTCATAAACGCAAAAGTAGCCGTAAATGAAGAGTTAATGAGCACAAAAAAAATCTATGGCTACACATTAATGGACTCATTGAAGGTTATCCTTGACATGCCTTTTAGCCAGTTTCACAAGCTTTATGGCACCATGTCAGAGAGGGCATTTTTATTCACAAAAGTATCCACCGGGCGCTCTCCAATGGTGGTAATACGCGTAACCCCGATGAAGCCATCCCTTGTAATATTGCACGGAATAGATGAGGTGGATACTTTGGCTCTCAAAATAGCGCAAAGAGAGCAAATACCGGTTCTTACAACAAAGACAGACCTCTCGCGCATACGCGAGGCATTAAACAAATTATAATTTTTATTTAAGGTGATTTTTTTATGAGCACAGCTTCAGGAATAGTGGGATATGGCACATATGTTCCCCGCTTTAGGATAAAGCCGGAGGAAATAGCGCGCATCTGGGGAGAGGAGCCGGAGCGCATCAGAAAAGGATTAGGGCTTGAGGAAAAATCAGTGCCTGACCTGGATGAGGATGCAGCCACAATGGCTGTGGAAGCCTCAAAAAACGCCCTTAAAATGTCTCAAATAGATGCAGAGAAAATAGGCGCAGTTTACATCGGTTCTGAATCCCATCCATACGCGGTAAAGCCGACTGCCACAATAGTTGCCCAGGCATTAGGGGCCACGCCGGAAATGACTGCCGCGGATTTGGAATTTGCATGCAAGGCAGGCACCGCGGCAATTCAAATAGGGATGGGGCTTGTCTCATCCAATATGGCAGAATATGTGCTTGCCGCAGGAGCCGACACCTCGCAAGGAAGGCCCGGGGATGCGCTTGAATACTCGGCAGGCGCAGGCGCGGCCAGCTTTTTAATAGGAAGGCAAAAATCCCAATTTGTGGCAGAATTAGAAGGCACTTATTCTTTTACCACAGACACGCCCGACTTTTGGAGGCGCCAGCACGCGCACTTCCCATCGCACGGCGGGCGCTTTACAGGCGCGCCCGCATATTTTAGGCATGTGCTTGGGGCAACACAAGGGCTTTTTGAAAAATATGGCTATACTGCATCTGATTTTGACTATTTTGTTTTTCACCAGCCAAACGGCAAATTCCCGCTCGAAGCTGCAAGAAAGCTTGGCATAGACACAAAAAAAGTAATGGCAGGGCTCATGACTCCAAAAATAGGAAACACTTATTCGGGCGCCTCAATAATCGGCTTATGCTCTGTATTGGATGTTGCAAAACCGGGGCAGAAAATACTTTTAACTTCATTTGGCTCAGGCGCAGGCTCTGACAGCTTTGTGATAAACACAACTGATTTGCTCCCCGAGGCAAGAAAGAGAGTAGTGCACAACCTTGCATGGTATGTAAACAGGAAAACTTACCTTGATTATGGGCTTTATGTAAAACACAGGAGAAAACTCAAATCCCTTTAGGTGGTATTTATGAAAATAGGAATAATAATAGGCGCAAAAGAGCCGGAAGTCGCATGGAACGCATTTCGGCTTGCCAACGTTTCTCTAAAAGCAGGGCATGAAGTAAAAGTTTTTTTGATAAATTCCGGGGTGGAGGCAGAAAACATAAGCGACGGCAAGCATGATGTGAAGGGGCAGATAAGCCAGTTTCTTCAAAACAAGGGCATAATTCTTGCATGCGGCACCTGCCTAAAAGCAAGGGAAAAAGGCGAGAGCGCCTCATGCCCCATATCCACAATGAATGACCTTCTAAAAATGGTTGAGGAGTCGGACAAAATTCTCACTTTCGGTTAAAATTTGCTTGGTGATATTTATGGGAAAAGCGGAAAAAGAAAACCAATTTGGTGATATTTATGCGTAAGGTTGCTATCGTAGGAGTCGGCATGAGCAAATTCGGCGAGGAGTGGGACCGCGGATTTCGCGATTTGATAATTGACGCAGGCAAAAAAGCAATAGAGGATGCAAATTTGCAAGGGGAAAAAATAGACGGGCTTTTTGCAGGCACAATGGCTCCAGGCCCGCTAATAGGGCAAGAGCATGCAGGGGCGCTTTTGGCAGACTGGATGGGCTTAAACCCCATCGCCTCAACGCGTGTGGAAGCCGCATGCGCCTCAGGAGGTGTCGCACTGCGACAGGGCTTTATGGCAATCGCCTCAGGAATGCATGATTGCGTTGTGGTGGGGGGAGTTGAAAAAATGACAGACGTTTCCGGTCCGGATGTGGTATCAGCATTAGGAGGCGCAGGCGACCAGGAATGGGAGCTTTTTGCAGGCGCCACTTTCCCAGGAATTTATGCATTAATGGCAAGGCGGCACATGCTAGAATACGGCACAACAGAGGAGCAGATGGCATCCGTGGCTGTAAAAAACCATTTTAATGCCGCAAGAAACAAATACGCCCAATTTCAAAAAGAAATAGACATAAAGACGGTGCTAAACTCAAAAGTGGTGGCATCTCCCCTCAAAGTGTTTGACTGCTCGCCGGTAACAGATGGCGCCGCATGCGCCGTGCTTATGCCTCTTGAAAAAGCGCAAAAAATATGCGAGCAGCCGGTGGAAATAATCGCCTCCGCGCAGGCATCAGACACTTTGGCGCTTCACAACAGGGCATCTCTCACAGAAATAAACGCGACAAAGGTTGCCGCAAAAAAAGCGTTTGAGATGGCAAAGCTATCCACAAAAGACATCAATTTGGCAGAAGTGCATGACTGCTTCACTATTGCCGAAATTATGGCAATTGAGGATTTGGGCTTTTTCAAAAAAGGAAAAGGCGCAAAGGCAACAGAGGATGGGCTTACCTCCCTAAAAGGGGAAATCCCTATAAACACTTCCGGCGGCTTGAAAGGCTGCGGCCACCCCGTAGGCGCGACAGGGGTAAAGCAGGCAGTGGAAATAACATGGCAGCTTAGGGGGCAGGCAAAAGAGAGGCAAATAAAAGATGCGCAAATAGGGCTTACTCACAATGTAGGGGGCTCTGGCGCCACCGCGGTAATACATATAATGAAAAAAGCATAATTTGGTGATTTGAATGGCTGAGAACATAGCAAAGGCCTTTTTCTTTTCTTTGGAGAAAAGAAACCCGCAAATTCCATATGGGAATTTGGGGCCCAAAATCGCAGCGCGATTTGCGGGAACCCCCTGGGAAAAAGAAAAGAACCATTTGCATGGTTCAGCATAGTTGGTGATATTTATGGCAGAAAACATAGCAATCACATGGAGAAGAATACCAGAGCGCTACATGCTTGAGGGCTCCTCATGCTCTACATGCAATACAAAATATTTTCCATTGCGAAAGCTTTGCCCAAAATGCAGAAGAAAAGGAAAGCTTGAGAGAATGCGCTTTAGCGGAGAGGGGGAAATTTACAGCTTCTCGCAAATAAATTCCGCCCCCGCAGGGCTTGAGCTTCAGGCACCATACATTCTCGCAATAATAAAATTAAAAGAAGGGCCCAAATTAACCGCGCAAATAGTGGAGGCAAGCGAGAAGGATGTAAAAATAGGAGATAAGGTGGATCAGGTTTTTCGCGCTATTCGCACAGATGAGCCTGAAGGGCTTATTCATTATGGCTATAAATTCAGGAAAATTTAGGCAAATTTAACTTCAGGCCATCTTGCCCTTATCTGGTTCTCTATTTTTTGCAGCCCTGCTTCCAATTCCTGCAAAATTAAGTATTTTTGCGCATTTGCCACGCTCTTTAGATTTTCCCCAGTTTTTTCATAAATGTCATCTGCCTTTATTGCCAAATCAGTTATCTGCTCTTTTATGTTCTCCCCTATTTTTGCTTCCTGTGCATTTTCCGCGGCTTCAAGTATTCCCTCATGTTTTCTCTCTGTTTTTACTTTGAGGGCATAAACTTCCTGCGGGGAAACTTCTCTCTCCTTATCTTGCACAGGCGCCTGCGGTTTTTTTGAAAACCAAGGCGCTTTTTTCAATGCCTGCGCCAGCGGGTTTATTCTCTGCCGGTTTTGCACTTTATCAACAGGGGAAATCGCCTCCTGAGGCTTTTTTTGCATTTGCCCAGGATTCATATCCTGCGTTTTCCTTATCTCTGTATTTTGCGGTTTCTCATTCTTTTTAGCAGGGGAAACTATCTGCCTCTCTTTAGAAGGGGCTCTTGGCTTCACATTAAGCGCGCTGGCAAGGGCGTTTTTGGGTATTTGCATCTCCTCTATAACTTTTTCCTTCGGCTCGCCTGCAGCTTTCTCTATTTCCTCATTTTTTATATTTTGGCTTTTTTGCGCTTCCCCCTCAATTTCCTCAGGATTTTTTTCCGGAGCCTCAACGCTTTCCTCTTGTGGAATTTCAATCTCTTCCTGCACAGGGGTGGTTTTTTTCTCCTCCAGCGCCTCCTTTTCCCTCTCCTCTGCCCGCGCGCCCTCTTCCTCTGCAGGCTTTTCCGCCGGATTTTCCTCCTGCTCCTCACTATTTCGCGTTTTCTCAATTTGCGGTGCAGCCTTCTCTTCCCGCTCTTTTTTAATTTTCTTTAATTTCCTCAAGTCAAGCGCCAAATCCTGCTTTTCCTCCGCTTCAACAGGCTTTTGTATTTCAAATTTCTCAACTTTCTTATCCAGCGCAGGCCCTTTGCTTTCCTTAAGCTGAACCGACCACCCGTTCTCTTTTGACTTGTGCCCGGCATAATTAGCCGCAATATTCAAGGCAGCCGCCTGGATTATGTATGCAGGGTCCTGCTTTGCCTTCTCCTCATACGACTCAAAAGTCCCTATCTTCTGCACATTTCCGGCAGTGTTTTGCTCTATATACTGGGCATTATTTTCCATTCCCTTTACAATCTCCCCCATTTCCCCGACTTTCTCAGAAGTGCTTTGCGCCACAACACCTGTGCGCAAGCCAGCATCTGCGCCTTTTGCGGCTTTCAATTCGGGGGTAGGGGGTATTTTTACCGGCACCTGCCGCATTTTGGGATTATAAGAAGCCTTCTGCGCCGGCTGGGCATTTTGCTTTGGAATTTTCACAGGAGGGGGCAGCATAAGCCCTCCCACCGGCTTTCGCCTCGGATCATTCTGGTCAATGCTCATCTTCCTCTCCCACTCATATATCATTTATAAAATATCACCATAAGCCAACCTCAAACTATTTTACCCCGCAAATTTCATTTCTCTTTTTTTAGCCTTGCTTTTTTTGCCAAAGCAAGGGTTTTATTCTCCAAACCCGCTCTTCTTTTATGCAAAATGAGAAATTTCCAGCCCTCTCATACACCGGCTACGCGCATCCTGCAATGCTTTTCAAAAAATTCTCCCAAAACAGGGCGGTAAAATGCGAATTGTGCTCCCATTACTGCATAATAAGGGAAAATGACTCAGGCTTTTGCCTCACAAGAATAAACAAGGGGGGAAAATTATTTACAATAAATTACGGCAAGGCGGCGGGAATTGCAATAGACCCGATAGAGAAAAAGCCGTTTTTTCATTTCAAGCCCGGCTCCCGCCTTCTCTCCTTCGGCACGCCCGGCTGCAACTTTCGATGCCTTAACTGCCAAAACTACTCCCTTTCCCAAGCCGTTAATATGGAAGGGGCAAAAGCTTTGGAGATGCCTCCCACAATGCCCGAACAAATAGTGCACGAGGCTGCCAAAAACAGGGTTAACGGGTTTGCATACACTTACAACGAGCCGACAATTTTCCTTGAGTATGCGCGCGATATCGCCCTTGCATGCAGGCAAAATGAAAAAGCAAAAAACATGTTCCACACATTTGTATCAAACGGCTATTTCACAAAAGAGGCATTTGAGCTTATTCAAAAAGAGAATTTATTGCAGGCAATAAGAATAGACCTCAAATTCATGGATGATGAAAAATATTTCAAAATTTGCCATGCGCGCCTAAAGCCTGTGCTGGATTCCATAAAAAGGGTGCATGAGTCAAAAATCCACCTTGAAATAATTAATTTGCTAATCCCTAAGCAAAATGATGATGAGGGGAGCATAATGCGCACATGCGAATTTGTAAAATCCCTCTCCCCGCAAATTCCGCTTCATTTTTCGCGCTTTTTCCCTTATTACAAAATGCAGGATTTGCCGGCAACCTCTTTGCAATCCCTAAAAAACGCAAAAAAAATAGCAGAGGACGCGGGGCTCAATTATGTGTATATAGGCAACACCGGCATTCCAGGGGCTGAGGATACCTATTGCCCAAAATGCAATTTTTCGCTAATAAAAAGAAGCCGCTTTGGAATAATAAAAAATGAATTTGAGAAAACAAAAAAGCCAGTATGCCCAAAATGCGGCGAGAAAATAAACATTATTCTTTAAGCAAACCTGGTGCTGCATGCGGGGCATAATAACCCCCCGCCTTGCGGCGGACTTTATTTTACGCAAATCTGGTGCTGCATGCAGGGCATTTTAACATGTAAAAATCCGCTCTATACCCGCATATGGGGCATGTGTATTTTACTCCTTTGGGCCTCTCGCCTTTTTTCTGCAAATTCTCTTTGCATTTTGAGCACTCTTTCGCATCAAGCGGGTTTGGCGCATTGCAATTCGGGCATTTAAGCCTGAACATCAAATCCACATGCGTCCCGCAGCCGGGGCACCTCTCCATCGAGGTGTCAAGGTCTCCCCCGCATTTGGGGCATTTTGCCTTTATGCTGGGGCGCCCGCCTTCGCTGCCAAAAAAGCTGTCTAAAAAGTCAAAAAATCCCATGCAAATCATTTCTTCTTTTTCTTTCCTTCTTTCTTTGCCGCAGGTTCCTCCTTCTTTGGAGCGGCAGCCTCTTCCTCTTTTGTTTTTTTGGCAAAATAAGAAAATGCCGCAATAACCGCAATCACTATCACGACTATCACAAGCACTACCGCGCCTGCAAAGCCAAGCCCGAAAAGCATCATCCCGCTCCCGTCAGTTGTCTCCTTTTCAACAGGCTCGTCTATAATTTGCGCAGGTTCCTGCGTTTGCTCAGGCTTTTCAGGCGCAACATAAGGCTTGCCGACAATAGTTTTTTCCTCCTGCCCGTTCCATGCAAATATATACTCCCCATCTTGTGCCGCCTGCACCTGCACCATTCCATTCTCATCTGTTATTAGCGCAAGCTCTCCTCCGGGGGTAATTGCGCTTATTTCCTCCCCTGCATGGGATTTCTCGCCGCCTTTTATATACACGCTTATCCTTGAGTAAAGCTCTGCGGTTTTTGGCACAAAAAGGGATGCTTTTTGCGTCACAAGCACCCCTTCATCGCGCAAATCCATTTTCAAATAATACACTCCTGCTCCCTCATAAGAGAACGGTGAGGAGAGCTGCTTCTCATCTCCCTCGCCAAGCTTGAGCCTGTAGGTAAATGAAGGGTATAATGTCGGCATTGCAAAATAGCCGCCCTCAAATATTCTTGCTTCCTGTTTTTTCACATCATTTACATCTATTGCATAAATTTTCTGCCCCACCCATTTGCCCATATCCTCATCAACTACCTGCCCGTAAATATTGTATGAGGTTGAGCGCAAATCCATCACAAGCTTTCTTACAACCACTTCATCCTGCTTGCCGCTAATATTTACAAGCACCACATTGTCGGGGTAAGATCCTCTTTTCATTTTTATGAAATACACTCCCTCATCAAGCTCAAATTCCACCTGCGCCCTATCAGATTCCCCAAGCTTGTGGTACTTCTCTGCTGTTCCAAACGCAACAAGCTCCTCCCCTCTGTATATTTCAACATTTGTGCCGTACAGCTTTGTGTTGTCCTTATCCACAACTTCCACGTTAAGAATTACTGCAAAGCTTAAGCTGAAGCACGCAAGAAGAAAAATAGCAATTTTGAGCCAGTTGATAAAATCACCTTAAGACAAACACACGCATGCTAAATAAAAGGGTTACCATCTGGCGCTAAAGTTAAGCCGCAGGTAACCCCAGTTGTCCCCGCTCTTTGAGATGTGCGTGTTATAATACCCTATTCCAAGGTTGGATGTTGGGCCAACCGGAACCTCAATTTCGCCCTTTATCCCGATGGTGCTAAATCCTGTGCCTCTTAATTCATTCCTGTTAAGCCCGAGGGCAAAGTCAAGTCCCATGGGCGCAAAATACCTTGCGGTTGCCCCATATCCAAACAAGCCCGACTTGTCTCGTATATCCACCAGAATATTAAACGGCCTTGTGCCAACAAGGGCGCTAACCCTCCAATAATCGTCCCCACCCATTATAGAAATGCCAAATTTATCCTTAAACATCGTCTGCACGGTTGCCAGCCTGTTGCCCTCAAGCCTTCCGTAGGTGCCTGCAACAGCAAAATCGCGAGAGCCTGAAATTATTTTTCCTCCGGCATACCAGTCATCAGCACCCAATTTGGACGCAAAGAAAGCCAAATTATTTGCAGGGCTTATAAGCATTGAGAGCTCATCTCCCATATTGCTTCTCATATAAGTTGTTTTGTAAAGCCCTTCCTCGGTTTTTACTCCAAGCGAGAATTCTGCCGGCCTTGCCCATGTGGCGTCGGTCATCAAATAATTCTGCACCCTATAATCCAAATTAAAGAGCCGGTTTGCCCAAGCCCTTCCCAAGGTTATCTGCGAATTTCTTTTCTTTTCATCAGAGAAAACATCCCAGTTTGCATCAATGTCTTTTTTCAATCCGGCAACATCTGTTTTTATTGCCTCAAGCCGCTTGTCGCTAAAGCCGGTGCGTATGTTGTCCATATTCACATATGCATTTGAGAAAAGGGTAACTCCTTTTCCAAGGTCTGCTGATGCCATCCATCCGTATTCCCCAAGGCTTTCATCATTGTATTCTCTATTGTAATAATAACCTGTTGCGGTTGCAGGCAAGCCGATAAATTCGCCTTTCGCGCCGGCGCCAACAAACGCCTCCACAGGCTCGTCATTTTTATAAGTATAATACGCGCCAAAGCCAAGCGCGCCCTGCTCGGATGTTTTTCCATACGCGCTAACTCCGGCGGTCGCAAGGTCCTCCTTTGCAAGCTCTTTATCGGATTTCCCTACTCCTCCAAACGCCTGCACCCTGTATTGGTTTATCCCCTGCAGCACAACATTTCCAAGAACCATCTCCTCGTTAAAGAAGTTATCCCTCTGCTCCTGCTCTCCAAAGCGGTACGCCCTGTTTCGCCTGTCCCTGTAATTGCGGTATGTCTCAGAGCGCCCCCTGTCTTCAACATATTGCTTTAGGTTAAACATGCCTGCATATGCAACTGTTGCGTTTTGCATGTTTTTCGGGTCTCCAAAAAGCATTCCAAGAGTGGTTACCCTCTCATTCTCAAGGCTTTGCGCATTAAGCCCCGCAAGCCCGAAATCAAACTTAAGCCCGACATAATGCCCATTCATGTTATACTTCTTATCCTCTCCCATCTCTGTTTCAATATACCTCTCCCACGCGACATTTGCCTCCTCCAATGTGCCTCCAAGCCGCTGGTAGGCTTCCACAAAACTATGCTGCAAAAGCCCGTCAGAATCAACGGTTCTCTCTCCATCCGCAAGGCTTTTTCTAAACGACTCATAATCCCTTTGCTTGAAATCCACCTTATACCAGCCGTTGTTTCTTCTAATATAAATTTCAATCTCATCCCTGTTTGGCGCCCCTCTTGAGGCAACATCTGTTTTTACCTCATCTCCCTGCAGCCCCTCATTTTGCCTGTAATGGTGCCATCCCCCGATTATGATATCAGAGCCATACAGATAAGAGCTTACATTCCCGAACAAATCCTCATTCACTTTTGTAAGGGTTAGGGGAATATCTGCCCCGCCAACATTGGCATCCTTATAATCCTCCTGCACTCGTGAATACCAATCCACAAACCCGTTCCACAGCCCTGCCTCCTGCGAGAGCAAATTGGAGCCGGCAACCCTTGCCGCACCCTCCGCCAAATTCTGCGTTGTCCCGACATCATCAACTATGGTTTCCTTGCCTCTGTAAGAGGCGCCCATCATAAGCTGCTCCCCAAGCTTTGAGCCATAAAGCCTTGCGCCAGCATCTGCCTCCATGGTTGCCGGGCCCCACTTCGCCTGCGTGCCTGCATCAATAGACCTGAATTTCACCCCTTTTGGGGTGTGTTCCCTGAGAATTCTGTCCCTTACCCCTCCAAGCTGGCTTAAGTATGCCCCATAATCAAGCCTTAAATGCAGGGGAGGGACATCCCAATTTGCTTTTGAGCTCCAGCCCTTCGGCATGGTGTAAAAAAATTCATCATGCTCTCTCACATTCCAGTTGCTTGCGCTTGCCACTGTCCTGTCAGGGAGCGTGTTTCCATATTTTCTAAACAGGCTTGTCTCATCAATAAATTGGCGCCCCAAATTAAACCTTGCGAAAATGTCCCTTATGCTATATGTGTTGTCCATTCTTCCATATGTCCTGAAAAGCGAGAGGCGGGGGTCCAATATCTGTATTTGCTCGTTTTGAGTATCTACAGATTCTGCCTTAAGATGGGAAAGAAGGTTTCCCTGCGAGCTTAACTTCCCCCATTCGCTCGCATACCCTGCTATAGCCCCAACCCTTGCCTCATTGTTCAAGGTGGCGTAAATTTTTATAATATCATTTATTCCCTGCCTGAACAGCCCAAGCGAGCTTCCAGGCTTTAGAGCCTCAAGCGAGAGCCCTGTCATTATCTGGCTGTTCTGTGCAATTATTGCCGCCGTGCCTGCAGGAAGGTTTTTCATCTCAACAGCATAATTATGCAGTTCCTCATCCCCTATAAGGGAGAACTGCTTGTTTTCCTGCGATTGTTGCATAAATGCAATCACTCCGAAAGCGTCAATAGCCGCCCTCCTGTCATGGGCAACCGTTTCTTGCTCAAAAAGCCGGCTATACAATTGCCTGCTCACAGAAATGGAAGCAGAATTTCCTTCCCCATCAAAAGTGGCATAAACAGAAATGCCTCCCGCCTCCTTCTCAAGCAGGTATTTTCTGCCGTTTATGTCTGTTAGCGTTGCCGCCCCGTTTTCAAACGTTATTATTTTCGCCGCCTCTTCTGCCAGAAACTCTATGCCCCGCGTTTCAAATTCTTTTTCCACCTGCTGCGCATCTTGTGCAACAAACAGAGCCGTCTCTGTGCCAACCTGGGTTATTGTGCCAAGAAAGGCGGCGGTCTTTGTATATTGGGAAGCAAATCCTCCCCACTCCTCCTGATAATGCCTGATATCTGCGGCAACGCTGTTTAAAAGAAAATTAAAGTTATCATATGCGCCCGCATCTTTCACATAAGCAAGCTTCAGCCCCTCCATCACTCCCTCAAGGGCTTTTGCATTTTGCCCGTAAATAAGGGTAAGCGCCGCCTCCGCCGGGCTGATAAG
>PFCD01000002.1 GCA_002778455.1 Candidatus Micrarchaeota archaeon CG10_big_fil_rev_8_21_14_0_10_45_29 | reverse complement strand
TTCTCAAGCTCCTTGTAAGTAATCATGTTTTCCATGTATTCTCTCTCATATTTGTAATAGTCCTTCTCGTTGAATGTGCCTGATTTTGCAAGCCTGAAATAGACTTTCAACAGTTTATCTCTCTTCGGGTCCGGCAACTCCGTTATTTTCTCTCTCAAAGAGTCCAAAATAAAGGCAAATTTTGTGTCTATCACCAAAGTTCTCCCGCTTTTTTTAGCCGCCCTGTAAAATGAGAAAAACCTGTCCACATTCGACATTGAGAAATAGGCAAAAACTATTCCCTTTGAGCCGCTTATTATCCCATCTATTTTTCTCTCCACCCCCTCCTCGCTAAAATTCTCCCTGCTCTCTGCGCTCATTCTTGTGCCCTCGCAAAGCATGGCATATGGCTTTGCCTGTTTTGCTTTTTCTATAAACTCCCTAGAATAGCTCTCTTTTGGCCCGTGCAGCCTGAAATCCCCGGTGTAGATTATTTTGCCCTTGCTTGTGGTTATTATAAAGCCGTATGCGCCAGGAATGGAGTGCTCCACATGTATGGGCTCAATTATCAAGTGCTTTATTTTGATTTTATCCCCGCTTTTGAAAAGGCTGTATTTGTGCTCGCCCAATTTGCAGAACTGGGGGTATAATTGCGCGTATGCATCCAGAATCACTTTTGTCCCATGCCCCATGTAAATAGGAATATTCTCATCCAAATATTGTATATGGTTTACATGGTCAGAATGGGAATGGGAGATGAAAACCGCATCTATATTCGGCTGTTGATATTTCAAATCAGTGTATGCCAGAGAGTTGCTTGAGTATAACTTTTCTATTTTAGGCATAAGGTTGAACTCAAACATTACCTCTAAACCATTTACGCTCCTTGGCTGAAGCCAGTCATAGAAATAATCCTTCCCGAAATTAAATGATTGCCCGAAGTCAAGGTAGATTTTGGCGTCTTTATCCTCTAAGAGAATCTTGTTGCCGCCTATTTCGTTTGCGCCGCCGTAGAAAGTTAGGGAGAGCATAAGTATGCTTAGGGGTAGGGGGTTTTTATGGGTGTTGTGGGCAAAGGAGAAGCACCCAACTTTTCTTTATAAATAACACCCTCCCTATTTTATCTGGTGTGGAAATGGACTCCGAATATATCTTAACTGCTTTTCAGAATTTTCTCAAGGATTATGATGAAGAAAGTAAGGGCTCAATATGGACTGAGCAGAGTAGGCGTTTTAAGAAATTCTGGGACACTTATATCCTTAGTACAGAAGAACATAATTTAACAGATGCAGATATAGACGAGATAATCAAAATTCTTGATCGCAACGCCAAGGGAAACACTAAAGGCTGCAACGCTGTTGCCAAAGTAATGATTCCCCAGGGGGCATGGCGAAGGATGTTCCATTATATAAAATACAACCAAGAGCTAAGGCAAATTCTAAACAATATACTAACTTCAAAAGATGAAAAAATATCTGAATTTATAGACCAACTCTACAAGTTAAACACTGGAAAAAAGAATAATCTCACTGGGAAAAGTGCAAATGCTATAAACGCATTTCTTTTTGTATCTGATCCAAAACGCTATCTCTCTGTGGTCTCTCTTAATCACAGGGAAAAAATAATCAACTACTTTAAATTCTCTGGAGGTCCGAATTTCCAATCAGATACTGTAGGGGTTAAGGTTTATCTTTCCAACAAGGCAATAATTGAGGGTTTCAAACGAATAGGAATTAATTCTGATCCAAGGACTGTCTCGGTATTTTTATATCGAGTGTTGAAAGAGGCATGGAATCCATCCACTGCAGAAACTGATAGTTCAGGGGAGGAGGATATCTCGGAAGTAGCAAAACCTATGGAAAAAGCCATGGACCTTGCAACCTTTTATCTAGAAGAAGAGCTAGAAAATTTCCTTATTAAAAACTGGGAAAAAACAGAACTTGGAAAGGAATATGATCTCATCGAAGAAGAAGACGATATGGTAAGCCAGCAGTATAAAACAGATATAGGCAAGATAGACATCCTAGCTAAAGATAAGAAGACTATGCAATACGTTGTCATAGAACTAAAACGAGATCAGTCGAGCGATGATACTGTTGGACAAATAGCTAGGTATATGGGCTGGATAGAAGAAAAGAAAAGTCCAGGAAAATCAGTAAAAGGCATCATTATTGCAGCCCAATATGATGATCGTTTGCGCTATGCACTCAAGAAAATAAAGGACGTTGAGGTTTATCTGTATAAAGTAGATTTCAAATTATCTGAATTCAGAAATGGTTAAGGCAATTATTCCAGAAGGGAGGAGAAAAAAAATCGGACCTCGAGTTTTACCTATTTAAGAACAACGAAATGGGCGGAGTATTCATAAAACGATTATCCGAACCTCGCAAAGACGGAGATTATTACTGCAATGAGAGATATTTTATCAATCACAATCCGGGCTTTGAGGGTAGCGATTTTATCTCCCAGATAGAGAAACTTCCCCTTATTAATAAGGCGGACGCGGAATTTCACGAATACAAGGATTATGGGGATATGGGGTGTGAGCTGGTAAATGGGGAATTTGAGGTTTACAGGCTTGAAATAGGCTAAATCAGAACCTTTAAGGCCCTAAGTGTTGTAAAGGGCCAATATGCATGAAAATTTGCATATATTTCATCAAAAGGGCTTTGAGAAAACCCCAACTTATGAAGTATTTGAAAAGGATGTCCAGGCTCTTTGCGACTTTATAACCTCCAACAGGGCAAACTTCCACTCTGCCAACAAACTTGGGGAGAACAGCAAATCCGTACAAAACCTCCTTTCTCCCCTATGTTTAAAGCTGGGTTATCGTGACGATGAGGTTATTGAGTCGGTGTTTGGAAGACCTGATTTTTCCAAATTGCTTGAACCTTTCGGAGAGGGCATAATCATTGAGGTAGAGCGGGGAAAAACCCTTGATAATAACATGGATTTGCTTGATTTGTGGAAATGCCATGTAAGTAAACCTGTAAATTGTCTTATTTTGGTGGTTCCTGAGAGAAAACCTACTTCAAAACAGATGCGCCCTATCTCAAAATCAGTGGTTAGCCGGCTAAAACAGTTTTTTGAGGAGGGGAATTATACTAATGCAAGGGGGCTGGCTGTTGTGAGTTATTAATAGACTATGTGGGCAGATTCGTCCCAGCGGAAAACTACCTATGAAACATTTATAACTCTAAATTGAGGCTCTTTTAATATGGACTTTAACAAGGTATATGAAATAGACTGCATTAATGGCATGAACGAAGTCCTAGAGGAAAATAGCATTGATATAATAGTCACCTCTCCTCCTTACAATATAGGAGTCAAATATAATTCTCATAACGACAACATGGAGTTCAAAGATTATCTTGAGTGGATGAATCAATTCGGAAAAGCCTGCAAAAGAGTCCTTAAGGATAATGGTTCCCTCTTCTTCAATATAGGCGACAAGGCAAGTGACGAGTTCAAGGCTTTTGATGTTGCCAAACAGGTAAATAACAATAATCTCATATTGCAGAACACCATCCACTGGATTAAATCAATCGCAGTTCCTGAAGAAGATATTAATATCGGACACTATAAGCCGATAAACAGCCGGCGTTATCTCAACAATTTGCATGAGTATGTATTCCACTTTACCAAAAGCGGTTCTGTAACGCTAGACCGACTTGCCATCGGAGTTCCCTATGCGGATAAATCAAACATAGGCAGATGGAAATCTGTCAAAAATGACTTGAGAGACAGGGGCAATATTTGGTATATTCCATATGAAACAGTAAAATCCGAAAAAGAGCATCCAGCAGCCTTTCCGAAAAGATTACCGGAAATGTGTATAAAATTGCATGGTTTTAATGAAAATACTATAGTTTTAGATCCGTTTATGGGCTCAGGCACCACTTGTGTTGTTGCAAAAGAACTTGGCTGCAAATATCTCGGATTTGAAATAGATAAAGAATATGCTAATCTTTCCAGATCTAAGCTATCTCAGAAAGAAATTAGTAATTATATTTCTGCGCAAGAATAAATGTCAATATTATTTGCGTTGAATTCTGGTTTTAGGCTGACCTTTAGGTCATAGAGATTCAAGATTTTTACATTATGAATGATAAACGGGCTTCTATTGTCCCCCCCTTTTGATTCAACCTCAAAGCCAACAAGGAGATGGGAGCAAGACCTCGTAATTTTTGAAACCTCAGACGGCTTGTAGTAGAATGTCCTAAGGGTCGAATCCTTTGTTTTTAGCTGAAATGTTTTGACTTCAAGATAGAAGAATTGCCCTCCAGTTTCAACAAACAGATCCGGATATCCGGCAGACTGCGCCTTTCCCTTACCTGTCTTTGGACTTATGGCTTTAAATTCGGACATTGCATTTATTTCTTGAGCAACCACCTTTTCCATATAATTACTGAGTTCATTAGCCCTTCCTTTGTATTTCGTTTTTACGTGTGCACTTATTCTCTTAAGATTGGATTTAAGACGCTTTTTAATAAGCATAAGTTTTGGTTTCAAACTGCCATCTACATTTACAATCTCAAAACCAGTAGCTGCTTTTATTGCATCTCGAAAAGGAACATCATTTGCTCCGACAATAAGTCTTTTTACAAAATCAGCAAAATCATCCATAAAAACAGTGTGTTTACACAATTTTTAAACAGCGTGGTTTCAGGTTTAAATGTCAATTTTTAAGGTGGGCGGAGGATTTGAACCTCCAACTGCCATTAGACCCGCTTACGAACCCCTTCAAAAGCGCAGTTCGGAAAACCGTTGCAGCCCACCGCTAATGGCAGTATCCCAATATTTGTCCCAAAGATTTGTTTTGACATGCGCAGATATTTCCATACACATCATAACATTCACCTCTGTTGTATCTATTCTGGGAACTGCCGCCAGTAATCCGAACACCGCAAAGATCATTATGGTGTTTTTGGTCAGCATAAAAGGGCCTTGCCCAAAATAAATTGAATCGCTTATATTTATTAAATATTCACTTATTTAGTGTGTCATGCCCCTATCCGTAGTAAAAACAATCCGCGACCTCATTTTCTGGCAATACGCCAAAATGATCTCCGAATCCTCTGGCTTTGGCAAAAACAACTACGGCTTTATGATGGACAGGTATAAGAAGCTCAAAAACGAGGAAATCAGCTGGTCCAGCTCAATAAGGGAATATCTCAAGGAAAAGGAATGCCCAAACGCCTGCGCCTATTGCGGCTCAAAGAAAAAGCTCACCCTGGAGCACATCCTGCTCCGCTCAAGGGGCGGGCCAGACATTTCGGAAAATGCAGTCATGGTGTGCAAGAGCTGCAATTCCTCAAAGGGCTCAAAACGCCTTTATGAGTGGCTGGGGCTCGTTGGGCGGGATTCCGGGCACAGAATAGCCGGGGGAAAGTACCTAAAGTTGATCTATTCGCTCCATGAGAAGAACAAAACTCTTGGAAAGGGGCCCCTGTGCAACAAATGCGACATGGAGGAGAAATGCCCTGTGAAGGGAGAATTGAGCGTTTATTGCTTGGAAGGGTGTTTTGGGAATGGTTGATAATAATAGTCTAACCCCTTATATCGAGGCGATTGGAGCGGCAATAAATGAATTACTGCGAGATTTTGAGCATAACCCAGAGGTTTTTTTAACAGAGGAGGATATTCGTTGTCACTTGTTTTTCAAACTATACTCTATCTTAGGCTTACAACAACTTCGGCGTACAGCAGATGAACAAGTTATACAATCCATTTCTGTCCACTCAGAGATAAGATGGTATGGTAAAGAGGACAAGAAGCTGAAATATCGTTCAGATATTGTTATCATCCCAGTGGAGTACCTCAGGACAAGAGACCCTCCAGCTAAGCCTCATAGTCCAAGAACTAGGATTAAAAAGAAAGAATTCAATCTTCCCTCAAAGGGTTATGCTTTTAATGGCGAGACAGTCATCGTAGAAATTAAGTTGCGACGCCGGAATGGTGAAACAACCAAGAAGTTTGCAAATAGAATCGAGAATGATAAGAAAAAACTTGAGATAATAAAATCCAAGGTATCCGACCTGCCTATCTGCTACTTATTAGTTCTTGACAAAGAATGGGTCCATCCAGAAAATGGCTCTAAACAAGTACACGGTTACGTAACGCGCATCTAAGTAAATTGGATTTGGCACTAAGAACGGCATCCACGAATACCTGTAATCTCTTTCTCGGCAGACACAATAAACTCGTGCCTGTAGACCTTAATTCTCTTGTTCTTTGAAAAACGCCCAATATTGTCCCTATACGGAGTCAATGTCTTCCCCATTATTCTTCGTTTTCTAATCTGTATCTGAATAAATCCGGATTCTTTAAGATAATTGGAAATACACTTCGCATTGTTCACGTATACTCCCCGATACTTCGTGTTCCCGATTATTATGACTGCGGCTCCGCCAGCTTTTAGCATAGCATACATCTTTTCTATACTCCTTCTCATATCTTGAAAATACCTTCTTATTGAGTTTGCCCTCCGCGGATCTTTCTTTTCCAGTCTTGTTATTATTGTTTTTTCATACTCAGCTAAGACTATTGGCTGTTTTGGAGCTTCCAGTTTTTTATGTACACTCCCAATCGTCCCTTCCCTGAGCTCTCGATAATTTTCGCTGAAACCCAACCACAGAGTTGATAGCTGGTGTATATCCGCGTACTCGTAAGACGTTACATATGGGGGGCTTGTAATTATCAAATCAACAAAGGGTCTTTCAAAATTAATCTCCAAGAAATTCCCAGTATGTATATGTGGTTCAGGGGAGTTTTTTGGTATGCTTTCTACCAACTGCGTTGATGCACCCAACATATACTTAAACTGCTTTGAGAATTGTTTTTCCACAGATGCAGGGATCTTCTTTGGGTCAATTTGCGGCTTTATTGACTTTGCCAACCATCTTGATGTTTCTTTTAAGATATTCGAGAAGCAGCAAATAAAGAAATCGTTATATTTTTTCTCCATGACTTTATTTTCGATAGCCCTTTGCAGCGCAATCAGTTCAAGCATGGTCTTTTCGTCAAACCAATATTTTATCCGCGGATTTATGCACTCTAGGGAACAATTTTTTTTGTCCAGATTATATAAAGCCATTATCTCTCTGAAGTACTCCCTAAGCTTATCTTCAGAATAAGTGCTTGTTTTAACCTTGGTTATCAGAGTGGCTACTGGATTTATGTCACAGCCCCAGAATCCCAAACCTAGTCTCTTTGTTTCTAGTGCAGTCGTTCCACAACCACAGAACACATCTGCAACCACTTTAATCTCCTTTTTTCTCTTTTTTAGAAGCTGCAACGATCTTTCGACTATAAATGGGGAAAATTTTGCAGGGTACTTATGGATTCTGTGCATCTTTAAGTCTTTGTTGCAGCCCCCAGTCCAAGATTTATCCACGGGGAGATATGCAATGTTCTGTTCATTCCAAGTCATAAAGAAAAACTGGACAACAAACTATATAAACAAAACATCTTTATATCTCTAGCTCTTTTCCAGAGCACGTGTAACCTCCTCGATGATCTTTTTTGGATTCTGATATATATTTATTCCCTCTGACGTGGTATCTACCAGATTCGGAACCAGCTGCTTTAGGGCATGGCAGTTATTAATTATCTCCGGTTTTTGCATTTTTATTCCTTTTTGTCTAAGATTTTCAGCTATATGTGCATATTCTATAATATTATCATACTGTCCCTGCATCTCAGCCACTGCATTGAGGATACCTATTATTGGATGTGGTCCTCTCTTCTTTGCGGTCGAATTCTCAATCCATATCTTGCTATCTTCTGGACTTAAGCAAGTTTCAAATAAATTTTTAATATCCTTGAGGCTTACTTGACTAGCCGGAGCAAGTCGGACCAACCTCGCAAGATCCTCGATTTTTATTACAGTTATCCCCTTGCCTTTGTTTTTATTTCGATCATCTTGCAGATTTTTTACAAGTGCAGATGATTCCCCCTTAGTTGTAGGAAAATCCGGACCAACAACAACTGCAAAATTAGCCCCGTAGTCATTCCGATGACGTGCTATATCTGAAACACCTACCGATGCAGCAGAAACTTTCTTTCCGGGTTTTTGTTTACTCTTTGCTTCCAGCGTAGCCTTGTATGACTGATGCTTTCCATCACTGTAAGGTAATCTTGCGCTGGCAATTCCATCTGGTTCCCCCTTTCCAGATATGGGTGCAACGTCATAGAAACCTAAGGATTCGAAACATTCGACCAGTGCCTGTTCCAGTTTCTTCTCATCGTTCGCGGAATCACAGAGATTCTGTGCAATGGCATAAGCCGATTTTCTGCTTGACGTTCTGGCTAGTTCCCGGAATATCTCATCTCTCGTCTCAAGAATATCCATAATCTGTGAATATGCTATGCCTGCCTCATACAAATAAGCCTCAAGCAATATTTCAGACACTGCAAATAATTGCAACTGAGCCGGATTGAGATTATAATCCCCCATCAAGAGACATATATATGGGTGCAAGCTGTTGATTACCACCCTTCCAGTTTCGATATCAAAGGTCAACACGTACTGGTCCCCAGTAGGTTCTACTGAAAACTCTTTGAAAAACTCTCCCTCCTTTGTCTTAGAACTTAGAAACTCGAGTGCTTGTTTTTTATCTTTGCTTTTCGATATCTCTCCAAATTTCATATATTTTAAGGAAATATCCTCCTCGATGGATCTCCTCAAGGCATATAGAATTGGTCTCCGAGTGAGGCTTCTAGCAACTCCTTCAACTCGTGCAGTCGTCTTGCGATCAGGATCATCTTGTTTTTTCTTTTTTTTGTATTCTTTGTCCAAGAAGTTAAATACTGAATAAAGTAGATTATTTGTTGTATTCATTAGTACTCCTTCTTGCACGACCTCCCTGCTCGAGCGCAGTTCCTCATCGAGTGAATCAATATGAATCACTAATCTGAACCTTGAGAATGTCCCGTGCCAGAGCTTGTTACTGTCCAGACCAAAATACGGATCTTCTATATTCACAAGTCTTTCTCTCACATAGACAAAAAATCCATTGCTTCTTCCAGTCGTGTCAGATTTTCCACCTTCCAAGATATCTTTGTATAGCTCAGCATAGCCCCAGATTTTTCCTAGTTCAGGATGTGTCAAAAAATAGTTCTTTTTTCCATCTTTAAGAGCTTCCCATTTATCTGAAGCGGTCGGTCCAAGTTCCTTTGCCTTGATATCTTTTCCGAGAACCCACTTACCGTATTTCTCAAACTTGATCTTAGATGGCTTCAGCTTTTCCCTATTCAGAAAAATATTGAAATCGTCTCTGAGTGGCATGGCAGTTTCTAGGATCCATCTTAATCTCCCTCGTTGAACTCCTCGAGCCAGATCTTTTAGTTTGGACATAATAGCAATAGTCCAGGTTTTAGACGCCCTTACCCCCAAAAGTTTATCATTATATGTTGTACGATCTCCTGGAGGGAATTCAGGAAGCTGCTGTATTACCTTTTCAACCTCTTCTCGGCTTAGCTCACGCATGCTTATTTTTCTCTCTTTGGTCCTAATCTCTCCATCTCCCTCTTTATCGATATCTTCATAATCCATTGTGGTTGCTAAAAATTTTCCATCTCTCTTGGAGATGTGAGTCAATTTAGATGCTAGTATGTATGTTGCCAGCTTTCCTATTCCAAATTTCCCTATGGATTTTCTTCTTCCAGCTATCTCATGTTCTCGCTTATAACTCTTTCCAACTTTCCAAAGGTTTTCAAATCCAGAATCATCCATGCCTTCTCCATCATCTATCACAACTATTTTTGCGTCTTTGTCAGTATGGTCATCCGGAAACTCAACATATACATTACTGGCCATCGCATCAAACGAATTTGTAACGAGTTCCTCGATTGCCTTGTTACCACTTTTGTATAGACCTTTTGAAAAAAGTGATATTATCCCGTAGCTGATAGCCACCGGTATTTTCTTTTTCTCTTTTCCAAGGGTGATAAAATCCATCGGTCTTATTTAACTCCATTACTTTAAATTCCTACCTAGAGGTGCCAACCCAGTAGCATATAAAAATTCTCATGTGACCTAGTACATTTCTCACGCCCAATATTAAACCCTTTTAAACTCCCTCCCCCTGTCTTTTTCAATGAAAAATAAAGTAACAATTATAACCGGCTCCACAAAGGGAATTGGGCTTGGGATAGCAGAAGAGTTTGCAAAAGAAAAAGCAGCAGTAGTCTGGGTTGGTACGCCCAAAGATTATTTAGTGTGTATATGCCAAGCATAATGGTGGCAGTGATACTGCCAATGCCTGCTAGGTATCCATTAATAAGTCGCTGCTCCATGCTACTCTTTTATGCGGGTTCCTATAAAAATAGCTGTCATGAATCCAGTGGCTATATGGTAAGTCATAAAAATATTCCTTACGCTGTGGCTATTGTAGCTGAGTATGCCTAAAAAGAAAAGTAGCCGCGGTTCTCTGGTAAAAGAGATTTCAAAGCCACTTCCAGGTGACATTCTAGAAAATTTCTGGTTGAAAGATGAGATCAAGACTCTTCTTAGAAAATATTCAGGGATATATGGATTATACAAAGACGATGAGCTTTATTATGTTGGTTTGGCAAATAATCTACATAAACGGGTTAAAGACCACATAAAAGATAGACATGCAAAAAAATGGGATAGATTCAAATTGATCATAATAAAAAAAGTAAAATATGTCAAGGATCTCGAGGCGCTTGTATTATCTTTGCATAAACCTACGGGGAACAAAAGGAACTCCAGAGTTCCAAGTTCGTATCACATAAATAGATTTATACGTAATATCATAAAGTCCAACGAGAAATATTTGTCAGACCTGGAACGTAAACATAAGCAGGATATTCGTATAAATAAGGAAATAAGGAGTGAACTGGTTGATCTTAGAAATGCCATTAGATAAGTACTTTTAGAGACCAACGACAATGTCTGGTAAAACATTATCTAAACTTGCTTGAAATTGAAGTTTTTGGGAAAAATTTTGAATCCGTGGAGCTTGTCTGCACACTCAAAATAGGGAAAAAATTGGAGTTTAAGGCAGTGAGATAGCCTAGCGTAGTTTTTTATGTACTCTCGACTAGAGAAAGCATCAGGGGAACTAACATGGCGTTGAGCGATTCTGAACTGAATAACCTCGAAGCTGATCTTAGTTATATCCCTGCTTATACGACATATTCCTTTGATAAGTTTAAGGGAAAATGTGTAGATATATGTTCACAGATAAAGGGGCTATTAGAGATTGTGGATCCTTCGTGGGATCATGCGGCCGTATCTGAATTAAAGGACAGCATCGCTGGATTGACTTCAATAAAAGATTCAATCTCTTATGGAATTTTTGTAAAGAATGGAACTGTATCTAGGTTATTGGACACAATTCGCCTTCATTCTCCAGCTTTAATATCGCGGATTAGAACTAGAAGGACTGTTTTGAAAGATGGTGACGTTCTAACTCCCGAAAATCTTACACGGTTAATAGACTCTAGAATTGACATTCCTAAAAATAGCACTAAGGGGGTGGATTTTTTCATCTGTCATTCAAGCTACGATTATGATATTGCCAAAGCAGTTGAACAAATTCTAGAGCGTGCTGATTACATTGCATTCATAGCCCACAAGGATCTTAAACACGGGAAGGAATGGCACCCCGGAATAAAGGATTCCATACGAAATTCCAAGAGTATCATTGTCGTCGCCTCAAAAAACTACCAACTAAAAAGTACTTACTGCCATTATGAGATTGGATATGCTGATTGTTTAGGTTCTCCCATTCACACGATGGCACTAGAAAATGAAAAAGAATTTGACCCTTATATTAACTACCGACAATTAACAAACATCCCTGAAAAAGAGCCGACTGAACCTCTGAGAATGTTCTTTGCAAAGATTGCGGAGAAGCCGATAAACCCATCCCAACAGGATTTGGCTACTCTAGAAAAAGCTATAACAAATTATCATTCAAATAAAAGCCCAAAGGCTGATTTGTCTGAACTTCTCTCAGAAGCCATACGCATACGCACTTTGGTGTCTGCTCGCCTAAGCAATAGCAATGTGGATATAACTTACAAATTTTTTATCCGAAGTGCGGAGGATAATAAAGCTACACTCAAGGAGATGCAGTTCTGGGAAACTTACAAGGAAATTAATCTTCTCCTTGAGAAATCCAATAAACCATTTTATGATAAAAGTCTGTTGATAACTCTTCATGAAAAACTGATTGGTTTCGTGAAGGGGCTTGAGGCAAAGAAATAGTTTTTTGTCATTTATCTCTCTTCTCTCTCCATGGTATCTGGCTTTGGCAAAGTAAAACTGAAACCAACAAGCTAACCCCTCTTTCTTTTAAACTCCCTCCCCCTCTCTTTTTCAATGAAAAATAAAGTAGCAATAATAACCGGCTCTACAAAGGGAATAGGGCTTGGGATAGCAGAAGAGTTTGCAAAAGAAAAAGCAACAGTAATTATTGCCTCCCTAAACCAGAAAGACTGCGAAAAAACAGCCAAAAAAATCGCCTCAAAATACAAGGTAAAAACGCTTGGAATTGCCTGTGATGTTTCAGATACAAATCAAATAAGAAATCTCATAAAAACAACAAAAAACAAATTCAAAAAAATAGATATTTTTGTAAATAATGCAGGCATTTACCCCTTCAAATCCATAAGCCAAATAGAGGAAAAAGACTGGGATTTGGTCCTTGATACTAATTTGAAGGGCAGTTTCTTTGCCATAAAGGAAGCATCTAAAATAATGAAGCCCGGCTCAAAAATCTTGATGATTAGCTCTATTGCCTCAATGATTGGCTTTTCAGGCCTCTCCCATTACTGCGCCTCAAAGGGGGGAATGAATGCGCTTGTGCGCTCTGCGGCTTTAGAGCTTGCATCTAAAAAAATTAACATAAACGCAATTGCGCCCGGAGGCATAGATACGCCTGGAACAAAGGGTTCCATGGATGCAAAAGCAAGGGAGCAGATTGCCGCAAGAATACCCTGGAAAAGGCGCGGAACGCCCAAAGATATAGCCACAGTGGCAACGTTTTTGTGCTCGGACAAGGCGGAATACATTACAGGGCAAATTTTAGTTGTGGATGGCGGCTGGACTCTGGGATAAAAAATAAGCGGAAAACTCCCCTTTGCAAACACCCTTAATGCGCGCCTTCGCCATTTTTAGCGGGTGATTTTATGAATCTGGGCGAGGCTTTGCTTGAGCTAAAGAGCAAAAAGTCCAAAGCTCTCCCGCCTTATGGAGGCCCGCGAGAGCTCTTTTTCATGCGAGGAGGGGCGGGATTTTGCCGCCGACGAGAAGTTTGAAGGCCTAACCTCCCAAATAGGCGCCCTCTCAAAAGAGATACGAAAGCTCAAAATAAAGGTGGAGGAGGCAAACCACTCAAATTTTATAGACACTCCGGAGGGGAAGATGGGCATGGCAGAGGCAATACACTATGTGGGAGATATGCGCTCCGAACTCTCCTCCCTTGAGAAATTGCGCGCGGATTACAAGGAAAAAAGCTGGGGCTTTAGGGATGAAAAGCGCAGGATTTTCCAAGTGCCCCAAAAGGAGCTTCTTGCCAAAATAACCGCCCTTGAGAAGAAAAAGGTGCGCATGGATTCTTTTCTCTCCTCATGGAATTGGAAGGTGAATCTGAAGGATTAACGCTTGCCTGCAGGCAGGATGGCGGTTAAGGGGAGAGGGGAGGGCGCAAGCCTTCCCGCCCATACATGGGGCAAACTTGATGTGAGGGGATTTGGATTAGAGATTTTCGATATTTCCTTATGGATTGTTGCTTAAGGCTTGTATCTCCCTTTTTCCGCCATTTTGGGTGCTTCTATGTATATTAAAGATACATTTATTAAGCATTTATTGCACATATACAATTGGTGCTTTAACATGGTTAACTTTAATTTGGGCAACTATTACGAGGAGCTTATACAAAAATATGTCAAAAAAGGATACGGGGGTTCAAAAGTGGAAATTCTGCGCATGGCATTGAGGGACTTTGACGAGAAGGAGAGAAAGAAAATAGCAGAAAACGAGGAGATTAGCCGTTTTGCCATGGAAAACTCCAATCTTGATTACTGGAATGATCCAAAAGAGAGCAAAGCCTGGAACAAATACTTAGAGTGATAAGATGGATAATTTTAATCGTGGGGACGTTTGGCTGGCGAAATTAGAAATATGCTGGTTTTTTATATTCTAAATGAGTAGATTTATATTAGATATCTCTATAGTGGTTATAGATATGGCAAAGGCAATTGACTATGTGGTCGAATTAACAGTTGAAGAGGCAAAGCGCTTTTTGGCCAGTATAGGCAGGAAAAATCCGGCAAGGGATGAAACTATGCGAAGGGCAAGAAAGCTCAATATCGAGATAAGATAGGTGTTTTTCTGGGTGCCGGATACAGCCCTATTTCTACTTTTATTTCAATTCTGCGAGAAGAACATAGTCCCCTGCTTGAGAAATTTGATTGTGAAAATGCGGAGCTTAACGAGTTTCTCCAAAAGGATGCCTTAGGGTACCAAACGCTCCACCTGGGTGTCACCTATCTACTTATAAGCCGGCAAACGGGGAAGATTCTCTCATATATGGCTCTAAGCATGGGCGCCATGAAGTTGCCGGAGAAAAGCGAAGAATTTGTTTTCTGCAATAAAAAGCTCAAGGATTACCCCAAGGACTTTCCGAAATCATTCCCTGCTCTTCTTATAGGAAAACTTGCTACAGACAAAAACGAAGAGGGGAGAGGGGCTGCAAGCATATTGCTGGATTTTGCCGTCAAGAAGGCGATAAGCATAAGGGCAGAAATAGGCTGCACATATTTGCTTGCGCATGCATACAATAAGGAGAAAGTAATCTCTTGGTACAAGAAAAAGGGCTTTTATACCTATATTGCGGATTTAGCCGGAAGGGAGACCATTCAGATGCATTTTGAGCTTTAATAAGTAATTCTTTTAGTTTTTCTAAAAGATTACTAGTATTACTAGCATATTTATATAACGTATTAGAAAAGCTAATACTCTCTTAGCTTAGATAGATTTATATCCTCTAAAAGCATTTAGGAATTATATGGTCAAGAATGAAGCAAAAAACTTCAATGACAAAACAAAAAGTGATGCAGTTGCCCGGACTAAAGTGTCTCATGGCCGAATTGAAACTGCAATAAGGGTAAGAACAGCTACAACTACCAAAGAGCTGGATCTTGAGACCAGGCGTCTGAATCTTCTAAATAAGCTAGACAAAACAACACTCGCAGAAGAATTGATTCTGCCTAAAGAACTGCATGGTTGGCAACAGTTAGTTTTGGTGATAGGAACGCTTAATCTGAAATCGTCCAAGGAAGTATATCTTGCATGCAAAAGATTAGGGTATTCTGGGGGTTTGCATCCGCAAAGGATAAGCGCCATCTTGGCTAGCAAGAAAAAAGAATATTTCAAATTTTATAAAGAAAAAGGCTGGACTTTAACAAACGCCGGAGATAACGAGTTTTCCAGATTGAAGCAATTTCTTTAATTATTTTACCTTCTCAGTAAACCCCCCACCTCCAAAACATCATACCAGTACCCAAAACCATAGCAAAACATCTAATTCCCGGCTATTTCAAAACTTCGCGCGTTTAAGCCAGATTGCATCTGCCACATAGCCAGCTCAATATTGTAATTGTAAACCATCAGTTTTTTGCGGCCCTGGGCTTTGGCATGCTAAATTAATGCCGGTTTACCAAAGCAGTAAGTAAGTGTATGTGCTGGTTTACTATAGCTGTTTTTTGCTCATTTTGTAAGCAAAAAAGAGAGGCAAAAACACACTACTTTTCTTGCTCAAGGGCTACCCTGTGAGCAATAGATTATGCCATTCATGAAGTTTTACGTCGTAGAAGTTATGGCAATTCGCATAAAACGGGCAGAAACTAATGCAACACAGGCAAATGCCTGGTAAGTTTGGTGTTTTGGGTCATCATTATCAAGCAGTCCATGGTGGTTTGAATCTAATTGTTGCATAATTTCAAAAAATGTCATAAAAAATGTTTTTACTTTCTCTTTTTCAATTTTTGAGGTTTTTTCTAAAAGAATTTTCTTGTAATTAATATTTATGGCATTATCTATATCTCCCGGTCCGCCTAAATCAAATATTGTTCTTGGGCATTTATTTTCCCACGGCAAGAACATTAGTTGCTTAAATGCCTTAATTTCATCATCAGAGAGGCCTTCCAGGTGCTTTACCTGGTGTGAAACATTTGAAATAAGAAAGGCAGCCATTTTGCGAAAATCAGAGTCAGAAACTCGCCCCTTGTCTGACGTTTTCTTTGTGGCATATTCAGTCAAAGCGTTGAACCTTGAGAATTTGTATACTAGTGTAGGAGAATCTTTTTTTATGCCGGAAGCTAAATCCTTTTGTTTAAGCAGCATATATTGTTATAGCAAATAGTAGAATATAAAGCTTTTTAGGAAAAATATTGACGATAGGCAACAAATATAAAGGAGAATACACATAAATTTACTATTGAAAACAAGTGATTAATATGGGACCTATTTTGCAGCGCGTGAAAACAATGTATTTTTCAAAAAGTAATGAAATTTCTGTTAGCTGCAATCATGCAAATGCTTTGCAAAAATTGGCCAGGAAAACAATGGCAAAAGAAAAACGGCTTGAAAGGGCGGAAAAAAGAAAAGAAATCAAAAATTCTGCAGATGCGTGGAAATTGCAGAAAAAACATGATAAGTATGTAATAAAAAAATTAAAAGAATTTGATGAAATAGATAAAGCATATTACAAGGCAAGGCAAGCTTTGTATAATATTGGTGTTTCTGAATCAGATTATGATATTGCCATAGCTCCTTATAAGAAAAAGTGCACTGAGCTGGCTGCTGAAATAGCAAATATTCCTGAGGTTGAAAAAAGCATTGAAACTATTAAAGCAAGAAAAGAAAATCTTGAAATAAGACAGGAGAGCTGGAGGGGGCTTTTTGATGATTATCGGCTTGCAGAGTTCCGGGCACTGGGCTGGGCGGTAGGATTGACAGGCATTATTCTTGGGGGCTGCAACCGCCTGACCGGTGTCATGGGTGAGGTGGGTTATCGGGCTCTTTATATTGGCATTGGGGTAATAGGAATAAAGGGGCTAAAAACCATTTTCCGCTACGGGGCGGGTTATGCTTATTCTCTAAGAATTGCAAATATTGGCAAAAAACTTGATGCATACGACGAGGCAAAAAAGATTGTAAAAAATTATTAAGCTAATATTCTTTTGGTTTTTCTAATATATTTTAGTTTTGGCAAAGTATTTTAAGCATGATTCTTCAAAAGAGTTGAATATGCTTAAACCTATTACTAGCCCGGTAGTGGCAAAACCCTGCCCCGGAGGCGCGAATTACGGAAGGGCTATAGAGAAGCTGCCTCTTTTTGAAGAATGCCTTTATAAGGGAAAATGCGAGCATCAAAGGGAATATGTAGGTATGGGCATGAAAAAAACCTTGTGCAATTGGGTGCTTAGCTTTAATGTGGAATCCAATTATATTAAAATCATGTCAAAAACACGTGATTTAAAATAATTCTAATATTCTTTTAGTAATTCTAACTATTTCTTGTATAAGTGTAAATACTAATACTTTATTGGTGTGACTAAATAGGTATTAGTAAATATACTATACTAATATAGTATTAGTTTTACTAAAAGAATATTTATTTATGCTCATTTTTAGGCAATTCAAGCATATCTGGAGGAAGCTTGGCTATTTCAAAGTTTTTGGTTTCTTCCCTGAGTTTTTCCCTCTCTTTATGCAATTTTTTGGCGCGCCTGTTTGCCATAAAACGATGAAAAAATGAGTCCTTTACCTTATGCTTGGGCTTTTTGCCCCAAAAATTTTTGAATGCCTGCGCAGCCGCCGCTGCAAAACCCGGATGCACCATAGAATTATTTATGCTTTGAAAAATTTAAAAAGAGCAGTAACAGCTTATGTATATGGGTACATGATCTCTTTTCCCGCGTCAAATGAAATGTAAAGCCCGGCGTAAATTGTTTCCATGCAATCAAAAGTGCAGGAGAAAACCTGGTCTGCATAAGAATTTTCATTGTATTCTTTGCCTATTGTTTTTAGGCGAGGTATTGCTATGTCAAAATAAAGCATTATGTCGCTTGCAACCATTGTTTTTTTCTCCCCGGAATCTGGGATGGGTGTTTCTTTTATTTCTGCAAAATATTTCTCAAAGCTGAAATTTCGTTGAGCGATTTCATTTAAGGGGCTGCCGTTTTGAGGGACAAAGCCCTTAAGCTCATTCGAGCGGCTGTAGCTCTTCTCTTTTAGAACCTGAAAAAGTTTTTCTGCCTCTTGTATTATATCCTCTTTTATGCCCAATACATACCTGCAGAATTTATTTTTTGCATAAAGCTCGCTTTTTGCAAGCATTGTCAGCGTTTGCAGCTTCTTGGCGCGCTGTGCAAAATGCTCCACCCCTTTATTGTCTACATAAGATTTTGTGGCGTTTCTGATGCAATCCACAATAACCTTATTGTAATCAGTAAGATAGTTGGAATTTATTTCGGCGATTCCTTTGAGCAGGAAATCCATAGTGTATAAAAAGTCAGCCGGCTTTTTTTCCCTATCCTGGCGCAATTCTTCAAAGACGGGGAGAAAATGCCGGAATGGGGGACTCCTGTCAGAATTCCTGTTTTTTATGTTCTTTATCAGCTGGCAGTAAACTTCGGGGTATTTATGGTTGTTAAAAGTAGTTTGCCGGGCGCCGTCAATTTTTTTTGTGCACTTTTGTATAATTTCCGGCTTGGCAAAACTCATGTAATTGTTTACCGGGCACAAATATTTAAAGCTGTGTAAAATTTTTGGGAAAAAAATTATTTGTCTTCCAAATCATGCGTGAGGCGGCACATATTTGAGTTTAAATCCTCGCTTGTGTCAAGGTATCGCCTTTTTTTCTTTGTGTGCGGGGAATAATCTTCCCATCCTTTTGGAGGAATTTTGTCTATTGCGCCGTGGTGCACTATTTTGTAATGGCTCTCGTTTTTTTGCGAGCCGCCGTTGGCAAGAAAATACAGTTCGATAAGGGTTTTTTCTTTTGTGAAAGGGCTATTTGGCTTTTTTGCGCCGGCTGCTGTTATGGCTGCTTGTTTTTCCATGCTATATTTATGTGTGTGAAATATTTAAAATAGGTGTGTTTTGCTTAAATGAACTTTGCAAAATATTTTTTGAGGTTTTTCATATCCCGCTCATAAAATTCCTCGGCGTTGGGGTGGGTTGTTAATACTGCCTGCCCCACGTCTATTATAAAAAAGTTTGTGCCATCGGTTAAGATGTTGTATTCTGAAAAATCTGCGTGCACTATTCCCGCCCTTTTCATTTTCTCAAGCAATTTTTTCAGCGTTGCATAGTCTTTTTTGGGGTTTTGGGGGCCAACTTCGCAGAGTTGGGAATAGGGGATTCCTTCTTCCCCCAGAAACTGCATTGCCAATACGTTGTGCTTAAATGCTATCGGCTCGGGCACGGGAAGCCCTGCCGCATGAAGTATCTTCAGGTTGGAAAATTCTTTTCGCGTCCAGGTGAAAATTATCCCCTGCTTGCTTTGCGCCCCGTGGGAGAAGCGCTTGTCTCCCTCAACATATTTTTGCATATGCAAAAAAGAGGGGGAGCGCAGGCGGTACATTTTTATGGCAACATGCCCGCCTTCTTTGTTTGTGCCGCGGTAAATGTTTGCCTCTTTTCCCTCTGCGATGCAATAGTCAAGGGTGCGAAAAATTCCTTTTTTTGTAAATTTTTCCAAAGTAAGGAGTGAATTTCTGTCAAATACCCCCTCTTCCAAAGGCCATTGCAAATCGGCTATTTTGTCCTCTCGGCGGGGGCGCTTTTTCTTTGAGAGCTTCATAGACATAAAAGAATTAGGGGTTTGTGAGTTAATTAAGCTTGAGTATAAGCGAATTTTAGAAAAAAGAAAAAGCAAAAAACTTATTGCAGCAAAGGCTAAGCTTAGGAAAAGAAGTTAGTGTTTTTTATGGGAGATATTTTTTTCCTTAAATCCATTTGGTGCGCTCATGCGCATCCTGCAGCATAAGGTAAATGTGCACAGGAGCTATGGCAAAGCCGAATATTAGCCCGTAATTTAGGGTAAGGATATTCATTGCCATAAAGTCAAAGCGGTGCAAATACGCATAGCCGGCAGGGGGGCACACAAAGCCGAGCACGATTGCAAACCACATGTTTTTCTTTGAAAGCTTGTAATTTTCAAGCACTATGTGCTGGCTGTATTTTTCCCTTATTTTTTTTCTTAAGGCAGAGGTGTATTCTATTCCGTCTTTGTCTATTTTTTCATCTTCTTCGTCCATAAATATCAAAAGAGAAGAGGGAGATAAGATTAATAAAGAAAATGCTTTGGCAAAAAAGAAGAAAATTTACTGCATGCCGTCAAGGTGCCCGCGCTCGCGCAGCCAGTTTGCCTGCAAATAGTTATAGCGCCACACAACGTCGGCTTTTGTGTCGCCCTGAATATCCCATGGCTTAATGAGCACGATGTCGCCGGGGCGCACCCAGATGTTGCGCCTTATTTTGCCCGGGATGCGGCACATTCTTTCCTTGCCGTCTTTGCATTGCACCTGCAGGCGCCCTCCGCCAACGGTTTGAATTACGGTGCCAAGCATCTCACCTTCGCGGGGCAGGCGCACGCGAATCGGGCCTTCTGGAACCGGCCCGCCTTTTCTGTGCCCGCCCTGCCCGCCGTGGTATCCGCCCCCTCCTCTTCCTCGTCCTCTTGGCTTTGGCATATATTCACCTTATTTTGCGGGCGCGCGCGCTCCGCACGCCTCGCACACAAGCATTTTTACTCCGCTTCCGCTTTCAACTATTTTTGTATCCGGGCGGGAGCATTCGTTGCATATAACATATGCTTTTATGAAATTTGAAAGCCGCTCGTTAATTTGCCTCTCATATATTTTGCCGTGCAAAATAAGCCGGGGCCCGTCTATCGCGCTTGGCACCGCCAATTCTTTTCCAAGGTATTTTGCCAAAAATTTAGGGTCGCGCCTGAGCTTTTGGCAGATTATGTCAAAATTTTGTATTATTGCCTTGCTTCCCTGCAGCTGCACCCTTGCTCTCGGAGGCTCGAACCTCTCGCCCCCCTGCATTTTGTCCGGAAGGTTCTTTTTTGCATTTTTTAAAAGTTCTTCATAGCTCTTCAAAAAATCACGCGCTTATTTTTAATTTTAATTTTAAGCATTTATACACTTATTTGGCAGAGGGGAGTATAAAAAGGGATGCGTCTAAATTTTAGCATGGGAAAAGAAGGGAAGAAAACGGAAAAGAAAAAAGAAAAAAAGGGCAAAAATTCCATTAGCGTGCCGTTGATTGAGCCGAAAGAGAAAAGAGGAGGAGACGTGAAATATTCGCAAATTGAATTTTCAAATTTGAAAGGTGCGGGCGCGCTTAAAAATCTTGTGAAAATAGAACGGGATAGCCTTATTGAGCTAATTATTTTGAAGTATCCGCAATTGGCGGCAGATTTGATGGAGGCAGGGATGCATTGCGTTGGGTGCCCGGCGGCAGGGTTTGAGACGCTATATGAGGGATGCGCTGCGCACGGGATGAGTGATAAGCAAATTGATGCGCTTATAAAAAAGCTAAATAAAACGATAGGGGCAAAGGAGAGAGAAATAAAAAAAGGCAGGGCTGGAAAGAAATAAAATAATGAAAAAAGAGGTAAAAAAGGTTAAATAAAACAGAAAAAGCATAAGCGTTAAAAATGCAAAAAAAGTTAAAAATGCGGGAAAAATTAAAATTTGAAAAAGGGTTTTGTTATGCCTGATTTGTATTCAAGAAAGCACGGGGTAAAGCAAAGGGATGAGAGGCGGGAGGCCGTGAGAGGAAGGCTTACGCAAAAACCTGCTGTTCCTATGCGCCCGAAAAAATTCGGGGCAGGGAAGCACGGCAAGCGCGTGGTGTATGTGACGCCTTATGCAAATTCTGCCAAAGAGGAGGCGGAAAAATACGCAAAGCAGGGCATAAAGGCGGAAATAAAGCTGGAAAAAGATGATGCGGGGAAAAGGGTTTATGTTGTTTACATATTTGAGTGAGGGAATTTTATGGATGAGAAAATAGGCAGGAAAAAAATATTAAAAGAGGGAAAGGCAGAAATTCTTGTTTTGCACTCAGGGATGCGCCAGCGCTTTGAATTTAAGGTTGTGAGAGAGAAAATAGGGGATATTGTTGTGCCGTTTTTAAAAGTTGAGAGAAACGTGAATGCAGGGGAATTATTCAGGGTTGCAAATGAGATGGATTTGCCTGTATGGGGAGTGGCGGGAAAATTCTTTCCTAAAGGGAAAATGGCTGCGGATTTTGCGGGGCTGTGAAAATAATCCCTCAATTGCATAAGTGAAAAAATGTCTATTTTCCAGCAGCCGGGCGCATAGGCAAATGCGGGGTATATCCTTCTAAGGCATATGCAAATATATTTGGCGCCTACCAGCCTAGAACATAGGCAAATATTAGCGGCGCCACAATGGTTGCATCGCTCTCTATTATGTAGCGCGGGGTTTCTACCCCTAATTTGCCCCAGGTGATTTTCTCATTCGGCACTGCGCCCGAATATGAGCCGTATGAGGTGGTGGAGTCGGAAACTTGGCAGAAATAGCCCCATTTTCGCACGTTTTTTTGCAAATCCTGCTCAATAAGCGGGACCACGCAAATTGGAAAATCGCCTGCAATTCCGCCGCCGATTTGGAAAAAGCCTATTGAGTGCCCTGCGCTCTCTTTTTGGTACCAGTCTACAAGCTCTTTCATATATTCAAGCCCGGTTTTCATGTGAGTCATTTTATCTATTTTGTTTTTTATGAAATTTGAGACAAAGAAATTGCCTAATGTGGAATCCTCCCAGCCGCCTATGAAAATTGGCAAATCCTTTTCCGCCGCCGCAACAAGCCAGGAATTTTTCTTTTCAATATCATAACCTGCTTCAAGCTCGCCTGATTTTATTATGTTGTATAAATATTCGTGCGGAAAAAGGCGGTTGTCGTTTGCCTCGGTTTTCATCCATCTGCGAAGCACTACTGCCTCTATTTTTCTCATCGCTTCCTCTTCGGGAATGCAGGTGTCTGTGACGCGGTTTAAATGAGAATCAAGAAGCTTTTGCTCATCTGCCGGAGTTAGGTCGCGGTAATTTGGGATGCGCTTGTAGGATTTGTTTGCAACAAGGTTGAATAAATCCTCCTCCAAATTCGCGCCGGTGCAGGAGATGGCATGCACTTTTCCTGCGCGTATCATTTCGGCCAATGAGATGCCCAATTCTGCTGTGCTCATGGCGCCTGCAAGAGTCACCATCATTTTTCCGCCCGCCTCAATGTGCTTTTTGTAGCCTTCTGCCGCGTCTTTGAGGGTGGCGGCATTAAAGTGCTTATAATGCGTTTTTATAAAATTAGATATTTCGTTTGCCATAAAAAAACCCGTTTTAATTTATGAAGTAAATCTTATAAGGGAATTGTATTTTTTCAAAAAAGAAATTTTAATGCATATGAAAGGTTTATTAGTATTTGAAATCATATTTTTTCACCTGAATTTTAAGGGGAAATTTTGTGGATGATGAAATAATCGAGATAGTGCCCGCGATACTTTGCAAAGAGGCGGAAGAAGTTGCAAAAAAATGCGCAGCCGTGCCTTCTGCGCCCATACTGCAGGTGGATTTGATGGACGGCAAATTCGTTGAAAACACTACTGTGGGAATAGAGGGGCTTGGCGCATTGCCGCGCGAGAAAATAATTGAATATCATTTGATGGTGAAAGAGCCTCAAAAATGGATAGAGAAGCTTCCCGGCGGGGAGAATAGCATTTTTCAGGTGCATGCGGAGGGCATAAATGAGGCGCAGGCAAAAGAGATAGCCGCCCTTGTGAGGCGCAAGAAAAGCCTTCTTTGCTGGGCGCTAAACCCGCCTACTCCTGCAGGTGCGCTTGAGAAAATAATGCAGGATGCACAGGAAATTCTTGTTATGGGAGTGCATCCCGGAAAATCGGGGCAAAAATATATTTTTGAAGTAGAGGGAAAAATAAGGCAGCTGCGCGAAAAATACCCTGATGCCATAATTGAGGTTGACGGGGGGATTGACGCAAATACTGCGCCCGGCGCAATAAGGGCGGGGGCAAACAGGCTGGTTGCCGCAAGCGCAATTTTCTCAAGAAAAGGCCCGGATGAGGCATATAAGGGGCTTAAAAAGCTTGCAAACGATATAAAATAAGGGAAAAATATGCCGTTTGAAAATATCTCATCAGTTGATGGACTAAAGCAAAAGGCAAACATATTGCGCATTAGCATAATCAGAATGCTGGAAAAAGCAGGAAGCGGGCATACCGCAGGCTCGCTGGGAATGGCAGACGTTTTTGCGGCTCTTTATTTTGGCGTGCTTAGGCATGAGCCGAAAAATCCTAAATGGGGGGAGAGGGATCGGGTAGTGCTCTCAAATGGGCATATTTGCCCTGTGCTTTATGCCGCTCTGGCAGAGTGCGGATACTTTGAGAAAGAGAAATTAATGCATTTAAGGGAGCTTGGCTCGCCTTTGCAAGGGCATCCACATTTGGGAAGCGTGCCGGGCGTGGAAACCTCATCAGGCCCGCTGGGGCAGGGGCTTTCCACTGCATGCGGAATGGCGCTGGCGGCAAAAATAGATGAAAAAAAGCATGTTGTGTTTTGTTTAACATCAGACGGAGAGCATCAGGAGGGGCAGACGTGGGAGGCGGCAATGCTTGCAGCCAAATATAAATTAGGGAATTTGGTGCAAATAATTGACAGAAATTATATTCAAATAGACGGAAAGACGGTTGATGTTATGCCCCTTACCCCGCTGGCGGAAAAATACAAGGCATTTAACTGGAATGTTGAAATAGTTGATGGAAATGACATGGAAAAAATTTACAATGTTTTGAAAAAGGCGGCAGAGAAAGCAAGGGATGGGTGCAGGTGCGCGCCAACTGTAATAATTGCGGACACGGTTGCGGGGAAGGGAATAAAATCCATTGAAGGGGATTATAAGTGGCACGGAATTGCGCCTAAAGGGGAAGAGGCAAAAAAAATGCTTGAAGAGCTTGGGGCAAAATAAGTGATATTCATGGCAGAATTTACAATAAACGAGAAAATGAATCTTGAGACAGATATTTTCTCTTTGCAAATAAAGAAAGCGCCTACGCGCGACGGATGGGGAAAAGCGCTTCTTGATTTAGGCAAAAAAAACAAAAATATTGTTGCGCTTACCGCGGATTTATCAGGCTCTGTGAGAACAAATTGGTTTGAAAAGGAATTTCCGCAGCGGTTTTTCAATTGCGGAGTTGCGGAGCAGAATATGGCTTCAGTTGCAAGCGGGCTTGCGTTAGAGGGAAAAATTGTTTTTTTCTCATCTTTTGCGGTATTCTCGCCGGGGCGAAATTGGGACCAGATAAGGGTGGGAATTGCTTACAATAATTTAAATGTAAAATTTTCAGGGGCGCATGCGGGCATTACCACTGGCCCCGACGGGGCAACTCATCAGGCATTAGAGGATATTGCAATAATGCGCGTATTGCCCAATGTGTGTGTGCTTGTGCCATGCGATGAGAGGGAAAGCTACAAATGCGCGCAGGCGGCTGCGGCGCGTGCCGGGCCTGTTTATATTCGCTTAGGGCGTGAGAAATTGCCGGTATTTACAGGGGAGAGTACGCCTTTTGAAATAGGGAAAATAAATGTGCTAAAAGAGGGGGCAGATGTTTGCATAGTTGCGTGCGGAGTGGAAGTGTTTGAGGCGCTAAAGGCGGCAAAAGATTTGGCTGAGGAGGGAATTGATGCGGCGGTGCTAAACTGCCACACAATAAGCCCTATTGATAAGAAAACTATTGTTGAGTATGCTTCTAAATGCGGGTGCATGGTAACTGCTGAGGAGCATCAGGTGGATGGAGGAATGGGAAGCGCGGTCTGCGAAGTGTTGGCAGAAAAAAAGCCGGTGCCTGTTGTGAGAGTGGGAATGAGGGGCTTTGGAGAGAGCGCAAAAAACGGAATGGAATTAATAAAACATTTTGGGCTTGACGCAAAAGGAATTGCAAAAGCCTGCAAAGAGGCAATTGCAAAAAAATAAGGGGTTGTTAAAATGAAATTGTTTTTGGATACTGCGCAAATTGAGGAGATAAAAAAATATGCCGCCTGCGGGCTTGTTGACGGGGTTACCACAAATCCCACGCTTATTATGAAAAGCGGCAGAAATCAGGAAGAGGTTACAAAAGAGATTTGCTCTATTGTGCAGGGGCCTGTTAGCGCCGAAGTGATAGCTCAGGATGCGAAGGGAATGGTAAGTGAGGGAAAGAAATTCGCGAAATGGGCGCCAAATGTTGTTGTCAAAATTCCCATGACAGAGGAGGGAATGAAGGCAGTAAAAGAGCTTGAGCAGGGGGGCATAAGGACGAATGTTACGCTTGTATTTAGCGCATCGCAGGCATTGCTTGCTGCCAAAGCAGGGGCTTCATTTGTCTCGCCGTTTATCGGAAGGCTTGATGATGTTTCAGGCACAGGGATGAAACTGGTCTCTGATATTGTGCAAATTTATTCAAATTACGGATTTGAGACAGAAGTTATTGTGGCTTCTGTGCGCTCGGCGCAGCATGTAAATGATGCCGCGCTTGTTGGGGCGCATATTGCAACAGTGCCTGCAAAAATATTCGCGCAGCTTTTCTCCCATCCGCTCACAGACAAGGGAATAAAGATGTTTTTGGATGATTATGAGAAGGCAAAAGCGTCCAAAAAATGATTTCTTTTTTTAAAGAATAACGTTTTAAACGCGGCAAGAGTTGTTTTTGCATATGGTTTTGCAATATCTGGGCTTTGCCGGGCTTGCGCTCCTTGTGATTGCATGGATTCCGGAAACTTTGCAAAATTATAAAGAGAAGGGAAAGAATTTGAATTTGAAGTTTGTGATGCTTTATTTATTTGGCTCTGCCTTTTTGGCTGCGCATGCTTATTTGATAAATGATTTTATTTTTATGGCGCTGAATTCTCTGGCGGCGCTAATAGCGCTTGCAAACGCGTGCATAATTATTTTGCCCGGGAAAAATAAGAAGAGGAGAGGATAATTCTCTTTTGCAAAAGCCGCTTTAAATAGCTTAAGTGGGCATAAGTATTCAAAGGCGTAATAAAATTTGTTTTTTAATTTTTTGCTCTTTAGCTTAGTTATGGCAACAATGAAATATTGCTCTGAATGCGGAGCTCGGATATCAAGAAGGGCGAAAGCATGCCCAAAATGCGGTTTTCCGTTTGATGGCAGCGCAGCTGCAAAGGCACAGGGACACTCTTCGGGAACAGTATCGCATTCAGGAGGGAAAAAAGGCTCAAAAAATTCTGCTCTTGCGGCTGTTTTAAGCTTTTTTATCCCCGGGCTTGGGCAGGCATATAACGGAAAATGGATGAAAGGAATAGTAATGTTTATTGCATCCATGATTATCTGGAGCATTGTGGTGTTTGGAGCGGTATTTACTTTAGGGTTTGGAATCATTTGCCTGCCTGCAGGGTTTTTGCCAAATATTTATGCGGCATATGATGCGTATCAGGATGCAAAATAAGAGAAGCTTTTTGCCGGGGCGGAAAATCCCCATTATTTTATTTAATGGCTTTAGGCGCTTAGCAAAAATGAGCTAAAGTCTATTTTTTTATTTTTGGCAGGTTTTTTGCTAAATATGATGCTTTCGATTTTTTTTAGAAGCTTTTCTTTTTTCATGCCCGTTGCATCTATTTCAAATATTTTTTTTGGGGAATAATTTTTTTCGGAGCAGATTGTGCAGTAGTCAAGCGCCTCGCAAAGAAGGTTTTGCGAGAGTTTCTCTTTTGAATATTTTCTTTTTGAGAGGCGTGTGCTTAAATTTTTTGGGTTAAGGCGCAAAATAATTATTTTGTTTGCATTTAATTTTATGTCTGCGCCAAGATGCCCGTCTATTATGGCGGATTTTTTAGAGGATGAAATAAATGCATTTGCTTTTTTTTGCAATTGGGATAATTTTACTATGAGGGCGCCGTCTTTGTCTTTTTTTGAATATAATTTATATTTTTTTGCAAAAGAGGAGAGGGAAAAATAGGCGAATTTGTGCTTTTTGCAAAACATTTTTGCGATAGTGGTTTTTCCGGTGCCGGGGGTGCCTGTTAAAATGATTATTTCTTTATTATCCATTTTTACAGCTCTTTTGCCCTTTTATAAAGAAGCTTTTTTGCACTCTCAAGAGAGGCTTTCCCGGAAGAAGTTAGAGAATAATATTTTCTCTGCCCTTCCTGTTTTGAGGTAAGAAGCCCCTCGCCTTCAAGGCGGTAGAGCACAAGGTAGGTGAGAAGCCGGCTTGGGGAGAATCCGAAACTCTCTTTTATTTTGGAGGGGAGGGCATATGCATAAATGGGCTTTTGTTTTGCAAGCGAGAGTATTGAAAGCCATAAATTTGAGAGAGTTATGGATTGCTCAAGGCGGGCAAGGGGCTTTGATTTTTTCTTTTGCATAAAATACCTGAAAAAGAGTGGGGAGCTGTGCTTTTTATTGCTTGCTTTTTTGAAGAAAGTGCGTTTTTATAAAAAAGCCGGTTTAGATGATTTTCTCTTCCCAAATTCGCACATCATCTGCTTTGCCCTTTGTTTTCATAAGGGTTGCAAGCTTCTCGCCAAACGCGGTTGGGTATTGCCCGTTAAGGCAGCCGAGGCACAAATCCTTTTTTGCCATGCCTATCGCCTTTACCAAATCTTCTATTGAAAGGTATGCAAGCGAGTCTGCCCCGCATTTTTGCCGTATAAGCTCCACGCTTTGCTTTGAGGCGATAAGCTCATCAAAAGTTGGCAAATCCACCCCGTAAAAACAGGGGGAGATTACGGGCGGGCAGGCAACGCGCAAATGCACCTCTTCGGCTCCCGCGTTTTTTAGAAGGGAAACGATGGGGCCGGCGGTTGTGCCGCGCACTATGGAATCATCTATTAGCACTATTTTTTTCCCTTTTATTGCATGGCGCAAAGGGTTTAATTTCAGGCGCACTGCCTCCAATCTCTCTTTTTGCGATGGCATTATGAATGTCCTGCCGATGTAGCGGTTTTTCATAAGCCCTTCAACAAGCTCTATTCCGGATTCCTCGCTAAAGCCGAGTGCGGCGGGGCGGGAGGTATCCGGCACAGGCACCACGATATCCGCCTTTGCGGGAGATGCTTTTGCAAGAAGCTTTCCCATCATCATGCGCACCTCATAAATAGTGCGCCCCTCCTGCACAGAATCAGGGCGTGAGAAATACACGTATTCAAAAGCGCAATGCCTTTTTGAGATTTTTTTTACCGCCTGTTTTTTTGCAATTCCCATTCTGGTGACTATGAGCGCCTCGCCGGGGGCGATATCCCCTTCCAAAGAGATGCCGTTAATGTCAAGGGCTACGGATTCCGAGGCAAACATCAGCATGTCGCCATTTTTTCCCCAGCATAAGGGGCGTATTGCATTCGGGTCGCGAAAAACAATAAGGTCATTGTTTGTGGTTATTGCGCACACGGAATATGAGCCGTCGAGGGAATCCATGAGTTTGGAGATAGAGTTGAAAACATCCTGGTTTTCCTCAAGCCCTTGCACAAATTGCGCAAGTATAAGGTCGGCATCGCAGGTGGAGGAAAATTTGTGCCCTAATTTCTCAAGCCTCTCGCGAACATTTCCGTAATTTGCTATGTTGCCGTTGTGGGCAAGGGCAATGTCGCCTATTTTTGATTTTTGCAAAAAGGGCTGCGCGTCCTGAGGCCCTCCGGCACCTATTGTGGGATAGCGCACATGCGCAACCCCCAGCGGGCCTTGCAAATTTTCCAAATCTTTTTTTGAGAAAACATCCGCAACCAGCCCAAGGTCCCGGTGAAGCGTGATTTTTTTATTGTTAAAGACCGCCATTCCTGCGCTATCCTGCCCGCGGTGCTGCAATGCAATAAGTGCGCGGTAAAGCGCCTGGGAAACGTCTTTTCCTGTAGGGGAAATGGCTGCAACAACCCCGCATTCCTCCCTTAGCGTATAATCAGAAATTTCTTTCATAACAATTTATGCACCTTCCTGAATATATTTGTTACTGATGCCTTTTTGGCTGAATTTGATGAGATATTTATTTTTAATGCCTTTTTGCGGCATTTACAACGCCTTGAAAAAAGGGAATGCAGTTTCCATAATCCCCCGGGAGTTTTTCGCCCTCGTGCAGCCCGATTTTTTTCAAAATGCCCGAGAGGGCGTCCTCTTCTTTTCTTTCCCCTATTTGCGGCGGATTTGCGGTCCATAAGGGGTTTTGCAAATAACGCACATGGCATTCAGGGTGAGGCATCATTCCAAGCACATTGCCGTATTGGTTGCATAAGCCTGCAATTGCATCTGCAGAGCCGTTTGGGTTGTCGGGATAAGAAGTTGCTTTCATTCCGTCTTTTCCGGCATACCTGAAAACTATCTGCCGATTATCGGAGAGCTTCTCAAGAGTGTGCAGGTCAGAGAGCGCCACTTGCCCCTCGCCATGCCTTATGGGAAGGGAGAAAACCGCATCCATTCCCTGAGCAAAAGGGCAGGCGCAGCTCTCTGTGCGAAGCCGCACCCACCTGTCCTCGAATTTGCCGTTTCTGTTTGCCATTAATGTAAGGTTTCGCGCCTCCCACCCGTCCCATCCGGGAAGGGCGCCAAGCTGCACCAGCGCCTGAAAGCCATTGCAGATTCCTATTACCGGCTTTCCCTCATCAACAAATTTTTTCAAAGATGAGAATATTTTGAATTTGAATTTATTTGCCAGCACGCGCCCAGACTGTATATCATCTCCGAAAGAGAAGCCCCCCGGCAATGCCAGAAGCTGGTAGGTTTGAAGCTCTTGCGGGGATTTTTGCAAAGAATTAAAATGCACAAGCTCTGTTTTTGCGCCTGCAATGCGCAGGGCGTGCGCTGTCTCATCCTCGCAGTTTATTCCGAATCCGCACAATACCGCCGCTCTTGCAATTGCCATATCAACCTACCATGTTATTGTTTTTTTGAAAGCGCTCTCCAGCTCTTTTACGCTTGTTGTTATGTGCGAGGAGGGATTTGCCCCCCCTACCACAAACTGGGTGCCGGATATCACGTTTCCTATTTTTGCAAATTCGCAATCCTGCATTATTTTCTCAAATTCACCTGCATCTTGCGCTTTTATAGTTACTATAAAGCGCCCGGCAGTTTCGCTAAAAAGAATTTCATCATCGCGCATTCCTCCCTCATGCGGGATAGAGGCGCATTTTACATGCATTCCCAGCTGCCCGCCAATTGCCATTTCGGCAAGGGTTACTGCTATTCCGCCGTCAGAGACATCGTGCGCCGCGCTTATGAGCCCTTTTTGCATTGCATGGTGCAAATTTTTGTAAAGAATATAATTCTCGTGCAAATTCACCTTTGGATGCTCTTTTCCCTCTTTTTCATGCATTTGGCAGTATTGGCTTCCGCGCATTTCATTTCTGGTTTTTCCAAGCGCATAAATTATGTCGCCGGATTTTTTGAAATCTGTTGAAACCGCGCGCCTTGCATCCAGCATTACGCCGCACATGCTGATAAGAAGGGTGGGAAGCACGGAAATTTTTATTTTGCCGAATGAGTAATCATTTTTCATCGAATCCTTGCCTGATACTAGGGGAAGGTTGTAATGAAGGCATGCGTCCGCCATTCCCTGGTTTGCCCTCACAAGCTGGGCAAGCTTGTGCGCGCCGTCTTTGTTTTTTTTGCTTTGCACAGGGTCGGGCCAGCAGAAATTATCAAGCGCCGCCCAGTGGCGCGGGTCCCCCCCTGTTGCGATATAATTTCGCACCGCCTCATCAACTGCCAGCTGTGCCATGTCATAAGCATCATATTGCGAGAAGCGGGGGCAGATTCCGTGCGATATTACAATGCCTGTGCGCCTGCCATAAAAGGGCTGCAACACTGCGGCATCCGACGGGCCGGCGCCGTTTACTCCGCACAACGGCTTTATTACGCCCATTCCCTGCACCTCGTGGTCGTATTGGCGCACAATGGATTCTTTTGAGCAAATATCAGGCATTTGCAAAAGAGAGAGAAGCTGGGAGGTAAGGTTATTTGGAATAGGAAAAGTTTCGCTATGAATTTTTTTGTTTTGCAATATGGCGGTTAATTTCATTTTTGGCAGGCCGCCGTGCAAAAATTCCAAAGGAAGGCAAAGGACGGTTTTGCCATGGTAATTTGCAACTAAATTTCCTGTTGAGGTAAATTCTCCGATGTCTGTTGCTTCTGCGCCGAATTTTTTTGCCAAAGAGATAAATTCCTCGCAATTTTGAGGAGGCACGGCAACAGTCATTCGCTCCTGTGATTCTGAGACAAAAATTTCCCACGGATTTAAGCCCGGGTATTTTAGAGGGCATTTTTCAAGATGAATTTGCGCCCCCCCGCTCATTTGCGACATTTCCCCAACAGATGAGGAAAGCCCGCCCGCGCCGTTGTCTGTGAGGGCGCTATGAAGCCCCTTGTCGCGGGATTCAAGCAGAAAGTCAAGCATTATTTTTTGCGTAAACGGGTCTCCCAATTGCACGGCAGATGTCGGAGAGGCTTCGTTTAATTCTATTGAGGAGAATGTTGCGCCGTGGATTCCGTCTTTTCCTATTTTGCCCCCCACCATGAAAATGCGCGCGCCTGCCTGCACTCTTTTTATGTGGGTTTCGCGCCCGTCTGCAAGCCTGCGTGGCATTATCCCCCCTGTGCCGCAGTATACAAGAGGCTTTCCCAAATAAGAGTCATGAAATACTATTGAGCCGTTAACGGTCGGAATGCCTGATGCATTTCCCCCCCTCTCAACTCCTGCGCGCACGCCCTCAAAAACTCTTTTTGGATGCAAAATGCGCGGAGGGAGCTTTTTATCATAATTTGGATGGGCAAAGCAGAAAACATCTGTGTTGAATATGGGTTTTGCGCCAAGCCCGCTGCCAAGCACATCCCTATTCACCCCTAAAATTCCTGTGAGTGCGCCTCCGTAAGGGTCAAGGGCGGATGGGGTGTTGTGAGTCTCTGCCTTTAGGGCAAGCGCCCATTCATCATCAATCGCGATTATGCCTGCATTGTCTTCAAAGACGGAGAGAAGGTAAGGCTGCGCCACCTCTATTCTTTGTGTGGTTCCTGCAATATATGTTTTGAAAAGCGAATTTATTCTCTGGCGCTTATGGGGCTTTTGCGTCTTGTCAATGTAATCTATTTGCGCGTTGAATATTTTGTGCTTGCAATGCTCTGACCAGGTTTGGGCAATGCATTCAATTTCCACGTCGGTTGGTGCGGGGGGGAGCCCCAGCTTTTTTCTTGTTTTTTTTGTTGAGGGCTTTGCATAATGCTTTTTTATTTCAAGCATTTCCTCGGCGGTGAGCGCAAGCAGGCGCTTTTTTGATAGCCTCTCGAGTGCTTTTTTTCCTGCAGGAAGCTTTATTGCCAATGTTTTCCCCATGGCTTGCTCGCCTGCTTTTGGAAGGCTGGCTTTGAGATAATATTTTCGCGCGTTTAATGGCGTGAATTCGCTGTAGCGCTCTATTAAGGGGTTGCAAAGAAGCTTCTCGCATATCTCTTTTGCGCGCCTTTTTGGAAATTCCCCATAAAATAAATATAATGTGGAAGTGTAAATTCCCCCCTCTATTTTTTTGTTAAGCGCATCTTCGCATGCGATGCGAATCGTGTCTGCGACATTGTCTTTTACTCCGGGGCGAAAGCCTATCTCTATTGCATAATTGAAAAAAGTATCAATAGGCCTGTCAAGGCAATATTGCTGGTTTACCGGGTCGCATAAGATTTGCCCAGCAACAACTGTTGCATCGGCTTCGCTTAATTCTTTTTCAAATGAGCATACGTTTGCGCGGCGGATAAGATGCAAAGAAGTTGCGCCAAAATCATCCCTTATTCTTTGCAGGATGGCATCCGCCTTCGGGTCCGCAAAGTCGGGCTTGAGAGCTGCCTCTATACGCCTAACCATAGCATATAGAGGGAATTAAAGTTTAAGAAGCATTTGCTTTGAGGCAGATTAATTCTTTTGCGCCTGCCAAACCCCAAAAAAATTATATGGCCCGCTTTTTTTCGTAGGCTTTTTGGAAAAGAGGGCGATTTAAAATTTTAATAGAGCCTCTTTTTTCGGGAAAATATTGTTTATGCGCCAAATGCGGCAGGTTCCGGCTGCTGGGGCGGCTCATGCGAGATTTTCTTTATTCCAAAAAGCTTTTTTGCAACAACCGCGTATGCGGGGCGCGAGATGGCAACTCCCAATATGTAGCCTATTACAGTAACTGTGGCAAAGCCGATAATTTGCACAAGCCCTGAGAAAAGAAGAAGGGGCGCCATTGCAACTATTGCGACGGTGGCGTTTGTCATTATGATGTGAAACGCATTATCCAGAAGGTGTTGCGCGTCTTCCCCTTCGCGCCTTTTGATAATTTCGTCTGTAATTATTATTTGCGCGTCAACGGAAACTCCTACCGCGGCGATTATTCCCGCCATTGCGGCCAGATCTATTGTGAAATACCCGATAATGGTGGTAAGCAAAATTATTTCGCTCACAGAAGTGAGCACAATTGGCAATACAACCGCCGGAGTGCGGTATAAAAATGCCACAAAAATAGAGATTACCAAAATTGCAAATACAAGCCCTAAAAGTGAGAGGCGCAATACTTCCTGCCCGAATTTTGCAGGCACTTCCTGCACAGAGCCAAGGGAAATTTGCACAGGCAAGGCCCCTCCCTTTAGCACAGACATTATTTCGCGCGCCTCAATATCCGCGTTTATCGCCCTCTCCTGCCCTTTTCCGCGCGAGCTTCCTGTTATCACATATGAGACTGAAGGCGCGCCTTCCGTAAGAGCAGGGTTTAGTGTGGGCGCCGACTTTAGCCCTACTGCGTCCCACCTGTTAATTATGGTGCCAAGCCCTGCGCCCGCGCTTCCGTATATTGGCTGCATTGCAAGGGAGGTTTTCTCGCTTAATGCAAAGCCGAGCGAAGTTAATTTGTCTTTTAATTCCTGAGGCGCATCCTCTGAAATTATTGCCTTTGTTGAATTTGTTGCCGGAGTTAGCCCTTCCTCTTCCAGTTGGTATGGAAGCTCTTCCTGCAAATAAATTGGAAGCTGGGTATTCTCAAGGTTGAGCGCATTTATCGCTATTTTTATTGCCTCGGATTCGCTTAAGTTAAAGTCATAGCCGCTCTCGCTTATTTGGTGCTTTAGCAAATCTTCGCGCGATATTACGATTATGGCGTCATTTGGCCTGTCAAGATACATGTAAAGAGGATAATTTCCTTTCCCTCTAACGGTTTTTATAAAATGCTCCTGCCCTTCTGTACGAAGCGAAAATGCTACCACCCAGTCGCTTCCGGAGTAATATGAGGGGCTCTCCTGCCTTACGGTGTCAGGATAAATATTCTCTCCGCCTACAGCAACTTTCCCGTCAACTATCCCCTGATAAACGCCTTGCTGTGAGAGAATGCGCCGAATATCACTAACTAATTGGGGATTGGTTTTTGAGACTTCCACATAGATTTGCGTATCTCCTACAGGGGTGACTTTTACTTCGGAAAGCCCGAAGGTTGCAGCGCGAGTCTCTATGTTTTTTACCATTTCCCGCATAATGTTGGGCTCGACTGCCTGCTCCAACAATACGGGAATGCGCAAGCCGCCTGAGAATTCTATCCCGAATTTTAGCCCGCCATTAAATGGGCCGCCTGTTGCAAATAGAAATGTGATGGCGCCAAGCGTGAGCAAAAGGAGCAAAAGCACCTTTTTTTCCGAGAATATTTCAAATACTATGTTTTTTGCCATGTTTCATCAACTTCTGAATATAAAGCTTAGGAGCGAGCGCTCTACCGCAATTTTTCCTTTCTTTTCCATATCCTGCATATGTGAGAGAATTATAGGCGCGTTGAAAGCCCATGTTGCGATAAGGTCTCCTATCAGCCCTGCGATTACTACTGCGGAAATTTCATAATAAATTCCTATGTGAGATATTAATGCTATTGCAAACAGGCACAAAAATGCCACCATGGTGGATGCGCTCATTGACATTCCTGTTTTCATTGACTCGTATGCGCGCTGAGCCGCTGTCCCTTCCCGCCTTTTCATTACCCGCATGGTAAGCAAAATATCTGTGTCAAGCGAGAAGCCCACTAGCATCAAAAGAGCTGCAAAAGAGGCAAGGGTGAGCGGAATGCCGAATATTGCCATTGCGCCAAGCGCAAATATTACGTCCGCGGCGGCGCCTGAGAGAACCGCGAATGAGGGGACAAGTGAGCGAAATATTAGAAACACAACAAGAGAGGTGAGAATTACAGAATAGACTACTACCATCACCGCCCTGTCAATAAAGTCATCTGAGAGAGAGGCTGTTATTTCCTTAAATGAAATTGTCGCATCTGCCGGCGCGGCTGATGCAAATAATTTCTGGCGCGCGGCATCCTCTTTTTCGGTAATATTTGCATATGCCAACATTACCCCTTTTGTTAAAAGGTAAGTGGCATCATATTCTGATGCGTTTTGCTCAAAAGAGGCGAGGGAAAGCATTTTGTTTGCTGTCTCATCAAGCCCTACACGGCTTTGCAAATATTTTGCCATTGCGGCAGAGTCGTTTGAAACTATTGCCTCGGCTTCCAGTTTGGATGCCTCTTTCTTAAGCTCAAAATATTCAAGCTTTATTTTATCTGCATCCACTACAGTTTGAGAGCGCGCAAGCCCTAATTTTGTCACAAAGCCGGAAGGGCTTGCTTCCGAGGAGATTGAATCCACCCTGTAGCCCCCGTTTTCAAGCGCGGATGAGAGCGCCTGCAAATCAGGCTGTGCGTCAGAGAGCATTTCCACATCTATTCCGCCCCTAAAATCTATTCCCATTTTTATGGGAGAGATGAAAAATACTATAGATAGGGAGAGAAGTGCCAGAATTATCGGCAACGCCATAAATCTTTTGTAATCTCCTGCGTAAATGTTTGGAAGCTGCATAAAAACACGCTATTTAAGGATAGCTTATTGCAAACAAATATTAAAAAATCAACCTTTAGGGTTTTGTGTGCTTGTATATGTTGTATTTTAGCGCCTTTGCAAGCGCGCTTATGGCGCTTGAAGGAGAATCAAATGTCGGCACTCCGTAGTCATCAAGTATTTTTTTGTGAAGCTGGGTGTATTCCCCCCCTGTGCTTACAACTATTATGGGCTTTTTGCCAGAGTGCGCGGCGCGCGCTATCACATTTACTATTGAGGAATCAAGGGATGCTGTTTGCATTAATGCTATTGCAACTATTGCGTCCACATTCTCATCCTCTAGCAAAAGCTGCAAGCATGCCTCATATCTTGCAGAATCTGCATCCCCTATGATATCAAGAGGGTTTAGCGCGTGCGCGGTCGGGGGAAGGATTTTTTTAAGCTGTTTTATTGTTTTTGCGCTAAAAATCGAGGGGCGCAGGTGCTCGCGCTCTATCGCGTCCGCCGCCAATACTCCGTTGCCTCCCCCGTTTGTTAGCACCGCTATTTTTGAGCCTAAAAATGCCGGAATTTCAAATATTTTTGCAAGGTCAAAAAGCTCTTCCAAATTTTGTGCCTGTATTGCGCCGCACTGCTCCATCGCCGCAGAGAAAACTTCTGCAGAACCTGAAAGGGACGCTGTATGCGAGCGGGCGGCTTGCGAGCCTGCTGAAGTTTTTCCCGCCTTTAGCACCACAAGCGGCTTTTTTCTTGTAAGAGAGGAGGCGGCATGCATAAATTCCCGCCCGTTATTAACTCCCTCAATATAGGAAATTATGGATTTTGTTTTTTCATCATGCATCAAGTAGGAGAGAAGGTCTGTCTCATTTATTACTGTGCCGTTGCCGTATGAGATAAATTTTGCCATTCCCACCCTTTGCGCCCCTGCCAAATCCACAATGCAGCCGCCTACTGCGCCGGATTGGGAAATAAAGGAAATAGAGCCTGCGCCCGGGCGCCCCATTTTATGAAGAGGAAGAAACACCGAGTCTACTTTATTTTGCGGGTTTAGCACTCCCATGCAATTAGGGCCTATTACCGCCATATCATGCTTGTTGGCTATTTGCTTTATTTGCATCTCGCCGTGCACATTTCCGATTTCCGCAAATCCGCCGGAAATTATTACTGCTGAAGGAATTTTTGCGCCTGCCGCCTGCTGCAATGCGTGCGGCACGTCTTTTGCATGAATGCATATTATTGCGCAGTCTATTTTTTTTCCCACTTGTGAGAGGGAGGGGTATGCGCGCAAATTTTCCACAATATCCGCATTCGGGTTGATAGGATAAATTTGCCCTGAGTAACCGCCGTGAATTAAATTGCGCAAAATTGCGTTGCCTATTTTTGAGGGGTTGCGCGAGGCGCCCACTATCGCGATTGATGAGGGGTTGAAAACATAGGAGAGGTTTTGCACCTGTTTTCTAAGCTTTATTTCCCCTTCCGCGTGAATTGGGGAAAGAGGTTTCTTTGCAAAAAAAACCGGCTTGGGATTTGGAAACCCGCTATTTTTTTTGGGTTTTTGGGTAGGGCGGCTTTTGGTTTTTTTTCTTTTCACCATAGCACCCTCACATCCGCCGCAACAAGCCCATCGCTTGTAAGAAGAAGCGGGTTTATGTCAATCTCTGCCGGCTGCTCTTTTTCCATTAAAAGAGAGAGGCTGTGCAGAATTTTTGCAAGCTGGGAAAGGCTTATTCCGCTCTGCCCGCGCGCGCCCTTTAGCACAGGAAAAGATTTTAGCTGGGCTATCATTGAGCGAATGTCCCTCTCTTGTGCAGGGCAAATGCGAATTGAGACGTCTTTTAATATTTCAGTATAAATTCCCCCAAGCCCCACCATTATTGTGGGGCCGAATTGAGAATCCATTTTTCCGCCTGCAATTAATTCTATTGTGGAAGGGGAGAATTTTTGCACTAATATGGGGTCGTGCGGCGGCGTGAGCTTTTGCAGGCGCGCATATTCTTTTTTTACCGAATATTCGTCCTTTAAATTAAGGGAGAGCGCATGATGCTCGGATTTGTGCAAAACTTTTGAGGAAATTAGCTTTAGCGCTACAGGAAAGCCGATTTTTTTTGCATGCATGCAGGCATCCTGCGCGTTTTTTGCAAATGCAAACGGGAGGCATGGTATATTGTACTTGGAGAGGAGCGTAAAGTCCATTGTAGAGTTTTGACCTGTCTTGGACGCCATGGTGAAAAACCTTGTATTACTGTGAGGTTGCAAAAGCGGCGGGGGAATATGCCCGCGCGTTTTTGCTTATGAGAGCGCAACCGCAAAAATTATTGCAATTACCACTATTGCGAAAAAGATTGCAAGAAGCAGGAGAAACACCCCATACCTTTGCAGATAAAATTCCGTTTTTGAGGCAAGCATCTTGCTTTGGTCAAGCTTTTTTGCAACAGGCTTTCTCATCCACGGAGGAGGCTCTGCCTTTTGCGGCACTTTTATCCCTCCGCCCTCTGCTGCCAGAGCGCTTGCCTGCACAGCTTTAGTTTCCCCTGAAGAGGATGGAATGCCTTGCACAAACGGGGCGCCTTGCTTTTCTTTTTGAACCTCGCTTATGCTTGAAACAGGAACCTTTTTTGCCGCAGGGCGGCGGAAAGAGGAAAGATTGAATAAATCTTTTATTTCATCCTCTATTCCGTGCTTTTTCTCCTGGGGCTCCGGCGCTTTTTCCTCCTCTTTTTTTGGAGCCATTTCAGCTGCGCTTGCGCTTGAGCGGTAGCTTCTTGTGAGAAGAAATCCTTTTTCTGTGAGCGAGAAGCTCACTTTTGCGGATTGGATAGAGTCATCAACATAATCATATGCCTTTAATTTGTAGAGGTGAAACGCCAAATCCTTGCTTCTTATATTAATTGAATTTTGCAATGAGCCAAGCTCGCGCACGCCGGTTACAAGGGTGCTCAATATTGCCTGGTCAAGACTGTTTATAGGCTCTGCCGCGCGCTGTATGGCAGTTGAGAGAAGCTCTTTTCCCTCGCTGGCAATTGTTATGGGCGACTGCCCCCCTATCGAGGATTGCATGTCAATAAGCCCTTTTATTTTCATGGAACCGAGCAGATTGGCGGCATCGAAGAAAGAGGTGTTTATTTTCATTCCGAATTTTTCTACAGTTGATTCAGAGTCAAGTTTTTTCAAAACAGCCAAATCAAGGTAGGTAATTTCATTTCCCATATTAGAGGCTATGTGAAAAAGTTTTAAAAATCACATAGTCTCCACAATCCCTAGAAGATAAAGCTTTTTGCACTCTTTCGTGGGAGTGGGGGTCTCCCCTTCCCGCGGTTTAGGTGAGTGAATGCTTATAAAGCGTGCAAACCTGATAGGGTTAGTTAAAATTTCCGGCTAAAAGGCAACTCTTTGGAGCAAGCCTGTGCCGGCAAAAGAGGTAATTTAGTGTATATAGACATGCTCGGAGCGAGCCGCGAGGTCGGCCGCTCATGCTTTATTGTAAATACCGACAAAAAAATCATGCTTGACTGCGGGTTGAAAATACATAATAAGGAGGCGCCGCACCAATATCCGCTTCCGCCCCCGCTGGGAGTGGATGCGGTGGTGCTCTCGCATGCGCATTTGGACCATGTGGGATTTTTGCCTTCGGTGTTTGACCATTACAACCCGGCAGTATATGCCACTCCGCCCACCCGCGATATTGCGGAATTGCTGCTTCTTGACTCTGCAAAAATCATTTTAGAGGATACGGGAGTATTGCCGTATAAAAGAAGCTCTCACGCAAAGGCGATGAAAGCATTTTCCCTGCGCTCTTATAATGAAATCATAAGCCTGGGAGATACTTCCATCAAGCTGATGGATGCGGGGCATGTGCCCGGCTCCTCCGGCGTGCTTGTGGAAGAAGGAGGAAAAAGGCTTTTGTATTCGGGAGATTTCAAGCTCTCAGACACTCAGATGCACAATGCGGCGCAGGTTGAAAAAGACGTTGATTTGCTTATAATTGAGAGCACTTACGCCTCGCGGGACCACCCAAACCGCCTTGATTTGGAATCCCAGCTTGTGCAGCGGGCGCGCGAAATTGTAGTGGATGGGGGAAATTTGCTTCTTCCTGCATTTGCTGTCGGAAGGACGCAGGAGCTTCTCTCTATAATGCAAAGGCATGCCCCGGAAATACCGGTATGGGTTGACGGGATGGGCGTTGAGGCATCCAAAATTGTTTCCGGCTATCCGGCGTATGTGAGGGATGTGAGAAAATTCAGGCAATATTTTGCAGGCTGCAAAACAGTAAAGGATATGAGGGAGCGCAAAAAGGTGCTCTCTACGCCTTCGGTAATAATTTCCACCGCGGGAATGCTTCAGGGCGGGCCCGCGATGCAGTATTTGCTCTCATTAAATGAGCAGTCTGAAATTATTTTTACAGGCTATTGCGTTGAGGGCACAAACGGGCATAATTTGCTAAATTTCGGGTATGTTGAAAAAGACGGGGAGAGAATAGTGCCGTCCGTGCCTGTAAAATACCTTGACTTCTCGGCGCATGCAGGCAGAAGCGAGCTTTTTGATTATGTGAAGCGCGCTAATCCCAAAAAAGTCGTTTGCGTGCATGGGGATAATTGCGAAGGGTTTGCAGAAGAGCTTAAATTAGAGGGCTTTGACGCGTCCGCGCCTGTGGCGGGGGATAAGGTAGAGGTTTAGAAAAATTAGCTGGCAGGTTTTTATTCTGCCATTTTAGCTTTCTTAAATTTTCTTTTTTTCCTTTTTTTAAATTTTTATTGCTAATATAAAGGTTGCTGGCACTTTCAGGCGTTGAAAAAGGTTTGCTTAAGCTGCTATTATTAACCCTTCCTCAAGCTTATTTGTATTTAAACTCCTGCTCGCATATAAAGTGCGGGAGGTAGAATGCCGGACAACCTTTTTGATGACTCCCACCTGATTTCTTTGTGGGAGGAGTTTGCGCAAGGGTATTGTGCTGATGCGTTAGCGAAGCTTGAGGCAAATTACCCTACAAAAAGAAGCTTGCAGGTGGATTTTGCAGATATTTCAAAATTTAACGGCGAATTGGCGGATTTTCTAATTGAACGCCCGGATATTGCTTTGCCTGCTTTTGAAAAAGTTATAAAAAAGCCCACGGCGGGCGTAATGGATATTGTTTTTGAGCCGCATGTGAGAATTTTCGGCATACCGGATTCAAACCTTCTTATACAGGATGTTTCCTCATCCCATATTGACAAGCTTATCACGGTAAAGGGAGTTGTGATAAAGCGCGCGGAAGTTATGCATAAGGTAAGGATTGCGATTTACAAATGCCTTATGTGCGAGCATGTAATGCGCGTTCCCATTACGCGCAAAATGATTGCGCCGGAGGTTTGCCCCGAATGCAAGAGGCGCTCTTTGAAGCTTGATGAGGAAGGCTCTTATTTTGTGGATATACAGAGGGCAGAATTTCAGGAATTGCTTGAGAGAATACGGGGAAATGCGCCTGCTGCAAAGCTTGAGCTGATGGTTGAGGATGATTTGGTTAATTTGCTTGTGCCGGGTGAATCAATAGAGGTTACAGGGTGCCTGCGCCTGCGCCCGCCTACAAAATCAAAATACAAGGGAGAGACGATTGCAGGAAGCATGTATTCGCGCTATTTTGAGGTAAATTATATTAACAGCTTAAGGCGGGATTTTGAGGAAATAGAAATTAGCGAGGAGGAAGAGAAGCAAATAAAGGCCCTCTCAAAAGACCCGAAAATATATGAGCATATCCAAAAGGCGGTGGCGCCGGGCATTTACGGGCATGACGAGGTAAAAAAGGCAGTTGTGATGCAAATGTTTGGGGGGGCAAAGGGCAAGAAAATGCCAGGCAACATGCCCATACGCGAGGATATCCACATACTTTTAATAGGAGACCCTGGAAGCGCAAAAAGCAGGATGCTGCAATATGCAAAAGATTTGGTGCCTAAGGGAATAATGGTTTCAGGAAAATCCGCCACAGGGGCGGGGCTTACAGCTGCTGCGGAAAAAGATGAATTGGGAGACGGGGGCTGGACTTTAAAGGCAGGCGCTTTAGTGCTTGCCTCCGGCGGGCTTGCATGCATTGATGAGTTTGATAAAATGCGGGAGGAGGACAGAAGCTCTATGCATGAGGCAATGGAATCTCAGACAGTCTCTGTTGCAAAGGCGGGAATTGTTGCCACATTTAAAACAAAATGCTCCATATTGGCAGCTGCCAACCCCAAATTCGGAAGGTTTGATAAAAACAGGCTTCCTGCAGAGCAGTTTGACATTCCGCCCACCCTTCTTTCGCGCTTTGACTTGATTTTTGTAATTTATGACGTGCTGGACAGGGTGAAGGATTCGGAAATGGCGGATAAAATATTGACTGCGCACATTGAATATGAGAAATTGGCAGAAGTTGAGAAAGAGGGGATATCGCGCGAGCTTTTGAGAAAATATATTGCATACATGAGGCGAAACATGAACCCGCAATTATCCCCCGAAGCTGCCAAAAAAATAAAAGATTATTATGTGGACTTGCGCGTTAGAGGGGCGCAGCAAGGCTCTGTGCCTATTACCCCTAGGCAGATAGAGGGGATTGTGAGATTGACCGAGGCGTCCGCAAAGGTGAGGGCGTCGGATGTTGCGGATGCAGATGATGCCCAGAGGGCAACCGAGCTTCTTGATTTTATGCATGACCAGATACTAAAGGACAAGGAGACAGGAAACTTTGACATTGACATCATTGCCACAGGAAACCCCAAGTCAAGAGTAAACAAGATAAACACCATATTCGGCTTTGTGAAGGAATTGAACGAGCAGTTTGACATGGTGGAAATAAACAAGGTGCTGGAGGAGGCGAAAAAAGCGCATATCGACGAGTCGGAAGCGCGCAGGATAATTGACGAGCTTATTTACAAAGGAGATTTGTACAAGGTAAAGCCAGGATATGTGAAGATTGTGGAAGGGTTTGCTTAAATTTGTAAAAGGGTTTGCTTAAATTTTAGAAATTTATTTTGTGTTTTTTTGGCGGGCGGGGGTTTTTGGCAAACTTTTAGGCGATGCTTTCTTTGCTGGAGGGCTTGTTTTTGCTGTATTTGTTATTTTTGTGTTTTTTTGGCGCGGGGGTTTTTGGCAAACTTTTAGGCGATGCTTTCTTTGCTGGAGGGCGCATTTTGGATGCGCACGTTATTTTTGCATTTTTTTAAGGGTGTCGTACGCCTTTAGCGTGTTTTTCTCATCAACATAAATAAGCAACTCAGGAGAGCAGGTTAGAAATTCCTCTATCGCGATGTCGTTTATTGAGAGGGCGGAGGAGACGTAGGAGAGAATCCCTTTTGAGGAGGAGGCCGACTCGCCAAAATGGAGGGAAAATTCTGAAATTTTCCTGCGAATGTATAAAATGTCCTTTTTTGTTGCTATGGAATCTATGAGATGCAGGTTTTTCTCGTCCAAGAATATTTTGATGGAATCAGAGCCAAGCACGAATTTGAATGTTTCGTTTTTCTCATATGAGATTTTTTGCATGAGGCGCTCGGTATTTCGCATTATGTCCTTTGTTTTTGCCAAAGATGCCACCATTATGTCGTCTTTTACGGATACGCGAAAAGAGGAGGATATCTTTTTGGAGGCAACATTTTCTTTGTCAAATTTCGCGCGCCTTAGCGCGGCTATCACCGCCTCGAAGTTTCTTAAGGAAATTTCCCTGTTTTCCTCGATTATCCTTCTCGCGAGGGCGCGCCTGTTGATAAGCTTTGCAGAGTATGCCTTCGCTATTGCCGGATTTTGCAGCAGATAGCTTTCCACCAGTTTGTCTATTTGTGCCATACATATCATATATGAGTAAATATTTATTAATATATGCCATTTGTGACAGAAGCTTTAAGTTGAAGCTGGAGGCAGAGAAGGATACAAAACATTTACTGGTGATTAAAATGAAAGCTGAAATCAAAAAAAATGAGAACAATGTGCATAACAAAGAACAAACCCAGAGAAAAAACAACTCCGTGTTCAGACCCACTGCCATGGAGAGGGCGATAGCCATGGCGAAATTCCCGGTCGATGAACGCGTGGAGGTGGAGGTCAGGAGAAAGAAACTTGTGGGGCTGGAGGAGATAATCAAAATGGCCGGGGAGGGCCATGGCGAGAAGATTGAGAGCCGCGTGCGCGGCGACGGGGTGACGTATTTTCAGAAGATGAAGGAAAAGATAATGGGAAAAACCATTGTGGTTTACTCCCCCCTCTCGGACGAATACGACATGGTCCCGCTTATGTTCGGCCTTTTCCCAATAGATTATCGCAAGGCGACCTATCCGCTGCCCTATGTGATGGACCTGGCGGCCGAGAGAATAGGGGCTTTCTTTGACAGCGGGAAGGGGGATTCCACCCTTCTTCTCATGGCATTTGGCCCATACAGCCAAGAGGAGTACTCGCGCCTTGTTGATTTGAGCGGAGAGAAACATTTCAGCGAGGTAATGAGAATTACCGGCGGAATCCGTCCGGCAGCATATCACATGACCATGGGCCCGATGTCAAAAAATCCTGACAAGATGGGCCTGGAGCAATATGTTGGAATGCGCATGCTGGAAAACCGCGAGAAATTCACGGCTCAGGAGATAGAAATCCATTATGCCGGGCCGGCCGGATATTTTTCTCAGGAGCCCCTTATTCCCCTCAGTTATCCGGTTTTCATTATGGCAAAAAAGGACAACAGGCCCGAACATTTAATAGACCCAAAAACCGGGCGCATGTTAAATCCCGGAGGATTTTTCTGTTAATTCCTGAAAGGTGATTTTTATGAAAATGCTAAATCTTGCTCAATTGAAAGCAAATGATGCGGCAAATTGCGGCATAGCGCTTGCGCCGCAAAAGTCGGTTAAGGGCACTGACTTTTTCAAATACATAAGCAATCCTGACAAGTTTTCAGGCGGAGGAATTGTGCGCACAGCGCATCCTGCAATAGTAGAGGCAACGGCGTATTTTCACAAGGTGAGTGAAAACAAATACTGCCCTTTCGTAAAATACATCCTGCAGGAAAACGGCTTTTCGTTGGGGGTTTTTCTGGACGGGCACAAAAGCGTTTCTTACGAGAGCATGAAGAAGGTGATAAACCTGCTGGCAGACCAGCTTGAGTTCTCTGACAAGAATTTTTTGAATGCAAAAACCAATCTCACCACCATAGTGGCCGTGTTTCCAAATGCGAAGGGAAATCGCGAGTTCTGCGCCATGATGAGGGACACAAGAGCAGAGCTTAGAACCCAGATGATAGTGCAGCACAACATGACTATTGGAAGCATGGGCCCTTATGCCGAATTCGGGGGCCAGGCAAGGCCTGGAAACGAATACCAGTTTGAGGCTGAGATTCCTCTCATTATGGCAAGGTATTTGGACAGGGCAGACAAGATATTCATGGACAATGATGTTGTGAAAGAGGCGTTTGTAAGAATGAGGGGTTAAAATGAAAGCCTTGAGAATTTTTGGGAAAAATGAGAAAGCGGCAAGAACCCCCCCAAATGCTATAAAAATAGCCGAGCCAGGGTTTCTTATCCGTGCATTTGCCTCTATTTCAGGGGGCAGCCCGATGTACGGGCAGGAAAACGCATATGCAAATAGCGGGGATGCTGCCGTTGGGCGAAGGTGCCATGCGGCAAAGCCTTCTCCAGAAAGCATTCAAAAAATTCCGGAATTTCTGGACGTGTATATTTTTCATGGCACCCTTGGGCATTCTGAAGAGAATTGGTTCCCTTACCTGAAAAAGGAGCTGGAGGCAAGGGGGCATAAGGTGACTGTGCCTAATTTTCCGACCCCGCAAGGCCAGACTCTTGAAAACTGGATGGCCGAGCTTGAGAGGCATAGCCCAAAGTTTGGCAAGAATACTGTGCTGATAGGCCATAGCATAGGCGCGGCGCTTATTTTGCATATTCTCTCAAAATTAGACAGCCCTGTAAGGGCGGCATACCTTGTTGCAGGCTTTCTCAAGCCCCTTGGGATGCCTGAGTATGACCCGATGTTTGAGACGTTTATACAAGAGCCGTTGCCAATGAGGAAAATAAAAAGAAACGCGGGCTTGCTTACCCTTTTCCAATCTGAAGATGACCCGTATGTGTCGATGGAGCTGGGAAAGCATCTGGCAAAAAAACTGGGAACAGCGCTTACCATTGTGCCGGGCGCGGGGCATTTTAATGAGAAAGCGGGCTATGTGAAGTTTGAACAATTATTGCATGATATCACTGGACGAGTTGAAGCCGGCGCCGGGGATGCGCCTTCGGAAAAGTTCTTGGCTTTGATGCCCTGGATTTGAACCTGTTTATGCCTCTTTTTACTTATTTGAGTAAAAAGCATATGGATTTGCGCCAAATATGACACAGCATTTAAATATGGGCAGAATGCCAGAGAAAGTATAGCAGTCCAGAGGAAGTAGAACAGATAAAACAAAGAGGTTAGTTAAAATGAGCGTTGTTGGATATAAAAACGGGGATTTTAAGAATGGCAAAACAAACGGAAACGGCAGCGCATATGCCATGAAAATTGCGGTTAAAAAAGCAGACAAAGGCATGGATTCGCTGGAATTGCTTGAGCAAAAATATGTTAATTTGTTGAAAGACAAAAAAAACGGGCTTTTGAAAAACGGAGAATTGCAGAAGAGAAGCGCGGCTATTTTCGCGCAGGCGCAAAAGGCGGTCGCAAAAGGCGAAATTTCGGAAAATCCCTATACCATCGGCAAGGAAGGGGAGATAGGGATTAAACAGGGCCCGAGCTTCTCATACCTTCTCTCATCGGGCGCATTTTGCTAAAACGCCAAAGAAGCCATTTTTTGCTTATTTTTTTTTGCTGATTTTTCCATACTATGGGCAATAAAAAACATTTCCCCCCTTTTCCTAATTTTTCCATACTATAGGCAATAAAAAACATTTCCCCCCATATATATGCGGGAGGAAATAATTATGGAATCACAGGAGAGCACACCTTTTGAGATTAAGGCAGGCCTTGCCCAGATGCTAAAGGGCGGCGTAATAATGGACGTTACAGACGCTGAGCAGGCGAAGATTGCGCAGGAGGCAGGGGCGGTTGCGGTAATGGCATTGGAGAGGGTGCCTGCAGATATCAGAAGGGACGGCGGGGTTGCAAGGATGAGCGACCCGCTCAAAATTAAGGAAATAAAGGCGGCTGTGACAATTCCTGTGATGGCAAAATGCAGGATAGGGCATTTTGTGGAGGCGCAGGTGTTGCAGGCGCTAAAAGTTGATTATATTGACGAATCGGAAGTGCTTACTCCTGCGGATGAGGAGAGGCATATTAAGAAAAATAAATTTAATGTGCCATTTGTTTGCGGATGCAGGAATTTAGGGGAGGCGTTAAGAAGAATAAATGAGGGGGCGGCAATGATTCGCACCAAAGGGGAGGCAGGCACCGGAAACATTGTGGAAGCTATGAGGCATATGCGCTCAGTATTTGTGGCGATTGAGGATTTGAAGGGCGCGGATGCGGGGCAGATGGAAAAAATGGCTAAAGAGATGAGAGTGCCATTTGAGCTTGTTGAAAAAGTAAAGCTTGTTGGAAAATTGCCTGTCGTGAATTTTGCGGCGGGAGGGATTGCCACGCCGGCGGATGCGGCGCTTTGCATGCAAATGGGCTGCGACGGCGTGTTTGTGGGCTCGGGAATATTCAAATCAGCTAATCCGAAAGAGAGGGCAAAAGCGATTGTTGAGGCGGTTGCGCATTTTGAGGATGCCTCGCTTATCGCGCGGGTGAGCGAAGGGCTGGGAGATTGCATGAATAGCTTGGATGTGCGCACCATGGATGAGAAAGAGAAGCTCTCTGTTAGAGGAAACTAAAATATGTGAGCTTCCATGAAAAAAGAATTTTCCAATAGAGAGATTCTTCTTAAACAATATAATAAGAAAAAGAATGAAATTGTTTTGCGCCTCTGCGATTTTGAGAAATTGAGGGGCGCGGATTCAAAGATTATTGCGGGTGAGCTTTGCTTTTGCATATGCGCCGCAAATTCCTCTGCCGCCGCCGCGTGGAAGGCTCAGCAGAAATTGCAGGCGGAAGGGCTTCTTTTCTCTAAAAATGGCAAGAAAATTGCAAAAGTTTTGCTGGAAGCCGGAGTAAGGTTTCATAATAACAAGGCAAAATTTATAATTGAGGCAAGGGAGAAACTTGTTGGGAAAGGGGAGCTTTCTGCTTATTTGAAAAAATATGCAAATGCGCGAGAAGTGAGAAATGCGCTGGCTGCGGATGTTAAGGGGCTTGGAATGAAAGAGGCGGGGCATTTTTTGAGAAATATCGGGTATGGGGAAGATGTGGCAATACTTGACAGGCATATAATGAAAAATTTGCTAAAATACGGGGCAATTGAGGAAATTCCGGCATCACTTGGAAAAAAGAGATATATGGAAATTGAGGAAAAAATGCTTGAATTCTCCTCTGTTGCAAAAGTGCCTATCGCGCACCTTGATTTGCTTTTCTGGAGCGAGGGGGCGGGGAGAATATTTAAGTGATTAGGAACATATGTAATTCAAAAGCAAATGTTGAACAAATAAAAAGCGGGCTGAAAAAAGGGCTTGGCAAATTTGAAGTGGCCGGGTGAAAAAATATATTTAAAACGGGTGGATAAATGGCTGAAATTTCAAAGCATTTTAAGGCAAGGGCGCCCTCTGCAATAAGGCTTGCCTCCATTGAATTTGCAAAAAGAGGAAAAGGAATTGAGGCAATAAATGTTGCGATTGGAAATGTTTCTTTGCCTATGCACCCTGCAATGCAAAAAAGAATGAAAGAGCTTGGGGCGGCGGGAAGCCCTTTTGAGAGCGGGGCGGTGAAATATACTGCAACTCGCGGGGAAGCGGAGGCAAATAAGGCGGTTCTAAATGTGATTGCCTCAAGCGGGTTTGAAACTGCAGGGCTATACAGCCAAATATTGGATGGGGGCAGCATGGGAATGGAATTGGCAATTGTCGGCTGCTGCGGCGCTGCGGGAAGCTCGGAAGCGCCTCTTTTGCTAATTGATGCTGCTTATACAAATTATATGCTTTTTGCGCAAAGAGTGGGAAGAAAAACGATTTCTGTGAGGCGTGCTTTGGGGGAGGACGGAAAATATTCTTTGCCTAAAATGGAGGAAATAGAGGAGATGATAAAAAGGCATAAGCCGGGCGCGATGGTTGTGATTCCTTATGATAATCCAACCGGGCAATTCTTTTCGCAGGAGAGGATGAATGCGCTTGCAAAATTGTGCGTAAAATACGATATGTGGATGGTGTCTGATGAGGCATACAGGGAATTGCATTATACGGGGGAGAAGCCCTCCAGCGTTTGGGCAATTGATAATAAAATTGTTTCTGGAATTGAGGGAAAACGAATTAGCATTGAGACGGCATCTAAAGTGTGGAATGCATGCGGGCTTCGCATAGGCGCCCTTGTAACAGATAATAAGGAGTTTCATGAAAAGAGCGTGGCAGAATATACGGCTAATTTATGCCCCAACGCAATAGGGCAATACATATTTGGGGCTTTGGCGCATGAGAGCCATGAGAATTTGCAAAAATGGTATGAGAAGCAGAGGGGGCATTACAAAAAGATGATGCTTGAGGTGAGCAGCGGGTTGCGGGAGAAAATGCCGGGGTTAATTGTCTCAAGCCCTGATGCATCCATGTATTCTGTTGTTGATGTAAGCAAAATTTGCAATGAAAAATTTGATGCAAAAGAGTTTGTGATGTATTGCGCGCGCGAGGGAAGCGTTGAAATTGAAGGCAAACAAATGACTTTGCTTGTGGCGCCTATGGAAGGATTTTACTCTGTTGCTGATGGGGAGGAGAACCCGGGGAAAAAGCAGATGAGAATAGCGTATGTTGAGGCGCCGGAGCGTATGGCTTTGGTGCCTGAGCTGTTTGCAAAACTGTTTGAAGAGTATAAAAATGAGGAAATTAATCCTTAAGATTCCAAAATGAGGCAATAATAGTTGAAGTAAATTTAATTGCTTCCGAAGTTGTGAAAGTAGTGCAGTTGTGAATGCTCTTTAGTATTGAGTTCAAAGTTTCCCTTGTTTTCAGATATGACTTGCCATCATTTTTTCCAGCTTCTGCGGCTGTTTGGAAAAGCTCTTTGAAAAGCTCTTGCTTCTTTTTATTGTCTAATGCCTCTTTTGGCTCATATGCTATAAGATTGGCAATTGTTTGGAAATTTTTTGAGCGCTCATCAGAATCCTTGATTTTTGACACTTTTTTTATCTCTTCGGTGTAAATGGAAACAAGCCCCAATGCCAGCGGAGGAAAGCCGCTTGTGCAATCGCTAAACATGCGCTTTCTAAAAAGAATTGAGGTTGCGGCACCCGCGCCGTTTTCGTTAGCCTGAATATTTTTCTTGGGAACATCTGTTGCTTGCAGTTGAATCATAATGCACGCACCTTTTTTGTTTGTTCTATTCTTATTATACATATTATGCTTTATAAAACCACCTAAATACGGCTTAAATGAATTTATGTGCAAATAATATTATGCTAAAAATAGGAGTATTGGCTTTGCAGGGAAACGTAATAGAGCATGTTAAGGCGATGCAGAAGGCGAGCGAAGCTTGCGGGATTGAGGCGCAAGTGGTGCAGGCAAGGGATGCGCAGGATTTGGAAGGGCTGGATGCCATTATTTTGCCGGGGGGTGAGAGCACTACTTTGAGCTTATTGCTTGAGAGAGCAGGGATGCTTGGGCTTTTGAAGGAAATAAATGCAATATTTGGCACCTGCGCGGGGCTTATTTTAATGGCAAAAAAAGCAAACGGCAAAATAGAGGGGCAAAAAGGGCTTGAGTTGATGGATGTTGAGATAGATAGAAACGCATATGGCAGCCAGCTTGACTCTTTTGAGAGCGTCCTTTCCTGCGCTTTGCTTGATGATGAGAAAATAATGTTTATACGCGCGCCCAAAATAAAGAGTATTGGGGCAGGCGTTAATGTATTGGCAAAATTGCCGGATGGCGGGGCGGCAATTATTGAGCAGGAAAAAGAGGGAAAATATTATTTGGGCGCAGCGTGCCACCCCGAGATGAGCACTTGCAAAATTCATGAGTATTTTTTGCAAAAAGCAAAAGAGATGAAAAAAGGCTAGTGTTTTCCTGCATAAGCCGCTCCCTTTGATTGGAGTGAGATTTTCCTTAAATTGAATAGCGGTCTTTAACCTTTAAGTAATTAGCCGCGTAGAATATGCCGTCCGGCAGTTGATTGATATATCCCTGCTTTTTGCTTTGGAAGTTAAGCTCTTCAACTAAATCCCAGAACTTGGATAAATTGGCAAAGTCATTATGACTGGACGCATTTGCCATAAATTGCATGCGGTTTGTGTGAATATTGCGCGTTAGGGGTTCCAGGGAAAGAGAGATATCTTGGAGAAGAGCGTGCAAGGGAAGAAGATGGAGATATTTTCTCTCAATTTCACAGAGCTCTTCTTCAAGCTGAGGGACGCTTTTCTCAGAATATTCATAGCCCTCATCTTGGATTAAATGTATAAGGGTGCGATAATGCATTGGTGTGAGCAATTTTAAGTATGGCTCTTCTCCAAAGAATAAATATACATGGTCATTTGCTATGGAGGGCTCGCTTAGGCCTGCCCGCTCAAACATGCGCGGATAAAGCCCCATTATTGCAAGAGTTGCCTTTGTAAGCCATAATGCTTTTTGGTGAAGCCCGAAATTTGCCAAATCCTGCTGTGAGATGTATTGCACATGCTCTGCCAGGCGCGCGGCGGCATTGCAAATGCCTTCAAATTTTTCAAAATTTTCCCCCATTTTCTCTTTTAGCTTGTTTAGAGCATTTTTGCCAAAATCTGTTTTTGGAGAAAGGGTGGGAATTTCCTCTTTCATAAGATTTTCGAAATTTTCCAAAGCAACACCCTGCGAGGGATATATTGAATTTGCGGCTTGAGACGGATATGCATATCTGGAGCCGATGGCTTCGCCGCAGCTTTCCTCAACTTTTTCCAAAAGCCGCACAAGCTCTTTTCTCAAATCCCTTGCAGGAAGGCCGCAATCCCTGTCATATTTGTCTAAGAATTCTTTTTCTTCATTTGCGCGCAGCGGCTTTAGCTTTTGCTCTATTTTTGCAATTTCCCCGTGGATTGTGAGAAGAGAAAGATATTTTTTCTTAAGAGAGGGAAGCCGCCTTGCCAGATTTCTTGGAGAATAGCTATCAGACATATCGTCCATTATCTCTCTTTTGGACATGGGCTCAGTAATGAAATCGGCATTGGCTTTATATTCTGAGAGCAGAACCGGAGTATCGGATTTTTTCTCCCCTTCGTTGAACAAATGCTTGTAAGTGGGAAGCTCTATTTGCGCAATTTCTGCTAATTTTAAGCATATTCCGTCAATGCACACATCCACTTTTGAGAGGATGTCTTTTTTTCTCTCAAAGCTTATTTTATCATAATCAATATTTGATAAGTATTCGGCATGCTCTGCCAGGCGCCCCACAATTTTGCAAACATTTTCGTATTTTTTGAAATTTTCCTTGCTTAATGACTGCCTTATTTGCTCTATGGCGCTCTGCGCCATAAGGGTTCTTTGGGGGAAAGGAAGAAGCTTTTCAAAAGATGAGTTAAAATTTTGCATTAATTTATTTTTATCTGGAAAAAAAGTGCTCTGTTCAATAAGTTTAGCCATAGAATTCACAGATATATATGCAAAATAACATATTTAAAGCAGGAGAGCGGAAGGCATTAAAAACTTGGCTGAAGCGAAAATTTTGCAAATATTTATTTTTTGTAAAAATTCTTTATCCAGAAATTTTTGAGAAAAGGCATGCTAAGCGTTGAGAGAATATAAGCTGCTGTTGGCACAAGGGAATTAAAATACGGGTTTGGGGCGTTTATCAGCACTAAAAATACGGCTATGCAGATATAGGTTGCTATTGCTATAATTATTCGCCTTGTGATGCTTGTTTCCCACGCCTTGTCTGCCTCAACGCGGGCGTTTCTTGCTTTTATGCCTTCTATTTCGTTTTGCATAAAAATCTTTTTGCAGCACAGTTTTTATCCCTTGCGAGCAAAGTGACGCGTGAGGGGGCGTGGGTGTCCACCACAATATAGCCTGTTAAGTCAGAGAGCTGCTCTGCAATCGCCTCTATTTCTGGCACAGAGAGCATGTCGGAGAGTTGCAGCCCGCGCGAGGAATTTCTTGCGCCCCCCACATAAACCATGGATTTTACTTCCACATAATGAGGCATTGCTCGCTTTATCAATTCTGCATAGCCGGGCAAATTATTATCATTTAGCCCCCGTGTGAGCGTCATGCGCAATACGGTGCGGGTTTTCTCTCCCGCTTTTTTTAGAAAGTCAAGGGAGGAGAGGTAATTTTTCCATATTAATTTTTCCGCATTTTCACTTTGCTGCGCCACATATGCATGAGTTTTCTCGTCCGGGGCTATTAGGGAGATGTATAATTGGGTGGGAAGCGGCTTTAGGCGCTCGAGCGCCTTTGGAAAAGTGCCATTTGTCACAAGAAAAGTGGTCATTTTCTTTTTATGAAAAATTTCAAGAAGTTTTCCAAGGTGCGGATACATTGCCGGCTCGCCTATTAGGGAAAGAGCCACCTGGTTCGGCTCCATTGCCTCTTTTGCCAAGGAGGCATCCGCTTTTTCATTTCCCAAAAAACCGGACATTATTCTTTTTTGCTCTGCTATTAGCGCATCTGCTATAAATTCGGGGGAATCCCACTCAAAGGAGGGGGGCATTTTCAGCCACCCTTCTTTTACTTCCGGAATTAAACGCCAGCAGAATTTGCATGAGAGGTTGCAAAATTGCAAAACTGGCGAGCACTGCAGGCAGCGGTGGGATGAGATGCCGTAAAATTTGTTTTTGTAGCATGCGCCTTTTTTCAAAATAGAATCTTTTGCGTATTTGCACATCTTGGCGGCGGAATGGGCACCCGCCTTGTGATAGCCCTGCTTTGCTATCCTCAAATTGAAATATTCGTGCCGGTCAATTTGGGGATGCGACTGCCGAATGAGCCATTGCTCTTCGGCAGGCTGCATGCGCCCCTCAAAGGTAGTTAAATCATGCTTTTTTGAATTTCTTTTTCCCATAAATGCACCGCATGCAAAAACAACAAAACAAAAACATATAATTTATTTGGCAAAAGCCCGCCATTGCCTGAAAAAGACAAAGCGGGCTTAAGGCGCTTGCGGCCGGTTTGCAAATAGATAGGGCATTTTATAGGCAATTGTTTTTTGGTTTGAAATTTTGGAAAAGTTTATTTTACGGTGCCAAAGCAGGAAAGGCGCCATCTTTGCCCCATTCTTCGCGATAGCGCGACTTTTGCGCCTTTCTCGGCGTATACGGCTCTTTTTAATTTGATGGAAAGGGTTTTTCCTTTCAGCTTTGTGATGGTGCCGATAGAGGTGGCGGTGCCGATGGATACTACCAAAGGCTCGCCTGCGCGAAGAAGCGGGTTTTCAAACCCTTCTCTTTTTATAAGCAGATATTCAAGCTCAAGCGAGTCAAGCACTTCCCCAAGCGCATCCTTATGCCCCAATATTTGCCCTACAAGCAAATCCCCTTTTACAACGGCAGGGTCAAGCTTTGTGCCGACGCCTATAAGCCCGCCGGGGTGTGCGCTCTCAAGCTTTCCATTTTCGCAATTAAGGCTTAACACACCCACATCAACCGGCACAAATGAATCCTTGTCTTTTACTTTTTTCAAAAGGCCCGGGCGCAAAGAGAGAGTGTCGCCTACTTTTACCTGCCCGCATATTATTGAGCCGCCAAGCACCCCTCCGCTAAGCTTGGGAATTTCCTGCCCCGGCCGGTTTATGTCAAATGAGCGGGCAATATACATTTTTGCAGGCGCTTTCAAATCCCTTTTTGGGGTGGGAAGGCTCTCCTCTATCGCCTCTATTAGCGTGTCTATGTTTGTATGGTAATTTGCGGAGATGGGAATTACGGGCGCGTTTTGCGCTACCGTCCCTTTTGTGAATTTTTTTATTTGCTCATAATGAGCCAATGCCTCCTCCTCGGAAACCAAATCTATTTTGTTTTGCACTATTACTATGTTTTTTATCCCCAAAATGTCAAGCACCATCAAATGCTCGGTTGTCTGCGCCTGCGGGCAGGGCTCGTTTGCGGCTATTATCAAAAGCGCGGCATCTACAATGCTTGCCGCAGAGATCATTGTCGCCATAAGCGTCTCATGCCCGGGGGCGTCCAAAAATGAGACTTCTCTTGTTAATTTGTAATGCTCTTCCTCGCCCTTTGGGATTTGGTGGCGGGAGAAATATTTTCCGCTTAAGGTATTTTTGTAAAATGCGGTGTCCGCGTATCCCACGCGGATTGTGATTCCCCTTTTCAGCTCTTCAGAATGAGTATCGGTCCATTTGCCGGTCAGCGCTTTTGTTAGGGATGTCTTGCCATGGTCCACATGACCCACAAGTCCGATGTTTATTTCTGCCTGCAAAATAAAACCTGCTTATTCTTTTTTCTCCCCTTCCTTTTTGGGGAAAAGCTCTGGGAGGGGCTTTGCGCCTGCCTGCAAAACAATGCAGTTGATTTGCATTATTTCGTCCGAGATAATTCTGCCGCGCACAATTCGCTTTTTTCTCTCTCCGTGCACCGCGCCCCTTATTCCGGGCGAATTGCCCAAAAGAAGCTTCTTTTTTCTCGGGCCGTCAACGTCTTTTCGCATGGGAAAGCCGGCAGTGTCCGAGCCGCCCGTAATTTTGAGGGTGTATCCGGCCGCGCCCAATGCGCTTCCGTCTATCTCGTCCCCGACTTTTCTTCCCAAAAGCGAGCCTTCCGCCGCCTTTGGAACCTCAAGCTGGTAGCTTTTGCCATCTTTTTCTGATATAACCAATTTCATATACTTACTCTCCTTTAGCGGTAATTCTTCTAAGAGAAAATATCTTAGCATGCAAATTATGCTTATGGGTATTTATATATATTCGCCTAAGGAGAAACTTATGAAAGAGAGGATAATAGGCATAATTGAGAACGTGCAGGCAAAGCCGCCGGGCGCTCTTATGAAAAAGACGTGTGATTTGGTTTTTGCAGATACAGGCATTGCGTGCATATTTTTGGGAACTTCCACTACGGTTAGCGCGATGCTTGGAAACGCGGCAGGGGGAACAGGGGGGGCGATTGCGTTTTATGCAAGCACGCAGCCGGCAATAGATGAGAAAAGGAAAAAGGGCGCGGGAAAAAGCATTGGGAAGCTTCTTGCGCAAGACAAGGAGAATTTTTTCATAAAATATTCTGATATTGAAAAAGAAAAATCCATATATAAAACCGGCTTTTTTGACACTCTTTTTATTGCGGCGCAGCTTGTGGTGCATGCAAAAGGGAAAAAATATGTGTTTGACACCCCTTGCAGCACAAAAAATATTTCAAAGCAGATAATTTTGCGCGCAACAGGCAATATAAGGGTGGGCTGAAGCTTTTTGCGCCTTATGGAAAAAATGCGAGAAAATTGAAAAATGAGTGGAATTTTTCGGCGGAAAAACATTATAAATGATAAAAACGTGCAAAAGGCATGGCTTTTTTAAAAAAATCCCTGGTTTTTCTTTTTTTGTGCATCTCTTTTGCCTTTGCACTGGCGCCTTCAAGCAATTACGAGTATGAGAAAATCGGCTCTGTTAGCATTGAGGGAGGGCCCAATTGCGTAAAATGCACCCCCACCTCAAGCGGAACGTGGATAAACCCCACTGACGGGCCCGGAGCGGTTTTGCCGCCGCACCCCTGCTGCGACCCTGAAGGGGCTTATGGGGAAATTTCGGTGCCTGCAGTAAGCGGAGGAGAGGGATACAGCCAATACGTTATAGAGTATAATAGGCTGGATGGAGGCATATGCACTTTCCCGGATTATGTGCCGCACGACCAGACAGAATTATATTTTTATTCAAGCAAAGCGCCCAACGGAGTAGGCATTCCTCTTTCTGGCTCTATTCAGGAGGGATGGGAGTCAAATGATGAGGATTATGCGGTTGTAGGAGTCAGCATGCCAAATTACGGAGGGCGCCTGAGAATTTGGCTGCCAAATTGGGTTTGTGACTGGAACTTGGCGATTTATCAAAAAAGGGCGGTAAGCGCAACACTTTATGCAATAAAGGAAAAAATGCCTGATGTGCCCCAAGTTTGCGAGAATTACTGTGAATGGGGGGAGGAGCAAATGCCTTATCCGAATTGCGAGTGCATTTCCCAAGAGTGCGATGATTACTGCCCCGAAGGGCAGGCGCAGATGCCTTACCCTGATTGCGAATGCGTTCCGGCGCAAGTAAAGAGCATGGGCGGAAAAATATATTATGAGGATTTCCAGTGGGATTCTTTTGCGACTTCCTTTTTTGGAATCGCACCCCTTGAGCAGAGGGGGCTTTTTGAAGTGCATTATAAATTTGAATACGGGGGAAGGGAGTATGAGGGTTACACTAATGTGAATGGGGATTATTTGATTGAGTTTAATCCTCCCTTGCAAATAGTTGAGGGGCAGGTTGGAGAGTTTAGCGTGATAATGGAGGATAAGGGCAACAAAATTTATGTTGGAGAGGGAAGCGGGCATCAGGCGCCCCCAAACCAGGCATTTTTCTCCGGAAAGCCGGCAGAATTTGCATTCGGTGTTGAGCTGATTGCAGATGAGAATGGCGAGGATTTGCGCTTTGATGTGCCCATGGCTGATGAGAATTGGGTGATGCAGGCATATGCAAAAGTGTATTACAACACCTGGCTTTCCCTAAATTATGCGGAGGAAGTGCTAAATGAGAAAATGAGCAAAGCGCCTATTCCAGAGCCGGTGCTTATTACGCCGGAAAATGATACTGCATATCACACAGGCCCGTTTGGAATAGCCATAGGGGACAGATGCGCCATTTTCACATATCCTGATGCGCCCATAAACAGGGAATTTCATGAATTCGGGCATCATGTGCAATATGACGCGTTTGAGCGGATGCCTTACATGACAGGCGACACAAACCATGGAAGCTATGCAAATCCTACTTCAACAGATTCTGTAGTGGAAGGATGGGCGGAAGTTTTTGCATTGCTTGTAAATGAATTTAACGGCGGAAAATACCCCTCTCTTTACCCTGTTGGAACCGGAGTTGAGAATATTGAGGTAAACCACAAAATTGTGGGAAGGGGAGTTGGGCCCAATGTGCCTGATGAGGAAATTGTTGCCGCCTCCCTTCTTTGGGATTTTGTTGACGGCAAAAACAAGGTTGATGAGGACTATGTGCAGGTAAGCGCTGAGAAATTCTGGAGCTTTTTCAGGGGAAAATATAAATTTTCCGACGGCACGGAGGGAAACATATACAATTTGGCTGATTTGTATGATGCCTCGCAGACGCAGGGCGGATGGGACTTGCAAGAGGATGGGGATAAGGACGGAATAAACAATTTGGATGAGCTTTTCATAGCGCATGGAATATTCAAAGATGATAACGGCAACGGGGGGTATGATGCCGGGGAGAAAATAGGAGTTACCCTAAATTCTGCCTCAAATGAGAGAAGGAAGATTCAGCCGAAAGAGGGCGCATCCCTTGCGGTAAATGTGCGCGATGATTCTGGCAACCCCATAGATGCGGTTTTTGTTGTGGAAATAGAATTTGAGCCGCCCTATGATATTTATGACTATGAGTATAGCGTGCCTTTGCCTGCTGATGAAAAATCGCTTGATTTGGCAATGCCTCGCGGGGATTACGGGGCAACCGCCACAATAAGCGCTTATTCGCCCGGATATTCGCAAAAGCCGGATGCATATACAATTACAAACAAGCAATACTGGGAAAAAGTAAATAAGGGAGGGAAGGATTTTGACTCTCTTGATATTGTGCTTGATTACCAGGGGGGCTTTTATTGTGAGAGCAATTCGGATTGCACGGGCGGGCAGATATGCAACCAGGGAATTTGCATGGAAGCAACTGTTGAATGCGAATATGATTCGCAATGCCCTGAAGGATATTCATGCGTAGGGGGAGAATGCAGTGAAGAGGGAACTCTTTGCGCGTTTCCTGCATTGATTATTTCCCTTCCGTTTGCGTTTTGGGGGCTTAAGAAGAAAAAACTATTCGGGCTTTGAAACCCGAATTTTTTATTTTTTATTGATTTCTTTTTTAGCGGGCTTTTTGCTTTATTTTAAAAATAGTTTTTCATTTTTATATTAGTTTTGCTTTTTTTCTTGTTAAAAGAATGTCATCCTCATACCTTACCCCGAAATTTGAAAGGTAACAGCCCGGCTCTATTGCAAAAATTGAATTTGGCAAAAGCCTTTTTTTTGTTTTTGCATAAAAATAGGGATGCTCGTGGATGTCAAGGCCTATTCCGTGCCCTATTGCATGCACCGGCGCCGGCCATCCGGCTTTTTTCATGCATGACTGGGAATATTTGGCAACTGCGGCGCAGGTGCGAAAACGATGCATGCTATGAAGCATTTCAAAAAATATTTGCTTTGCTTCAGAGTATTTTTGCTTTTCTTTTTTGCATGCGCCCAAAAAGAAGCATCGGGTAAGGTCTGAGCAATAATTTTCATATTTTACGCCAAAGTCGATTAGCACTATCCCGTTTCCAAGCTTTTTTTTAGTAGGTGAATGATGCGGGTTTGAGCTGTTTTTGCCTGATGCCACTATTGGAGGGTATGCAAGAGCCGCCCCTGCCTTTAAGCACTCGATTTTGAGGCGGTTTGCAACATCTATTTCGCTCTCTTTTGAAGAGAGGTGAAGCGAGCTTAAAATTTTTCTTGAAATTTTCGCCGCTTTTTTTATTTTTTCTATTTCATCGGGAGTTTTTTGCACCCTTTGCCATGCAAGAGTTGAGCTTATGTCAACTATTCTTTTCCCGAATATTTTTTTCAGGCGCAAAAGGCGGGCGGCGGAAATGGATTCAAAATCAAGCCCGATGCTGCCTGCTGGCGCAAATTTTTTCAGGAAAGGGGCGATTTTTCCTTTCGGATACAGCTTTACGGAAAAGTTGCATAATTTTTTTGCTTCTGAGAAATTTAGTTGGCTTGTTATGAGGGTTTTTTTCCCTTTTCTTAGCACAAGAATTGAGCCGTCAATGTCTGCGCCCGCGTGCTTGTAAAAATTTGAGTCGACTGTGTGGGCAGGGGAGTCGTTGAAAAGAAAGGCTGTCTTGCATTTTTCAAACATTTGCATGCACACACTAACAAGATGAGCTTTTTATTCTTATAGCCGCCATGCGGGGGCGCGGGTTTGCGGCCGGGCTGAGAAGAATCTTGCGGGCTTTTTTATATTTGGCTTTGTTGCGGCAATAGAGTTATTCGCTATTTTGGATTCGCATGTGGTAAAACGAGTCATCCTCCTCGAAATTATCCTTGCTTTGCGAATAATCAAGCCCGTTCTCCTCGGATAATGAGAGCTTTTTTTGCATTATTTTTTGCACATACTCTTTTTGCGCCTCAACGTGCGCGCTTTTGCCTAAGGATGAGAAAAGGGTTGCAAGATAGAGAAAATTTAAATCAACCGTCCATTGCCCTCCAAAGTCCCGCACTATTGAAAAATTCCACATTTGCGCGGGTATGCCAAAATCCTCTTTTTTGTAAAACCCGTAGTCAAAGATGTCCATGCGGCCCCCATCGCCAAGCAGGCTTGAGAAATAAAGGATGGAATCAGCCGCTGCCCGGTTTATCGGAATAAGCATATTTTTTGGCAAAGAGAGAAGAAGCTTTCTCTCAAGCTCATCCGGATTTTGCGCAATTTCAAGGCTAGGCTGCATTTTTTCATCTATTAACGCGTGAAAAATGCCATCCTCGTTTTGCAAATAAAGGTTTGCAGGCAAATCCGAGAAAAGCTCGTTGCAGCGTATAAAATCAAATTTTATATCCTTGAAATTTGCTGTGTTTTTATTTTTTTCTTTTTTTGCGCCTTGTTTTTCAGGTGTGCCCGGCATTTTTGAGGCATCAAGCAACATTGTTTTTATTTCGCAGAAAATAGAGAGTTTTATATTGAATTTTTTCGCCCTCTCAAGCGCTGGCTTGGAAAAATCTGCAAGCACGTAATTTATTTTTGAGAGAATAGAGGTGTTGTTTTTCTCATCAAGCCGGGCAATCTCTTCCAAAAAGCCGGCGCAAAAGGCGCCGTTTCCCACCCCTACTTCCAATATGTTGTATTGCTTTTTTTCAATTTTTTTTGCATAAGAGTAAAAGTCGCGCGCGTTGGCGGAAGTTAGCATGCCTTTTTCTGATTGGGCATAGGTTGCAAAATCATCATAAATTAAGGTGTTGGGGGATTTGTAATAGGCGGAGTTTTTCTCCTGCATCCATTTGCTTAATGGCTTGAACATAATAACACTAAAGGCAGAACCAGCCTTTTTTCCCCTCTTTTCCTTCAAATTCCTGCAAAAGCTCTTTTTGCTTTTGAGTAAGCTTTTGCGGCACCTGCACGATTATTCTTACATAAAGGCTTCCTTTTCCCCCTCCGTGAAGGGAGGGCATTCCCTCCCCTTTTAAGCGCAGGCTTGTGTGCGGCTGGGTGCCTGCAGGCACCTTTACTTCCACATCCCCCTCAAGGATTGGCACTGAAATTTTCCCGCCCATTGCCGCAGTTGCAAAGCTTATGCTTGCATCAGTATAAAGGTCATCCCCATCGCGCCTAAAGCGAGAATCCCGCTTTATGTTTACAATAACATATAAGTCCCCGTAGCCGCCAGCTGAATAATCACCAAGCCCCTCAAGGCGAAGGCGCGCGCCATCATGAATTCCTGCAGGTATTTGCACTTCTATTTTCTCCTGCCTTTGCACCATCCCTGCCCCGTTGCATTTTGGGCATGTTTTTTCAGGGATTTTTCCGGATGCCCTGCATTCATTGCATGGGGCGATTGATGAAAACCTTCCAAAGCCTCCTAAAGAGGCGATTCTTTGCACCTGCCCGCGCCCGTTGCAGGTTTGGCATTTTTTGAGCTTGCTTCCCTTTGCGGCGCCGTTTCCCCCGCATTCTGCACAGCTTTCGGTGCGGGAGAGGGAGATTGCCTTGCTGATGCCTTTGTATGCCTCCAAAAGGGTTATGTCAACTTCCACGCCCAAATCCGAGCCCCTTTCCCTGCGCCTTGCGCCGGAAAACATTGAGCCGAAAATATTGCCAAAGATGCTATCTCCAAAAGAATCGGAATCCATCCCCATTGAGGAGAAAATGTCCTCGAAGTTTGCGCCCCTGAAAATATCCTCTTGCGAGAAGCGGGCGTCAAAGCCGGAATGCCCGTATTGGTCATATATTTTTCTTTTTTTCTCGTCAGAGAGGGCCGCATACGCTTCTGAAATTTCCTTGAATTTTTCCTCTGCGCCGCTTCCTTTATTTTTATCCGGGTGAAATTGCAATGCAAGCTTTCTGTATGCCTTTTTTATTTCATCAACGCTGGCGCTGCGGCTAACTCCAAGTATTTCATAATAATCTTTTTTTGAGGGCATGGGATTGTCTCCTGCAAATCAATATTTTTTGAAGGCACCTGCAAGTTAATGCATAAATAAAAATAAAAGGGAAAGGGGGGCTTTACGCCACCTTTATTTTGCGCGATTTGGGGGGCTTTTTGTGAAGCTTTGGAATTGTTATGCTTAATTTGGTTGGAGAGAATTTTGCTTTTGTGCTTTGCGCATCCACCTCTTCCGGGAGCACAAATTGCCTGTAAAAGCTTGCGGAAGAGCCGGAGTAGGAATTTCTCCCCCCTTCCTGCCCGATTTTTTCATTTTTCGAGCCGGCGCGAATTCTTAGGGCGTGCGGATGCACCTCTATTTCAAAATCCTCTTTTTTGAAGCCTTCAATTCCGCTCACTATTGCGGTGTATTTGGCTTTTTCGTTTTTTAGCTCTACTTGCGGCATCTGAAGAGATGGCATGGATGTGGGAAACATGAATTGCGGCTGCCGTATGGACATTGGAAAAAAACTCTCAAAAAGCCTGTTCATGCTTTTTTGCATCTGCTCCATTTCCTCAAACGGGTCGCTTATTGCAGGGCGCATAAGCGCCTTCTTCTCTTTCTTTTTTTTGCTCATTTTTTCTCACCCCTTATTTTTTCTTGAAATCCGCGTCAATGGGCTCGTCTTTTCCCCCAGAGCCACCGCTGCCTTCATTTTTTCCCGCGCCTCCTCCACCTTGTGCGCCGAAGCCGGAATTTCCCTGTTCCCCGGAGCCCGCGTTTTCGCCGCCCGAGCCGGGAGAGCCCCCTTGCTGCTTGTATAATTTCTCGCCTATTTTTTGCAGGTGGGAGTTGAGCTCCTCAAGCGCCGATTTTACTTTTTGCGCGTCTGCCGGCTTTTTGCCAAGCTCTTCTTTTAGGGCTTTTAATTTTTCTTCAATATCTGTTTTTAGCTCAGGCACCTTGTCCCCGTGCTCTTTTAGGGTTTTTTCTGCCAGATACACCGTAGCCTCCGCCTCATTGAGTATTTGCGCCTCTTCCGCCCTTTTCTTGTCCTCTTCTGCAAATTTTTGCGCGTCTTTCATTTTTTGCTCTATTTCCTCGCTTGGCATTTTGTTTGGCGCGCTTATCTGGATTTTTTGCTCTTTGTTGGTTCCTTTGTCTTTTGCAGAAACGTTTATGATTCCGTTTGCGTCAATGTCAAAGGTTACTTCTATTTGCGGCATTCCCCTCGGCGCGGGCGCTATTCCTACAAGCGAGAAGCGCCCAAGCTCCACATTGTCTGCTGCCATAGAGCGCTCGCCCTGCAGCACCTTAATGTCGACTGAGGGCTGGTTGTCTGATGCTGTTGAAAATATCTGGGATTTTTTCGTGGGAATTGTTGTGTTGCGCTCAATAAGTTTTGTGAATACGCCTCCAAGCGTCTCGATTCCCAAGGAAAGGGGGGTGACATCAAGCAAAAGCACGTCTTTTACCTCCCCTGCCAGCACGCCCCCCTGAATTGCTGCGCCGTATGCAACGCATTCCATCGGGTCTACTCCATACTCGACTTTCTTTCCCACAAGCCCTTCAACAAATTTTTGCACTATAGGCATTCTTGTCGGGCCGCCTACCATAATTATTTTGTCTATGTTGTCGGCAGTCAGCTTTGCGTCCTTTAGCGAGTTTGTAATGGGCGCTTTGCAGCGCTGTATAATGGGATCCACTATTTCCTCAAGCTTTGCGCGGGTAAGCTTGTGGGCAAAATGCTTCGGGCCCTCCTTTGTTGCCGTAAGGTAAGGCAGATTAATTTCAGAATCAAGGGTTGTGGAAAGCTCTATTTTTGCCTTTTCCGCCGCCTCGCGCATTCTTTGCATTGCCATGTGGTCCTCTTGTATGTTTATTCCGCTCTCGCGCAGAAAAACTCCCACCAAATAATCCACAAGCGCGTTGTCCATGTCGGTTCCGCCAAGCTGGGTGTCTCCAGAGGTGGATTTTACCTCGAATACGCCCCCGCCAAAATCCATTATTGTGACATCCAGAGTTCCGCCCCCCAAATCAAAGACAAGGATTTTTTGCTCCTGTCCCGCCTTGTCAAGCCCGTAAGAGAGTGATGCCGCGGTAGGCTCGTTTATTATTCTCTCAACTTTTAGCCCCGCAATTTCACCCGCATCCTTTGTTGCCTGCCTTTGGTTGTCGTTAAAATATGCGGGCACGGTAATTACCGCGCGCTCTACTTTTGAGCCAAGGAAAGCCTCCGCATCCTTTTTTATTTTTGAGAGCACCATTGCGGATAATTCCTGCGGGGAATATTCTTTTCCCCCCAGCTTGTATTTGTAGGAGGTGCCCATTTTTCTTTTAAAGGCAGTCATGGTGTTTTGCGAATTTGAAACTGCCTGGCGCCTTGCAGGCTCACCTACCAGCCTTTGCCCGTCTTTTGTGATTGCAACAACGGATGGAAATGATTTTCCATAAAGGCTTGCGCCTTCTGCCGAGGGTATAAGCACAGGCCTTCCGCCCTCCAACACCGCTGCCGCCGAATTGCTTGTTCCCAAATCGATACCTATTATTTTTGACATAATTCACACCTCTAAATATTATTTTTTATTTTCTTTTTTCATTTATTTTTTCTCTTCTTTTGTATTTTCTTTAATGCTTTTTTCCCTGCTTTCAACTTTTGCTTTTTCAGCAGTTTCTTTCTCTTTTTCTTCTTTCTCTCCCTTTTCACCAGCTTTTTCCATCTTTCCGGCATATACGCTTACCTGCGCCGGGCGCAAGAGATATTCGCCTACCATATACCCTTTTCGCAAAACCTGGGCTATTTTTCCCTCATCCCCCCCGGGAACCTGCAAAATGGCATCATGCTTGTGGGGATCGGCAGCGCCTTCGCATTTTATCTCCCTCACGGAAAATGACGAGAGTATTTGGGCGAGCTTTTTGGAAAGCAAGTCAAATCCTTCCTGCGCGGCCGCATCTTTTGAATTTTTTATATGCGATAGCGCGGAATCAAATTCATCGCTTAAGGTGAGAAGCTGCAGCAATACCCGCGCCTGCCCCTCCTCTTTTGCAAGCAATTTTTCCTTTTCAACGCGCTTTTTGTAATTGTCAAATTCTGCCGCCAGGCGCTTTAAGTCGTGTATGTACTGGTTAAGCTGCTCCTGCGCCGCCTGCAGGTCATTTTTTGAATTGCCGGATATTTTGCCTTCTGCGCAAGGCTCTGTTTTTACTTTTGCCTTGCCGGATGTTTTTTCTTCTGCATCGCGCTCTTTCTTTTCATTAGTGTGGGAATCGTTTTTTTGCATATTCAAACCCCTTTATTTTTTCTTTTTCTTTTTGGCGGCTTTTTTGACTTGCTCCTCTTCCTCTATGGGGACTATTCTCCCCTTCCTCGCTTGCGGCTGCGCGGTTGCAAGGTATGAGTTGTCCAGCTTTTGGGCAAGCAGCTGCGCCTCGTTTAGGGTTTGCTCCATCTCAAGGCGCATCTTTCTTACCACGTCGCATAAGCCGGATTGCACGAGGCGGTATTTTCTCTCCTCCTTTTCCACTATTCCCGCGCGCTCAAGGCGGCGAAGGTGGTGTATCACCGTTACCCTGTTTATGTGCGCCCGCGACGCAAGCTCGCTTGAGCCTACCGGCCCGCGCGCGCCCTCATCCAGCATTGCGCGCAGCACCGAAGTTACGGTGTTGTCCAAATCCCTTTGCGAGACAAGCTGCATAGAACGGCAGAAGCGCTCTATTTCATCATCCCCCCTTACCCTTAATATGAGGCGGGGGCGCACTAGTGTTAATATCATATTTACATTTATGCATGGAGAGAATATATAAATGTATATACCATATCTACAAATTATTTAAAAGCCCTTTGGCTCTTTTGGCTTCTTTGCGCCCTGCACAAGAAAATACACCGCGCGCAAGATGGACTGCAGGATATAGCTGGTTGCCGCCCTGAAACGAAGAAGAATATAAAGAAATACCAGCCCCATGAGAAGCTCTATGAGTATTACTATAAGCTCTATTTTTTTCTCATTTTCCATTTTCATGGCTACTTCGGGAGGGAGGCTTTTTTGCGCAACTACGGGAGAATCTATCTGCACAACTTCTTTATTTTTGAGAAGCTGTATCTTCAGGGAGACATACTCGTAAGGGCTTGAGGCGATGATATCAAAGTTTGTGTCATCAAGCACGCAGAAAAGGCGGTAAAAGGCTATCTTGCTCTCGTTAAACGACTGGTTTTGCTCTAAAGTAAGTGCAAGCGTCTGGTTAAAATCTTCGGTGCGGGCAACAACCTGCTTGATGACTCCCTGGCGGGGGTCGGTTATATTGACTTCCACCCTATAGCAGGATTCCCCGAGGTGAATTATGGATGGCTCGTGTATTTTTAGCACAGAATCCGATATTATCCTGCCTGGCGCTTCTTTTGAGAGGTTTATTTCCTTCTCATAGGTGTGGTTGTATAATTCCCAGCTTAGCACAAGGTCGCTATAAGGTATTTCAAAAATTCTCAAAAATCCGCGCGAATCTGAAAAGTAAGTCGCATTTATTCCCCTTGTTTGCAATGTAAACGGAATTGAGGAGAGCGCCTTGTTGTGGGGGTCAAGCATCTGCACGGTCCAATTGTATGTTTTGTTTATATCAAGGGGGACCTGCCCGCTTGTGGGAAAGGTTAGGGGCAAAACGGATGCTTCCCCCTGCCCCCGGCTTAAGTTGAAAAATTGCATTATTCCCTGGCGCTGGGCAATCCCGAAAACCGGCAGCCCTTCCGGAAACCTAAATTGCGCCAGCCCGTTTGCGTTTGTTTTTCTTATTGTAAATGCCGGGCTTAGGGTTCTTACGTTTACTCCTGAGAGGGGGGCTCCGCCCTCTCCGCTTATGAGAATTCGGTATGTGTTAAAATTATAAGGGATTGTAAAGTTTGCCTGCACCTCCCTTTTTCCCCCTAATGGAACCCTTAGCCGCTGTGAGGTGGGAGAATAGAAAGGGGTGTAAGCCCAGATATAAACATAATTTGAAATTGTCTCGTTTTCTCCGAAATAGAGAGTTTTGCCCATCTGCCCCCCCACATCTGTGAAGCCGGTGAAGGTTCTCTCGCTTATGTTGCCATCTTCCATTATTTGGTAATCCACGAGTATTACGGCATCGGGCACCACATGCCCCTGCGCGTCATAGACAGACACGTAAATGTCTAAAGGCGCCTCTGCCGCAAATGCCGCTGGCGCAAGCAATAATGCCAAAAAAACGCACATTGCCTGCATGGGATATTTTTTCATTGCAAATAGAAAAAGGAGAAGAGGTTTAAAAATCATATTCGCCGAAAAATCATGCAACATATTTGGGATTTCCTGCATTTTCGGCGAATTCTCGCCAAGCTTTCGGAGAAATGCAGTATATTGCTTGGCGATAAAATGGAGAGGTAAGACAGAAGAAAACTGGTGCTAGAAAAGTTTTTTGATAAAAGAATAATGAGCACATGCGGCGAGCGGGCAACCGGGAGCCGCGTGCGCGAAAGCTATGGTTATATACAGGGGTTTAGAAAGGGGCGAACTTGTTAAAAATATGTTGCCCCTTCTAACGGGCCCGGAGAGATTTGAACTCTCGGCCTTTGTCTTGCTCCTAAAAGTTTTCTTTTCCATGAAAGCTTTTCTTTTTTGAAAAGAAAAGGTTTCTTAGGAGGACATCGCTCTATCCAAGCTGAGCTACGGGCCCACGCACGCTCCATGAGCTAAAGCCCCGCCGCCCCGTCTGCTTTAGGCGGGCGCCGGGGTTCGCTGGCATTCGCTTTGCACGCCTGCCAAAACAGGCGGCGCCCGCGAACTCATGGGGCGTGTAAAATATATGCCTCTATTTGTTTTTAAAAGAGAAGGTGCTAAAAATATTTATGGAAAAAAAGGCGCACATGGCAGAGGAAAAAAAGCCTGTTTGCAAAAAAGGGTGGGAAAACGCATATGGCTGGCATTTGTATATAATTGCAATGCTTCTCTTTAACGCAATAGTTATTGCGCCCGCAATTCTTCTCTCTGCAGGGCATGGGGAAATTGCGCATCCGATGTATGAGGCGCTTCATGCAACATGCCATCAGCTTGACTCGCGCTCTTTATGCTATTTTCCGGATTCCGGGCAAATTATAGGGAATTGCGTGGCTGAAGAGAAAGGGCTTGTGCTGCAAAGAAGCGAGCAAATTGCCTCTGCCGGCGGGGCTGTGGGGTATAAATTGGGAGTTTGCTCGCGCGATATTGCAATTTACTTATTTATGCTTCTAGGCGCGCTTTTCTGGCCATTTTATGCAAAAGGAAAAGAGGCAGGTGGATTGTGGCCAAAGCCGATATGGCTTTTGCTTGCAATGGCGCCTATTGCAATTGACGGAGGCACCCAATTCATAGGATTGCGCGAGAGCAGCAATTTGCTTCGTGAAATTACAGGCGCAATAATAGGATTTGCAATGCCGTTTTACCTTATTCCTTTAATGAACCAGCTCCTAAATCCGCTTATCGGGGATATTTTGCGCAAAATAAGAAAATAAGTGAAAATATTAATTTTAGGCAGGATGAGTTTTTATGCAAACTAAAGAATTAACAGAAATTTTAGAGAAGGCGGTGGCGCGCTCTGCAGAAAATGAAAAAGAGGTTGCAATCGCATTTTCAGGCGGGCTGGATTCTGCCACCATTGCAAAAATAGGGATGCAAAAATTTGGCGCTAAATTAATTGCCATGGGAGTTGAGGGAAGCCATGATTTGGCCGCGGCGCGCGAGGCGGCGGATGAGCTTGGGCTGCCGCTTTATGAAGTTGTGCTGGATGAGAGGAAAATATTGCAGGATTATGAGGTTTGCTATAAAATGATGCCAGGCACGCTTACAGACGTGGAATTAATGGTTGGCGCTTATGAGTGCTGCAAAAAGGCGCAGGAATTGGGATGCAAAATAATATTATTCGGCTCCGGCGCCGAGGAAAATTTTATTGGCTACCAGAAATATTACAACAGGTTTTCAAAAGGGGAGGATTTGCAAAAAATATTAAATAAAGAGATAGAGACGCTTCCCTCCCGTGATTTGAAGAGGACATGCGCTATTGCTGGGCATTTTGGCATAAAGGCGGCTTTTCCTTTTATGGATAAAGAATTAGTGAAGGAAGTTGCATCGGTGCCTGTTGAGAAGAGGATGGGCACGGTTGAGATGAAAAAGCCGCTTTTGAGAAAAATTGCCAAATCTCTTGGCGTGCCGAAATGCGCCTATGAGCGGCCGAAAAAAGCAATGCAATATGGCAGTGATATCCACAGGATTTTATTGAGGCACGCAAAGGCGAAAAACATAGAATTTTGGGATGCGCGGGCGCCTTTTGTTTATGAGTGATTTATTTCACATGCTTCTTGTGCTCTTCATCTGTTATTATGGTAAGCTCGTTTTTTTCCTTTAGCACCCAGATTCCCAATTTTTTCAAGCCGAAGGCGTTTTTTCCCTCATGCTTTTCAAATTCGGGCGCCAGCATCTTGATTAGCATTCCCGCCTCTTCCTCATTAAGTATTTTGTGGGCGTCTTTTGAGAGGGAGACGGCATAAATTGTTTTTTCCTCATTTTCTGCCATAATATAAGTTGGCGTTGGAGAGTATAAAAAGCAGGCATATAAAAAATTAGAATTTTGATTTAAAAAAGAAAAAAAAGGTTTTGGTTGGTGGTGTGCTATAAATTTTGGATTTCTTAACAGCATCCCGGACCCATATTTTTCACCTCCAAATCTTAACTACAAATAAAAAAGTAATTTTCGCGTTTAATAAGGATTTGCCCAAATGTTGCCGAAATTGCGCCAAAGTTTTATGAAAAATCAAAGAAACAGGGAGAAAAATAGGAAATTGAAAAAAGACAAAGGGATGGAAAATAAAGAAAGCTTGGAAAAATAAAAAAGGGAAAATCCCCTTAATCCAAAAAGTCATTCGGGGTTGGCGGGTCCGGCTTGTCGCCCTTTCTCTCGCGAATCTGGCGCACCACTTTTGCCAAAAATTCTTTGGGCAGATTCTCGTATCCCTCGTATTCCTGATACGGAATTCCCCTCCCCTGAGTTGCTGAGCGCAAGTCGTTTGTAAAGCCGAATAATTCGGATACCGCTATTTTTGCAACAAGCGTCGCCTGCTCCCCTTCCTGCTGCATGTCGAGCATATGCCCGCGCCTTCCCTGCACAAGGTTGATTACATTGCTCATATAATCCTGCGGCACAAGAATAGTCAATTTTTGCTTTGGCTCCTGCAATGTTACCCCTGCAATAAGCATTCCCGCATATATTGGGCGCTTGGTGGCAGGGATTATCTGCGCAGGGCCACGGTGCACAGGGTCCTCGTGGATGGTGGCATCCATTATGCGCACCTTTGTGCCCACAACTTTCTCTTTTGCAAGCGGGCCCTTATCCATTGCCTCTTCAAAGCCTTGTATCACAAGCTCCATAATCTCGTTAAGATACTGGATACCTCGCGTGTCGTTGATAAGCATGTTGTGGTTGTGAATTGTTATCACAGATTTTGCCTGGTCGCGGGCCATTCCCAGCTCCACAAGCTTTTCCACAAGCACTTTTCCCTTTGGCTTTCCGTCAGGAATGTCTCCTTTTATCATTGCGTCAAATACAGCCGGCTCTATGGGCTCGACAATGAATTTTAGCTTTGTGTGCTTGTTTGGGGATTTGCCTTCAACAGGCTTGTCTATTTTGCCTGTAAGCATCTCGCGGTAAACCACAATAGGCTGGGAGGTTGTGATGGCAATTCCTTTCTCTTTTGAAATCTTGTATTCTATGATTTCAAGGTGCAGCTCCCCCATTCCGGAAATTAAGTGCTCGCCTGTTTCCTGGTTTAATTCTACTTTGAGCGTTTGGTCCTCTTTTGTAAGGCCTCGCAGGGCTGCGATAAGCTTTGCCAGATCCTTGGATTCTTTTGCCTCTATTGATTTTGTGACAACGGGCTCTGAGTAGTGCTTTATTTGCTCGAATGGCTCTATTTGCCCGGTGGAAACGGTTTCGCCGACATACACGTCGCGCAATCCCACTATGCCCACTATGTTGCCTGCAATTACATTATCAACCATGACACGGTCAGGGCCCATGTAAATGGCTACCTGCTGGACTTTTTCTTCCCTGAATTTTGATGCCAGATAAAGCATGTCTCCTTTTCTTACTTTTCCTGAGAAAAGGCGCACTATTGCAACCTCTCCCGCATGAGGGTCTGATACCACTCCGATGCACACGCCGATTGTTTTTCCATCAGAGCTGCATGCAAGAAGCGCTTTGCCGTCAACTGATTCAGGGTCCCCTTTCCAAATTGTGGGGATACGGTATTGCTGCGCAAAGTCTGGGGCAGGGTGGTGCTTTATCATCATCTCAAGCAGCACCTCATCAAGCGGGGCTTTTTCCACAAGCATATCCACTTTTCCCGACTGGCACATCTCTATTATATCTGCGAATTTTATTCCAAACCTCTGCATTGCAACAATTGACATTGCCCATTTCTGAAATGCCGAGCCGAATGCGATGTTTCCTTTTGTTACGTCTATTCTCCACTCATCCCCGTATCCGGTTGGCGCATATTGCTCTATTAATTTGTTTATGTGGTTGAGAATTTTTATCAGGCGCGCCTGCATCTGCTCTGCTGTCAATTTAAGCTCGTTTATGAGGCGGTCTACCTTATTTATGAAAATACAGGGCTTTGCCTTTTCTTTTAGCGCCTGGCGCAACACAGTCTCTGTTTGCGGCATTACTCCCTCAACTGCATCCACCACCAATACGACACCGTCGACGGCTCGCATGGCGCGCGTTACATGCCCCCCAAAGTCCACGTGCCCCGGAGTGTCAATCAAATTGATAAGATAGTCGTCTCCCCTTACATGAAACGCCAGTGAGATGTTGGCTGATTTTATTGTAATTCCCCTTGCCTGCTCCTGCTCGTCAAAGTCCATCATCCTCTGCTCGCCTGCGGTTTTCTTTGAGATAAGCCCTGCTCTTGCAATTAATGAGTCCGTGAGAGTAGTTTTTCCGTGGTCTACGTGGGCGCAAATGGCGACGTTTCGCACATTTTTGAGATTGCCCATCATTTTCTGCACTTCGTCCACTACATATTCTTTTCTGACCATAAAATAAAACCTCTAATAAATTAATCTGCCAACCTAAAGTTTTAACCTGAAGATATTTAGCAGTTGTTAGAATGAGATGTGCGAATTATATTTATATAAGTATTGGAGGGATTGCTTTTGCCTAAAAAAACATAAAAACCACCCATTAAGCCAGTTATTGTGCCTGCGCCCCCAAATTAAGCCCGGTTTTTCTCCCTTAAGCTGATTTTTACAGTAAAAAGAGTTAGTTTGCTTTATTAATAACAGGCAAATAATTTGCATATGAAAAAAGTTGAGCTTATTATTATGAGGCATGCTCGCGCAAGCGGGAATCGGATGCATATAATGAGCGGAAGCAGAAGGGATATTTCCCTCACCTCTTTTGGAAGGGCGCAGGCGCGCGCTGCCGCTAAAAAATGGAAAGAGGCGCCTGATGTAATTATTACAAGCCCTATGAAAAGGGCGAAGCAGACGGCATATTATTTTGAGAAAAAATTTAAGAAAAAAGCACATATTATGGATTTATTAAAAGAGCATGACTTGGGGGAGTGGACGGGAAAAAGCGCCCTAAAATTAAAGCATGAGTTTCCAAAATATTTTTTTGATTATGAAGATGGGGGAAAATCCCACTTTTTAATAAAAGTGCCTGGCGGGGAGAGCTGGGAAGATATTAAGAAACGCTCAAAAAAGGCGTTGCGCGAGATAAAGAAAAAATATGCCGGAAAAAAAGTGCTTGCATTCTCCCATGGAATATTCACCATTGCCTGCGTTGCAAACGTGGCGGGCATAAAGCCGCCTCGGCTTTGGAATTATAGGCTTAAAAACACGCAATGGGTGAAATTTGTATTATAAGAAAAGGCGTTGGTGGCAGAAAGGATTTACCTGTCTGAAACTTTTTTAATAAAATCAAGCTGAGTTTGCGCCTTTTGGAGGCGCTCCGAGTATCGTGCATCCCCGTCTAAGCAGCAATTGAAGTTGTTAATAGTGTTTGAGAACTTAAATTCTATACCCCTTGCCAGGTCTGAAGCGTCCAAAACAAGGTTTGCAGTTAATCCCTCAAGAAGTTTTGCAGAAAGAAAGCAAATGTCCAGAACCGTGCTATAGCAGTCGCATGCGTATTTCCATTCGGGCTTGTTTTTATTTATGATAAACATTTCAGAGTCATTTGGATCAACTTCCTGAGTGAAGCAGTAGAGGTTTAATGCGCTTGCACCAAAATCGTTTGCCAGCCGGAAAATAATATTTGAGGCATGCATTCTGGATTCTGTTTTTTTCTTCAGCTTTTTGCCATATGGCAGCATATCGACCTTTGGGTAAAGGTTGCAAAATTTTGAGATTGCCCAGATATATTTTTGCGCCTTATGCGGGTTTTTCAGCTCTTTGGGAGTTGAGCAGTGCTTTCTTGCCTTGTTGGCAAAAAAACTGAGGGCATGGCTTTCCATCATGTGTTTTATTATGAATAAGCATGAATAAAAAGATAGCGCATATGCAAAAGCCGCAGAATGCTTTCTTGCAAAGAAATTTCCGAATGCAGGTTATTGTTTAAAAATGCAGAGAGAGTGAAATTTGCATTGTAAATAAGGGGAAAAGGGATTGGGGTGGAAAAAATGAAAATAGTTTTTTATGAGGCGGATTTTTGGAAAGGGGTTTATTCGCACAAGCAGGTGGAAAGAAAGCTCAACGGGCACAAGGTAAAATTTGTAAGCGGATGCGTGAGCCCTGAAAATATTTCTGAGGCAAAAGATGCGGATGCTGTGTGCTTATTTGTTTTCTCAAAAATAGGGAAAAAGGAATTAAAGATTTGGAAAAAATGCAAAGTGATAGGCACCATGAGCACCGGCTATAACCACATTAATTTGAGGGAATGCAAAAAAAGGAAAATTTCCATCTGCAATGTGCCCACCTACGGCTCCACCACGGTTGCAGAATATACTATTGCAATGATGCTTGCGCTATCGCGCAAAATCGTGCAGGCATATGACAAGGCAAGGGAAGGAAAATTTGACTTGCACGGATTGCGCGGGGTTGATGTGGAAGGCAAAACGCTTGGAATTGTTGGCTTTGGCAAAATCGGGCAAAATGTTGCAACAAGGGCTTCTGCGTTTGGGATGAAAATACTTGCATATGACCCTTATACAGACATGCAGTGCATGGGAGAGAGAGGATGCATAAAGGCGAAAATGGATGAGCTTTTGAGAAAGTCGGATTTTATTTCTTTGCACACGCCTTTGCTTGAGAGCACATGCCACATAATAGACAGGGCGGCAATAAAGAAAATGAAAAAAGGCGTGATGATAATAAACACCGCCCGCGGGGAATTAATTGACACCGCGGCGCTTGTTGACGGGCTGAATTCGGGAAAAATTGCAGGTGTTGCCATAGATGTGATAGAGGAGGAGAATGTCCTCAAAAATGAGAGAAAACTCTTTTCAGAGCATGTTGATGACGGCAAGGCAAACATGAAAACGGTTGTCGCAAACCACATATTAATAGATATGGAAAATGCGATTGTAACATCGCACAATGCGTTTAATTCCAAAGAGGCGGTTGCACGCATTGTAAATGCCACCATTGAGAATGTGAAAAGCTTTGCAAAGAAAAAGCCCTCAAACGTTGTCGGGGAGAAGAAGGGGAAAAAGTAGAATTTTCCATTCCCCCACGGAAGAAGCCGAAGCAATGCTTTATATAATCTAATGGTTAAAAGTAATAATGCGTGGGAGTAAATATTGATGGGTTAACTAAAGGTTTGTAAAAATGAAATTTGAAAATAAAACTCTGCAAAACGAGGGGCTGCAAAAAGATTTGGCGGACGCCCAGCCAACGGCTTCCGGAAGAGGTAAAAAAACTTCTGAGAAATGCCTTGCAGATTTCAAGAGCGGGAACAGCTTTACAAAGAATTATGCAAGCAGGGCGCTTGTGAAGTATATTAGCGAATATTCTGATGAGATTTTGGCGGCTGTTGAAGAAATTGAAAAAAGAAAGCCGGCCCCCGGAAAAAGGAATAACCCCCGGGCTGCCAAGTTTCTACGCAATGAAATAGAATTGTATAGAGAGGCGCTTAAGGCAGGGAAGAATTTGGAGAGATGGAAGGTTCCCAAGCCAAAGGAAAAAAAGAAAACGCCGAAGCCGGTGAGCGAAGTATGCCGGAGAATGAATGAGATAATGCGCGATATTGAAGGAAAAAAGAATATTGAGTTAGAGCTTGAGGGAGTCAGAAAAAAAGTTTCTGAGAGGTATTACCATACGCTTGCAATGAATGCGCAGGAGAGGTGCGCGGATGCACAGAGGGCAAAACGCCTTGTAAAGGAAACCGTGGGCGATTATGTTTTTCTTTTGCTAAGCAGCAAAGCCGCGCACAGGCGGCAGGCAAAAGAGTATATATGCAACCATTTGGAAGGAAATGCGGATGTTGTTTTCAAGCGTATTAATGAAATAGAGCCCCATATTCAGGCAAAGAAATACATGCATGTCAGGAAAGCGATGGAGGAGATAAGGCAAAAGCTTCCTGCAAATTACCGCATAAAAACATGGGATATTGGCTATGGAAACAAGTCTGCTGAGAGAAACCGCATTGAGGCGCCTGTAAAAACAATGGTATATATTGACAGCCATGAATGGGAAATCCCACGCCTTGAGAGAATGGCGTCGAGTGTGGGCACATGCACAATAAACCTTGCAAAAGTGTTTCCGTCCGGAGAAGGAAGCCCGTGCCTGCATGATTTGATTTATCCTGTTCTGAATGGCTCGCGACCGGCGATTGTTCTGCTTGATGGCATTGACAGGATTTCGGGATATTTTGGAAAAGAGAAAAAAGAGGTTCAGATGGAGCTTGCAAAAATTCTCTCCGGAAATGAAATAAACTTCCTGAGAGTTGATGAGAGAACGGGAGAAATAAGAGCCTACGAATATAACGCCAAAGGCGCTATTTTTATGGCAAACGGAAAATTCCCGATGCTGGAATACATAATAAACGCGCGGCTGTTTGCACAGGACCTGCCCTCCGACATGAAGAGATTTATTTCAGGAGAAATTGAGCCAAAGGCATACCTTCTTGCGCCGAGGGAGAAACTTCTTCATCAGGTTTGCAGGGACGATTTGGAAAAATACGGGATGGCTAAAAAACTTCTCTCGCAGATATCAGATGTTGCGCGCCTGCCTTCGGAAAAAGAGCAGGATTTGCTTTCAGTTGAATTTATGGCAAGGGCTAGAAGGCAGTCGTTGCAGGGCGGGCAAAAGCCGGCTTCAAAAATCCTCATTCGCAAATAAAGCCATTATTTTATAAACTTTAAAACTGATTAATATCGGTTAATGGCTAGGCAAATTTTAAACAAATTTTATTCCCATGGCGAGGGAAACGGCTCTTTGAAAGTGAAAAAGCATAATCCCTACAAGCATAATAAGTATAATCACCTGAATGGGAAAAATGGCGATTCCGGAGAGGAAATTCGCAAAAAGCGGCCCTTAGTGGAAGCAAACGCGCAAAAGCAGGCGGAAAAGATTGCTTACAGGCTTGAGTGGTACGGAGAAAAGATAAAGGTTTTTGCAAATGGGAATATTATAGGACGGGGTGAAAATTTTGATGATATTAAGAAAATAATGAGAATGCTTGTTGAGATGGGGTTTTCAAATGCCGCGCTTTTGGCTATGGAAGCCAGCATCAAGAGAGAAACCACATGCACAATGGTGGGGCAAAGCTATAATGCCGCGCTTTTGGCTATGGAAGCCAGCATCAAGAGAGAAACCGCATATGCAACAGTGGGGCAAAGCTATTCTCGCCTTATTTCCGGGATTTGCTCTCTTGCCTGCGAGAAAATCTCTGCAGGAAAATACGATGAAGCAAAAAAGGCGCTTGAAATTGTTTTTAATGCTGTTGAGAAAACATTTCGTGAGAATGGGAATAAGTTTTCTTTTTTAAGCAATATTGAACCGCAGCAGTTTTACCAGAGTGCGTGGATGCACACCGGGGAAGTTGCGCGAAAATTTGCAGAGCACGGGCAGGTTGAGCATAGCGCAAAAGCATTTGCGCAGCTGGGCGTTTGCGGATGGGGAAGAAGTGTGTACCTTGGAGAGAGCGCGGCAAGCCTTTGGCTTGGCGGAAAAATACCTGAGGCGAATGAGTTTTTGCAGATGGTTTTTGCAGAAGAAGATAATATTTTGAAGAAAAATAAGGGAACACGCGGTGTTGAGGGGGAGGAAGGGCGCGCGCAACGCCGCCAAGGGATTAAGAAATACCTGGGCAGAATAGTGGATAGCGGGGAGTCGGCATGGGGGCTTTTTGAAATACTTGAAAAGCCGCAATACGAGGCAGGAGAAGTTGATATCGGAGAGATTGAGATTGCCGCCAAATATTTTTATGGCAGAATGAAAGATGATGATGTTTATTACCACAATTTACTCAGCCACCTGCGGGATATTGCCCTTCTTGTGCCAGTTGAGCAGTTGCTTTCCATTGAGAAAAAGGTTTTTGGAAAAGGCAGCATAGAATTTATGCTAATGTGCGAGGCAAGGGCGTCGCTTGGGGACAAAAACGACAAGAAAAATTACCAGAAATACCTTGAGGCGCAAAGAATCGTGCCCCTTGAGAAAATTTTTCCCAATATGAGGGATTTTTCATTTGTAGGGAAAATCGAGCGGGTGCTTGGCAGCGCGCAAGAAGTGGATGTAAAGCATACCGGCAGATATAACAGAAAAGAATATATTGAGAAGAAAAACGTGATGAACGTGCAGGTCGGGCCGGAAATAAGAGTAGCCCTCTGGAGCTCAAAGAAGCTGCCCCACCCCATTTCCCTTTCACACATGCCGTTTTATGCCCAGGGCGCCATCGCGTATGAGCAGAATGGAAAGCTTGAGATTGTTGTCGGCAAATATAACGGCTCTTTTTCAGTTTGCGGAGATAAGTACTAATTATTAATTCTGCCCTGCGTTTAATTTAGGAATGCCCTCGTAGCTCAGCGGTAGAGCGTCTGTTTCGTAGAGCCTTTTTCGGCGGAGCCGAAAAACCCTCGGGAAACTGCCAAACATTGGCAATGCCCGTTAAGGGAGAGGTTCGAAACAACAGAAAGTCGTGGGTTCAAATCCCATCGGGGGCTAGAAATTTAGAAGGGTTCAAATGGTCAAACTCTTAGAAGAGTTTGAGCCGCGGCAGCTTTGGGCTGCCTGCGCCCGTCGGGGGCTTATAGGGAGTTCAAATGGTCAAAATGAGAAGCATTTTGAGCCGCGCTTTTTGCACATGCAAAAAGGTGCACCATTTTCGGGTCGCCGAAAATGATTGTGCCACAGCACGAAGTGCTGGGCGCACTCCCGGGGGGCTTGCCGCTATAATTCTTATTTTTGAAAACTTTTTAGTTATTTTTTATAATTTAAGTTTAGTTGTGTGCCAAATTCACGTCTTTTGCCGTTGTTTAAACATGAAGCTTATAAATAAAGACGAAGTATAATGCTTGGAAAAAAGCGACCTGTTAGTTGGGAAAATGGTTGAATACTATTACATGATTGTCTGGGCTCCGGGAGGAGTTTACTATAACCCTTACAAGCAAAGATACAACAAGGCGACTGCAGGCATTAGCGGCAAAAAAGCAAGAGGCAACAGAAGAAGAACAAGAATATCAGATAAATATACGCAAGCAATTGCCCGCCTTCCGCCTCTTTTTGAGAGAAGGGAAGAATATGAAGGATATGGAAAAGATGTTAGCAAAATTCTTGATAAGCGCGTTTTTGAATATGCCGGAAAAGACGTAGAGTATAGCACACAGATGGGCGCAAGGGATTTCCCTACAGTAGAATGCTGGAATAAAACGATTTGCTCTTTGCCGGCTTTTGAGAGTGCGAGAGGAATTATTGAAGTTAATAAGGATTCTTTTGTGAAAATAATTGACAATATGCAAAATTCAGGCAATGCTCAAAAAGCCCATTCTGCTAATCTGCCTTCTTTTGCTTTTGGGGAGAGAGGCACAAAAATAGATGTGCCGCCGCTTCCGCCCGTTAAAAGAGAAAACGCGGCTGGAAAGAGGGCGGATGAAATTTCTTTTGCGCAAGAAAAGAGCTTGCCTGCAAAAGATAAGATTATTCTTGCGCCTGGGAAAAATAAGGAAAAGATGCCTGCAAAAAATGAGAGGAAAACAGCTTATGAAGCCCCGAAGGAATTGAAGGGTGCGGCCGCATATATTATGCCCCCGCCAAAATTGCCTGGCTTGAAAAAAGATATTTCGCGTTTGCCTGTGCGCGAAGTGGGTGAAATCCCGCAAAAGAGAGAGGGTGCGAAAATGAGGGATGCGCCCGAAAAAAAGGAGAGGCAGAAAACTTTCGGAAACATAAAAACCGGGGAAAAAGCAAAGAATGCGAAACCAGAAAAAAAGTTAAAAAGCGGGGAGAAAAATTCCAAGGGGCAAAAAACGTTGAATTTTGAGAACGTGCGCGCATGCGAGAAAAGCGCGATGGAGGCGCTCTCAAAGGCGCTTAAAATATCAAAAGAGAGCGCGAAAAAGCTTGCCTCGGAAAACCTTTATCTCAAAGACGGAAGCATTGCAGAATTTGTTAAAAAAACTGAGAGAAGGGAGAGGAAGAAAATACAAAAGGCGCTTGCAAACAAGAAGGCAAGAAAGCTTATACTTTTGTGCGCCCTTGTCTCGGTGCAGGCAGGGCTTCTTTACCCGTTTTTGAAGCCGTAAATGGCATGGCGATTATTTTTTCCTTGAGCCAAAATACGAGAGCTGGGATGCCATAAATTCAGCAACTTCGCAGGGCTCTATGCCGCTTATTTTCATTTTGCCTTTTCTGCCTCTATCAGAAGCGTTATAGCCCGAGTAGATGCTGTTAAGCGAATTTTGCAGGTTCTGTGTGCCAACTTCCCGCACTATTGAACCGGAAACATCTATAAAAAAATCATTTCCTCCCTGCGATATTAAAAGGGCTGCATGCCCCTCATTCCAGCCCTCTAATTTTAGCCTGAGAATTTGCATTTTCTCAAGCGGAATTGCAAGAAGGCAGTTGGCGGCGTTTGCCGCAAGGCATGCAAGCTCGTCGCAATCGGCTTGCGCCGGAGAGCTTCTTTTTTCAGACAAAAAAAGCCCCAGCGGCGCCCTGAATCTGCCCGTCTGCTTTGCATAGGTAAAAGGCGAAATCCCTTTTTTTGAATAAAGAGAATTGCACAGGTTTAACATGGTGCCTTCAAAATTTTCCCCGGAAACGGCGCTTCCGCCAAGCAAAACAAAAAAATCATCCGCAGATAAAGTGTTTGCATCATATACTGCCTGCCAGAGAATTTGCCTTGTTTTGAGGTTTTTTGGCTCCGGCTCAAAGCTTAATGAAGTAAAGCCGGCATTATTCATAAAGAGAGGGTCTGCCTTGTGCCCAAGAAGGGAGAGCACCATATTCTCGTTTCCCTTTGCCGCAGCTGCATTCAGCGGGAGCGGGCTTAATTGCGCGTTGTTGGGGTTAGCCCCCAAGTCAAGGATAAAATCCGCTGTTTCATCGTCCCCTATGCTTATTGCATAGCGCAGGGAATTTCCCCCGAATCCGTCAAGTGCGTCCAAGTCCTGCATGGAAATAAGGATTGCCTTTGCGATTTCACTGCTTTCCGGCGTGCCGGTTTTTATTTTTGCACCTATTGCATATTGCGAGGGGAGAAACCCTTGCGCATCCGGCTTGCAAAGCTCTGCTTCAAGCCCTATCAGCGCCTGCACCGCCTCAAGGGACTGGGTTTGTATCGCATATATAAGAGAAGTGTGCCCGGTTTTCGGGTCATAGTAATTAACGTCCGCCCCCAAGGACACGAGGCGGCTTATTTCTTTCGCGTCGTTTTCGCCTGCCGCATAAATAAGAGACATGCCAAGCTGCTCTTGTGAATTATTTTGCTGCGAATATTTTTGTGGCATCATACCTACTCCGACGGAATCAGGTTTCCGGTTATAAGGTGCGAAAACTTTGTTGCACCAAGCGCGTAATGCACATTATATCTTCCAAAGCCGTATATCCAGCTTGCATACCTTTCGCGTTCGCTGTTTCTTTTTGAAAATAATTCGCAGTCAAAATTTTCCCCCGGTGAGAAATTATCCCCCAGCATCTGCGGATATATGATATGCGCGCTTATAGTGCCTGCCCCTATCCGGTGCGTCAAATCCTCGCTTTCCACGTTTTCAAACATCATTAAATGGTTGAATTCAAGCTTAAAGCCCTCTCCCACAGGCACGATGTTTAGGGGGATAAGCTCTGCGCCCTGCAAATTCCCGCCTATGCTGGCGTGGTGGCGCACATCCTCAAAATAATAGGCTTTGCCCGAATTTGTTTGAGGGTCAATTTCAAGCACCAATTGAGCGGAAAATTTGCAGTTTACTTTTGGCCTTTTTGAGGAGAGGTAGGCGGTTTTTTCCCATGAGAAATCAATTCGCATCCGCCCCCCATCATCAAGATAGGGATTTGACGCCTTTGCGTTTTCCGGCACGTTTGCAAAAAATTTCCTTAGTTCGGGAATTAGCGCGCTTCCCTCAACTTCCAAAAAGGCGTCGTTTATTTGCATCTTGTTTGAGAGGCGGTATACGCTTTTGTAAAATGCTGCGTGGCGGTAATTTAGAAGAAGGCTGTTTTCATACCCTAACGCAAGAAATTCTTTTTTTCCTTTTGAATTTATTATCACATCATAAATTCTTTTTAGCTGGTTTTGCGCCAAATTTTCATCATTTATTTTTATTTGGATATATTTTTGCACACCCCCCTCTTTTCCTTTTATTGATGAGAGAGTATAGGTGCCTTCGGGATAATTTTCATTCCATTTGCCCGCCTCCCCCAGCGCAAGATAGGTGCCATCTCCGCTTGAGACAAGCTGGGCCGCGTATTCCTTCCCGTTTGAGCTGAAAGCCGCGCCCGTAGAGAATTTTCGCATGCGGCGGGCAAAGCCGGATATTTGCCCCGGAAGCTCAAGGCGCACCCCGTCAATCATGGCATCAAGCGTGTTTTGGGGAAGTATTATTGCGGCGCCGCAAACGTTTGGGGCGATTTTTATAAGCTCTTTGTATTGCGAATCAGATACATTGTTTGTTATTTCCCCGTAAATGGAATTAAGGCGCATGGCATCATATATGCCTTTTGTGAAGGTGGAACAAACCCAGATATCTCCGCTTCTTGAGAATTTCTTATCTTTTGTTTTTTCTATATATGAGAAAAAACGCTCGCCATAGATGCTTTGGTAGATGCTTTCCCGCCTTTTTGGCACAAGCCCTTCCTGCGGCAAAGCCTTGCTTGCCATAAGGTATGCAAGTTCGCTTTTTTTCTTTTGTTGAAATTTTTCAGGCATTTTATTCCCCTAATTCCGTGTTTGAGTAATCCGTATTGAAAAGCCCCGCCGGATTATGCGTTTTTTCCTGCTCTGAAATCCAGGGGGTTGAGCTTGTGCCTTCCTTTTTCTCAACTCCGGCTTGCGCTATTGCGCCTTTTTGCGCCCCTTTTTCAGGCAAGCTGTAATCAAAATTGCTTTTTGGAATAAGGTTGGCGGAAATGAGGTGAGTATCGCTTGCATATGAGGCACTTGCCTGCCCCACCCCGTATTGCTCGTTGTAGCGCCCTGAGCCGTAGATTAACTTGAGAAATCTTCCCCACTCCCCGTAGTTTTTGCCGAAGAAATCGTTTTTTCCGGCAAGCGAGCAGTTGCTTAAGCTAAAGCCGTTTTGCACCTGTTCTAATGGAATATAATGCGCGCGAATTGTGCTCTCACTGCTTTGCTGCACCACGCGAGTGGGGTCAAAGCTTGTAGTGTTCTCAAACATGAATATAGAGTTTTGCACCAAAGTGAAGCCGGATCCGGATTTTTTCATGCCAAACTCAAGAAATTGGGCGCCCTGCAAGTCGCTGTCAATTCCTCCTTTATGCCGGCATTCTTCCAAATAATATGCCTTGCCTTCCCTTTGGTCTATTATCAAATCCGCGCTGAAATTCACGTTATCCTGATAGACGCGCTTGTTTTCTGAAACATAGCGCCTTCCCGCGCTTGGATTGTCGGTTGCCTCCTTGCTGTCATCATAGCGCATGCGCACATTGTCCTCTTTCCATTCAATATGCACCTTTAAGTTGCCGTTTTTGTCAATGGATTGGGACACTTGCGCATTTTCCGGGATATTTGCCCAGAAATTGTTAAGCTCTTTTATTATTGAGGAGTTGTTTTGCACCTGCAAAGAATTGTTTTCAATTTGCATCGGCTCGGATTCGTGGTAAATATATTTGTAAAAAACCGCGTGCCTCCAGTTGGGGGCAAGGTTTGCGTTGTAGCCGATTGAGAAATAATCCATTTTTCCCTCTGACGCCAAAAGGGCAGGATAAGCGTTTTGCAGTGAGCGGATTGCAAGGTTTGGGTCGTTTGTTTTTTCTTCCAGCACCTTGTCAAAGAGCGTTTTATCTTCATAATATTTTTTCTTTTCTTTTTCATATTTTTTGGGGTTAAATTTCGGATTTTTCCTGCCGTTCTCCAAAGTTTCCTGGTTTAGGATTTTTATCTCATCGGGCAACTGGCGGTAATATTCCATTTTTTTGCCTGTCTTGTTGAAAAGAGGATTCCATTCGCTTGCTTTTCCTATTGCCGCATAATAGCCCATATCCTTATCATAGCGCATCTGGGCAATATACTTTTTTCCTCCCGCCTCGAAATAAGTTTGCCCATCTGCCTCGAAAATAATTTTGCTTATTTTTTCCTGCGCGCGGCCCTGCGCCTCTGAAGGGACTGTTATTCTTGCGCCTTTTTTTATGAAATCAAGGTTTTTTTGCTCATCCAATATTATTATGCTCTCTTCCACTATGTTCGGGGATTTTTGAATAAGCTTTCTTCCCTGCAAAATGGATGCGTTGTTTGCTATGCTCCCGTGTATTTTGTCAAGCCCGGTTGCATCATATGCAAAATTTGTGAATGTTGAACAGCAGTAAAGCTTTCCCTCCCCTGCGCGCCCCCAGCTGAATTGAAATACGTTGTTTGTAATATAGTCAAAAAAGCCTTTTTCGTTTTCATTTCTTGCATTTTGCACAATTGAATTTTGGGCTATCGCATCCGAGTAGCCGAGGTATTTTCTTATCACGTCATCCTGCGCCTGCAGCTCTTTATTGTCCCCTATTTGTATCACGTCGCCGGCATATACGATGTTGCGCTCTCCTGTGAGCTTTCTTTGCTTTTTCTCATCAGAGGCGTAAATGTTTTCGTTAAGCCATATTTTCCATGCAATTTTTCCGGCTTCCGCGTCGCTCATGGCAAGCCCGTCTTTTGCCGCCACTTCCTTTATCCTCTCTTTTATCACCTTGGCGGCAGATTGCCCTTTTTTCACTATGCTTACCTCTGATGCGAATTCTTCTGCTTCCGGCACAACCTGAGCTTGCACATGCTCTTGCAAAACCTCTTTTGGAGGAAGCGCGGCTTTTGCCTGCGCATACATCTCCTCTGTCGGCATGCCCGCTATAGCTTCTTTGAATTTTTCAATTCCTGCTTGAAATAATTTTATATACTCAGGATAATTTTCCGACTCTCTTAAGATTCGCTCGTGGTATTGGGAAAAAGTTTCTTGCGCTGCTGCCGTTTTTTCATTCCCCGCCTTTTTTTCCTCCGCTGTTTCTTGAGGCGGTTTTTCTATTCCCCCCTTTTGCCCTTGGGCAAGAGGGGCGGTTTCTTTGGCAGGATTTTTTTCCAAAATCCCTTTTTTCTCAAGCTGGGCGCGAATTAGCCCGTGCGCCTCCTCATCATCCTTTCCTATATGTATTATGTCACCGGCTTTTACCTCGGATAAGTTGTGCTTTGATATTTTGCCGTCCGCGGTTTCTTTTGCAACGCTTCCGCTTCTTAAAATGTTAAAAGTTATTGCACGAAGGGTTTTTTCAGGAATTTCAGATATTCCTAAATTTGCCGCGCCTTCCATAACTGTTCTTTTTATTACGCTTATTGTGGTATCTCCGGGCTGAACCACATTTGCCGCCTGCCTTATTTCATGCATTGGAGGAATCTCTGCAAACGCGGGGCGGGTTTCCTCCTCCCTTTGCATAGGGCGCATATAAAACAAGAACATAAAAAGAAGATAAAGACAATAAATATAAAGGATTGTTTAAATACGGGGGGAGTGCGGCACTACAGCACACTTGCCATTTCCTCAAGAAGGGTTTTCGGGCTAGCAGATTTTACATAAGCGGACGCCAAAAGCACCCCCTGCACACCCAATTCAAATGCTTTTTTTACATCTTGCGCGTTGCTAACTCCCGCGCCGCATACAGCAATTACTTCCTCTGATGCCTCTTTTATTGCATGCACCGCGCCTGTTACCACTTCGGGCTTTGCGGTGGAAACGCTGATTCCGCTTCCTATTAATTCGGGCGGCTCTATTGCAACATATTTTGGCTTGAATTGCGCCAATTGCGCGCATTCTCCCACGTCTTTTGCGCAAACCATTGCCTCAAGCCCTTCTTTTTTTAGGGCTTCTGCCGCCACTTTGATGTTTTCATGGTTTATGCGCTTCTCCGAATGGTTGATTAAACTGCCGCTCACTCCGGCGTCATTTAACATGCTGGCAGTAATTGAGCCGGTGTGCGCACCGGGGGAATTTCCATCCACATGCTGCGCAAATATTTCACAGCCGGTTTTGGCAGCGTCCCTCAGCAGAGTGTTGTTTGGGCAGCAGATGATTCTCACTCCCGTTGAGTCGGCAACCTCTTTTGCTATTTGGCAGAGTTTTACCCCCGCCTGCCCTTCGGATTCTTTGTATGCCTTAAAATTTAGTGCAATAAAGCGTTTTCCCATATAAATTTCTCTCCTCTAATATTAAAAAATACCGCAGATATAAGATATTCTCGTGCCGGTGTCGCATAACCTGGTAGTGCTGAGCCCTTTTCCAATACACTTGCGCTTCCGCTTCTGGAAAAGGGCTTCATGCACTTTTTCCTTCGGAAAAAGGCACCCCTTTTTGCGTAAGCAAAAAGAGGGCCCCAAAAGCCGCCAACCCGTTGAAAAAGTGCATATTTAAATCCCTGTTTGCCATTAACTATTGCATTTCTGCCGGTGTCGCATAACCTGGTAGTGCGTCAGTCTCGAAAGGCTTTTTCTTTCTCGCAAGAAAGAAAAACCCTGGAAAAAGAAAGAGGCGTTTTGCCCCTTCTTCAGAGATAACTGATCCCTTACGGGATTGCAGGTTCAAATCCTGCCGCCGGCGCTCACTTCGTTCGCTTGTCGGCAGGCCGACAGCCTTCGGCTATCTGTCCTGCCGCCGGCGTTCAGCCCTTCGGGCTTCACTTGGCGACAAGCTGTTCAACCGACGCATCAGTTGCCCATCCTGCCGCCGGCGTTCGGCTTCGCCTCACTTGGCGGCAGTTTTGCCCTTTGGGCAAAAACGCCCCAACCCTTGCGGGTTGTGGCTCCTGCCGCCGGCGTTAATTTTTCTTAATGGCAGGGGGGAATCAGGATTATACCTAAAACTGAAGGGGGGACGGCTAGTCCCCCCTGCGGTTTAGGTTTATAAATTTCAAAGCTTTACTTCTCTTATCTTTTGGTGCATATTATGGCAAATAATTCAATAGAGCTAAAGGTTGCAGAAGCATTGCAAAATGATGTGGGGCGCGGGCTTGTAAGAATCGACTCCAAGGCAAGAAAAGAGCTTGATGTCTCTACGGGAGATATTGTGGAATTAAAAGGAAGAAGAAGCACTGCCGCCCTTGTGTGGCAGGCGCATCCGCAGGACGAGGGAATGGATATTATAAGAATGGACGGGTATTTGAGGCAGAATACCGGAGTTGCGCTCGGGGATAAAGTAGTTGTGAAAAAGGCGGAATTAAAGCAGGCTAAAAAAATAGTGCTTGCCCCAACACAGCCCATGAAATATTCGCCCGGCTTTGACCAGTTTGTAAAAAAGAAATTGATTGGCAGGGCGCTAACGCGCGGAGACACTATTTTCATAGGAGTATTTGGCACCTCTTTCCCGTTGGTGGCGGCAGTTGTGCAGCCGGCGGGCATTGCGCTTGTTGATGAGAGCACAGAATTTGTGCTAAAAGACGAGCCTGCAAAAGATGCGGGTGCGGTTGCAAGCACCATCTCATACGAGGATGTGGGGGGCTTGAAAGAGGAAGTGCAAAAAATAAGGGAAATGGTGGAATTGCCTATGCGCCACCCGGAATTATTTGAGCGCCTTGGAATTGAGGCGCCAAAAGGAGTGCTTATATACGGGCCTCCGGGCACAGGAAAAACTTTGCTTGCAAAGGCGGTGGCTTCTGAATCTGATTCAAATTTCATACATATTGCAGGCCCTGAATTGGTATCAAAATTCGTTGGGGAAAGCGAGGAGAAATTAAGGCAGATTTTCAAGGAGGCGGAGGAGAATGCGCCCACAATAATTTTCATGGATGAAATAGATGCCATTGCGCCAAAACGGGAGGAAGTGACAGGCGAGGTTGAGAGGCGCATGGTATCGCAGTTGCTTACATTGCTTGACGGGCTGAAAACACGCGGGAAAGTAATCGTAATAGGCGCAACCAACCGCCCCAATTCCATTGACCAGGCATTGCGCCGCCCGGGAAGGTTTGACAGGGAAATAGAGATAGGGGTGCCTGATAGGGATTCGAGGGAGGAAATACTGCAAATTCACACAAGGGCAATGCCTATTGCAGAAGGGGACAATGAAAACAATAAATTGATAAAAGAGCTTGCAAACATTACGCACGGATACACGGGCGCGGATATTCAGTCGCTTGGAAAAGAGGCGGCGATGAAATCTTTGCGAAGGATATTGCCCTCGATTAATTTGGAGGAGGATATTCCCACCGAAGTGCTTGATTCTTTGCGGGTGACGCGCGATGACTTTTTCAACGCATTGCGCGAAATTCAGCCCTCGGCGCTAAGGGAAGTGTTTGTGGAGAGGCCGAATGTAAAATGGGGAGACATCGGCGGGCTTGCCAATATTAAGAAAGAGATGAAAGAGGCAGTGGAAATGCCTCTAAAACACCCCGAAGTTTTCAAAAAATTCGGAATACGCCCTGTAAAAGGAATTTTGCTTGTGGGTTTGCCTGGCACCGGAAAAACCATGTTTGCAAAGGCGGTTGCCACGGAAACGGAGACAAACTTTATTTCTATTAAGGGCCCCGAAGTGCTTTCCAAATGGGTAGGGGAGAGCGAGAAGATGATGAGGGAAATATTCAGAAAAGCCCGCCTGGCGGCACCCTGCATAATATTTATTGACGAGATGGATTCTATTGCGATGCACAGGGGAGGCGGAGACGGCAGCCATGTGGGGGAGAGGGTGGTGGATACTTTGCTAACAGAGCTGGACGGCTTGAAAAGCCTCAAAAATGTTATTGTGATTGGCGCAACAAACCGCCCGGATATTATGGACCCGGCTCTTATGCGCGCGGGAAGGTTTGATCGGATAATCGAGATACCTGTGCCGGAGGAGGCGGGGCGGCTTGAAATATTTAAGGTGCATACAAAGAAAATGCCTCTTGGAAAGGATGTTTTGCTTGGGGAAATGGCTAAAAAAAGCGAAGGATATACCGGAGCCGATATTGAGAATTTATGCCGCGAGGCGGGAATGGAGGCAATAAGGCGGGTTTATGCGAATGCGGGGGAAAAGGCGGACTGGACCCGGCTTGCAAAAAGCGATGAGATTGCGATTTTGGCTGCAGACTTTGAATCCGCGCAAAAAAGGATTAAGCCATCTTTCTCAAAAACAGATGTGGAAAGGCTTGACAAGTTCAAAAGCGGCAGGGATTTGAGCATGTTTAGGTAGGGGGCAATTTATGCAGATAATTTTTTTCTCAAAAATTTTTGCGCTTTTCACCGCGCTTGCGATGATAGGGGCGTTTGCGGTGCCGTTTGTTTTGGCAGAATACGGGGCAGTTGATTTGCTTTTTAGGGTAATACAGTTTGAGGCACTTGCGTTGGCCCTCTCCATTGTATCCACATTTGCCTACCCGCATCTTTTCGGGGTGCAGAAGGGAGAGAAGGTGCTTCTTGTAACAACCGACCCGGTTGCAAACAGGACAATAATAAAGCTTGCAACAGCGCTTGAGAGCGGCAAATTGCATAAAATGATAAAAATAGGGGTAGGGCATGATGAGATGGAGGGGGAAGTGGAAAGCTATGCCGGCATTATTTCCCCCGCAAAAGTAAAGGCGGCGCCTGAGGAAAACATTAAAGTGATATAGCGCAAAAATTGAAAGAGTTTTTGAAAGTTAAGTGCAAGGTAATTTTTTATGAATTTTTTGCCGCAAGAGTTTGCCATTGATTCGCAGGAATGGGCAGAAATACTTACTTCAGTGATAGCCATTTCCCTCTCGCTTTCCTTTGTTAACGGAGGGATGGATGTTGATTCTGCGCAATTTGTTTTTTTGATGGCAGTATTTGGCATAACTGTTGGAAGCGGGTTTGTATTGCATGAGCTTGCCCATAAATATGTTGCAATAAAATTCGGCTCGCGCGCAAGGTTTCGCGCCTGGATATTCGGGCTGGTGCTTATGCTCTCACTTGCCATTGTGCCCCAGCTTATGGGCTGGGGAGTTTTCCCCCTCTTTTTGGCGCCTGGCGCCGTTATGATATATGCGCAGAGGAGGATAAGCCTCAAAGAGAACGGATTAATTTCTGCCGCCGGCCCTGCGGTAAATATTATGCTTGCAGGAGTGTTTTTTGCGCTTTCCACAATATTTTTTAGCGCGGTAAATGTTGTTACTTTGGGAGAGTATGAAATTGCCCTGCCTCTCATACTTGTGATGGGCTTTAGGGTGAATATGTTTTTGGCGATGTTTAATTTGCTTCCCATTTTTCCTCTTGACGGCTTTAAGGTTGTAAGATGGGACTGGAAAATATGGCTTTTGATGTTTCTTGTTTCCTTTTTGGGAAGCGGGCTTGCCGGGCTTTAGATGTTCCTTTTGCCTAGCACCCCACGATGGTAGAATGGCCGAAGGTTGGCGTCGAGGAGCCTGTCATCGCAGTAGCCGGCGTGGATGCCAAGGGCAAAAAGCCCATTCCAATTTTTGCCATCAGCCCTGAGAATATAGTTTGCGTTTGGATTAGAGATATCTGATTTTACAAAAATGTTGTT